>BMJD01000036.1 GCA_014642895.1 Lentibacillus populi
ACAAAAGAAGAAGATAAACTGGAGAAAATAACGTAATTTTAAGGAAAAGCTAGTTTAAGAGTGTTATTGTCCAAAATTCGGGGGTTAATCCGGTTGATGGTTGAATAAGGCTATATATTTTAAATGCGTATTTGTTGTTTGATAATTATTATTTTCATCGAAGTATTCTAACTTACTTTGTATTGAATATTTTGTCAGAATTTCAAGATACTCCATAAATCTTAATTCAACTATCTTAAAATATAAAATCCCGGAGGTGACAATCCCAATGAAAAATACATCCACAATTGGTATGGGTTTCTTGGAAAAATTGATTGCAGTATTATTTCCTATTGTTTTAGGAACGATAGGCTGGTTTCTTCCAAAGTTGTTGGATTTCGTAAAAAGAATATCTTTCTTTTCCGATTCAAAAGTCATTCAACTTTTGGATTCATTCAACCCTTTTTGGGTGTCTATTATCTTGATGTTCGTAGGTGTAGTTATAGGTGTTCTTTTATCACTAACAGTCTATAGTGAAGCACTAAAAATGAGTATAAGCGATCAAGAAATATTGATCAATAAAGATGAAAAGGAAAAGACAATTAGAAAATCCGAGATAAAAGAAATCTTTATGGAAGATAATGAGATCGTAATTACGGGTAATAAAGGTCAAGAGCTTTTGAGTGAAAAGACGGACATTAAGAAGGAAAAAATACGAGAAATCTTCCTGCAACATCATTACCCCTGGAGTGAACAGGATCCATATGTAGATGAATTCGTTCTTTGGACCCTGGAAGATAATACATTTGGAGAGAAAATTAATGCTATCTTATATAAACGTAGAAATGCAATTAGGGAAGGAGATAAGAAAAAGGCAAAAAATTTAAAAGTGGATTTAAATGAGCTGGGGGTAGTTGTGAAAGATCAGAGTGATAATCAATATGTACGAAAGATTTAACTAAACAAGGTTATTATTATGAAGTACTACATTTAAAGTAACGCTATAGTTTAACAAGCGCAAAAGGCAGTAACATTATGGTTAGATTCCACAAAACGCGATTGCGGAAGATCAACGGTAGAAAATGATCAAACTTTTTTACAAAAACAGGCTCTTCCTTTGTAGCCAAATCAGGTTTTAATGGCACTTTTTGATTAAACTTTATTCTAAATCAACAAGTTTTGTGGCTTTAGAATAAAGTCGCACCGTTTGTAAAAAAGCTGGACCATTTATAAAAAAGTTAAACCGTTTTGAAAAGAGTTGCACCGTTTTGCTACTTTGGATATGCTTTATTAAATGATTTCCTATGGCAAAAGTAATATATAAGGTTATACTGCAAACCGGGACAGATTGTTGAAGAAAAACCGTTCTGTTTATGTTAGAAACTAAATGGAATACCAATCATAAAATACATTAAAAAGTGAGGACATATAATGGTTGCAAAGACTAAAAAGGATTTTGATGGATTAAAAGTAATTGGTGAAATCTGTGGGGCGATTCGAGATGAATTAGTCCATAGTACGAAACCTGGGATTACCACAAAAGAACTCGATGAAATTGCGGGAGAGATGTTTGAAAAAGCAGGGGCTCAATCTGCCCCAAAAGGAGAATATGATTTTCCCGGATATACGTGCATTAGCATAAATAAAGAAGTAGCGCACGGGATTCCGAAGAGGAAACGGATCATTCAAGAAGGGGATTTAGTAAATATTGATGTTTCAGGTTCAAAAAACGGGTATTTCGCAGATACTGGAATTTCCTTTGTAGTAGGGAATGGGGAGAGAATTTTACAGCAAATATGCGACGTTGCTAAAGAAGCATTTGACGCTGGACTTAAGAAGGCAAAGCCAGGTTCAAAAAAAAGCGCGCTCGGAAAAGCTGCACACAATGTTGCGAAAAAGCATGGCTTAACAGTTATAAAAAATCTTACTGGACACGGTGTTGGGCGTTCGATTCATGAAGCACCAAAACATATTTTCAATTACTTCGCCCGCTGGGATGACGAGATTTTAAAAGATGGTATGGTAATTGCTTTTGAGCCTATGATCTCTACATTTGAAGAGGAAGTTTTCCAATCTGAAGATGGATGGACCTTCCTAACCGATGAAAGCTTTGTGGCTCAATACGAACATACGGTTATTCTTACCAAGGAAGGACCGATTATTACTACATTGTAAGAGCACCCGCACTAACACCACAATATGGCGCACCTGTGGAACAACATGGGTAGAAAAATGATCAAACTTTATTCCAAACTAATATGTTGTTTCTTTTTATATTTTGCATACTAATTACTATCCTGTTTTATGCCATATGACTGTTTAAACAACTCCATGTTGCGTATAATCGAAAATAATGGGACATAAAACATAAATAATTTTCAATATAGAAGGAAGGTAAAACAGCATGGCAATAAAGGAAAGCGTTACAAAGGATAAGATAATATCTACTTCATGGAAGTTACTTCAACAAGAGGGGTTGGAGTTATTTTCTATGAGTCAGTTATCAAAAAAACTCGATTTAACGGTTTCATCCATTTACTGGCACTTTAATAGCAAGGAAGCCATATTTCAAGAATTAATTAATCAAGTAAGTGGAGAAATTGAAATTTCATTAACTAAAAATACATGGCAAGAACAATTATTGGAATATGGATATGCAATTTCCGAAGCCCTTCGTAGCAGACCCTTTTCTGCCCAACTTCTTATTTAATACAATTACGTTGCCAAGCCGGAATGTGACAATTCAATAAACGGGCCACATGATTGTGGAATATTGTAGGAACTTTTCGGAAGGATATTTAGTTTACAATTATAATCGTGTCCTCCAACTAAATGAAGCTGAATAATTAAATAAGTATTTTTTAATAAAATACTCCAAATATAGAATTTTAAGGGTGTTCAAAATGAAAGTCAATATAAATTTAAAGGATATATTAAGACAAATAACTTCAAATCCATTAATTATTATGATGTGTGGTGTAGCAGGTTCAGGGAAGACGACATTCGCACAACGCTTGGAAAAAGAAGGGTTTGTACGTCTTTCAATTGATGAAGAGATTTGGAAGGTTAATGGACGTTATGGAATAGACTATCCTGTTGAGAAATATGGCGATTATCAAGTTGAAGCTGAAACAAGGCTTCGTAATCAATTGATACGTCTAATTCAGGATAAACGAAAGGTTGTTATTGATTTTAGTTTTTGGCAAAAAGCCAAACGAGATAGATACAAACAGCTAATTGAAGAAGCTGGTGGTGAGTGGAAACTTATTTATTTGAAAGTTAGCCCTGAAATTATTCGCAAACGGTTAGATGTACGGAGTAAAAGATTTGATGCAAATGCAGCTTTTCCAATCACCGAAGATACTTTAACATCTTATCTAAACGGATTCGAAGTACCTTCATGCGAAGGGGAAGTAGTTATAGAGTCAATATAAAAAAATAATCTTTAATAGGACAAACGGGTGTATCTTAAAGATAAGGAATACAATAACCTTCAACAATCGGGCTTCGTTCGACAAGTTCTGTTATAAGCGCTCTACAGCGTGAAATACAGAGGATTTTTTTTTCATGAATTCTAACGTTACAACCGAGGATGGGAATGACGGAGCCATGTTTCCCGAAACCATCCCGTCAATACTCCTGCATGCGTTATGGCTGACAGGTCATGGGGTTTGAAGTACAGGTAGATTCGGCAGAACGAAGGCTGAAGCCATTCCTTTTAGAAAAGGTATGCCGACGGATATGCCGCACGGCTGAAAAACTGGATAAGGTGAGAATGGTTCCGATCATATAGGAACTGACGAATAACCGAACATACAGGTCTAAAGATTGAACATAGGGAAACCTATGGCCCATCTAACGATGGGGTGAGTGGTGTGGAGTAAAAATTGGCCCTCTGAAACACGCTATACCAGACAATGGTGGTATCCGGCTCACAGGCTTACAGGGGAACACCTAAGTTCAGAATGAAAAGCTAGGTTGTAAGGGACTTGGAAAATAAGGAACGTTGTAACAGGGGCTGTCACCCTAAACGGTTACTATAAGGCTTATGCCGAAAGGTATTTATCCTTTCGAGGGTAGGGGCATGACTGATGAATCTCCTGTAATGGAAGTGGAGGAATAGCCCCAAGTCTAACGGAAAAGAATGATCATTTTCCATACGTGCATTGCACCGATCAGGTAAGAACGTGGGAACATTACTCCTTAAAGGAGGGAATGCCACAGTGCAAGCTTTACGATATTGGGATTACTACGATATGACAGATACCTTTACCGATTTATACACGAGAAGCTTGGAAAAACAGTCATTTTCTCACCTTTATGATGTGATGACATCTCGGGAAAATATTCTGTTGGCTTATCGTACAATCAAATCCAATAAAGGCTCTAAGACGCCAGGAACTGATGGGAAAACCATCACAGATATGAAAAAGTTGTCGGAAGAAGAATTAGTGACAGAAATCCAAAATAAACTTAAAAACTATCGTCCGAAGAAAGTCAGACGAAAACTGATTGAAAAAGAGAATGGTAAGCTAAGACCTCTAGGGATTCCTTGCATGCTAGATCGAATCATTCAACAAAGTTTTAAGCAAGTGCTTGAACCGATTGCAGAAGCCCAATTCTATAATCATAGTTACGGGTTCAGACCGCTTCGATCTGCACACCATGCGATGGCAAGGATCCAATTCCTCATCAATCAAGCCCATTTTCATTTTGTGGTGGACATTGATGTCAAAGGTTTCTTTGATCATATTAACCATAGATTACTAATCAAACAATTATGGAACATGGGAATTCAGGACAGAAAGGTCTTAGCTTGTATTACAAAAATGCTAAAAGCTGAAATTGACGGAGAGGGTATCCCTACAGAAGGCGCGCCGCAAGGCGGGCTATTATCGACGTTATTATCAAATATCGTCCTTAACGACCTAGATCAATGGGTTAAGGGACAATGGGAGACATTTCCTCTTACCAAATCATACAGCTCAGATGATTCTGCAAGGCAGGCTAGGAAGCGAACGAACCTAAAAGAAGGATACCTCGTCCGCTATGCGGACGACTTTAAAATTCTCTGTAAAGATGGAAAGACAGCAGAGAGGTGGTATCATGCGGTACGGTTGTACTTAAAAGATCGTTTGAAACTAGACATTTCACCGGAAAAGTCACAAATTGTGAATCTGCGGAAACGAGAATCTGAGTTTCTGGGCTTTACTATTCGCGCGAATAAAAAGGGTAAAAAGAGGGTGGCGCATACAGGCGTCAAAGCCGATAAAAAGCGAAAAATCAAGAAGAAAGCGAAAGAGCTTATCCGGAGTATAAAAGCCTCGCCTACCGCTCAAAATGCCCAGCGCTTCAACAGTTTTGTGTTAGGTATTCATCACTATTTCAAAAGAGCAACACATGTCAATCCAGAGTTCGCACGTCTTGCTTACGATCTGCAGGCTTTCATATACAATCATCTCAAGCCGGTTGGGAAACATGGACATCCTGCCAATCCTCCGCCTACGTACAAGAAATTGTACAGCTTGGGTTTCAAAACGTTCAATATTTCTAATGTGTACCTATTTCCTCTCGCCAATGTAAAGACAGTAAACGCAATGGGTTTTAGTACAAAGCTTACGCCTTATACTAAGGAAGGAAGAGAAAAAATACACAAAAGACTTCGTCCAGATATCCAACGAGAGGTTGGCTTACTGATGAAATCGAAGATCCCAAACCGAAGTGTTGAGTATATGGATAATCGAATAAGCCGGTACAGTATGAAACTAGGGAAATGCGAAATCACAGGCATAGATTTAGTTGCTTCCGAAGTTCACTGTCACCACTATATCCCATTGTACCTGGGGGGAACCGATGAATTTCATAATTTACGAATCCTCCATAAAGAGGTACATCGATTAATCCATTATACGGACAAAGAGATGATTAACATACTCATGCGTAGACTTGATATGACCAAGTCTACGGTAAATAAGGTCAACAAGTACCGTGAAAAGTGCGGACTAGAATTGATTAAACGATCCTAAACACGTGAGTAACGAGAAACTTATGATCTAGTAAATTTCGTTAGATGGAACGCGAAGTGCTGGGAAACTAGCACGCTTCGTGTGGAGCAGGGGAAAAGCTGGAGATCACCTCAAAGGCTTACCTATTGCTGACTGTTTTCTTTTACCTACCCTATTCGCAATTTTCAATCGCATTTTCAGTTTGTTGTCCTTTATATTCACTGGCTGAAATATCAATTGTAATAACAACAGATTTCAAAATAAAAGCCTTAATGTTGACAGTTAGTAAAACGCGTCACCTTTACATCGATTATGAAGATGACTTCAAAAAACACCATTGTTCCATTTGGATCGGCAAATGCCGAAAATTTATTTAAATTGTTGGAGGAATTATTAAGTATGTTAACAAGAGAAGATATTTTTAAGCACGTCAAAGAAAACTTCGGTACATCGCCTGATTACCCATTTCGAAAATTTCCAAACTATGCCGCTTTAAGACATGAATCTAACGAAAAATGGTATGGTCTTGTAATGAATATTCTCCCAGAAAAATTAGGATTAGATGGAAATGACGAAATAGATATTCTGAATTTAAAATGTCCCCCCGAAATAAGTGACAGTTTAAGAAATGGAAAGAGTATTTTACCTGGATATCATATGGATAAGGAAAATTGGATATCACTTGTTTTAGAACGTATAGATTCAGAAAAAGAAGTTTATAACTTAATTGAGCAAAGCTTTAATTTAACCAAGTAAATCGTGAAATTATCTTCCGCAAAAGGAGCGCTTTTCTTTAAAAGAAAGGCGTCTTTTTCTAATCAATCATATTATGGAGCAACACATTTAACGGATTGGAGATATATTAAGGTGCAGAAGATACTGTTAAGGATTCTACTTAACTATAGGGTGCAAGAGTTGAAAATGAAATCAAACCGCAGAAAATTATAATGAGTAGTAGCGTTAACTAACAAAAAGAGGTGTTTTCTTGAAATTAGATGAGTTTACAATTGGATAAGTTTTCAAAACTAAATCATACAAATTAACAAAAGAGAATATTATGAGGTTTGCAGGTGAATTTGACCCCCAATACATGCACTTAGATGAGGCAAAAGCAAATCAGGGAAGAAGAAAAGAAGGAATCCCAAGGGAGATCTTGAATACAGTATATAATCGTACTGAGGAGGTTTTTGGATTGACTGTTCTTAATGGAAAACAAGTTTATAAGCTATGGGTAAAGGCTTGGAATGGAGATGTTTCCATTCTTAATGAGGTGACGTCACCTAACTGCACAGTTCATCAAGCAAGGCTTGATAAGAAGGATTCAGAAGCACGAAAAGGAGTAGAAGCATTAAAGGAAATGATAACGAATGGGCGTGCGATCTTTAATGACGTAAAGATGTCAATTGAAGTAGGCCCTATCGAAGAAAACGCTTATGTTTCCGCACGTTGGAAATTGACTGGAACATATAACGGGGAAATGCCGGGTGCCAAGGCAAATGCTGGAGAAGTTATCTCTTTTCATGGTATGGATATCTTCTCTCTGGAAGAGGGTAAAATCAAGGATTATTGGGTTTCTTGTGATGATGTACACTTCCTGCAACAGCTTGGCATGCTTTAGATAAATTCTGATCAAACTTAAGGTACCCAATATGTAATTTCATTGTTCCTTTAACGGGCGCAAATCTGGAATAAAGCTGTGCCCGCAAATGCTTTAAAAAAGGCCATTTAATGGCAAAATAAAGTCGCGAAGTTTGTAAAAAAAGATGCGATGTTTATAAAGTTGTTGCGATGTTTTACCTCTTTGGATGTAATTTGTCTAAAGGGGTTTCTTATGGTAAAAGTAATATAAGGTTATACCGCAAACGGTCCAGATTGTGTAAAAGAAGGATTTATAAAGGTTAGATGGAATTACTATTATATCGTACATTTTTTAAATGGAGGAATGACATTGAGTAAATTCGGGTTGTATAACAAGTTTACTGCTGTTGAAGGGAAACGCGATGCTTTGGCAGAAATGCTGTTGGAGGCTTCAAAGTCGATGGAGGAATTAAATGACTGTGAGTTGTATGTTGTTAGTTTAGATGATGACGGTTCTGACTCAATTTATGTTTATGAGGTATGGAGTGACGAGAATGCTCATCAAGCTTCTTTGTCAATGGAAGGAGCGCAGACATTAATTCAAAAAGCCAAACCGATAATTGCAGGGGTGGAGAAAATTAATACATCATTACCCGTAGGTGGAAAAGGCATTTCGACTACTTCGCAAGATTAGAGTAGAAACACTGGATGTTAGGGAAAAGAGATGAAGAAAATGAACTTCACTGACAGGGGTTGTCAGGAAAACTCCTATATAATCTAAGTATACCTCGGCGCAAATGTCAGCCTGATTTGCTTACGGCTTGTGAGAAAATGCGTGGAGAGACACGTGAAATGTGGTCCTCCGTTACGGATGAAAGACTTGCCGAGGTGAAGGAAGATCCGTTTTTTGGCGCCGGGCAGCAAAGCCACATTGAACGGCTTCAATAAGCGCTGGAAAATGAAATCCACCACCGTGGGCAGGGTTATATTATTTCGGATGCTGGGTATTGAACCACCAGCGTTTTATATCAGGTAATGTTCCCGAGATTTAATTATAGGATGATCAATCATAAAATGGTATATAGATAACCTTTGTTACGCTAACGGGCGCTTTAATGGGGTAACGAAAAAAGCCCAATTTCTTAATATTAATACTAAGAAATTGGGCTTTTCAATATCGGAATTTCTTAACGTTGTAAATCCGTATTTTCCTGACGCTACATTAAATGATTGGATATCATTTAGTGGGAGCCATTTGTCTTGTAAAATGGGGTTTTTCTTCTTTTTAATTTATAACAATTATTGTCGTGTAAATACATTGATAAAAATGAGAAACTGTGGTAAATTTATATAGATGCACTAATGATATATTTTCGTATAAATTACCCTATCTCAATTGTACATCTAAAACCCTTTTTAGTCAACCCCTATTTTTATTTTTTAAAAGGAGTGTTTGATATGAACATGGAACTTCGCCAGGAGCAAGAACGAGTGGACAGCGTAATTGGCTGATCAGATGAACAATTTTGTCATATGATTCGTCTTGGTATTAAGCGATAAATGGGAGGGAAAGAAATGAAACCGTATGTACTAGAGTTTCGGGAGATTGATAAAACGCAACTTTTACTCGTCGGAGGAAAAGGGTTGAATTTAGGGGAACTATCGAAGATTCATGGAATACAAGTGCCAGAAGGATTTTGTGTTACGACAGAAGCCTATCAAAAAGCCCTCGAACAAAACGAAGCCTTCAACAAATTGTTGGATCAACTAACACTGCTAAAAGTAGAGGATCGAGATCAAATTGGTGAAATCAGCAGGAAGATTCGGAAAACCATTATGGAAGTAGAGATTCCTTCCGATGTTTTGAAAGCTGTTGCTCACTATCTCTCCCGGTTTGGCGATGAACATGCTTATGCAGTGCGTTCCAGTGCAACTGCTGAAGATTTAGCCCATGCCTCTTTTGCCGGTCAGCAAGACACCTATTTAAATATCATCGGAAAAGAAGCGATCTTGCAGCACATCAGCAAATGTTGGGCTTCCCTATTTACGGATCGTGCCGTGATTTACCGTATGCAAAACGGATTTGACCACAGCCAAGTGTATTTATCCGTAATCGTCCAACAGATGGTGTTCCCACAGGCTTCAGGAATTTTATTTACCGCTGATCCAATTACTTCTAACCGAAAGCTGCTATCAATCGATGCCAGCTTTGGACTTGGGGAAGCACTGGTCTCCGGCTTGGTATCTGCCGATTGTTATAAAGTACAGGAAGGGGAAATCGTTGATAAGAGGATAGCAACAAAAAAGTTGGCTATCTATGGACGAAAAGAAGGCGGAACAGAGACACAACAGATCGATCCGGATCAGCAAAAGACTCAAACACTTACTGAACAACAAATTTTACAACTAGCACGCATCGGAAGACAGATCGAGGCTTATTTCGGCCAGCCGCAAGATATCGAATGGTGTTTGACCCATGATACATTTTACATTGTGCAGAGCCGGCCCATCACGACGCTATACCCGATCCCAGAAGTGAATGATCAAGAAAGTCACGTCTATATATCTGTTGGCCACCAACAAATGATGACTGATCCCATCAAACCGCTCGGATTGTCTTTTTACCTATTAATGACTCCAGCGCCGATGCGTAAAGCTGGCGGAAGGTTGTTTGTTGATGTCACACATCAATTGGCTTCGCCTAATAGCAGAGAAATGTTTTTAAATGGCATGGGACAACACGATCCACTTATAAAAGACGCACTCATGACCATAGTAGAGCGAGAAGGTTTTATAAAATCGATACAAGATGATACAAAAGCAGCGAGTCCCAGTAATAGCAATCCAGATCCGCTGGCACAATTCGATAACGATCCGACAATCGTCTCGGATTTGATCAAGCACAGTCAAGCGTTGATCGAACAGTTGAAACAAAACATTCAAACGAAGTCTGGATCGGCGTTATTCGATTTTATTCGGGAAGATATCCAGCAATTAATGAAGTTCTTGACTGACATGCAAGGTTTGAGCGCCATTATGGCCGTTATAAATGCTTCAAGATGGATCAATGAAAACATGAACGAGTGGTTAGGCGAAAAGAATGCGGCGGATACGCTTTCTCAATCTGTGCCGAACAACGTTACGTCGGAAATGGGTCTGGAGCTAATGGATGTCGCAGATGTGATTCGTCCCTATCCGGAGGTGATTGATTATTTGCAATATGTAAAAGCGGATAACTTTTTGGATGAACTCCATAAGTTTGACGGCGGACAGGAAACTCGAGACGCGATCTATGCTTTTCTTCAAAAATACG
This sequence comes from Lentibacillus populi, assembly GCA_014642895.1. GTDB lineage: Bacteria > Bacillota > Bacilli > Bacillales > Amphibacillaceae > Lentibacillus_C > Lentibacillus_C populi. Next base: position 10,876 of record BMJD01000036.1, read on the forward strand.
GAATGCGGTGCACTGGAGAAATCGATATAACAAGAACGCGATGGAGTGAAAAACCGAGTACGCTTGTCCCCATGATCCTGAGCAACATTAGAAACTTTGAGCCTCATGCCGGCAGCTTGAAGTTCGAACATGGGAAGCGTGTTGCTATGGACAAAGAACAAGAGCTTTTGGAACGATTGAAGCGTCTTCCGGACGGTGAGACAAAAGCCAAAGAAACCAAACGAATGATCGACATCGTTCTGAATTTCAGCGGTTACCGGGAATATCCCAAATACGCTTGGATGAATCACTACTTCGTTTATAAGCAGGCTTTGCTGAAAGAAGCCGAACGACTTGTACAAGCGGATGTGATTCATGAAAAAGAAGATATATACTATCTCAGTTTTGAAGAACTTCACGAAGTCGTACGCACAAATAAACTGGATTACCAGATCATCAGCAAACGGAAAGAAGCGTACAAATTATATGAAAAACTAACTCCCCCACGTGTTATCACGTCTGATGGTGAAATCATAGCAGGTGAATACAAACGAGAAAATCTCCCGGCCGGAGCAATTGCAGGTCTCGCGGTTTCTTCCGGTGTTATAGAGGGCAGAGCACGTGTCATCTTAAACATGGATGAAGCTGATCTGGAAGATGGAGATATATTAGTCACCGCCTTTACGGACCCTAGCTGGACACCATTGTTTGTATCTATAAAAGGTCTCATCACCGAAGTTGGTGGACTGATGACCCATGGAGCAGTTATCGCGCGTGAATATGGTTTGCCAGCAGTTGTCGGGGTGGAAAATGCTACCAAACTGATAAAAGATGGGCAACGAATTCGTGTGCATGGAACAGAAGGGTATATCGAAATATTGTAACCGCTGAATACTTTACATTAAGAAAGATGTTATATTGAAATTCTTATCTTTTGTTATAGAATAATCATTTTTATGTTTTAAGGTTTTTTGTTCAACTAACTGGCAATTGTTGAGTAACTCCAGTGGAAAATGATCAAACTTTTTTATGAAAAACAAATAGTGTCTATTAAAAAAGAATCCATTTTGATCAATCTTTGAACTGCTCCCCATCAGGTAGACAGATTAAAAAATAAAAATCTGTTTATCTAAGGGGAGTATTTTTTTATGGGTCGAATTAAATATTCAAAGACAGAAAAATTATCCATTTTACACCTTTATGAAGAATGGTCATCATTTAATAGCTGACATTACCGCTAAATTTTCTGTTGATCCCGGGACTATTAGAGATTGGAAAAGAAAATATGAAGTTCATGGAGAAGATAGTTTAGAAGAAGCAACTTCTTGGAAGCCGTATTCGAAAGAGTTAAAGTTAACAGCCGTCGTACCAGCACTTGTATTTTCTCATCCATCCCTTTTGGGGTTGGTGGGAAAACCAAAAAGCATGATAGGGCAGCTACAGTAGATGGGAATTATTGGATAAGCTTATTGCTGCCTTCGTTCATCGCATCTCTTGGTAATGCACTTGCTTATTTACCGGCTACGACGGCGTCTGTGGCAGAAGTAGAATCAGAAAAATCAGGACTTGCATCCGGTTTATATAATGTTCCAAATTGGTTCAGCGATCGGTCTTGCCATTATGGTCGCTGTTGCTGCATCGACAACGGACTCCAGTACTGCAGGAAACTCAGTTGTCGCACTGAACGAGAGCTTTCAACAAGCATTCTTTCTGGGCTGGAATTTTAGCCTTTGTAGGAGCGGTATTGGCGATTATATTTGTCCGCTCACCAAAACAAGGAAAATCGAATCATTCCCAGTGAACGCAATTTCCATTTGCTTTGTATAGTATATGAGAATTCGGTTGGATTTTAAGAATGTACGGTGAAAGAAATGAAAAAGTCCCAGGCTTTTATTGCCAAGGCTGGATCTTGGTATAGGTTATTGTTGAAGTGACAAATTAAGACTGTACTATAAATGTAGAATAAAAAATTTCCAAGACACTTTACAAAATATGAGGTTTTTTATTGACAAATATACCATGTGGGGGTATAGTATAGATATAACAGAAAAGGAAGTGATTCATTTGGATAAATTCTTACATGATCACCCAGTTAAACCAAGAACTAAAGATGAAAAGCAAAAAATCATTAACCGTTTAAAACGGATCGAAGGCCAAGTTCGTGGAATACAGAAAATGGTGGAAGATGATCGATATTGTGTAGATATTTTAGTACAAATTAGCGCAGTCCAATCCGCATTAAAAAATGTAGGTTTTTCTGTCACCGAACGACATATTAACCATTGTGTCAGTGATGCGATCAGACAAGGTGAAGGTAAAGAAACGATTGAGGAGTTAATGAGTGTATTGAAGCAGTTTTCTAAGTAAGGAGGGAGCTATTATGAGTGAAACGAATCATGCAACACTTGGAATAACAGGAATGACCTGTGCTGCATGTTCCAGTCGTATTGAAAAAACGTTAAATAAAATGGACGGTGTGGAAGCACAAGTTAATTTAACGACAGAAAAGGCAACCGTAGACTATGATTCAGAAAAAACTTCCATAGAAGATATTACGAAGAAAATTGAAAATGTCGGCTATGGAGTTTTAATGGAAAAGGCAGAATTAGATGTTTTGGGAATGACCTGTGCTGCATGTTCGAACCGTATTGAAAAAGTATTGAATAAGCAAGAAGGAGTAAAGCACGCAACTGTAAACTTAACAACAGAAACTGCATCTATAGAATATAACCCAGGACTCACAGATCTTAAAGCATTGATTGGGAAAATCAAAAATGTGGGTTATGATGCGATACCTAAAGCGGAAGCAGCGGAAAAGCAAACACATAAAGAAAAAGAACTAAAACACAAGAAGATGAAGTTAATTATTTCGGCTGTGTTAGCTGCACCGCTATTAATAACCATGGTGGTTCATTTATTTAATATGAATCTACCGGATATATTCATGAATCCGTGGTTCCAATTTGCTTTGGCAACGCCTGTGCAATTTATCATCGGATGGCAATTTTATGTTGGTGCATATAAGAACCTGAAGAGTGGTGGAGCGAACATGGATGTACTTGTTGCATTAGGTACAAGTGCTGCTTATTTCTATAGTTTATATGAAGCACTTAAGACCGTTGGAAATCCAAATTATATGCCTCATTTGTATTTTGAAACAAGTGCTGTATTAATCACGTTGATTTTATTTGGTAAGTATTTAGAGGCGAGAGCAAAAAGCCAGACAACGAATGCACTATCCTCTTTGCTTAATTTACAGGCAAAAGAAGCTCGCATTATAAGAAATGGCGAGGAAATCATGATTCCGATTGAGGAAGTTGTTGTTGGTGATCGATTAGTTGTAAAACCAGGGGAGAAAATACCTGTAGACGGTAGGCTTGTGAAGGGAAGAACATCTGTCGATGAATCGATGATTACAGGTGAATCCATTCCAATTGAAAAGGAAGTAGACTCATGTCTTATCGGCTCGACGATAAACAAAAATGGCTCAATTGAAATGGAAGCAACAAAGGTAGGTAAAGATACTGCCCTTGCTTCGATTGTCAAAGTTGTGGAAGAAGCACAAGGATCGAAAGCACCCATTCAACGCCTAGCTGATGTGATATCCGGCTATTTCGTACCGATCGTTGTTGGTATTGCAATTCTAACATTTATTGTCTGGATTTCATTTTTCCAGCCTGGTCAATTTGAACCTGCCCTAGTTGCAGCAATTGCTGTCCTTGTTATTGCATGTCCATGTGCGTTAGGGCTTGCAACACCAACATCCATTATGGTTGGTACAGGAAAGGCTGCAGAGAACGGAATTCTTTTTAAAGGTGGAGAACACCTGGAAAGAACGCATCAGTTAGATGCAATTGTTCTTGATAAAACAGGAACCATCACAAAAGGAAAACCGGAAGTAACGGATTTTTCTGGTGATGAAGAAACATTACAATTGTTAGCTAGTGCAGAAAAAGGATCGGAACATCCACTTGCAGGAGCTATTGTGGCATACGCAACAGAGAAAGCTATTGATTTTGTGGAAGTGGATGAATTTGATGCTATACATGGTCATGGTATTGAAGCTAAGATTTCTGGAAAACAAGTTCTTGTTGGAAATCGAAAATTAATGAATGATCATCAAATTGATATTGGGACTAACGAAGAAAAATTGGTTGAATTTGAAAACAATGGCAAAACAGCGATGTTGATTGCTATTGATGGAAAATATAGTGGAATTGTTGCGGTTGCAGATACCATTAAAGAAACAGCACCGCAAGCAATTAAAGAGTTACAAGAACAAGGCTTGGAAGTAATCATGTTAACAGGGGATAACGAAAGAACAGCTCAAGCTATTGCAAAACAAGTAGGAATCGACTATGTGATTGCTCAAGTGTTACCTGAAGAAAAAGCGGATAAAGTCAAAGAAATTCAGGTCAAGGGTAAAAAGGTAGCGATGGTTGGTGACGGTGTGAACGATGCACCTGCATTAGTTACTGCAGATATTGGAATTGCTATTGGAACTGGTACAGAAGTGGCCATTGAAGCTGCTGACCTTACGATTCTTGGTGGAGAGCTATTACTCATACCGAAAGCCATCAAAATCAGTCATGCAACGATTAAAAATATCCGTCAAAACCTCTTCTGGGCTTTCGGCTACAATACAGCAGGAATTCCAGTTGCAGCAGTCGGATTACTTGCGCCATGGGTTGCTGGTGCAGCAATGGCACTAAGTTCGGTAAGTGTTGTTTCCAACTCCCTTCGCTTAAAGAGAGTTAAGATATAATTTTTTTCTATAACTTTAAAGGAGGTGAAAAGGTCATGGAGAAAACGTTAAATGTACAAGGCATGTCATGCGGTCATTGCAAAATGTCAGTTGAAGGTGCATTAAAAAAATTAGATGGTGTATCAGCAGCTGAAGTTAATTTAGAAGAGGGTATTGTAGATGTTACTTTTGATGAAACAAAAGTAAATGTTGATGCCATGAAAGAAGCTATTGAAGAACAAGGCTATGATGTTAATGCCTAAATATAAGAATAAAAAGCTGGTTTTCTGTTGCGAAAATCAGCTTTTCAATTTGAAAGAATTAAGCAAGATGGGAAAAAAGTAGTCATGATAGATGATGCCTAGCCATTGGAGCGGTCATTATGTCGCTAAGTACCATCATTTGTGCTATTAATGCTCAATTATGGAAGATTGATTACTATTTAAAATTTACTCGGGTGGAGGCAAGGGATAATGAAAATTAAAAAATTACTGATTGGATTAGTTCCTCTAATGATAGCTCTTGTTTTAACGGCTTGTGCAGGAAATGATGAAACAGCACCCAAAGATAATACAGATAAAGAGAATGAGTCAAATGAAAACATGGATATGAATGAAGAAGAGTCTGATTCCATGGAAGAAGGAATGGATCATTCAGGGATGAATCATTCAAGTTCAGGTGAGGTTCCGGAGGATTTAACAGTTGCAGAAAACCCAACTTATCCAGTTGGAAGTCAAGCAGTTATGCATGCGAATCACATGAAAGGAATGGATGGTGCCACAGCAACCGTTACAGGTGCATTTGAGACAACTGTTTATGCCGTTTCCTATACCCCAACGACTGGTGGAGAGCCTGTAGAAGATCATAAATGGGTTATTCATGAAGAAATTGAAGATCCCGGAGAAGAGCCATTTCAAGCAGGAGATGAAGTAGTATTAAATACGGATCATATGGAAGGAATGGATGGCGCTACAGCCACGATTGATTCAACAGAACAAACAACCATTTATATGGTGAGCTACACGGATACGGAGACTGGTGAGGAAGTGAAAAATCATAAATGGGTGACGGAAACAGAACTTTCACCGGTGGAATAAATTAATAGGAAAACTTTATCCGTTATTTCACAATAATCCCCTAACTTTATGACTTTATGAAGTGGGGGATTTTTGTGGTTCGATATAAATAAACATTCCCCCACAAATGGGTGCTTTTTCGGAGCAACAATCAAATTTTATTTTAAACCAACACCAAATAATTGAATAAAGCTTTTTGAGCTGATGGGGTGAACTTAGGTTGTTGAAGAAATAGATTGTATGATATGGTTTCCTTATCACATAACCATACAATTGTTTTGATTGACAAGTAAGTGTTTTTTATGTAAAGCTACAAAATTCTTTTGAATATTCCTTTGAAGGAATATTCCTTATGTGGTATACTATAAATACAAATTCGAATTTGAGTATTTTCCAAATTTACAGGCTGTAGTTGAGTGGAAAATTTGAAAAGGAGGGATTTGTAATGGCAAAAAGCAATGCATTGGAAAACATCACTTCAAACGTAGGAGAGCGGGAATTTACGTTGGTGCGTGTCTTTGATGCGCCACGTAAGCTTGTATTTAAGGCATTCACTGAACCCAAGCATATTTCTCGCTGGTGGGCGCCGGAGCCGTTTACGATTCCAGTTTGCAACATTGACCTTCGTCCCGGTGGAATCTGGCACTATTGTATGGAATCGCCCGAAGGTGACAGAAATTGGGCCAGAGCGGTTTACCGCGAAATTGTTGAGCCGGAGAAGATTGTTTATACCGGCGGCTTCTCGGATGAGGGCGCCAACCCGGTTGAAGGCATCCCAGAGCATCAGGTAACAGTCACCTTTGCCGAACAGGAAGGAAAGACGAAACTTACTGTTCGTATTCAGTTAGAGTCGGCTAAAGAACTTGAGTCAACACTGAAAATGGGCATGAAGGAAGGACTCACCGAGTGTATCAACGACAAATTGGCGAAGGTTTTGGAAGAACTTCAGATCGCGTGAAAGAGGTTCATTATAAAGGTCAAGAGCAAGATAAAAATGAAATGGTGAAAGGATATTGAAATCGCAAAACTTACGACTTATATATGTCCAATGATGCAGACATCATAATAATTAAGGGGCGTGAATGGTATTTAAATCATTAAGAAAGAAGGAGAATCTCATGAATAAGGTCATTTCGAAAGACGGTACTTCTATCGCGTACGATAAAACAGGCAATGGCCCGGTATTGATTTTGGTAGATGGGGCACTTTGTTACCGGGCATCAGGTCCAAATGGCCCGCTGGCGGAACAGTTAAAAGAGGATTTCACCGTATATACTTACGATCGCCGTGGTCGTGGGGACAGTGATGAAAAGAAACCATATGCCGTCGAGCGAGAGGTTGAAGATATTGATGCTCTTATTCAGGAAGCCGGGGGATCAGCCTACGTGTTTGGTAGCTCTTCCGGTGCAGCGCTTGCTCTTGAAGCGGCCCGGTGCCTCCCAGCCATTAAGAAATTGGCTTTGTATGAGGCACCGTTCGTTGTTGACGACAGCCGGGCTGGGGTACCGGAAGATTATTTGGACCAACTTACCGAACATGTGGCATCGGATCGCCGGGGCAAAGCCATTAAACTCTTCATGGGAAAAGGAGTAGGTGTTCCTGCCATATTTATCACGATGATGCCGTTCATGCCCGCCTGGAAAAAAATGAAGGCCATTGCGCACACACTGCCTTACGACACTATTCTTACCGTTGACCATCAGAAAGGGAAGTCGTTATCGGCAGAAGAATGGTCTTCTGTAACGATTCCTACGCTCGTTGGGGTCGGCGGGAAAAGTCCGGCGTGGATGAATAACGCTATGCAGGAACTTGCGAACGTGCTTCCAAATGCGAAACACCGAACGTTGGAACGCCAGACACACATTGTCAAACCGGACGCACTGGCGCCGGTGTTGACCGAGTTTTTTATGGAATGAAATATTGTTCAAATTTATAAAAAATAGGAGATGGATATGATGGATAGCGTATCTTTAAAAAAAGATGTGAGAATCAAAACAGCTTAGTAACCACAACAAGGATCAGAAAATTACTTACTTTCGGCGTGATTGCCGGTTCTCTGTACATTTTAGTCGGTTTTTTTTCCGTTGATGTGAGCATGTTTTGTGTTTGCCCGCCGATTTTTCTCTCTTTGGACAGGCTGGGCCGTCTATTCCATCATCACTGGTGTGCTCTTTTTTGCAGGTTTTGCCGGGATCGCCTCAGGTACCGACTATGAATGGATCAACATCGCTTTTTCCATCGCGGTTGTGCTCCTCGCATGGGCTGGATATCAATAATGGCCGTACAGTTAAAGTTTGAGCTTTTCAAATAAAAAATATCAATTAAAAAACAGGAGGTAGATTTTAGATGAAGTTTCGTGCCGTCATTCAGCTTAACGGTAAGACCGCAACAGGCATACAGGTTCCGGAGGAAATCATGGAGAGCCTGAATTCAGGGAAAAAACCGAGGGTGAAAGTGATGATTAAAGATTATACCTACCGTAGTACCGTGGGAACCATGGGAGGGAAGTTCATGATTCCCGTTAGTGCAGAGCATCGTAAAGGCGCTGATGTGGAAGCCGGGGATGAGGTAGATGTCGACATTGTACTTGATACCGAGCCTCGTGCGGTGACCGTACCGCCCGATTTCGCCGAAGCGCTTGACCGGGAACCCGGGGCGAAGAAGTTTTTCGATGGGCTGTCTTACAGTAACAAGCGACGGTTTGTACTAACGATTGAAGGTGCCAAGAAAGCGGAAACCCGGCAACGACGTATCGACAAATCAGTTACCTTGTTAAAAGAGGGACGAATCCAGTAAACTCATTGTAGGGGAATACGTACATGTGTTTAGCAACGGTTGTTCAGCAGATACTATGGATAGGTGCTATGAACTTATGTACGGTATAATATACAAGGGAGTGTTTCCAATGAGAAGGGCAATTCATATCATCCAGGGGCAGACAGCAATGGAAATTCAAATGGTTGGAATGTAGAGGAAACAGTGGATACGACGAAATGGAGTGCACTTGCCGAACCCAATCGGTTACACATCGTTGAACTTTTACGTGAAGGCCCTCTCACCGTAGGAGAGATCGCCGATCGACTTCAGCTTCGCCAGCCCCAAGCGTCAAAACATCTTCGCGTGCTAAGCGAGGCGGGAATTGTTGGGGTTCAGGCGGTTGCCAATCGACGAATCTATAAGCTTCGGCCGGAGCCATTTAAAGAATTGGATTCCTGGCTGGAGTCTTTCCGACAAATCTGGGAGGAAAGACTCGATCGCCTGGACGATTATTTGCACGGGTTAAAGGAAAAGAACCAAGGTGACAAGGAATAAGTGGGGCGCTTTTCTGGAATGAGGAAGCGCCCATTTTTCATTGACGATAGGTATGATTGTTTTTAGGATATTCTGAAATAAACCTTTTCAAGGGGTTGTGCAAAAATACCCTACTTGATAAAAAAGCTGTTTACTTTGACAAAGTGTTCTTTACTATAAGTAGGTTGAAGATCTTCCCTAAGATTATTTAATAGTTATGATAAAATTAATGGAGATTGTGAAGGAATGTAATTAAACTAAAGCAGCAGGTTAGTTTAAGAAGATAATAGTTAATATACCTTTTATGTTCAAGCTCCAGGGGTTTACTGTTGAAATTATATCAGAGTAAAATTATTAAAAAAAGAGCAGCACAGGTAGAAAATGATCAAATTATTTTTATAAGAATTCTCTAGCTAGAACAAAATATTTTAAGAGCCTGTTTTAATTAATCTTTTTTTAAAAAGCAGGCTCTGTTCTTATCTAAATTCGCGCACGATTCGATTTTACAGATCCATCTATAATAACTTAAGACAGCGATAAGCAAAAATGGATTAACCAGTAATGAATACCATATACTCCACCAGCTATGGTGAAAATAACCCCATGGTTCAGGTAACAATGCGGCGGCTTCATATAATGTGATAGCTATTGTCCAACAAAGTATATAAAGCATTTGTTTGTAAAAGGTTTTCTTAAATGGATACCAATTTAAAAAAATGATATTTACAGGAGGAATCAATATAGTAAAAGCAGGAAGCACCCACCAATTAATTTCTTTACTAAAGTACCAATAGCCATGGTATTTAAAGTCAATAAATGTCTCTGTAACCGCCTGGAGAGCGATTGTAAACGTCCATATATGTACAAATTGATTTTTGGTTAGTCGCTTATTGGTTGTAAAACATACCAAATTAAAAAGAATTATTGCGATAATAAACCCTATCATTGCAAAAAGCTCCCTTTTTTACAATAGATTTTTCATCCACACTTCTAATTATTACCTTATTTTCACTCAAAAAAATACTATGTTGAAGTTATTATTAATTATTCGTTGTGGAAGGGGCTAAAATAATGGTTAAAAACAAATGGTTAGAACAGCTTCCTATGGCTCCTGATAGGAATGAGTGAGCTAAGAAAAATAATGAGCGAGGCTTTATCCCTATTTCCAAGGGATAATATAACAGCTAAAACAAAATTATTTAAGACTCGGCGAAGTCCATCATGTTAACCATTCCGTATTCAAAAGAGGAAATGACTAACATTGTTGTAAAAACACTCCGCCAAAATGAGCTGAAAGATGGCTATATTCGCATCGTAGTCTCACGTGGTGCAGGTGATTTAGGATTAAATCCCTATACATGCGAGAACCCGACAGTAATGGTCATTGCAGAACCGTTACGCATTTATCCGAAAGAGTTATATGAGACTGGGCTTGAGATCATTTCAGTTGCTACAAGACGTAATCGTTCGGATGCATTAAGCCCGATGGTGAAATCTCTAAACTATTTAAATAATGTATTGGTAAAAATAGAAGCCACATTAGCAGGAGTATCGGAAGCTTTAATGTTAAATGATCAAGGGTATGTGGCAGAGGGATCTGCTGATAATATATTCATAGTGAAAGATAATAAACTGAAAACACCACCTGGCTATGTAGGAGCGCTTGTCGGAATTACTAGAAATGCGATAATGGAGTTAGCAGAAACAAAAGGGTATGAAATGACAGAAGGTATTTTTACTAGACATGAAGTTTATACGGCAGATGAAGTGTTTTTAACAGGGACCGCTGCAGAAGTCATTCCTGTAACAAAGATTGATGGACGTATTATTGGTGAGGGAAGACCGGGACCAGTCACAAAGGATTTATCAGAAGGTTTCAGCAAATTAACCGTTACGGATGGAGTTAAAATTTATGACGAACCGTTAAAGGTCGGTTAATTCCACTTGTGATGAGTGTTCAAAGGACCTTTGCCTATTTGTTAAATTTCGTCTAAGGATCTGACATAAAAGGAGATGTAAGCAATGAGAAGTGATAACCGCGCCCGCATCGAAGTCTATTATATGCAACAGGTCTTAAAACAAAAGATTTAGAAAAACCTTTTATCGGTGTTTGTAATTCATATATTGCTATTATTCCAGACATAAGCATTTGAATCACTTTGCAGAAGTGGTAAAAGAAGCGATTTAAGAAGCCGGTGGAGTTCCATTTGAATTTAATACCATCGGGGTTAATGATGGGATTGCTATGGGACATATTGGGATGCGTTATTCCCTACCAAGTCGAGAGATTATTACGGATGCTGCAGAAACAGTTATTAATGCTCATTGGTTTGATGGAGTTTTCTATATTCCCAATTGCGATATAACATCCATTTCTCATATTTCCTTGCATAAAATATCAAAGTCGGTTATTATGTAATTAATCAATCAATAACTAAACGCAATAAGGGGGTTGAACAATGGTTAGATCAAAAAGTGACACTCGTAAAGAAGATATTCTTGAGGCGGGTTTAGAAATATTTGCGGAAAGAGGTTATTATAATACAACCACCGCACTTATTGCTGAAAAAGCAGGCATATCTCAACCTTATGTGTTTAGATTCTTTAAAACTAAAGAGGAATTGTTTGTAGCAGCTTTGGATCGGGCATATGAAAGGATCCTTCAAACTTTTAAAAATGTGGAGGCCAACCCAGATCAACTTGTTACCAAAATGATTGAAGCATATGAGGAGATGTCTGTATCAAACCCCAATGAGATCGCCTTGCAGGTTATAGGGCTTTCGGTGACAGAAGAATCAATAAGAAAATCTACGCAGAAGGGTTTGTCACGTATTAGAAGTTATACATTGGAAAGGTTTCGAGCTGTAGGAATCGCAAATGCCGATAGAGCAGTCACGACCTTTCTGGCTAGGGGAATACTCTGCAATATTTCCTATTTTATAGATTTACCGGAACTAATTGATGATGGAGCAAAACCCATGACCGATTAGCGTCGGTTTTTTATTTCAATATTAGTTATTGATCAATCACTAATTAAAGGAGAATGGACAATGAAAACTGCGATTGTATTAGGAGCGACTGGTGGGACGGGCCGGGTTATTGTATCGGAATTACTGACCAGAGGTGTCAAGGTGATTGCCTTCGGACGTTCCGAAAATAAATTGAAAGCATTAATAGAACAGCACCATTTTAATCAACGGTTGTCGTATAAGCTGGGTAATATATTTGACTACCAAACGATTGTAGAGGCGGCAAAAGATGTTGAGGTTATATTCCAGTGTGCTAATGTTAAATATCAAGAAATGGCTGATCGACTTCTTTTGCTTGGAGAAAATGTGATGAAAGCAGCGAATATTCTAGGAAAGAAGATTGTCATTGTTGATGGGATCTATGTTTACGGGCATCAAGTTGCGAAGGGTGTTGAAAATCATCCAAAACAGCCACATACGAAGAAAGGGAAATTAAGGGTAGAATTCGAGAACTTAATATTCAGTAACAAATGGGAGAATGCAAAGGCATTAATTGTCAGGCTACCGGATTATTATGGCGCGACCTCACAGAATTCCTATTTACAGCCTACATTGGAAGGGATGGCTGCTCGTAAAAATTCAATCTTTATTGGAAATTTGAAAACACCACGGGAATATGTCTATTTACCGGATGCAGCCAAGATGGTTGTGAATATAGCGGAAAAAGACGATGCTTATGGAGAGAACTGGAATATACCTGGAGCGGGATTGATTTCAGGAAAAGAAATCATTCGGATAGCTCGGGAAGTAACTGGAAATCGAAAGAGGGTCATTCCTTTAAATAAAAATGCGATTCGCTTCATTGGCTTGTTTGATCCATTTATTAGAGAAGTTGTTGAGATCATGTATCTTACGAAAGAAGGGTTTGTTTTGAATGGTGAAAAATATGAGAGACGAATCGGCCCAATTCCAGCAACTCCCTTCAGAAAAGGACTTGAAGAAACGTTACAACTTTTAATGCGTAAGGAGAATTAGGCTATGGTCGTTTCATCAAAATGATTTTCATTCGGGAATAGGGGGTTGAACTCCACTTCATTGGTTAAAGCTCGACCCTTTAAAATAAAGATTGATCAAAATGAGGCAATTGTACCCGGTTTTGATCAATCTTTTTTATAAATGGAACTTAGCACGGATGTAATATCAAGGGTTACAGCATATTTTTTGATCGAACTTATCACCCTGCCCCCGTTCATAAAACAAAAAGATTCTTGGCCTTCAATTGTCAAGTTACAGGACAAAATGAGCCTCGCAGCCTTCGTAGTAACTCTTTCTCGGTTTGGAAAGTGAAAAATAATAACAGCGTCTTCATATGTAAAGTTCGGTCTACCAAAGATAGCTTTGAATTCATCCTTACTCAGAATGCTTAACCGTCTTTGTTGGGTTCCGGTTTTTTAATATCGATAATTTACCCTTTCTTTGCCGGAAATTTTATTTGTTCCAAACAACTCTTTTCAAAAGTACGCTTTTTGAAGAGACTGTTTATGTATTTTGTGTGATCCTAACATTTAGGTATTTGGCCATTTTCAGTTTAGTGAATTGAATTTCAACAATAAAATATCTAATAGTGATAATTATTTATTGTAAAACGATAAATTATGTGTTAAAATCAAAATCACAATAAATAAGTGAGGTGTTTTTTATGAAACGAGGATCAACACTTTTTTTAAAGATAGCTGTTGTTCTTATTGGAATCCCAGTTCTTGCTTTGTGTATATTTTTGGTGCCTGAGATAGCGAATTATGCAGCAGATCTGTATCCAGATGTTGCTTATATGAAATATCTCGTTTTTATCGTCATGTATGCAGCAGCGATACCTTTTTACTTTGCTCTGTATCAAGCTTTTAAACTTTTAAGCTATATTGACAAAACACAAGCTTTCTCGCAAATTTCTGTAAAAGCTTTAAAGAATATAAAATACTGTGCAGTCACAATCAGTATCGTGTATGTGGCAGGCATGCCGCTTTTATATCTCATCGCGGAGATAGACGACGCCCCAGGTATCATAGTAATCGGATTGATCATTATTTTTGCTTCAATGGTAATCGCAGTCTTTGCTGCTGTTCTCCAAAGACTTTTAAAAGAAGCTATTACTATAAAATCAGAAAATGATTTAACGGTCTGAGGTGAAAACAATGGCAATTATAATCAATATTGATGTGATGCTGGCTAAAAGGAAAATGAGCGTAACAGAACTTTCGGATAGGGTTGGAATAACAATGGCTAACCTTTCTATATTGAAAAACGGAAAGGCAAAAGCGATTCGATTATCAACTTTAGAGGCGATTTGTAAGGCTTTAGAATGTCAGCCCGGAGATATTTTAGAATACCGAAGTGATGAAGACACCAAAGGTTAAAAGCGAGGAATATTTAACATTGAAAGGAAAAGGGAGATTTATTTTTCCATAATTTCAATAAATCAAATTTATAAAAGAGGAGTTACTCTCATGAATTTAACCATCCAAAATGATTCTCGAAAAAAACCTTTGAAGGCACAAATCATGAGATCACTTAAGCAACTCACTTGTTTTGGTTGGGAGCAGGCTCTATCATGTCTGTTTCCTGTCGCTATTTTTGCCTCTTTGGCTATTACACAATTCCAGCTACATTTTTCATCAAACGCTTATAAATGATCACACTTTATTTCAAATCCACATAATTAACAACTATTCTAAAAATAAATCAGCCAAACGACCACAACTAAAACAATCCGATATATCGCAAATGGAACGAGTCTAATTCGGTCAATCAGCTTCAAGAAAAATTTGATAGATACTAGTGCGAATACAAATGCACTAATAAAACCAACGATGAAGAATGGTAGTGCATCAATGGTAAAATACTGCAAGTTTTTTAATAAAGATAACCCACTAGCCCCCGCCATGATCGGAACGGCCATAATAAAGGTAAAATCGGCAGCAGTCTTATGGCTCATCCCAGTCAATACACCACCAGAAATGGTTGCACCAGATCTCGAAAATCCTGGCCATAAGGAAAAACATTGAATAAGCCCAACCGTAAACGCTTGTCTATACGTAATTTGGTCTACTGTTTTGGCTACAGGATCTTTTAGAGCAAATTTATCAGCAATAATCATCAATATAGCTCCTAAAAGTAAACCTATCAAAACTGTTTCCGTTGAAAATAAATGTTCATCAATATAATCTTCAAATAAAACACCTAAAACACCAGCTGGGATCAAACCTACGATA
This sequence comes from Lentibacillus populi, assembly GCA_014642895.1. GTDB lineage: Bacteria > Bacillota > Bacilli > Bacillales > Amphibacillaceae > Lentibacillus_C > Lentibacillus_C populi. The sequence goes on from BMJD01000036.1 coordinate 26,204, forward strand.
ACTTGACTTAATTTTAAGCGGTGATTTCTCATTGCTTCATTATTATTATGTTTTGTTAAGCCCAATAGGTCATAAAATCTTTTTCTAAAAACAACCACTACTGCTAAAATCGAACCAAGTTGGATAACTATTTTAAATGTGTTCGCAACATACTCTGTTAAAAACGCTTCAGATTTCAACCACATGTCATCAACGATTATCATATGACCTGTTGAAGAAACTGGAGCAAATTCTGTTAATCCTTCTACCAGACCTAAAATAATTGCTTTTAAAATTTCAATTAAATCCATCGAATATGCACATCCCTTTGGTAAACTACCCTTTATTATTTCTTTTCTTCGAGATAAATAGAATGATAAAAACAACTATTCCAGTACCGATAAGGACATAAGCTATAGTTGAATATATATCCATAAACTGAAGAATGTTTGTCCATGATTCACCTAATGCGGCACCAATTAAAATGAGAATGACATTCCATGCAACGGTACCGATCATCGTAAACAGTAAAAATAACCAAAATTTCATATTTGACATACCCGCTGGAATCGAAATCAGACTTCGTATTAGCGGGATCATCCTGCAAAATAGCACAGTCCAATAGCCATACCTGTCAAACCACTCGTCCGCTTTATGAATATCCTCTTTCTTAACTCGAATGATATGTCCCCATCTACTGACTATTTTCTCCATCCGTTTTACATCGAGTAGCTTACCAATTCTATAAAGAATGATTGCGCCGAGTACCGAGCCCGTTGTCGATGTTACGACAACTCCCATAACGGTCAATTGAGTTGTTGTTGTCATAAATCCCGCGAAAGGGAGAATAACCTCAGATGGTATCGGTGGAAATACATTTTCCAACGCCATCATAAAAAAAACCCCGATATAACCGAATTGCTCCATTATATCTGTTACCCATGTTTGCATGATAAACCTCCGTAATTATGGATTGTCCATTATTAGTTATAATCAAATAGTGTAGTAGATATGTTTATTTTTTAACGTTATGCTGGTCTTGGTGGGACCAGCTAACGGCAGCTGGTTTCGACGCGAGCCTGCCAGCTGTGGTGGCCTCCACCGGTGTCACCTCGTACCTCACCAAGAACGCGATCACGGCCACACTGCGCCAGGTTGCAATGTTTTCCCCCGGCTCCATGCTGGCCATTACGTTCTTGTTACCGCTTGAGCTCGCCGAACCCGAGGAGCGTCCTGAGGTTGAGGCGGCGGAGAAGGGAGCGCGAGTAAGCGGCACGCCTTTCATTAGCTTCTTCAGACCGCCGGAGATACTGGCATTGGCCCGCAAGGCAGGTTCCGAACAGTCCGGCATGTATCCTCGGCCGATCTTAACCAACGATATTTTACCGGACGAACCGATGGTCTTAGACTGCCGAGCAGAGAGGAGTTTCTGGTAGCGACTACTTAAAGTCGCTACTTTCATACTTTGCCATGATCTCTAAAAGCATACATCTCATACAATCTATCAGTTCAGGTGGTTTTACTACTGTTGCATCATTTCCCAAGCCGATAAAAAACTTTGCCAAAAACGAAATATGGCTTTTCGGAACGTCATTGTCCAGCCAACCAGTGCCGTCCTCCCGAATATGAACTTTAGGAGGCGATCCTATCTCAGCTTTCCGAATATTAATTTTCGGCTGCCATAATTCAGCTTCGCATCTCTGGACACCCACTTTTGTCAGCTCCACATAGAGCTTGACGTACTTTCGCTCCTCCTTAAGAAAAGACTCCCAATTTCCTATATCAACATGTCGTAAATCCAAAGGTCTTGTTGTGGGAGAATCATCAACCGACAGAACTCTGTCACAGCGGAACAAGCGAAAATCCTCACGAAGAAAACAATAAGCAGGACAGTACCATAAACCGTTGCTTGCATAGATACCAATTGGTTGTATTTCACGACTTAATTTTCCTTTTCGTGATTCGTAATCAATGAGAAGCACTTTTTGATGAATAGCCGCATCAAGAAAAGTGGATAGAAAGGGAGTTTTCAATTGTCTCATCGGTGTGACAAAATCAAAACGGTCCTTCATTTGATCGATACGATCCCGTATATCGTCAGGCATGAAAGAATAAAATTTTTTTAGTGCCGAAGAGGATTCCTTTTTAAAAGGAAGATATGAATAGTAACGTAACGCATAACTCGAAAAAAAGATGGCGACAGCCTCTTCCTCGGTAAAAGCGATAGGAGGCAAGACTCTATCGTTCAACACCTGATAACCACCGTGAGGACCCACTTCCGAATACAAAGGGACCCCTAACTCACTCAGCTCTTGTAAATCTCTTAATATCGTCCTCGATGACACGTCAAATTCCTCGGCAAGTTCCTTGACTGTAAATTTTCTCTTTCGATTGACAGTCATCATCAATTCCATTAGCCGTTTCGATTTGTACATTGTTTTTCTCCATTTTTTTAAAAGTTTATGACATCCGTTGTCACTATCATAAACTACAATTAAAACCAAGTACAGGGTTACTTACAAAAATGGATCAGAGAAAGGATGATAGTATCGTATAGCCAATAACTTGAATATTTTTAATTGGGTTTAGAAAAAATTATCTCTAACGTGTCTTTTCCCAAGAGTGCAAATGCACCTTATAAAACTCTTGGCAATTATTTTGAAAAGGAGCAGACCAATGAAACAAAGTTTTTCTCAATTAAAACCACAGATTACTGAACTAAAGCAGCAAATTCAAGGGTCTATTTTATTCTCATCAGACTCTCAGGTAAAAAAGTATTGGAATATGGCTGTAAGGACTGCTACATGCTTAATTGTAAGGGTTAAAAATGTACAAGACATTATAAAAGTTCTTAACTTCGCCAGGAGACATCGGCTTCCTTTAGCGGTACGAAGTGGTTGGCATAATAGTTATGTTGGGTATTACACAGAAAATCAGTCAGTCTTAATTGATTTGTCTGATGTAAACCATATTGATGTAAATGTTCAATTACGGAATGCCCATCTCGGTCCGGGTAATACCTGGGGGGATGTGAGTGATGCGCTTCAACCCTACAAACTGGCGATTCCGTCAGGTGATGCGGCTTCCGTAGGGGTTGGAGGGCTTACACAAGGAAGTGGTATTGGGTTTTTATCACGCAAGTATGGACTTACCATTGACGCTTTACGTTCAATTGAGATGGTCACAGCAGATGGTGAAGTTTGCCGAGCAAGCAGGAAAGAGAATCCAGAATTATTTTGGGGCGTTCGTGGAGGCGCTGGTAATTTCGGTATCATCACTGATTTCGAATTCGATCTCTTCGAAGTTGAAGAGGTACTTGGAGGTACATTATATTATAAAGGAATAAAAGCTGAAGATTTGCTGAAAATAGTGAATCTTGCTTATGAAGCCCCAGATGAACTCACGGTAATTATTGATATGATGGCTGCACATCCGGTACCGTTTCTTCCAGCAAAATATCACTTTCAACCTGTAATATCCGTATCATTTTGTTACGCTGGCGATCTAGAGACGGGCAAAAATGTCATAGCACCTTTTCGTAAAATTGGAAACATCATTTCAGATCAAGTTACACAACAACCGTACAAAAATTTACTAACGAATCTTCCTGAAGATCTAACATTTGGGTCATATGGGCGAAATATGTATATGGAAACATTTGACGAGCAAAAGGCAAAGACTTTTGTTGAAGTAGTAAATAAGAATCTATCGTCGAACATCAGTATTCAATTACGTGTGCTTGGGGGAGCAATAAGTCGAGTACCAGAGAATCATACGGCATTTGCTCACAGGAATAAACCCTACTTGGTTCACATATCAAATGTTTTCACATCGATGGAAGAAGCAGATCGTTATTACACTTGTATGGAGAATGTGTGGGATAAATTAAAACCTTATGCTGCTGGAGCCGACGTGAACTTTATTGAGATTGGTGATACGGACAGATTGGAGGAGTTTTATTCAGAAGAAATACTACATCGTTTAATTAGCTTAAAGAAACATTATGATCTAGAAAACATTTTTCGTAATAACTTGAATTTGAAGCCAGATATCACAAATTATCCATGGAAAGATTAGATTATATACGAAACACCATAACGAAGTCATCACAAAATTTAAGGAACTCATTATATAGATATTTTGGATGCAGCCATTCTTGATGGAGAAATAATTGTTACTGATAAGGATGAAAACCAGACTCGGGAGCTCATGGTGGGAAGACTCAGATCTTCAAAATCTACTCTTAGTATACAATACTGCGTCTTCGATATCTCTGTGTGCGAGTTGTTCACGAATAATAAAGTTATTTAAAAAGACGGTATGAAATCGGATTTTCATACCATCATTTTCAGTTTTTCTGTATAATAAAAGAGAATATTTCGATATTCATTTAGTTTAGACTAGGTAAAAAATTAGCAGATCATGATAATGAAATGTTATGATTTTTTATGGAAGAAAGGTGTAGTGATAGCATGTTTTCATTTATTGTCGTTGTATTTCTTTTATTTCTAATCCCGGGTCCTGCGGTCATTATTACAATTTCGCAAACGATAAAAAGCGGGAGAAAAAACGGTATTATGACCGCTTTAGGAATTGGCTTAGGCGATAGTATCCATGCGTTGTTCGCTGTTTTAGGGCTATCAGCGATATTATTAAGTTCAGCTTTAGCATTTGAAATCGTAAAATATATCGGGGTTATTTATTTATGCTACTTAGGGATTCAAATGTTACTTACAAAGACTAAACAAGAAGAAAAATCACACCTTGAACAAACGTCTGTGAGTATAGATAAAAGCTCGAGTTGGACACCAATTAAACAAGGCTTTTTAGCGGAAGTATTGAATCCTAAAACAGCATTATTCTTTTTAGCATTTTTACCTCAATTTATCCAAAATGACGGAAGCAGTGTGACATTACAACTTCTTATTTTAGGTATTGTATTTGTGCTAATGAGCATTGCATTCACTACCTTTTTGGCTTATTGTACAAGTTTCATTGGAGCAAAGATGTTCAAAACATCAGGTATTTTTGCTAATAAAGTCGAGAAAATTGTTGGTTTAATTTATATTGGATTAGGCATACGTTTAGCCCTTCAAACTCAAGAATAGATGGCGAATATGGATTAGTAACAAGCTTTTATCAAACATAAAGGACAAAAACGCTGTCACATTTCTTTTTGCCTTAAGGTACTGTTCGGAATCGCCAAATAAATACAAGAATAAAGGTCCGGGGAAAATGCTCTGCTCATGTGATAAGAATAAGGATTTGTTCAGCTTGACCAGCTCGATTATTCTAGGCGATTTATGCTTCTTTACCGGTGTTATGCTTTGCTTTGCCATAATGATCGACGGAGAAGCTAAACAATACTTTCATTAAAAACAGTATGCCAATGATCAGCATATAAGGCGTTATTCCTGGCAGCATGGGCATGCAGCCTAGACCAACAGACAAAAGCAAGCCCGCTACGAATAATTGCGAATGTTTCCCGATAAAGCTATTTACGATAAATGCCCCGATGATCGTATAAGCCCATATCCCCAGTGAATACCAAATATCGGTATTGAGGAGAAAGGCAACAAGCACGATATGGACATGGATCGCAATGAATACGATCCGATTTGTTTTTCGCACCGCATAAAAGTTGCTGGTTGAAGCCGTAAAATTTGCTATGCAGCCGGCAAAAACATCGAATATCAATAATAATGCCAGGGAGCTGCGCCACGCCGGCAAATGGTCGGTCAATTCCGGGAATCTGTAATATAGCGCAGCCGTCAGAATCCCCCCAAAAAGCAGTATCGTCAGAATGGATCCAACAGACTGTTTTTCACCAAATACATCATGCAAAAAAGAAGGAATTCGAAGTTTTCTCATTTCATTCATCTCCCATCATCAGTGGATAATCCTAGATACCATTTCATATTTATAAAGTTATGTACTATATATAGTGATAAACCCTAAAATCATTATATCTAAACCTATATGAAGCTGCGTATTTCAGAGACAACATGGCCATTTATTCGTTATACTGTAATAATAACAAAAAAGGGGGGAGCGGAAAATGTTAGAACAGGAAGATCTGCTTGCTCGCCAACTGCAGTTACAAGCTGAAGCAGATGCGATTGCGGAAGAGATGCACCTTAAGCAATTGCTGGCAACAGCCGGTACGCCAGTAAAAGTAGGGAGTTCGGCGCTTGGTTTAATGGTTTGGAGAGACCTCGATATTACGGTCGCTTGTTCCAAGTTGAACATCGCTGCAATTTCCGGAATTGCAGCGCAATTAATGTCCAATCCTCAAGTCCGGGATTTGAAATTCATCAACGATACTGGCAACTGGAACACCGATCCGACCTATCCCGACGGTTATTTTCTCGGTATGACGTACGAGTCAAAAAACGGCAATAAATGGGAACTGGATATTTGGTTCGTAGACGAGCCTGATAAGCAGCCTGATCTACAGCATATTCGCACGATGCCCGACCGTCTTACTCCGGCAACGATTGTCTCTATTTTAAGCATTAAAACCGTTTGGGCTGCACGAGCCGAGTATGGGAAGCAAGTGAAAAGCTTCGATATCTATACCGCTGTATTAGACAATAATGTGCGCACACCTGCCGAATTCAATCAATGGCTGCAAAGCCGCAATAACAATTTTTATTAATAAAGAAGCCGCGAACACATGCCCGTGGCTTCTTTTTAACCTCTAACGGCAAAAAGTCACTTCACTGGTTCATGCAGTCCATAAGAAGCCAAACAAAAATTTCTCAAACACACCAAGAAATGCCGTAATTGCACTCGTGCGTAACAAACAATATGGAGGTCATCCCGTAAGGACAGCCTTCAAGCGGGCAGCTGTTTGTGGTTGTTCTTTTTTCATAGATTGACCCATGAAAAATTCAGCTACCTTTGGGACGTTGCCAACTTGAATGGTGAAATGAACACGGCAAGATTTTTCTGATATCGGCTCAATACGATAGCTTTCGCGAAACGATTGTTTTTCATCGGGCGTTGTCTCCATTGTCAACAAATGATCCTTGATACACTCGGTTACGATCATTGTTTTTTCGCTTTTAAAACCTGAATATTTTCCACTCTCAAAATATTTGGTTCCCAACTGGGCCGGTCCTTCAGGAGTGACTTGAATCTCTGTAATGCCTTTAATCCAGGAATCTCGTCCCTTTAGATCAATGAGACGTGAAAAAACAATAGATGCAGGGTAGTCATAAGTCTCAGTATATTCAAATGTGAGCATGATTATTTTCCTTTCCTTTTTGAAGTAGTTGATTTAGCGAAAAAGGATTGTCAGCAGGGCATTGGTTAAGACTTTTTCCATTTCTTCCTTATTCTCCTCGGCAACCGGTTTTCGCCATCCGATATACCCGTCTGGCCGCACGATGATAGCCCCTGTAGAAGTGATTCCGTATGTGTCAAGAAAATCGTTCCCGGGATCGCTGAAATCACCTTTATGACCACCAATCTGATAAATATCCATCGGGAGACGGAGCTCATCTTTAACATGTTGAGCAGCCTCCAACCCGCTTTGTCCATCGGGGCCAACGAGCAAGACGAATCGAGAACCAAATAGATCTAATGAGGAGATGGTACGACCGTCCCGTTCGAGAACAATGTGCGCCGCACGGGTTCCCGGCTGTCCCGTCCATAACTCGGGCGACTGTACAATTGGGAGGTTCTGCACGCCTGCTTCAGGTACGAATGCGCCGTCTTGATAACGATAACCCATATTGACATCCAGGGTACTTACTGTAATCCCATCCGATCCCTCGTGTTCACGCTGCTGGGACAGCATGACGACTTGTTCTGCCGTGTAATCCGCTATGGGCCGCCGTTCAACATCGTATGTCGTAAGCAAATCCGAACCGGCTTCACCGCGCAAGACGGCGGCCAGTTTCCAAGCAAGGTTCTGCGCCTCGGCGATGCCGGTGTTGCCTCCCAAACCGCCGCTTGGAGGTTGAACCCGTGCGGAATCACCAACTAAAAAAATGCGGCCTTGTTGGAAGCGATCAGCTACGCGGGCAGCCATTTCCCAAGTCAATACCTTTTTGATCGTAACGGGGATGTCAGGAATTCCGATTGCTGCCCTAACTAATGCAGCACAGCGTTCCTCCGGATAATCGGCAATCGTTTCCTCTTCGGGATCATATATAACGTCCAACCGGTATATATGGGGTCGCCTGGAAGTTCCAGGATACAGTACAAGACTTCCGCTTACGGTATCATTGGCGAAAAAACACATATGCGCGTTTTGGCTTCTAAACAGCTCATGAATTTCTGCATCAAAAACGACGCTGATCAGATGGAAGAGCGTACCTTCTCCATGTTGGCCAATACCTAATTGTGTGCGGGTTCCACTCTTACTCCCATCCGCTCCTACTAAAAAGTTGGTTCGAACACGGCGCGTTTCGCCGCTGATTCGATCACAAATCACGGCCGAGATGCTATCCTCGTCAGCTTCGAACTCGATCAACTCCGTGTTGTAGCGCAAATCGACACCGGCTTGTTCGGCCTGTGCCCGGAGAACCGGCTCAAGCAGATCTTGTGCGATGCCGTTTCCTTCAACTGGGCTGGCATCCGTAAAGTAAGCACTCATATCTTCCATCAGGTTATCAAATACTTGCCCAGCCAAACTCTCTACAAACATGATGCCAAAATCTCGAGGGAAAGGGGGCTCTTCATGGCGAATCACCTCCTCGATCCCGGCCGAACGGAATATTTCCATCGTTCGGGCGGTTAGGCTCGAAACACGCGGGTGAATGGCCGTTCCTGGATGGCGCTCTACGACTAATGGCTTAATTCCTTGGCGAGACAGAAAAAGGGAGAATGACAGGCCTACCAGACTTCCTCCAACAACGAGGACAGGAACTGTTTCATCAAATGATAAGGATTTATTTAATCGTTTATTCATTAAAAATACAACCTTTCATATATAAATTAGTTTTCTTTCTCGCGCAGCTCTTCCATGCTCCATTTCAGCCGTTTTGCGTTAATATCCGCGATGATTGATTGAATCCATTCTATTTCAGCCGTAAGTACTGCTCGTTGATATTCGGCCTCAAGTAAAAATAAGCGCGGCAGACTCATTGATGCTCCTTTCTGAAACTGATCTTCTTCAAGTCGAGCAAGTGTATTTTCAAGAACACTTACTCTTTGCTTGAAGAGCAATGCAACATCTTCAGGCGTTAACAATGCCAGAAAAGATACAGCAGCAGGGAACTCTAAAAACTCCTGAGCCGGTGTAGAAATCATTTCCCGGATCCATGAATATGCAGTGTTTCGTCCTAGATCCGTGATTTCATAAACAATTAAATCCGGTCTCCCTTCATTTTTTTTCTTTTCCTGGATGGTAATGGCCTTGTCTCGATGTAAACGATCAATCGTTTGGTAAATACTCGTGCGATGGCGAACGTTAATAACTTCATCTTTCCCCCTCTCTTTAATAAGCTGTTGCATACGATACGGATGCATAGGCTCCTCAATAAGAAAACAAAGAACGGCTAAAGCGACAGGTGATTTTTTAATTGTGTTTTTCATATTCATAATATTACTATTAATAATATGACGTGTCAAGATATAATAAGCCGTCAAATTTACTCCATCCCCTGTTTTGGTTAATAAGCCAATGTATTGATTTATTAGTAGCGAATAGAATAAATGCCCTCCTTTACGAAAGCAAACGGATCTATGCGGCTCACGAATAGGCCGGCTGCTGACTTTTATCCTTGTCCAAGGCGGAAGATGTGATTTGGACTCGAACTGATTACACGATGACAACCGCATTTCATGCAGGCAAGATTTTTGTGGTAAAATTGAATGGATTATCTATTATGTGTTGTCGATACGATGCTTTTTTTATCATCAGCAGGAAGCGAACTACACAAATTATATTTAAGAAGGAATGTTAAATGAAAATTACTATGTTTATCCTCTTGGCTGCGGCAGCTATCATGGTTGTTTTTGCCATAAATAATACGGATGCTAAAAAGGATAATGCTATCTACGTATCTGTAAATGGCGATGATCAAAATGATGGCACAAAATCAAAGCCATTTCGCACACTAAAAAAAGCCTCCTCAGAAGCTAAAGCGGGGACTACTGTCTACATACGGAAAGGGACCTATAATGAAAAGCTTGTCGTGAAACATAGTGGTACAAAAGCAAAACCAATTATTTTTAAAGCCTACAATAAGGAACAGGTCGTTCTCAGTGGAAAGAGCCTAAAGGATACTGAGGGGGATACATCCTTAGTTACGATAAACAATAAAAATTATATTACGATTAGTGGATTAACGATACAAGATTTAACGACTGATTTACCAAATGAAACGGTAATGGGGATTTATGTAACGGGCTCTAGCAGTCATATTACATTAGAGAATAACCATGTGCAGCGAATGGAGACCCATGCAGATGATGGGAATGGCCATGGGATTGCAGTATACGGAACTGGCCCGATGGAAGACATCCATATTTTAAATAATACGGTGGAAGATTTAAAACTGGGTTCTAGTGAATCGCTTGTACTTAATGGAAATATTGATGGTTTTAAGGTGGAAAATAATCTAGTTCGCCGAAACGATAATATCGGAATTGATCTAATCGGGTACGAAGGTACTTCTAATGATAAAAGAGCTGACTATGTGAGAAATGGTGTTGTTAAACACAATAAAGTTTATGAAATATCCTCGTATGGCAATCCGGCCTATGGGGAAGATTATTCCGCTGGCGGAATTTACGTAGATGGTGGGAAAAACATAACCATTGAAAAGAATACCATTTATAAATGCGATATCGGAATTGAAGCAACCTCTGAACATGCAAAAAAATATGCTGATCATATTAACATTATAGACAATATTATTTATCACAACTTTTACACTGGGATATCGATTGGCGGATATGGCGAAAATCGGGGAGGCACGATCCATTCTACCATCTCTCAAAACATCATGTATCGAAATGATACGAAGGGACTGGATGGGGGACAGCTTTTATTACAGCACGATGTAAAAAACAACGTGGTCGAAAAAAATATTATGACCGCTGGACCATCTCGTTTATTTATTGCCAACTATTTTACAACCAATCAAGCAAATAAACTACAAAGGAATGTATTTCATAAAGAAAAGGGTAAAACTGGTATTTGGGTATGGAAGGATGAAGAATATACTTCTTTTCCGGAATTCAAAATTGATTCAAAAAGTGATGCGAAATCCAGCTATTTAGATCCAAAATATGAAAATGAAAATAAATATGATTTTAGATTGAGAGAGGATTCACCTGCGAAAAAAATTGTGGAGTAATTTTCATTTGGTATCCTTGAAAACTGTACTGAAAAATTGATTTAGTTCTACATTGTTCTCAATTCGCGGTCTTCTTATCTCAAGGGACTTATTCGACTTTAACGGGCAGTAAGAACCCCACTTCAAGCATTTAAGGGAATCTAGAATGATAAGTGGGGATCCAAGTCCGATTCGGTTCAACTAACAATCAGTGGGGATGAAGGATTTCCCCCTGATTGAAGTTTCACTTTATTCGAAGATCATCGTGATGACGACAACAACAAGTAACACAATATAAATCCTGGAAAATAGACGATCGGGCATGTGGTGTGCAACACGGGAGCCTATGGGGACCCCGATAAATCCCCCTATAACCATACCTATAAAAGCCGGAATATAAACAAAACCGAAACACCATGAAGGCAGATCGGGCTGTTGCATGCCTGTAAATACAGAAGTAATTGTTCCCACAATCGCTATAGGCAGACTTAGCGGAGTTGCCAATGATACAGCATTGACCATTTTTAATTTGCAGCTTCGTAAAAAAGGAATGGTTAATACACTTCCACCGATTCCTAACAACGTAGCAATGAAACCAATGCCAGTCCCAAGAAAGGAGGTCTTTACACGGTTAGGAATCTTGATATCATGGTCTCCTATATCTATAAACGTTTTCTTTACAAGGGAAGAAATGATTGTATAAACCACAAAAAGAATAAATAAATATCTGAGAATGTTTCCTCCAATAAAGGGAGAAACAAGCCCTCCAATTAAAGAGCCGACAGCAATTGCCGGCGCCATTCGAAAAAAGATAAACCATAATATATGGTGTTGCCGATGATGGGAGATCGTGGAATTCAACGCATTGACAATCATAATCGCAAGCGATGTCCCAACCGCCACATGCATAACCAAAAAGTGAGGAACATGCAGATGCGGAAGCAGTAAATACAGAACAGGGATGACCACAAACCCGCCACCGAAACCAAACATACTTGATAAAAATCCGGTTAAAACACCCATTCCTAAAAATACAGCAATCGAATACACAAAGATCAACTCCATGACTTACCGGGAATACTTGTAAGCGAATCCTAGTACTTTTCATTTTCCTTTGCCATTATACAGTAACCGTAACAGTTGGTACAGGAATTCTCTTAGCGTGGGTATAATCACAAACAATTAAATTAATCTTGGATAAGCCGAAATATGATCGGTAGTTTTTCAGTATGTTTCGGCTTTGTCATCTGTTGAGTGGAGAAAAATGCGGGTGGGAAGTCTGTATCTTTTCCGACTATTTTTAGAAAACCTAAGGATCAAATTAATGAAACTTAGTTCACAAAATGTTCACTTACGAGGGGGTTTTTAAATCTTTATAATACAAAGGTATAAAAAGAAAGGATGATGAAATTGCCAACAACTAAAAAAGAAAGTATACAATTTGGTTTCATGATGTGTTTGGGAATGGTGACAGTGATGACCCTATATAATTATTACTTAAACGGAACGATTGGAAAAATGACTTTCATAGAAGGAATATCGGATTTTTTTATTGGGTTTATCATTGCATTTATACTTGACCTAGTTATTGTTGGACCTAATGCTAAAAAAATAGCATTGAAAATAACGGCTAATACAACAAACAGGTTATATACAGTCCTAGCAATTTCAACATGTATGGTTATTGGAATGGCGTTTTTCATGTCAATTTACGGTATAGTTACAACCAATTTACACAATGATTATACGAGCTCAATTATGACAGATTATTTATCAGTGTTTGGTAAAAACTTTATTATGGCACTACCTTTACAACTTATTATTATGGGACCGCTAGTGCGTTTTATATTTACTAAGTATATTAAATCCAATAAAAATGAATATGAAAATTTAGAAGAAATGTAACGTTTCAGTAAAAAGTTGGTTTATAACCTTCCTATTATCTTTTTCGTTATCTCTGCTGAAAGAGTTGGTACCTGCTGTAATTAAGTAGGAGAGAGGAAAGGGAGGGATAAAGGCTGGGGAGCGTTTTATAGCAAGTGAGGTTTTCGAAATTATTTCCAAATGAAAAATGAATCCGAAATCAATTCAAATTCGGGCTGGATCCATGAGGGTTCAGTCTTTTCTTGGTGCCCGGAATAGGTGCCGTATAAGGACCGGTACGTGCGGCCTAGGGAACTAAGAAAAATCATCTCCCCTCTATCTCGATTCTTTCCCAACATGCTCATTCTTACCCAAAATTCATGGCAACCCATTCCAAGTATCCTTTAAAAGGCATTTTGACTGAGGTGAAAAATAACGGTAAAGTGATTAAAGTAGAAGATTGATGATAGCGGGTGTATCTATGAGTTCCATACTTATATCAGCGCCAGCCATTCCATTAATAAAGATAGATACCATAGAATAAGGAGGAACATTGCAATGGAAGGAAACTTACTGATTATTGAAGATGATCCTGAAATCAGCAACATGGTAGCAAATTATCTGGAAAAGGAAGGGTACCAAACCACAGTTGTCCATGATGGAGAACAAGCTCTTCGGGAGTTCGTGCTAGACCGTTTTGACCTGGTTCTGTTGGATTTAATGCTCCCCAAGCTGAATGGACTGGAAGTTTTGCGACAAATTAGGGAACAAAGCCGGGTACCCATTCTGATTTTGTCGGCAAAGGATGGAGAAGCGGATAAGGCACTTGGTCTGCGAATCGGCGCTGATGATTATATTGCTAAACCGTTCTCGCCGCTTGAGTTAGCTGCACGTGTTGAGGCATCGATTCGCAGGGCAACGCAATATTCCAACGCTGATAACGGAAATGAGCCGAAACCGCAGTTATTGTCTGTTGGCGAATTAATCATAGATCCTGATAATTTCAAAGTCTTGAAAAAAAACAAAGAGATTAAGTTGACTGCCAAGGAATTTCAGATCCTGAAGCTGTTTGTTCAACATCCGACGCGGGTTTATACGAAGGCAATGCTTTATAAACTTGTATGGAATGAGGAATACTATCATGACGATAATGTCATTAATGTACATATGAGACGCTTGCGGGAGAAGATTGAAGACGATCCGTCAAATCCACGCTATATCTGCACGCTGTGGGGAATTGGTTATCGGCTGGGGGAACAGTAAATGGCAATGTTCTGGTGGATTTGGCTGATTACTGCTGTGGGATTTTTCCTATTGTATTTACGTGAGCGGGCATCGAGAAGGGCGATTCGAAACGATCTAGCTTACATCAACCGAAAAATGGTGGAATTTACAGATGACACTAAACCCCTGACACAGGAAAGTCTTCTTGTGGTGACTAATGAACCCGAGCTGCGAGAGCTGCTTCGTGTGGTCAATGCAATAGTTGATCGTGCGCGTCAATCGGCCTCAGATTATGTGCGAATGGAGCGGGAGATGCGCAGGATGCTGTCGAATGTATCGCACGATTTAAAAACACCGCTCACTGTTATTATGGGCTACGCCGAGGTGCTTGACCGGAATTTTGACTTGTCTGAGGACGAACGAAGAAGAATGCTTAGCCAGGTTTACAAAAAGACGACCCAGGTGCAGGAACTGATTAATGCTTTTTTTGATTTGTCCAAACTCGAGTCGGATGAGTATGACATTCCATTCTCCATGGTGGACGCTTGTGAAGTGTGCCGTCAGCGAATATTGGTTTATTTCGATCTTCTTTCTGAACGGGATATCAAGGTGGATATCCGTGTTCCCGAAGAGGCGGTATTGGTGTACGCGAATGAGGAGGCTCTGTCAAGAATTCTTGATAACTTGCTGTCCAATGCCATACGTTATGGTTCAGATGGGGGATATTTGGGATTGTCGCTTATATCGGACAAAGAAAAGGTTCAGATCAATGTGATTGATCGCGGGCGTG
The DNA here is from genome assembly GCA_014642895.1 of Lentibacillus populi. GTDB lineage: Bacteria > Bacillota > Bacilli > Bacillales > Amphibacillaceae > Lentibacillus_C > Lentibacillus_C populi. The sequence goes on from BMJD01000036.1 coordinate 41,354, forward strand.
GTATCGAAAAGGTAGATCAAGCCAGAGTCTTTGAAAGAATGTACACAATGGATGATTCAAGAAACCGCAATATACAGGGCAGCGGACTGGGGCTCGCCATTGCAAAAAGGCTGACGGAGCGATTGGGCGGCCGCATTGATCTGGCCAGCATCCCCAATCAGCGCACTTGTTTCACTGTAACCCTTCCCAAGTCCGAATTCGGATCCTCTCAAAAAGGAGAAACGGACGAATTAAGAAATAAGTAAGATTTCCGTCATTTAAAAGAAAGAATCCTGCGATATTCTAAAAGAGAATTAAAAATAAATGGGAGTGAAGAAAATGACAAGTGTCATCCGAACACGGTTACTTAATAAAAGTTACGGAACGGAGGAGGTTGTGTCTAGCGTCAATATGAACGTTCAGCGCGGCGAAATATACGGATTTCTCGGACCGAATGGCGCAGGGAAATCGACTTTAATGAAGCTGTTGCTTGGACTGGTGAAGCCCACTGGCGGCGAAATCGAACTATTCGGAGAGCGGTTGCTCATCAATTCTACGGAACATCTTAAACGGATCGGGCATTTGATTGAGACACCGGTCTTCTATGAGAAGTTAACTGCGAAGCAAAATCTGGAGCTTCACGGCGAGTACATGGGATATTACAATACACAGATGGTTCGTGAAGCATTGGAGCTGGTACAGCTGTCCGGTGTTGATAACAAGCCTGTAAAACAATTCTCACTTGGCATGAGACAACGGCTCGGTATTGCGCGGGCGATCTCTACCCGGCCTGAATTGCTATTACTGGATGAACCCGTGAATGGCTTAGACCCGGAAGGCATTCAAGTCATGCGAAATTTATTCCGCAGGCTGCGCGATGAATGGGGCCTATCACTTCTGATTTCCAGTCATTTGCTTTCTGAGATTGAGCAGGTAGCCGATACGATCGGCGTTATCAATGGTGGACAATTGATTCGTCAGGTATCTATGGAAGATGTTCGGGCGTCCACAACCGATTATGTGGAGATTGTTACGTCAAATATCACCCTTGCAGCCTTTGTGCTGGAGGAGAAACTAGACTTGAAAAATCTCAAGCAAATCAGCGACTGTAAGATACGAGTCTATGACTTGGGAATTTCGCAGGATACGTTATCCAAAGAACTTGTATTGAACGATGTGCCGATTGAATCGATTAATCGCCACCATCATTCATTAGAGGAATACTTTTTCGGTATGATTAAAGGAGGTACTAACCATGATACACCTTATCAAGCTGGAGTTTAAGAAAGGTGGCCTTAACGGTTACCTTTGGGGATCCCTGCTAGCTTATGCGGGCATCGCCGGTCTTACGATGATGATTTATTTTACCAGCCATAACTTGTCGGAGGATGGATTTCAGAACTATGAGGATGCGCTAAATGTTATCAATACATTCGTGCTGGCGACATTTATTATTTACGCGTCGGTTCTCCTATCGAAGCTTATTATTAACGAATTCAGGGATAAGACCATCACCCTCTTATTTGCCTATCCAATAAATCGTAAGAAACTTATTTTTGCCAAGCTGTCGATTGTATTCTGCTGGACATTCGTCAATGTCGTTTTAGCCAATCTGCTCGTTGACGCCTTGTTTATCGTAATGAATCATAACATTGGTTTTGTATCCGGTACTTTAACGACTACGTTGCTGGTTCATCAAGCAATATATGTGCTGCTACAGGCCTTCGGAGCAGCAGGAATGAGCTTGTTGGCACTGGTGTTGGGCTTGCGAAAGAAATCAGCGGCGGCCACTGTCGCCTCATCCATTTTTATCGTAATTATCATGTGCTCGAACACGGGGAGTTTCAATCTAAGTTCCATTATTGCGGTTCCTTTGTCCCTTGCAGCACTTGGCATACTCATTACTTATCTAAGTTTTCGGAACCTCGATCGGGTGGATGTGAGTTAAACTGATTCAATTACAGAAGTTGACTTCAAAGGGAATACGACAACCTCTATCCGATTAAATAGATTATACCTTGGAAAGGTTTAAAAGAGTAACAAATACTAGTTAATAACTCAAGTATCGGACATGATAAATAAACCTCAACCTATGGTATAAATAGAACAGAGGTGATTTTATATCATGCTGCACCTGGATTAAGTAA
>BMJD01000037.1 GCA_014642895.1 Lentibacillus populi
TATACTCCTGACTTTATCAAAATGCTTCAACATTAGTAGGAGAAAATCGGAGAAAAACAGCGATATTTTAAGAAAACCGAAATTTATTGAGGGAGGAAGTGAAATAATGAACGATTTTATACCATTAAACGCATACGGTATAGGTATTCAACATCCGAGAGACTGGCAGATATTTATTAATCCAAATAATAAATTCACCTTTAACGAGGGTCTAATTAAAATAGATAAAATAACAATATCGAAAAGGGCATCTACTTCTTTATCGTTAAGATGGGCAAGTATGAAAAAAGATGTAAATTTACATGATTATGTAGATGAATTAGAGAAACAGTTTCAAAAAAAAGAAAAAAGAAGTCGTCATAAAGATAGATATAAAATTACTGAAAAAATTAAATGTGCAGTTGATGGCAAGGATGCCTACCTACTGAAAAATGAATTTGTAGCAAATCATAGTATTTATCGTGTTTTTGGTAAAAATGAATTGGTTAAGGTCTTACAAATGTTGTTTTATTCTGAACGGACAAGTAGAATGCTTGTCGCTACTTTATCAACAACTCCTGAAGAGTTGGTTGAAAACGAAGATACGTTCATAGAAATCTTATCTTCTTTACATGAAGATGTTCATGAAGCCAAAGAGGATGGCTTTCAACCTTATAAACAGATAGCATTATAAGGTTATAAGAGTGAGGATATTCACCTGATAAAAATTAGTTTTATAATATATACAAAGATTGGAGGGAGAGAAAATGATTTCAGGAAATGACTTTTGGAATGAAACAATAAAAAGGGGTTTAACGACGAAAAATTTCAGTAATAGAGTGTATGATACGTTTAAAGATCTAAAGAGTAGTATGTATCAGATTTTAAAAGATAATGCAAAAGAAGTTCCAAATAAAGTTGGAATAATCGATACGAACAATAAATCTCATACGTATGTTGAATTGCTAGAAATGACCGATAAACTATCTTCTTATCTATTGGAAAGGTATCAGATTCAAAAGGGAAAGCACATAGGGCTTTTGTTATTTAACTCTATAGAATTTATTGTTTCTTTCCTGGCTGCTCAAAAATTAGGCGCAACGATAATTCCTTTTCCGACTAAATATAAGGAGCCAGAAATATGTTCGCTAATTGAAAAGAGTAGCTGTGAATTGCTCATTGTTGATGAGAAATATTATCCGTGGGTTAGAAAATACGAAAATGAGAAATGTAAGGTAATTAAGTGTGAATCTAAAGACACGGCAAATGGATATGCTTTTGATTTTCTCAATGAATATCCAGTAGTTGAAACAAAGGATAGTGGCTCAATAGAGGATATAGCGATTATTATGTTTACGTCAGGAACTACTTCATTTAGTAAGGGTGTTGTTATTAGGAATTTTAATGTTCAACACGCGATAGCTGCGTATCATCGCATTTTAGATGTTAATGAAAGCGATTCTACTATATTAGCAATTCCTATTTATAATGTTACAGGTTTAGTAGCTACATTGTCATTGTTTTTGAAGTGTAGGGGAACGGTTCGGGTTCATAAGTTTTTTAATATAAATCAGCTTTTATCGGATATATACAAATTTAATATTACATTTTATCATGCATCACCTACCATATTTACATTAATGCTAAAGGAAAAGGAGCTATTTCCTAAATTACCTAGTTTAAATATGTTAGCATGCGGTAGCAGTAATATGCCCGCGGAAATGATAAAAGAACTAAAAGAATGGATACCAAAGTTGTCATTTAGAACAATCTATGGGTTATCAGAAACGACTTCACCTGCTACCATTTTTCCATCTGATGCATCTGTAAGTGACTTTATTGGTTCATCAGGTCAACCGATTCCAGGATTATTGATAAAAATAGTAGATGATTGTGGTCAAGAATTAGAACGTGGAAATGCAGGAGAAATTTGGCTAAAGGGGACAAATGTCGTTGAAAAATATTATAAACAACATTCAGATCTAATTACAAAGGATAAATGGCTAAAAACAGGAGATATAGGATATGTAAATAAGGAAGGTTACCTCTATGTAGTAGATAGAAAGAAAGATTTAATTAATAGGGGGGGAGAAAAGGTCTTCAGTATTGATATTGAAAATGCTATACGTCAAATTGAGGGGATTAATGAAGTTGCTGTTGTAGGTGTTAAAGATCGTATATATGGAGAAGTACCTGTGGCAGTCATTTCCTTAAAAAAGGGCTATAATCTTGATGAATTACTCATTAAATCAAAATTAAAGAATAATTTGGCGAGCTATGAGGTTCCAGCTGACTATTATTTTGTGGATGAAGTTTTCAAAACGGCAAATGGAAAAATAGATAAAAATAGAGTTAGAAGTTATATAGAAAAACCAGAGGAGTGTATTTAATGAAAGCTAATTTTATAAAGGCTAATGAAGTTACAAATTTTATAAAAGATGGCGATACAGTTACTACTGTCGGAATGACGCTAATTGGTGCATCAGAATCCATTTTAAAAGCAATTGAAAATAGCTTTCTGGAAATTGGACATCCAAGGGATTTAACGTTAGTACATTCAGCTGGTCAAAGTGACCGAAAAAATGGTATCCAACACTTTGCTCATGAAGGTTTGGTTTCTAAAATTATCGGTTCCCATTGGGGACTTCAACCAAAGTGGATGGGTATGATTGCTGAGAATAAGGTTGATGCGTATTGCCTTCCACAAGGTCAATTAGCACAGTTATATAGGTCAATGGCTTGTGGACTTCCGGGAAAAATGAGTAAGGTTGGATTGGGCACCTTTGTTGATCCCCGTATTGAAGGGGGGAAAATGAATGAAAGAACTAAAAGACTAGGTGATATTTCTGAAATAATGGAATATGGCAATGAGGAATATATGTTTTATAAGAAAATTAACTTAGATGCCTGTATTGTACGTGGAACTACTGCAGATGAAATGGGCAATATTACTATGGAAGACGAAGCAATGAAACTTGAAGTTTTACCAGCTGTACTTGCTACTAAAAGGTTTGGTGGAAAGGTTATTGTACAAGTGAAACGTGTAGCTGAGACAGGGACTCTAAACCCGAAAGATGTTGTCGTTCCAGGAGTTTTTGTTGATGCGGTAATAGTATGTGACAATCCATATGAAGATCATAAGCAAACATCTTCCTGGTACTATGATCCTTCTTATTCTGGAAATCTTAGGATCCCAGTTACTTCTATCAAACCATTGGAATTAACTATTCGAAAATTTATCGGAAGAAGAGCCATGTATGAAATTAATAAAGGCGATGTTATCAATTTAGGAACGGGAATACCTAATGATGTGGTAGGTAATATCGCAAATGAAGAAGGTGTTTCCAAAGACTGTATGATTACTGTTGAATCAGGAATATATGGTGGTATTCAAGCAGGTGGGGTAGACTTTGGAATTGGGCAGAATGTATATGCGATGATCACACATGATCAGCAAATGGATTACTATAACGGAGCTGGCGTAGACGTTACTTTTATGGGAGCGGGTGAGTTTGATGGGGAAGGTAATGTTAATGCTACCAAGATGGGCCCTTTATGCACAGGGGCTGGTGGATTTATAGACATCACTCAAAGTGCTAAGAGAGTTGTTTTTTGTGCAACGTTTAGTACTGGCGGTGCAAAAGTAAGCTTCAAAAATAACGAGGTGCATATAGATCAAGAAGGTTCTATAAAAAAGATGGTTTCAAAAGTTTCACAAATTTCTTTTAATGGAAATTTTGCCAGAGAAAAGGGACAGGATGTCTTTTTTGTTACGGAAAGAGCAGTATTTAAATTGGTAAAAGAGGGTGTCATGTTAATAGAGATAGCCCCTGGGATTGATTTGCAAAAAGATGTTCTAGATATGATGGAATTTGAGCCTATAATTAGCAAAGACCTAAAGGTAATGGATAAGAAACTGTTTACAAAAGGACCATTCGGGTTAAAAGAAATTTGGGAAACCAAATCAAACATAGTATCCCATAGTATCGTTTAATATGGTTTAGAATAAATTCAAAAATGGAGGTAAAAAGATGGGGAGATTATCAGATAAACTTGCGATAGTTACAGGAGCTGCAAGGGGACTTGGTAAAGGTATTGCAGAGAAGCTAGCTATAGAAGGGGCAAAAGTAGTTATCGTTGACCTAAATGAAGAGATATGTAAGGAAGTAGTTCAAGAATTTTCTGATCATGGCTACAGAGTAACTTCTTATGCAGCTAATATTGCAAACCAAGATGAAGTCCAAAACTTATTTAATTATGTTGCTGATGAATTTGGAACAGTAGATATCTTGGTAAACAATGCGGGGATTAATAGAGATTCCACGCTTCACAAAATGTCCGTGGAGCAGTGGCAGCAAGTAATTGACGTTAACCTAACTGGAACATTTTTCTGTACTCAAGAAGCTACTAAACAAATGAAAGAAAAAAAATATGGTAGAATTATCTCTATTTCATCTGCTAGCTGGCTAGGTAACTTTGGTCAAGCAAACTATGCAGCATCAAAAGCTGGCGTAGTTGGATTGATGAAAACAGCGGCAAGGGAATTAGCTAGGAATAATATTACATGTAATGCGATTTGCCCGGGTTTTATTGATACGGATATGACGAGAGGGGTACCAGATAAGGTTTGGGATCAAATGATTTCTAAAATTCCAATGGGCAGAGCAGGAAGCCCTTCTGATGTAGGAAATATGATAGCTTTCCTAGCCTCAGATGAAGCGTCTTATATAACGGGTGAAGTTATCAATGTAGGTGGGGGAATGGTTCTCTAGTATGGGCTTTTACAATTTAGTTTATAGAAAAAGGGGAATAAAAAATGAGTGAATTAAAAGAGGTAGTTGTTGTATCCGGTGCAAGAACTCCAATTGGTAAATTCGGCGGTGGCTTAAAAGATATACATGCAACTGATCTGGCGGCATGTACAGTAAAAGAAGCTATAAAAAGGGCAGGAATCGAATCCAAAAGTGTGGATGAATTGATTGTCGGTAATGTTGGACAAATTGCTGAAAATGGCTTTATAGGAAGGGTAATTTCGTTAAAATCGGATTTACCAGCTGAAACAACGGCTTACTCTGTTAACCGCCAATGCGGTTCTGGATTGCAAGCTATTGTAGATGGTATGATGCAAATTCAAACAGGGAATGCAGATGTTGTAGTATCGTGTGGCACGGAAAACATGTCCCAATTACCGTATTACTTAAAAGGTGCGCGTTTTGGATATAAAATGGGGCATGGTGAATTAGAAGATGGATTATTATCTATTTTAACTTGGCCAAGCGGACCATATCATAATGGTGTTACAGCTGAAAATGTAGCTGAAAGATATCATGTTTCTAGAGAAGAACAAGATGAATTTTCTATAAAAAGTCAAGAGAGAGCGATTAAGGCAATTAAACATGGAAAATTCAAGGATGAGATTGTACCTATTGAAGTAAAAGGCAGAAAAGGAAAAATTACAATTGTTGATACTGATGAGCACCCAAGAGAAGGAGTTACAATGGAGACGCTTGGTAAAATGAAACCGGCTTTTAAAAAGGATGGTTCTGTTACCGCAGCAAATTCTTCTGGAATTAATGACGGTGCAGGTGCAGTAGTTCTTATGTCAAAAGAAAAGGCAGAAGAGTTAGGGGTTGAACCCTTATTAAAAATAAAAGGTTTTGCTGTAGCTGGGAATGATCCAGATGTTATGGGGTATGCTCCAAAATTATCAACTGAGAAATTAGCTAAAAAACTAAATTTTAATTTAGATGGAATTGATATTTTCGAGCTAAATGAAGCATTTGCTTCCCAGTCTTGTGCAGTAATTAGAGATTTAAATCTGGATCCGAACAAAGTTAATGTTAATGGCGGTGCAATTAGCTTAGGCCATCCCGTAGGTGCAACGGGAACTATTTTAACTATTAAAATGATGTATGAAATGAAACGTTCCCAATTAGATAGGGGTATTGTTACTATGTGTATCGGCGGTGGTCAAGGTATCTCTGCACTATTTGAAAGATGTTAGTTTATGGGGAAAGGTGAGAATAGGATTCATTTCTCACCTTTTCTTATATCAAATTTTATATAAACCCAAGGTAATTAATAATACAATTTTTCTTTGTCACAGGAAAGTTTAATTGATGTAGTTATGAATTTAAGTAGTATTGGGGGGAGACTTTATGTTAGTTGAAAAAGTGGCAGTAGTAGGTGGCGGACTAATGGGGGCAGGCATTGCTCAAAATGCTGCTGAATCAGGAAAGAATGTAACCCTTATAGAGGTAAATCAATCTAAGGTGAATGAAGCTCTACAAAATATAGAAATGCAATTAGAGTTGAAGGTAAATAAAGAAAAGATAACCGGAGAAGAAAAAGAACAAACGCTGAAAAACATTTGTGTAAAGACTGGTATTGAACATATAAGGGGAGCCGAGTTGGTAATCGAAGCAGTTCCAGAGGACTTGGAAATCAAAAAAAGTGTTTTTACTCAATTCAATCAATATGCGGATGAACATGCAATATTAGCTTCTAATACATCCGGTCTTTCCATAGCAGCAATCGGATCAGCAACGCAACGTCCTGAAAAGGTTATCGGTTTTCATTATTTTTATCCTGTACCTGTCATGAAGCTTGTAGAAGTCACACCATCTATTATTACAAATGACTCTACTATTGGGGCTATGTTTGATTTTGCTCACAGTATTGGAAAAAAACCTGTTCGTTGCAAGGATTATCCAGGATTTCTTGTTAATCGCCTCCTTGTTCCGATGGTTAATGAAGCGGTTTATTGTGTAATGGAAGGTGCTGAGCCTAAAGACATAGATGAAGCGATGAAGTTGGGGGCGAATCATCGCATGGGACCCTTGACCCTTGCTGATTTCGTTGGATTGGATGTTCTTTTGGCAACAATGGAAGGTCTTTACCATGGATTTCAAGATTCCAAATATCGCCCTTGTCCATTATTGAAGAAGATCGTTGAATCTGGTAACTATGGTGTAAAGACTGGCAAAGGTTTTTATTACTATGATGAGTTAGGAAAACAGCTTCAACAGGCTGTTCATATTTAAAAATTTTGATTACCCCCTAGAAAAGTAAGGCAAATAGATATTAATGTTTCAGAAAAGAGACTACACAAACGATATTGTGTAGCCTCTTCATTTTGCCCCCAACCTTCATTAGCATTCATTCAATTTTAAACATGCTTTAGAATTTATAATTATTGTGATACCTATTTCTATAGTGTATAACAGACACAACTTTGATTATATAAATAGAAATATTCAAAAGGTATTGACTTATTGGATATCTTAAAGTAGAATTACAACAAACGTTTCAGTGGTTGGGTCACATTGCCACTTTGTTATTTTCACAAAATAGATCATTAGCAAATTTTTAACAATTTAACAAGTAGCACATTCATAGATAGAATACCAATCATTGTAAATTAGGAGGTGATCTGTTAAAACGAATAATTTTTAAAAAGAAAACCGCATTCCATCGTCTTTAAATGACAACGCTTACAACAAAGTTATTAACATAGATTACTATAAAGAAAGAGGAGGATAAACATGTTAAGAAAAATTTATGCTATTGTAATGCTGGTTTGTGGATTATTTATTTTGGCCTCATGTTCTACTAGTGCTGGAGGATCTGAGGCCCCAGAAGATTTTCCTTCAAAGTCTATCACTTACAGCCTACCATTTGATCCAGGTGGGCAATCGGATGTTGAGGCTAGGCGTCAGCAGCCTTACCTAGAGGAATACTTAGGGGAAAAAATTGTTATTCAATACAAACCCGGTGGTGGAGGAAGTGTGGGCTGGAGTGAATTAACTAATAAAGACCCAGATGGATATTTCTTTTCTGGTATAAACATTCCACATATCATTCTTCAGCCATTAGCAAACGACGATACAGGTTACAAAACTGAAGACATTGTACCAGTTGCTATTTTTCAGGCAACACCAATTGGGATAGCTGTTTCTAAGGATAGTGACATTAATTCACTTGAAGATCTTGTTAATAAGGCTAAAGAGTCACCAGGCACTGTTACTGTATCTGGTTCTGGAACATACACAGGTCATCATATAGCGTTTTTACAGTTTCAGGATATTGCCGATATTAAGATGCAATATGTACCATTTGATGGTGCTTCTCCCTCTGTTCAGGCATTTCTAGGTGGAAATACAGAGGTTTTATTAGGAAATTCTAGTGATCTATTAAAGTATAAGGACGATATGAAAATTCTTGCAATAGGGTCTGAGAAAACATTCAAGCCACTTTCAGATGTTCCTACATTCAAGGAATTGGGCTATGACATGACTGCAGGAATTGATCGTGGGGTAGCCGTACCACCTGGAACAAACCCAGAAGTTATTGAAATTCTTGAAAAAGCATTTTTAAAAATTTTAGACGAGCCTGGTGTTCAAGATAAAATGTATGAAGAAGGATTTGAACCAAAAACAATGGGACATAAGGAATCCTTAGAATATATTGAAACAAAAACAGAACAATATAGTCGTATTATTGAAAACGTACAATAAAATTTAACTCTATAATAAAAATACATCGTTTCGGATTTAATTTATCTTGAAGTATTCGTACAGCATATGCGTTGTAGCACCACTATGATTTATTATGCTGGAAGTGATTTAATTTTTATCTTTGGGAGGAAAAGACATGTTTGAAGTTTTTCCAGATATTATTAGTTCATTAATAGAACCTATAAATATTCTGCTATTGTGTGTTGGTGTGTTAGCAGGAATTATAGTAGGTGCTCTGCCTGGATTGACTGCAACAATGGCACTTGCCCTATTGTTACCATTTACTTTTGCAATGGAAGCGGATTCATCATTAATTACTATGGGTGGTCTATATATTGGTGGTATTTATGGTGGATGTATATCAGCCATACTTATCAATACACCCGGAACACCATCTGCTATTGCAACAACTTTTGATGGCTATCCTTTAGCAAAAAAAGGGAAGGCATCTCATGCATTAATTACAGCATCAATTAGTTCTGGGATCGGTGGAGTTATAGGAGGGTTAACCCTCCTATTCCTTACACCTGTGTTAGCGGGATGGGCATTAAACTTTGGCCCTCCTGAGTATTTTTGGGTTGCATTACTCGGTTTAGCGATGATTGCTACTCTATCTGCAGGTTCTATGCTGAAAGGATTAATCGGAGGGTGTATTGGTTTATTACTAGGCACAATAGGAATTTCTCCTGTGGGTGGTGAATCAAGGTTTACTTTCGGATTCCCAGAACTGCAGTCGGGATTGGAATTAATCGGAATTTTAATTGCATTCTTCTGTATTCCAGAAGTAATTTCTATGATTGGAAATAAGGCTAAGTCACAAAAAAGCTTAAATAAAGAAAAAGGTATAGTGAAGAATCTCTTTTTTTATATTATTAAAAAGCCAATTTTTATCATTCGATCATCTTTCATCGGAATAATAACAGGCATTATTCCTGGTGCAGGAGGAAATGTTGCTGCACTGTTATCTTACGATGCTGCTGTTCGATTTTCAAAGGATAAGAAATCGTTTGGAAAAGGGAAAATTGAGGGAGTTATGGCAGCAGAAACTTCTAATAATGCAGAAGTCGGTGGTTCCTTAGTGCCGCTACTTTCCCTTGGTATTCCAGGTGCACCACCAGCAGCTATTATACTAGGTGCTTTAATGATGCAAGGTATTACACCGGGGCCTAACCTTATGGCAGAACAACCTAGTCTTGTATATACTTTTTTAGTCTCATTTGTTATTGCTAACGTAGTAATGATGATTTTCGGTCTGATGGGTTCCAGATACATTGGAAAGGTTCTTTCTCTTCCGGTCTATTATTTAGCTCCTTCCATTATGTTTTTAACTATCATTGGGGCATATGCGATTAGAAATAACCTTTTAGATGTAGCAATGTTAATTGGATTTGGATTGTTGGCTTATGTTTTGAAAAATGCCGGTTTTGATCCCGCTCCAATCGTATTAGGTCTAATTCTCGGACCTATTGCAGAAAGGGGACTTGCACAATCAATTCTTATGGGAGAAGCATCAGGAGGTATATTTACATTATTTTTCACACGTCCAATTTCAGTGGTATTAATTATATTGTGCTTCCTTTCAATCTTATTACCGTTATTAGGGACAATCTTCAAATCGAAGGATAAGACTGAAAAAGAAGAAGATAAAATTGAAATGGAGGCATAACTATGCAAAAAGTTAATTATGATATTGTCACGTCTATTATTTTTATCATAATTTCTATAATTACTATATTGGAAACGAGAGGATTGTCAAAGATAAGTTATATCTTCCCTCGCACAATCGGCGTAATCTTTTTGTTGTTGAGTTTTATGTATTTAATTTTAAGTATTATAAAACGTGATAATAAAAAGTTATTTGGGAATATAGATAAGCAAAAAGTATTGATAATGAGTATAGGGATGATAGGTTATTTCATCTCAATTAGTTTATTTGGATTTTTAATAGCTAGTATTCTATATATCGGATTAATTACTTGGTACTTACAAAAAGATCAAAAAGAAAAAAGCCATAAATCAAAAATACTTCGCGCAGTATTGTGCTCAATTATTGTCAGTGTTTCATTTTTTATCCTTTTCCAATATGTCTTTCTCGTTCCATTACCAACAGGTCTATTGGGGTAGGTAGAATGTTTCTTCTATAGATTCCTGGGTAAATAAATACTTAAAATAAAAATATTTTTCAGATAATACTTGACACCAGCTTCAAAAGGTAGTTAAATATAATTAAATATTGGTTGGGTCACGTAACCACTAGGAGGGGTTTTATGGTAAAAGGAGCAGGTTCATATGTAAAATCGAAGGAAAGTGAAACAACAACTCCAGTTAGTCGTCACAGGTTTCTTATTCACAACAAAGAAGATCATGTTGGTGTTGCAACAACACCAATTGAAGAAGACGAACAGGTTATCGGTGTGTATATGGAAGACAACTCAGAAGTAAACATAAGGGCAAATAAAGCTATTCCACTTGGACATAAGATATCGCTTGTAGAACTTGACGCAGAGCAACCCATAATAAAATATGGTATTCAAATTGGAATAACAACCTGCGCATTGCATGTTGGTGACTATGTTCATACACATAACATTAAAACGGCGAGGTGGTAATTATGGAAAAAAAATTGTATGGATATCGTAGAGAAAACGGAACAGTTGGAATTCGAAATCATGTCATTATTTTACCAGTTGATGATATCTCAAATGCGGCTTGTGAAGCAGTTTCTAAACAAGTTCAAGGCACATTGGCCTTACCACATTCATACGGTCGCTTGCAATATGGACCAGACTTAGACCTCCATTTCAGAATAATGATTGGTACCGGTTCTAACGCAAATGTTGCAGCCGTAATCGTTATTGGAATTGAGGATAACTGGGCCAAGAAAATTGCAGATGGAATTGCGGAAACTGGAAAGCCAGTTACTTATTTCTCTATAGAAAAACAAGGCGATTTGGAAACGATTCGACAAGCTTCATGGAAGGCAAAAGAATATGTTCAGTGGGCATCCGAAATTCAACGAGAACCAATTGAATTATCTGAACTCGTTATAAGTATTAAATGTGGAGAATCGGATACTACAACTGGTCTTGGATCATGCCCAACTGTCTCACAAGCAGTTAATCAATTCGTCGATGCAGGGGCGACAGTGTTTTTCGGTGAAACGTCTGAGTTAACCGGCGGAGAGCACTTAATTGCCAATCGAATGGCAACGCCAGAATTAAGAGATAAATTTATGGGGGTTTATGATAATTATATTGGGGAGATTGAGTCAAAAGGTGTTGATCTTCTTGGTTCACAACCAACACAAGGTAATATCGCTGGGGGACTTTCTACCATCGAAGAGAAAGCTCTAGGCAATATTGCAAAGACTGGTGATAAGACAATCATAGGTGTTTTAGATCCTGCCGAGGCACCAACTAACGGAAATGGTCTTTATTTTATGGATACATCATCTGCAGCAGCAGAATGTATCACACTAATGGCAGCGGCAGGTGCGGTGCTTCATCTTTTCCCAACTGGTCAAGGTAACATTATTGGAAACCCTATTGAGCCAGTTGTAAAAATTACTGCAAATCCAGAAACTGCCACAACGATGAGTGAACACATCGATGTTGATGTTAAGGGATTATTATCACGCGAAATAACACTCGAAGAAGCAGGAGATGCTCTTATCAACTATATGGTTCGCACGATTAACGGGCGTCTAACGTGTGCGGAAGCACTAGGACATAAAGAGTTTGTTATGACAAAATTATACCGCAGCGCATAATTTAAAAAATAAAGAATAGGCCAACAACCGTTAGCAGTTAGTGTAATCATAAATTGTTGGCCTATTTTTTTAATGAAAGGTTTAAATACAGAGATTTAGTGATCAGGGAATTTAGTTATTCTCATATAAGGTGGGATACAATCAATGAATGTTCTGGTAACCGAATTAATTTGGGAAGTTGGTATCGAAGAATTAAATCGTTATGGATATACAGTTGATTATAACAAAGATTTAAGTCGAAACCGAAGTGAATTACTTGCTATTATTCCCAATTACGATGCAATAATAGTCCGAAATGAAACTAAGGTCGATAAAGAACTGCTTGAAGCAGGAATAAATCTTCAAGTTATCGGGCGTCTTGGGGTAGGTTTAGATAATATTGATTTACAAGTGGCAAAGGAGAAGGATGTGAAAGTGGTAGTTGCCAAGCACGCCAATGCTACATCTGTTGCGGAGTACGTTATAGCTGCTATGTTGGATGCTTATCGACCATTGTATCAAGCCAACGTACATGTTCGTGCTGGGAACTGGGATCGGAAGCGCCATACGGGTTATGAATTGAATGGAAAAACGCTAGGACTAATTGGTCTTGGTGAAATTTCACATCGTGTTGCAAAAAGGGCAAATGCATTTGGAATAGATATAGTAGGATATGATCCGTTTATTACCCCTTATGATCATGTAGTATCCGAGACAGGGGTTAAGCAATGCAAAACAATTGAAGACCTCCTTTCAATATCGGACTTTGTGTCTATTCATCTGCCTTTAACACAGACAACCAAAAACATGTTAAACAAAGAGACATTTTCACTTATGAAACCAAGATCTTTTTTAATTAATACGTCTAGAGGCGGTATAATTAATGATATAGATTTGTGTGATGCTGTAAAGAATGGAGTAATTGCTGGTGCATATTTGGATGTGCTTGAATCAGAACCAATATTACTAGATTCTCCCCTTATAGCGGAAGAAGCAATTCATCTTACTCCTCATGTTGCAGGGCTTACCGAAGAATCACAACAACGTACATCTATCCTTGTAGCACAGGAAGTAACAAATATTCTAAGGGGAAAAAGGTCGTTATGTTTAGTATGATATAATAACGTCAGAATATTGATAGAAAGCAGTGGATGCTATGAAGCCATCATTTAAAGATAAAAAGGGAATTTCAGAGAAGGTTGCAGATTATATAAAAGAACAGATAAGAGCCGGCGTATATTCTGTAGGAGAGCGTATTCCTGGAGAGCGTGATATGTCTATTCAACTTGAGGTCAGCCGGAATACGGTACGTGAGGCATATAAAATACTTGAGGCCTACGGCTATTTAAAGGCTGAACATGGACGTGGGGTATTTATCGCTTCCGAGGCCGAGCAGATTCGAAAAATGACGGAATCCTTCTTTATATCGAGTAGTCAAATTAGTGATTTGTTTGCTGTTCGTCAAGTACTTGAAGAATCAGTGGTTGAATGGGCAACAAAGAATGGTACAAACGAGAATGTTGAAAAGCTTCAGTCTATTGTAAAAGACGCTCAGGAAATAATTGCAAGTGGTAGAGATCCTATAGAATTAGCTGAATATGATCTACAATTCCACCTATACTTAGCTGAGATGTCTGGAAATGACGTAGCTAACAGAATCATGCATCATCTAATTGATCTACTCCGTCAGGCACGTACTCAGTCGATTCGGATTCCAAACCGTGCGGAAAAATCAGTTGCCGAGCACGATGAAATAGTTAAGTCTATAAAAGAAGGAAATACAGTACTTGCTAAAAAATCAATGAAATATCACTTAGAAAGTGTAGAGAAATCAATTAAGGATCGCTTAAGTTAGGAGGATTTGGATGGGTATTTATCAAGCAGAAGATCTTCAAACATTTGTGAGTCAGGTTTTGCAAAAACTGGACGTACAAAAGGAGGATGCAAAAGTTGTAGCTGAAGGCTTAATACGTGCTAACCTTGAAGGATTGGATAGCCACGGCATTTCTCGTCTTGTGGTTTATGCAGCACGATTGCAGGATAAGCGTATAAATAACCATCCAGATATAAACATAAAAATGATCGCGCCCTCGGCCATATTGGTTGATGGAGATAATGGACTCGGACATGTGGTTGCATTTCGTGGCTTGAAGGAAGGAATTGAGGTTGCCAAAGAGCAGGGTTTAGCTGCGGTCTCAATTCATTCAAGTAATCACTTTGGCACAGCGTCTTATTTTTGTCAACTTGCTAGTCAAGAAGGAATGATCTTTTTTGCTTGTACAAATTCCCCACCTGGTATAGCGCCATGGGGGGGTACTAAGGCATTTTTTGGGACGAATCCTTTAGCATTTGGTTTTCCCGCAAAAGATCGTACTCCTGTCATTATTGATATGTCTACAAGTACTGTCGCACGAGGCAAAATTATTCTTGCGGCTAAGCAAGAAATGTTGATTCCCGATGGCTGGGCACTTGATCAGCATGGTAACATGACGAACGATCCGAACGAGGCATTGCAAGGTACAATCCTTCCAACCGGCGGTGCTAAAGGGGCTGCTCTCGCGTTAGCTGTGGAAATCTTGGCGGGTGTTCTAACTGGTGCTGCTATAAGTCCTAATGTAAAAAATATTTATGATGAAAAGCTAGTTGGTGGTGCGGATGTAGGTCATTTCTTTTTATTACTTGACTCAAAAGTTTATAAAGAATCAACTGCCTATGAAAATCGGCTAAATTATTTACTGAATTTAATGAAGGGAATTCCCACCTCATCTAGCGACAAACCGATACGTTATCCAGGTGAAAGAAGAGAAAAAGAAAGAAAAACACGCAATCATAAGGGAATTGAGTTGGCCGAATCCATATATAATGAACTCGAGCAGTTGGGGGATGAACTCGGTGTCATGTTCCCAAGTAGCTGTGAGGCGATGCTAAAAAAGAAAATTTAACTTAAAGAATTCATGAACAAAACTGCAATGCGGACTGGAATAATGAAGGAAATGGAACAATAGGTTAATAATTTAAAAATATTTTGTTGTGATTTGACGTTGTTATTCAGGTCAAAACCATAATATGAATGTTATTTTTCATGATAGCAGTTTGTTTGATGGCATTGATGAACGTCAAAAGGCAGAACTCATGAAGGTGCTCAATGAAGAGTTCTTAAATACAAATAAACAGTATATAGCATCGGTAAATTTCAGACCCCACTCAATGAAATAGGTAACATTTTGGGTGACGAACTATACACAAAAATAATTGAGGATAACACTGTTTTGTTTTCACTGATGAAGATCCATTAGAGAAATTGTTAAGTATACAAGTGGATATTGAAGACAACTAATTAAATTATTTAGTTACTAAAGGCTCATCATAATAGAAGGATGGGCTATCTTTATGCTTGTTTTTTGATTTGTCTGCAAAGAGGGGATTACTTCGAAACTTGAGTGTGTAAGTAAAAATGCGTATGATTTACTTACACAATTCAGTTTAACTTGCACACTTTATTTGACAATACCTCTTCCAATGCATATCTGTCCTATCTCAAAAAGAAACCCGGATAAGATGAGCTAATCCAAGACTTATCCGGGTTCCGATTTCTCATTCCGCCAACCACTTTCTTGCTGTTTCCATTTCGTTGAGTGAATACTGGGCGACTTCTACTCCAGGGATGATATTTGCAATGGTTGCATCCATTTTTGTAAATGTGTCATCCGCAACAATGGCACCTTTTTTGATGCTTTTCATATATGGAAAAGTTTTCACATCTTCCATTAGTCCTTTGGGTGTAATACCTTCTATATTTTTGAAAACAAACAAGATGTTGATCGGTTCCTCCTGTAGTGTTTTCATACGCAACGCTTCTTTGAATTTCTGTAAATCCTCTTGGGTGGCGGTACCCTGTGTGGTGATTTCTAACATCGCACCCTGTTCCTGTCCTTTAACTTCCAACATGTTTTTCATCCTTTCGTTTTCATGTCTTAGTAAAAGGATTCCTCTTCGGACAAATTTAAAACATGTTGCAAATTCGATAGCGATTTTTCCATATAGGTGGCAAGGGATACTTGTTGACATGTAACAGGTATAGACCCGGAGACTGGCAAGCCATATCTAAAGTTGAAACAAGGCTTGTATTTGCCGAAGTAACAACATTTGGCAAGTTAATTAGAATAAATATAAAATAGATGATAAAGAGAGATGTTTTTTACATAACTTTTACATCAGTATGTTTAAAGGAATGGTAGCTTTTTTATTTACTTCAGATATAAATGCACTACTGGATCAAGGTGCTTTAGATATACATATTACATCACATCCAGATTTGGAGGTGTCAAATAAAGTGTGTAAGTTTGAACTTACACACTTTACTTGTCTAACCCGATCAACCATTATTTTTTTCTCAGGAGCTATTGTTTTCACCATCGCTTCCGCTATCATCATCCTTTTGCTTATCCTTGTCATTTTGCCCGTTGTCGTTATTGCCTCCGTTACTGTGATCGTCCCCTTCATTCTTTTGATCATCTTCTTTATCCTGATTTCCCTCGTCATTTCCCTGATCAGGTTGTTCCTTGTTCTGTTCGTCTTCTTGTTTTTGGTTATCCTTGTTTTCTTCTTGTTTGGATTGATCCTCGTTTTGTTTATCTTCTTGTTTTTGGTTTTCCTGATCTTTCCCTTGATCAGGCTGTTTTTCGTCCTGTTCGTCTTCTTGTTTTTGATTTTCCTTGTCTTTTTCCTGATTAGCTTGTTCCTCGTCTTGTTTTTGATTTTCCGTGTTTTCTTCTTGATCAGGTTGTTCCTTGTTCCGTTTATCTTGCTGTGTACCCCGTACATACAGTTCTGAGCCAATCGAGACCACCGTATCTGGTTTCTCGAAATCATCCATATTCGGATCCGAAATCTCGGACATGAGATTCTGGAAAAGTTGCATGGCAATGTTCTGTGTGCCGTCGTATCGGATATATTGTACATCGCCGTCTTTATTTTTTAACGATGGGTAACCGGTCCAAACAGCAAGGGAATATTGCGGTGTATAGCCAACAAACCACGAATCAACCAAACCATCCCCTAGGCCGTATTGGTCTTGGATGTCTTGCGGAATATTGGTCGATCCGGTTTTTCCTGCCACAGGTATTCCAGGGATGTTTGCTTGTGTCCCGGTTCCGCTTGAAATGACAGTTTTGAGCATATCGGTGATCATATAGGCAGTATAATCATGCATGGCGTCATGTAACTTTGGCTCTGGCTTCCATTCCTTTCCACTTGGGAAAACAATTTTTTTAACCGTGAATGGTTCGTGATAGGTACCGCCGTTACCAAATGCAGCATAAGCCCCCGCCATTTGTAAGGGAGAAACACCGTCAAAACCGCCAATCGCAGCCGATTCATAGATCGAATCAATATTAATACCCAGCCCTGATGCAAACTCTTGCGCTTGGTCTTTCCCTACAGCCTGGAATGCCTTCAGGGCAGGAATATTCCGCGACCATTCCAAAGCCCGTCTCATGGTAATGTCACCCCAGTATTCGTTATCCCATTCATTGATCGGTGTTCCGTCACTGTACTGGTATTGCTCGTCACGCAGTACGTGGGATGTCGGCCATTTCAAGTATTCAATCGCCGGGCCGTAATCCAAAATGGGTTTGATCGTTGAACCTGGTTGATTTTGGACATCGGAGCCGTAATTGGTATATCCGATCGCTTCAAAATGGCGACCACCACCGACGGCCTTGACGGCACCCGTTTTCGTATCTACAAGCGAGATCCCTGTTTCGAAATTTTTATCCGGATAGGGGATATCCCCCGATCGAAGCAGGTCGTAAACTGCTTGTTGCGCTTTTGAATCGAGCGTCGTATAGATTTTTAACCCGCCTTGGTAAAACTCTTTTTCAGAGACGATCTTTTTTTGGTTGACCAGTTGTTCATATACCGTATCGATAAAAGCATTATAAGGGTCGTTGTTCTCCTGCCTTTTTTCTTCTTTTCTAAGAAGTTCTGAGATTGGTTTGGCTTTGGCCTGCTTGGCCTGATGTTTGGAAATGACATGGTTGCTTACCATTGCCGACAATACCTGGTCGCGGCGTTCTTTTGCCCGTTCAGGATGCTTAAAAGGATCGTCAGCGCTTGGCGCATTTGGCAGGCCAGCAAGCAAGGCTGCCTGTGACAAATTTAATTCGGAAAGGTCCTTGCCGAAATAAATTTCAGAAGCTGTCTTTATGCCATACGCTCCGTGTCCGAAATAGATATTATTTAAATACATCTCAAGAATTTGATCTTTTGAGTATTTCCTTTCCAATTGTAAAGCAAGCCATGCTTCTTGTGCTTTCCGCTTTAAGGTTTTCTCCGGGGATAGGACACTCCGTTTGATAACTTGCTGTGTAATGGTCGAACCGCCTTCTGCACCCCAGCCGTTTTTGATATTGGCAATAACTGCCCCAAACAAACGACGGCTATCAATACCACGATGATCACGGAATCTTTTGTCCTCTATAGAAATAACAGCGTCTTTTACCATTTTTGGAACATTGTCGATATCGATTTTGATGCGATTTTCCTCGTGAAACAACGTGCTGACAAGTTTTCCATCTTGGTCATATATCCGTGTGGACTGCGGCGTCTGCAGATCACTTGCCTTCAATGTTGGTGCATCATGGATCATGACAGCGATGGTGATACCGCATGCAATTACCACAAGGATAAAAGCCGCACATAAACTGAGCAGAATCTTTTTCCACATGCTTCTTTTTTGTCGATCTGATCTTGCTTTCTTCTGTTGTTTCCGTCGTTCTTGTCTTGAAGTGTATTCGTTAGGCATATGCAGTACTCCTACCTTATCTAATAATCGAGTAAATACGTATATCTTCTGTTAAATAAAGGGTGTCTACAGGATATGTGTAGAAATTCATTTTGCCTTTTTAAATATATGCAACATCTCCATAATTGGGTTCATTTTTTATTGAAATGGGGCGGGAAACACCTGTTATTTTTGCGAAGTCACTTACACCTATTCTTCTTATTTCCCGTTTTTCATACATTTTTAACTTCTTTTGTCTTGGGTTTATGGAACTAGACAAACTTAAGAGGAACTTCAAAATTGATTTAACGATATATTCTATGTCATTGTCAGCTTATAAATTACTATAAGTTTGCGCGTGCGCCTGTCACTTCCCCAATTATGTCATAGATTGCTGAATGAAAGGAATAGGTCGAGATAACTGAAATTGCGTAGGTGCTAAGTCGTGAGAATGGATCAAGACCGATACATCTGGTCGGGAGGAAAAGCGTATCAAAGTTGGGAGAGAGCGCATCAAAGTCAGGCAGGAACACTTTTTAAGCGGGATGGGACAGGTCCATTGTCTTAACAAATTTTTCCTGAATATGAATTGCTTTCGGGAAAGGGGTGCTGATGCCACTCAAGTTTCTAAAGCGATTTCGTTTTTTCTTGTGTGGGTAGTTAGAGTAGGGGGTTGATGAAATAGGATGACATCGGCAGAAGCCGTTGAAACATCGACAGTGAATTCGGGAACATCAACAGAAGACATTGAAACATCGACAGTGAAACCGGAAACATCGATAGAAGATGGCGAAACATCAACAGAGAAACCGGGAACATCGACAGAAAATGGGGAAACATCAACAGTGAATCCAGGAACATCAATAGAAAAAGAGGAAACATCGATAGTTGAGCGGGCAAGGTGAAAATTAGATGGGAGGGCTCCGAAATCATGTAAATCGAATTCTGAATGATTATAGGCAGGACTTTTGTATGGCTATAACGAATTTAGAAAGAAGTGATAAACAAAGGAGTGTGCAAAATGGATATAGATCATGTTTACATTGAATATACGCAGGAATTTGAAAAAGAGCTTAATATCGTACATGGCTTCGGAAGTATTAGTGCTTTTATTGATGATGAAGCAGAAGAACCAACCGATATTGGCAGTATCATGTATAACTTTTACAACATGTTCAGTTTTAAACGGGCAAATGATGCTTTAATTAGCGCTGATGCATTATCTGATGATGAAGCATACATCATGTCAACATTATTATATAGTGATTTTGAATTTGAGGATGGCGGAGCTATTATTACCCTGGATAGAATCGTATTGGAAGAACAATACCAAAGTGCAAAGCTTGAGAGAATGATATTGGAAGAGTTCTTGGAGTATTGCAGTTATATGATGGTTGATTATGTTGCTGTAATTGCGTCAAAACCATTAAACGAACGCAAGAAGTCAGATAAAATTGTCGAATTTCCCCAACAAAAAATGTATGAAGCATGTGATTTTATTACAGTCGGCGGAAGTGAAAAACATAATCCAGTAATGATTAGGAATTTGTTGTAAGGATTGAATTTGAATTGCTTTTCTTTAGTTGATGGAACGTGGATCGAATCAGAAGCTGGATGGGATCCTTGAACGAATAGCAAATACCAATTTGCATTCATTAGTAGAATTCTTGTTCAATCACAGGATTTTTCTTTACATACTTCTTTTAAATTTGGAAACCCCTTTTTTTCTGCAAAACTTCTTACTCGAAAGGTTTTATCATCTACACTAGCAGAAAATCCAGCTTTTTCATTAACTGTCCCACCTATCATTAATCCACCCATAGGACTAGAATAATCACCATCTTCAAATTCAATCGTCTTTATGTTTTTGTAATTATTATTTATGTAGCGTACAACAGATTCCTTAGCTTTTTCAATGGTGTCGTCACTATATTTTCCCTTATCCGGGTTCACAAAATAGCCCCCTAATAGCATGATAACAATAAGTATAAGTATTATGAAAAGAATCATTTTTTTCATTTTAGGTATAACTCCTTTTGTTGTTACTGCCTGCATTTTAAGATGTGCCGTTTGCTATTTCCAAGTATAAATAAGTGTGCCAGTGATGTATATTGGGTTACGATGGCTATAGTAATGTCGGAGATTATCAATTAGGTTAAGGGTAAAAAGGAATTAAACTTTTACAGGAACAAATAAAGGCAAAGCTAGATCGGTGTTTGGTGTTTATCGGATTACTAAATAAAGTGATTGTGATCATTACGGTGCTATTAGAAAAATAGTAGATCTGAAAATAAAACCAAGCTATTCAAGTAAGGAGTGCGAAGATTCTTACTTGGACATCTTAGTTTTTACTAGTGTAAAAGATGAAAAAAATGAATAGCATTCTAGTAATCACAGATTTTCTCCTTACATTCTTCCTTTAATTCCGGGAATCCCTTCTTTTCCCCGAAACTCCCGACCTGGAAAGTTTTATCGTCAATGTCTGCCGAAAAACCTGCTTTACCATTTACTGTACCTTCAATCATTAATCCCCCCATAGGGCTTGAAAAATCACCATCTTCAAATTCGACGGCTTTTATGTTTTGGTAATTATTTCGTATATAACTTTCTACGGTTTCTTTAGCTTTCTTAATTGTACCTTCATCATAATTGTCACTATTGGTATTCACAAGACATCCTCCTAATAGTATAATAATACTAGAAACAATGAATAATCGAATTTTTTTCAATTAAGTCACCTCTTTTAACATATTTTACAATATAATGGAGTCGATGGCTATGGGAAGTTTGACTGATAAAGAAGCAAGTAAAATAGCGAAACAAACATATCAAAGTGGTTTAGAAAATGTTCATGTGGATATAGATGGTCAAAGAATTATTTGGAAAACAAAAGAGACTATTCGAAACAAAGAAACAGGCCTTAAAGGATACGTTTTGGAAAATGAGGACACCGGTGAAGTCGTGATTAGTTTTGAAGGTACTCAGGTGCATCATGGTTTTGGGCAGGCAGTGGATGATCTTAAGGAAGATGTTTTCGGCATTGTTCTTGGCGGTGAAGACTATACAGAGAAAGATAATTCAACGAGTACATATACTGGTCTTCCTGGACAAGAAGCACGGATTGCGAATGGATATGCTGAAATTAATGAAGATGGAAAAGTAAAGGATATAAACAAGAATCAATTTACAGCTGCTGAACCATTGGTCAAGAAATACGTCAAAAAATACGGCAAAGATAACATTACATTTGTTGGCCACTCGCTTGGTGGCGGGTTGGCTGAATATTTTGCAGTACAATATAGCGCGGACGCGATCACATTTGCATCTGCTGATATTTATGACCTTTTAACGAAAGAGCAAAAAGAACGTGTCCAAAATGGCTATTACAAAGATAAGATCATTTCTTATACCTATCCGAATGATCTAGTTGGTACTTTTCATAATCAAGTTATGGGGTCTTTGTACTACATGAGTGATCCATCCGTAGATAGCATGAAATGGTTCAGCACCCATGGCATTACTGAAAATTACGCAAATAGTAAGATGTTTGATGAAAACGGCTATTTTTTATCACAGTTATTATATGATAGCACACTATACGCACAACTTAAAAAGTCTCCTTTGGAATTAAAAAACAATGGCGTACATGGTTTCAGTGTTGTAATTAAATCAGAAATATTAAGATCATATGCCCAAAAAATTGAAGAGAATACCGATTTGATCGAGCAGACCGAAAACTCCTTACGTAATTTTTATGACTACTACGTTCAGACTTTACAGGATATAAAAAGCAAATATTCAAGATTGGTCGGGTACGGAAAATATGACATGCTTTCTATCAGTGATGTAGAAGAAATTTTTAGCCAGTTTGGGAAGCTTGACAGCGGGGTTCCAATTATGTTTAACATGGACCAATATGATGAAATTTTAACCAGTCTGAAAAGGATGAAAAATGATACAGGAGAAATTGCTTACAACATGAATAAAATGGGGAATGAGTTCGAAAAGACGGACTATGTACTTGCCCAGTGGCTAGGTCTTAAATAAGGATGGATTTGAAGGTGATGTAGATGGGTTACGATGGCTACAGCAATGTTGGAGATTTGGAGCTAAATGATTTTTGGAAAGAACAAATGAGAAAAGGCGCACAAAAAGAAGAACTGGAAATGCAAATAAAAAATGATATTTATGACGCGTATCGACTATTTGCAACTTACTTAGAACATAGCCATGCAACTAGTACCATCCCAGAAGTACATACGGAAATTCTAAATAGAATTAATAACGAATTCGACGGCAAGGCGAAGATGGCATTGATTGAGCGTTTTACCGATAATACGTTAAAAATGAAACAAATCAACAACGAGATAGACCTTTTTCTTAATTCTTTTCCAACTGGAAAGTAAGATGAAGATTTATTAGGAAGTTGTTTGATGGGGGCGGACCATACTACGTTAATGCGTTAAAGTACGGAGGTGCTCCTGTTCAACTATAGTAAAGTACTCACCTACAATTCCATTGGTGACCCCGACATATGTAAGCGGAAGGCTATTTAAAAAATTTAAAATTTCCCCCTTGACTAAACCCAGTTATAAAGCTAAAATTAGACAACAACTACATATTCATTTCTTATCGAGAGAGGTGGAGGGACTGGCCCGTCGAAGCCTCAGCAACAGGCGTTTGTACTGTGCTAATTCCAGAAGCGAAAGGCTTGAAGATAAGAAGAGCTACCTATGAATTCTCAACCTCTTCTTATTTTAGGAAGGGGTTATTTATATTTAAAGGAGTTGGAAGAAATGACGAAAATAGCGACAAAAGCACCGTTCCGAGCGGATGTTGTTGGAAGTTTTCTACGTCCTCAGGTACTTAAGGAAGCAAGGGATAACTATCAACGGGGAAAGATTTCTAAGGAAGATTTACGTTCAGTGGAAGATGCTGAAATTACTAAACTAGTAGCGAAACAGAAGGAAGCAGGTCTCCAAGCAGTTACGGATGGGGAATTCCGGAGAAAATATTGGCATGCCGATTTTATTGGAGCCATTGAAGGGATTCGTACATTTGAGGTTGAGGTTCCTGGGTTCTTTCAAGGAGAAATGAAAACATTAACGTCCTATACCGTGGAGTCTGAATTAAGATTCCCTGAAGATCACCCATTTTTGGAGCATTTCCGTTATTTAAAAAGCATTGCAGGAGAACACACCGCCAAAATAACGATTCCCGGTCCCAATATGATTTTCCATTCAGGTGTAGTAAATAGCCAGCCGTATTTGGATAATCCATCATACCCGGCACTGGCGACTGTTGCAAAAGATATTGCGAAGGTGTATCAAGATGCCATTCAAGCCTTTTATAATGCGGGATGTCGTTATTTACAGTTTGATGATACCAGTTGGGGAGCCTTTCTGGGACAGAAATTCCGCAAGAAAATTGAAGCAAACGGGTGGAATATTCAAGAATTAATCCAAATGTTTGCCGATATAACGATTGAGGCACTTGCCAACAAACCAGATGATATGGTTATCACACTTCACGTTTGCCGGGGAAACTTCAAATCTTCGTGGTTATATGAAGGGGATTATGAAGCAATTGCCAAGGAATTATTTTCACACGTTCCGGTAGATGCTTTCTTTTTGGAATTTGACGATCAACGTTCTGGTGATTTCACTCCGCTCCGATATATTCAAAATCAAAAGGTTGTCTTAGGCTTGATTACTTCTAAAACAGCGGAATTAGAAGATCCGGAAGCGATAAAAAAACGGGTAGCCCAAGCGACGAAATATGTCGATCTCCATCAGCTTTGCCTCAGTCCCCAATGTGGATTTGCTTCGACTGAAGAGGGAAACCTTATCACCGAGGAGGAGCAATGGGCGAAGGTACGTCATGTTGTAGAACTTGCACTTGAAATTTGGGGTGCATAATTTTGAACTATGGGGTCGGATCCCACTACTTTGCTGGAGGTAGTAGGGTTGATTGAATTAAAAGAGAAAACGGTTAAGCCAGATGATGCTGTACGAAGTTTAGGTAATGGAAAATAGAATGATTATGGAATTGTTGTATTTATTATCATTTCCAGCTTATGACCTTCTTGCAGAACGTTTTCTCAGCATGAATTCACTTCATATAATACGTTGCTTGTTTCTAAAGTTCAACAATTCCATATATCATTTTAATACTTTTATGGCAAAGAATTTATAGTTAAAGCCGTGTGGTGCTATTTCGCCTAGCGTGCATTCTACTATGAAATTATATAGAACTATTTTTCAGAAAATAGTCCATCACGATATTTTATAACTGAACATACACGCTGCCGTCCACTGCACTTGTTTCTCCAGCACAAAATACGACACGTCAATTGGTTATTAATGCCCATTTTAAAACGTAATAAAGAATTTTACTGCTTGGCGTTGTATGTTTGATATTGTCTTTTTTCCAGGATATGATGATAGAAGATCCAGTTCATTAGAAATCAGTTGGGGTGTGGGTTGGGAAAGGTGGATATGCCTTTGTACGGTTCAATTGGAATGGGGACTTTCCGTTTGAAGCTAATTTAATGCATGGTGGCTTTTCCCCGACCTTCATATGTAAAGTAATTGTCTAAGCAAGCTGTATGGATAAGCTGGATGGGAGTTTTACGAACGAATAACTGTTTTTCCTGCTTCAGCACAATTGTCCAATTGTGCTACAGGCAGGAGTGCCATCGTATGTTCATTTATGTATAATGATTTTGAATAAAATATATACCTCCCTATAAACTGGGACAGCCCACTTTTTTTGCGTAGCAGGAGCTCCTTAGCAAGTCCATTGACCTCCTTTATCCAGTATGATTTTATATATACGAATCCAAAATATAATCCTTCGCTTCCTATCTCCGTTTTTAAAAGTACTCAGCAAAAATTTCCGGACAAGTCATTTCCTCTACCTAGGGGAAAAACTCTCCCTGTGAAACTTTCGACCCATTAATTAAAATTAACGTAAGGGGGTATAAAAATTGTCTTTATATTTATCCGACAGAATGGAAGAAATTATTAAAATACTCTCTTCAACAAATGGTTTCACCACAAGCAGGAAAATTGCTGAAAAACTGGGGGTGACATCAAGAACAATACGAGAAGATATCAAGATAATTAATGGCAAAATAAATGGTTTCCAAACAAAAATCATATCCAAAAAAAGTAAAGGCTATAAAATTATTGCCGAGTCCCACGAACAGCTCTTTGAATTGCTGCATGAGGTTGATTCAGAAAATCTTCTGTTCGATGTCAATTCCGTCACACCTGAGGATAGGGTGCGATTTATTATGAAAAAGCTTTTATATTCCAATGAAAGCATAAAGATAGAATCATTTATGGAAGAATTATATGTAAGCGATTCAACAATTAAAAATGATCTTATAAAAGTGAAAGAAGTTTTAAAGAAATACAACATCAAAATTGTTAAAGACAACAATGGAATGCGAGCTAAAGGAAATGAGGTAAATAAACGATTTTGCATTTCTGATTACTTCATCTATAGTGAGGAAATCGACAATCGTTTAATCATTAAACTTGTCAATAGTTTTGGCTATCATTTCTCTGATGATGATATCAATAGAGTAAAAGAAATCATTCTTCAAGAATTAAGCGAAAATGATATCGAAATCACAGATGATACATTAAACAAAATCGCTATCCATATAATCATTGCCATTGGAAGGATTAAAAGCGGCCAACCTGTCAGCACCCTCAGCAACATGAATTATCTTAAAAATGAAAGTGAGTACGGAATAGCAAAAAAGATTAACAAATCGATTGAATCCTTGTACAAAATTGCGTTTCCTGAGCAGGAAACAGCCTATACCACCCTGCATTTAGTTGGTAATCGACTAGGTCAAAAAGGAAAAACTCCGGTGCCTGATATAAAGTTGTTTTTAGGCGACGATATCTTCCAATTATCGGTGGATATCATTGAACAAACCAGAATTGGCTTGAAAGGAGTGAATATCAGCGAGGATGAGGAACTGATTTACAGTCTCGGTTTACATCTGAAGCAATTGGTAACGAGACTTACTTTTAATATGAATATCAGGAACCCGTTGGTTGACGAAATAAAAATCAAATATCCCCTGGCTTTTGAAACAGGAGTCATTGCAGCCCACTGTGTAGAGAAAGAAACAGGTTTTCGTGTGAATGAGAATGAAATCGGTTTTTTAGCTTTGCATTTTGGCGCGGCGATTGAAAGGCAACGGTTAAAGCCAACATCCAAGAAAAAGATCGCATTGGTATGTGCCTCAGGTATGGCAACATCGGAACTGCTGCTGACGAAGTTATCTCATGCTTTGGATAACAGCTATAACCTTATCGGCGCTTATGCCCTGCATCAGCTGGAGGAACTTTTAAAACAAAATCCCGATCTTATTCTGACGACTGTAACAATTGAAAAAGAACTCGATATACCTGTTGTTCATGTTCCCTCCATTTTAGATGACAACGATGTATCAGCAATCCAAAGGTCCTTGGAAAAAGTCCATGATAATAAGAAAATCATTAGTCAGTTTTTCAGTAAAGAATTATTTTTTCCAGGTTTAAAAATGAAGACAAAAGAGGAAACACTGGCATTTCTGACGAGAGCAATGATACAGCAGGGGTATATAGACTCAAGAATCGAAAAGTCCATCATGGAACGTGAGCGGATCGCTTCAACCTCTATTGGAAACATGGTTGCGATTCCACATCCGTTGAATACGGTCTCCAACCAATCTTTCATATGTACAGCAATATTGGATAGGCCATTAAAATGGTCTGACAATGAAGAGGTTGAATTGGTCATGATCATCCTGTTGGAAAAAAGATTGCAGGAAAAGTTTCAAGAGATTTTCGCATCATTGTATGAGATTATCCAGTCATCCGAAAATGTCCAGAGCTTGTGCAAGAAAAGAAATTTTGATGAATTTCTGGAATTCATTGACTCAATTTAGTAAGGAGAATCATCTATGAATTATTCAGAATTAATAAATGAACATCTGATTGACCTAAATGTTAAGGCGAAAACTAAAGAAGATGCATTAAGAGAAGTTGCTAATATCGCTTTTAATGCCGGCCGTGTGGAAAGTGCAGAAGCCTATTTGAATGGAATGATGGAAAGAGAAAACACATCAACAACCGGATTCGGTGGAAGGATTGCGATTCCGCATGCCAAAATTGATGAAGTTATCAAACCTACCATCAGTGTAGTAAAGCTAGAAGAAGCCGTAGATTGGCAGGCAATGGATGATAGGCCTGTACAGTTATTGATTGCATTGGCTGTCCCGACGAAGCAGGAAGGAACCGTTCATCTACAATTATTGGCAAAGTTATCTGAGAACCTCATGGAAGATGAATTCACAGGTGCCTTACTGTCAGCTGATACAGAAAATGAAATATATCAAACAATCACTAGTATTTTCAACGAATAAAGGAGAGATTGAATCATGAACATTATAGCAGTAACAGCATGCCCAGCTGGAGTGGCTCATACGTATATGGCCAAAAAAGGATTAGAAAAAGCGGCTAAGAAATTTGGACATAAAATCAAAGTAGAAACCCAAGGATCAATGGGAATTGAAAATGAAATCAAAACGAAAGATCTGGAAAAAGCCGATTTAGTCATTTTAGCAGTCGATACAAAAATTGAAAAAGCAAACAGGTTTGATAATAAAACTATACACGAAGTTCCCGTTGCAGCAGCAGTCAAAAATGCGGCAAAGGTAATTGAGGACGCGGTAGCTAAACTATAAGATATTGGAGTGAAAATGATGTGGAACGAAGCAAAAAAACATCTGATGACAGGCGTTTCTTACATGATTCCTATCGTCGTTGCAGGTGGTATATTACTTTCACTGGGAGTAATCATTGGCGAAGAAACTTCGGTAGGTGAACAATTCGTTAACTATGGGGTATGGACTTTAGGGTTGATGGTCCCCATGATCGCCGGTTATATTTCCTATTCCATTGCTGATAGACCAGGTATCGCCGTTGGTTTAGCAAGTGGTGTATTTGCGGCTGAACTGGGTACTGGCTATATTGGTGGTATTTTAGTCGGTTTCTTTGCAGGCTGGATCACGAACCTATTAAAAAAAATACCGATGCATCCAAATATTGCCGTTATCAAACCTATCATGGTCATACCTGTACTCGGTATTGGAGCATCCGCCATTTTCATGTGGCTGATATCCATACCATTAGCACCAGCAATGACAGGTCTGGAAAATTGGCTGAATTCCTTAGACGGCAATAATCTGTTAATCTTAGGATTCATTATTGGTGCCATGATGGCATTCGATATGGGTGGTCCAGTAAATAAAATAGCTTTGGCATTCTGTTATGCTACACTTTCTGAAGGAATCTACGCCCCGATGGCAGCATGCTGGATTGGTATTATGGCAGCGCCACTGGGATTATCTTTAGCAACACTGATTTTCCCTAAAAAATTCTCTAAATCAGAGAAGGGTAACGCGATTCCAGCAGCATTAATGGGCTCATTGGGAATTACGGAAGGGGCTATTCCCTATGCTGTCGCTACACCATTAAAAGTCATTCCAGTCATTACAATCGGGTCCGGAATTGGCGGAGGCCTTGCATTAATGTTGGGGGCAGAATCCCCAATCCCTGCTGCAATCGGAATCTGGGGTTTGCCATTTGTTAACGGTCCATTTATGCTGTTAATCGGACTTCTTGTCGCTGTCGTTATTATTGCAATTACAGTTGGATTTTTACGTAAAGAGAGTGACGTAGATGATTCAGAAGATGCGGAATTATCATTTTAATAAATAAAACCCATCATTCCAAGGGAGGTGTTTCCTTGCGTATAAATTTTGATAAAGTAATTAATAGAAAAGAAACTTATTGCACGCAGTGGGATTTTACCGAAGACCGCTTTGGCAAAAGTGATGTTCTCCCATTTTCCATATCGGATATGGATTTCCAAAGCCCGCCAGAAATATTACGAGCAATTGCCGAGCATGTGAAACACGGAATATTTGGGTATACGAGATGGAATCATGATGCATATAAGTCAGCCATTGCACATTGGTACAAATCACGTTTTTCAACGGATATATCCGATGAGTGGATTGTTTACAGTCCGAGTGTCATTTATTCCATTTCTACGTTAATCGTAATTTTAACAAACGAAACAGACCAGGTCATTTTACAGACTCCCGGCTACGATGCCTTTTTCAAACAGCTATCCGCATCGGGCAGAGAAATGGTCCAAAACCCATTGATCTATAAAAATAGTTCTTATTCAATCGATTTTGATTTATTGGAAAGGCAGTTATCCAACCCAAAAGCGAAAATTCTGCTTTTCTGCAACCCGCATAATCCGACTGGTAGGGTATGGAGTCATCGGGAATTACAAAATATCGTGGATTTGTGTGAGAAGCATCATGTAAAAATCATTTCTGATGATATTCATATGGATATTGTCTATCAAAACCACAGATATACACCGATTACGGACATAACTGGCAATCCGGATAATGTATTTATCTGCACATCTGCTAGTAAAACATTTAATACACCAAGTTTGGGCGGTTCCTATGCATTCATTCCTGATGAAAAGGTGAGAGATCAGTTTTTGGCAATTATGAAGCAACGGGATGGCTTATCAAGTGCAACGATATTTGGAGTACTTTCCATTATTGAAGGGTACAATCATGCTGCCTATTGGGTAGATGAACTAGTTGCTTACTTATATGACAATATGAAGCTTGTATCTTCTTTCATACAGGAAGAGCTTCCGAATATGACATTTAAGATTCCAGAGTCTACTTATCTTGCTTGGATTGATTGCTCTAAACTGCATCCATCGGACGATGAAATTCAGGATTTTTTGGTGAATATCGGTAATGTGGGCATTATGTCAGGCGGTGTTTATCATGTAAGCGAGGGGAAATTCCTGCGCATGAATCTTGGCTGTCCACGAGATAAATTGGTGGATGGATTGGAAAGATTGAAGAAATCTGTTCAGAAAATAGAATTGTTGCTTTAATTATAGTTTGATCAAAATACCCCAAATCAACATTTACTAGGGAGAAAACGGGAATTTTGCCTTCTTGTCATCAGGCTTTTATGGTTTTCTGCCTTAAGCAAGACTTGATGGCAGTTCCCTTTTTTTTCCATCACCTAATAAGCCAGCTTTTATTGAAGGGGAGTTTTTAAAACGATTACTTCTTCGATTTCTAAGAATAGTGATCAAACTGGTGAGCATAAAAACGAAGGGGATATCAGGACTTTGTTTCCAGCTAACAAACATAGAAAAATAGCAGGGAATATATTTTTAAAATACCCCGCTATTTTTTTCAATTTCTGATGATATAAGAACTACGAAGCTATTCCAGTCTCTTTCGTTTCCCACCTATCAATCAAATCATCCGCGTAAAAAGTCAGAATCTCAAACGTTCTTCTCGAAATCAGTCCATTTTCCTTCTGGTGGTTAAGCAGCTGCTTAAAGCCATTTAGATGTTTAACAACCTTTTCACTGTTTCCTTGCTTTTCGAATTGCCCTATAGCGGCCAAATGAATGTTTAGAGCATGGGCAGCTGGTTCACTTTTAATTGCTTCCGCGTCTTTAAAATGCTGAACAAGTGCCTTTATATCATCTGCTCCTTCCACCTTGGTGACAGCTTGCTCGTAAACTGCATTGGAAAATAGCCTGTACAGGTGGTCTGAGTAGTTGCGGAATCCTGCCCGTAACCCTACTAAGAGAACATTCTTTGCGTTATCTTTAACTATAACGGCTTTGCCAGCGGCTTGTTCGTGGTCTTTCCAAAAACCGGCCTTGAAAAAGTCTTCATTTGCAAAGGAAGCTACAATTGTCTCATCGTCAATGTCTGTGTACCAGACGGGATCATAAACGAAGCCTGTTCCATTTGCGGAATAACCAGCCGTCAGTAAATTATCTTTATTGTATTGGACATGGACAATCGCATTGCTGTAACTGCTGTCTGATCCTTGGATACTAACACCCGTTAACTCTAATGTTTTGGCGACCTCGGCAGCACCTTTGCCAACCGCAACATATTTGCCTCGGCTTGAAACGAATTCGTTCATATTTTGTTTAAAATCATCATATTGACCTTTATTTTTTAAAGAGTCCAGCAATTTTTTTGAGCCGCTGTAAACAAGGACATCGATATCAGATAAGCCTTCTTCTGCCACGGAATCAGGTGTGATTTTTGTAACCTTAAACCCGAGCCTTTCAAGCGCAAGTTTCGCACCGCCTTCTTCCAGGACAGCGATGTTCAAGTTCAGCAATGGCTTGGCACTTTCCGGAAGTTGGCTTGTTTCTACGCGAAGGCCGGACTTTTTAACAGCTTTCCATAAAATATTTCCCTTTTGATTTTTTACATAGAAATTACCTTCGTCCCCTTGATAAACGGTTATATCCTGCTGAAGTAAATCATTTATAAGCGCTATTGCCTGTACAGAACTGTTTGGAATTAGGTAAGGTCCTTTGCCAGATAGTTCTCCTTCGTGTGAAATATGTTTTACACTTTTGGTATTGGTAACTTTTTCGTCTACACCTATTGCGTCAAATCCCCATAAGTCAGGTAAGCCTGAAACTGCGATGTCATACATAGAAGCCGTTATGTCACTTACATCTTCCCCTTCCCATAGCATCATGTTAGCCATTCCCGCTTTGGGCTGGTTCATATTAACGATGAAGGTGCCTGCATCATATTCTTCTCCGCCTGCAGTAAACGGTTCCCTGGCCTGCTCAACTTTTACACCGTTTTTCAGTAAATGATTAACAGCCTTTATCGTAACGGTAGGATCAGTTTCGTCTACTGGCAGCAGATACGTTTCCGGGTACAAATCTTCATCATCTCCAGGGTGTATAAAATTAACACCGCGCTTAAATATCTCAATCTGGTCGTACAGCATTCCAGCTTTATTCTCTGCCGCAAATTTTAGTGCGCCCATGACAGCGTTAACGTGCCACGTAACCCCATCTTCTGTATTATTTGGTGCTTCAAGTGTATAACTGTACGTACCGTTATACATGGCATATTGCGTTGTGAAAATGGGCGGGTATCCATCCCAGCCGGATTCCATATCACGGTATGGAATAGTAACCTGATCCAGATTTTTATAGTAATCAGATTCATAGTCTTCCTTATTTGAAATCACTTCATCTTCCATTGCAATTGCATGATCCAGTGCCCATTTAATGAATAAGTCAAACTCATAATTTGGGTTATAAGGATCTGTCGTCGGTTCAATCAAATTGACATATCCGTGCAGATCCATAAAGACCATTGGATTCCATCTCGTCATTAAATTAACTAAGGCTTTCGCTTCGGGTTGTGTCTGAACTAGGAAATCCCGATTTATATCCAATCCATTACTATTTTGTCTTGTGCCGTTAATCCGTCCATCAGGATTTGACACAACATTGAAAACTAATATGGTGTTGCTTAAAATGTCTTCTGCCACTTGATCATCTGCAAAGGCAAAATACTCCACTAACTGCAATACGGCATCGGTTCCAACATACTCATCGCCATGTATCGAGCCGTTCATTAAAATTGGTACTTTGAAATCAGGATGGTTTTCAATCCATTTCTGTGCCTCAGCAGGATTTTCAATCATCTTCTTTTTAATAGTTTTCCAATTTCCATACCTGCCATTACCTAAACTTGGATCACTAATAGTCACGGAATAGAGGTTATGCCCTCCCGCAGATTTGCCAATAACGTTGACTTGGACCCGATTACTGTTGTTTTCTATCTCACGTAATATTTCGGGGATTTCACGATATGGCGTATGTTCATAATCCTCATCGTTGGCCAATAACTTGGCATTGAAATTTAGCAGCTGATGTGGAAATTCGTTAAAAGGTATTCGATCATAGTCCTCGTTATTCGTTTGAAATGTTTCATGCTGGGCAAATGCCTGGTTGTCCATGTTGTCCGGACTGAGAAGGCCAATTAAAACCATAAGCAGAAAAAAGAGACCGCTACGCAGTACGATTCGCACAAATATCTCCTCCTTGAGTTTGCTGAATTTATCTAAAATAAACTCTATTACTAGTAATTATAGGAACTAGATTTATATAGTTCAATGATAAATATGAAAATTTAAAATTTTGGTAATGAAGGAGTGTCCCAATAGTCATGCTTTTGTACAGGAACGGGAATTTAGACTCAAGACTGGCGAGATACTTCCGTGTGTATTTATTACTGTTTTTTGAATCCGTTTTCATTTACTATTGACTTCAAAAGGTGTAGTGATAGAATATAATTGTTGGAATATTGGAACACATGTTACTGATGCGATCAGGCATGGTGATAATTGAAATGGATTAAAGGAACTTAACCCATTGTTTATCACCATGCCTTTTATTTTTCCGAATTTGACAAACCTCTATTGAAATTACAGGCTAAAACTATTAGGAAAAGCGGGTGTCAACAGCCATATGCTTAACTGCCCACCTATGGGAAGATAAATAACCTTCGCTGCATGAACTTTGAATTTAGTGCTCCATACTCCAACAAATAGCAAGATAATCTACTGTTTTGCAAATCAAGGAGGTGTAAATGAAACCATTATCAAGCAAGTTTTTCTAATTACCTACTTATATAAAGGCAGGAAAGGAAGGGATAAAGAATATGAAAAAACGATTATTGTTCTGTTTAATGATTATCACTACCATGGTATTTAGCACAGTCTCAAGTGTGTTCGTGCCAGTTGCAAGTGCAGCAGGTAAAAGCCCTGCAAAGGATTACGAAATTTATCCGATTCCCCATAGCATTGAGTATGGTAAGGGCATGACTTCCCTAAGGAAAGGGGTTCAAGTTATTTATGACGATACAATTGATGACGTTACAAAAAGAAAAGTTGAAAAAGTATTTACGAATAATGGTTTAGAGGCACCAACTGTTGTTACAGAACCATCAAAGGATAAAATTAATTTGCTTATTGGCACAAAAGGTTCAAATGGTCCAGTTGACAAATTTGCAGTTAAACATGTTGACAGTCAAGGAATGGATTTTGACCAAATAGATGCCTACCAATTAGAAATTAAAGACAACAACATTACGATTTTAGGAAAGGATACGGATGCAAGCTTTTACGGCTTAGTTACACTAGAGGCAATCCTCGCACAAAGTCCGCAAAAAGTAATTCGCAATTTGAGTATTGAAGATTTTGCGAATACGGAAATTAGAGGTTTTATTGAAGGGTACTATGGGATTCCCTGGAGCAATGAAGATCGAATATCCCTAATGAAATTTGGTGGCAACTATAAAATGAATTCATATATATTTGCACCAAAGGATGATCCTTACCATAGGGAAAAGTGGGATAAATTATATCCCGAGGAAGAGTTAGCAGGGATACAAAAAATGGCACAAGTCGGGAATGAAACAAAAACGCGTTTTGTTTGGACGATCTCCCCATTGGGTGAAGTGGCTGACCTTGCACGAAGGGAAGGCGAAGATGCAGCCATGGCGGTCCTTGATGAAAATACAGAAAAACTTCTTGCAAAGTTTGAACAATTATACGATGCGGGTGCGCGCCAATTCGGTGTATTGGGTGACGATGTTGGAAGCCTGCCACTTGATTATGTCGTCCAATTAATGAATTCTGTTTCGGAATGGGCAGAGGAAAAGGGGGATGTGTATGACCTTGTCTATTGTCCAGCGAGCTATAACTCTGGATGGGCCTGGAATCCGGAAGAGTTAAATGCATATGAAGAAGGGTTTGACGAGGATATTAAGATCTTCTGGACGGGATCAACTACTTGTGCGCCAGTTGTCCAAAGTACAATTGATGTATTTAAAAATAAAAGTAATAATGGAGTGGAAAGAAGAGACCCGCTATTTTGGCTGAACTGGCCGGTAAACGATGTGGATATGTCAAGGGTCTTCCTTGGTAAAGGAGAAATGCTTCAGCCCGGCATCGAAAATCTTGCTGGTGTTGTGACAAATCCAATGCAAGAAGCTGAGGCATCAAAAATTGCTCTTTTCGCCATCGCAGACTACACATGGAACACCGTTGACTTTAATCCGCAAAAAAGCTGGGATGACAGCTTTAAGTATATTGAATCAGATGCTGCAGAAGAATTGCATGAACTAGCCAAACACATGTCTGATGCGGACCCTGATGGTTTAGAACTGGCTGAAAGTGAAAATATTAAAGAATTATTAAATTCGATAACGGAAAAAGTGAATAATGGGGAGTCATTAGACGAAATTGCCCAAGAAGCAATTGCCGAATTCCAAAAAATAGCTGACGCAGCAAATGGATTTTTAGCGAAAACAAAGAACGATAAACTAAGAGAAGAACTGGCACCATTTGTCAAAGCGTTGCGTGATATGGTGCTGGCAAATATTGAATTTATGAAGACAGCTCTTGCAATTGAAGAAGGAGATAAAGAAGAAGCATGGAACACGGTTTCAAAAGCATCGTCGCTACGGAAGCAAAGCTTGAATTACGACAGGCCATTATTAAAAGGAACAATGAAGGCAAAGCCTGCCCAAAAGAGGCTACAGCCGTTCACGGATAACTTGGAGAAGAAAGTCTTCCAAAATATTGAAAAACTTTTGGGTGTAGATGTAAAACAATCTAAAGCTAGCATGTTTACTAATGTAGATGATTATAAAGAACTGTCTGTAACGGAGGAGCCTGCCGTTACATCGATTGATACTAAAGCTGAAGTGGAATTGGACAGAAATGAGTATATTGGGTTAAAACTAAGCCGGATAAAGGATCTGTCCAACATTGAGGCAACGATAAAGGATGGACTATCCATACAGACCTCAGTAAACGGAATAGAATGGGAAACAGTCAAAGATTTAAACAGACCTTCTGATGCTAGATATGTTAGATTGATAAACAAAACATCCGATACTATTCATTTTACGTTAGATACATTTAAGGTTGCATCTAACGAGGTAAAACCGAAAACAGTGGAGGGTAGAAATGTGAAGCTTTATAAGTCCTCTCCATTAAATGTTTTAGACGGTGACTTATCAACACATACTTGGTTTGGAGAAGCCCAAACGAAAGGGCAGTTTATTACGTATAATCTAGGACAAAAAATAAACCTTGAAAGCTTAAAAGTTTATGTTAAAGAGGATGAGCATGACTTCCCGCGTCATGCAGTTATTGAATCTTCACTGGATGGTAAGGAATGGCATACGGCGATGACTCTCGGAAATCAAGATGGTCCGAATAAGGGAGAAGAGAGTGATAAAGACCGTATTGAGGATATTTTTAATAAAATTGAAGGCACCTATCGTACAAAGGAAGTAAAGGATATTGACCAAGAGGCTAGATTTTTACGATTTAAAGTAACTCGAACGAAACAGGGAACAGGCAACTGGCTTCGAATGCAGGAAATTCAAATTAATGATGGCGAGTTTTTACCGGAATTCAATGGCCCGACAATAGAGGATAAAAATGTGGAGCTTCACAAATCATCATTACCATTAAATGTTTTAGACGGTGATTTATCAACATATACCTGGTTTGCAAAACGACAAACGAAAGGGCAGTTTATTACGTATAATCTAGGACAAAAAATTAACCTTGATCGCTTAAAAGTTTATGTTAAAGAGGATGAGCATGACTTCCCGCGTCATGCAGTTATTGAATCGTCACTGGATGGCAAGGAATGGCATACGGCGATGACTCTCGGAAATCAAGATGGTCCGAATAAGGGAGAAGAGAGCGATGAAGACCGTATTGAGGACATTTTTAATAAACTTGAAGACACCTATCGTACAAAAGAAGTAAAAGATATCGATCAAGAGGCTAGATTTTTACGATTTAAAGTAACTCGAACGAAACAAGGAACAGGCAATTGGCTTAGAATGCAAGAAATTCAAATTAACGGCGATGAGTTTTTACGGGAAGTTAATGATCCAACAATAACAACAACTTCAGTCGTTAATATAGGAAACAGCATTGGCAATATCGCTGATGGAAAACTTAACACCAAGTTCAAGCCTGCCGATGGAAAAGCTGGTGAGGTACTATATCATGTTGGTGAAGCAGGAACAAGCGTAACCAGCATCACACTTATGGAAGACCCATCTAATGTTTCCAATAGCAAGGTTTCGGTTCGAACATTAAATGGCTGGAAAGAACTTGGAACTGTAGACTCAGGGTATACATTCTTTGATACAACGAACATTGATTCCATTTTAGATTTGAAAATTGAATGGGAAGATGAAAATGCACCTGCACTTTATGAGGTTAAAATTGACAAGGTGGAGGACAGTGGAAATGTTGAATCGACGATCATGACAATGACATCATTGGTGAAGCAATACGCGGAAGATGGCAAAATTGAAAATGATCGCGATGTACGTTTGCTGCAAACACATTTGATTTCAATCGATCACTTTGTGAAGGAGGGTGTATTAGAAAAAGCAGTTAAACACATGAATGGATTTAAACAATTGGTTAACAACTACCAGGAAAATGGCCAAATGGATAAGGGAGCTGCAACAACATTGATAAAACATGCCGATAACCTTATCAAAAAATGGCAATAGAATTGTAGCAGGAATCCCTCTGATAGCTTGTTGGGGGGGAGTTCTGCTTTATTGGTGTTTAAAACTATTATAGTTGTGTTTAAAAACTACACTAGCAAAATGTTGGAGGCTATCATCAAGTTGTTTTACAATGTTTTTTGATGCTCCTTTTAGGGGAGTGAGGACATATGCTGCTCCTTCTTTTCCGTGAAGATAATTATTAACATGGCAGCCACTTTAAATGTACATTCTTTATATTTTTATTTTGGCAGAGGCTCTAAAGCATTACCGCAGGTTCCATATTTTGTTGTTGATCATTTGATGTTAGATAAAATATTTGATTTGATAGTGATGAAAATTCAATTGATACTTTATAAACCTCTAGATCTATCTGAATTCTGTCCCATCACACTTGGGACATGGTGGTAAATGGTCTGAGTTATCATCAGGATGAACAGTTTCTCCACAATTTTTGCATTGATTAGTTCCAATACCTGGTTTTTCACCTGTAGTTGGCATAAATATCACCTCCTTTTCTAACTATATTCGATATTAATCATGCAAATTCCTGTTAATTTTGTAGGAACTTTTTATTAATGTCGAAAATTGGTTACTGTTACAGTAGGAGATGTCATTATTGTACTAAAACGGTATAATGAGATTTTCAAAAAATATTGATTACGGCCACCGAAACACTATACCGCCCCTTATCCAACTGTTGAGTATTGCCATTGAAATGATCCACTAATGACATAATTTAGTGCGGCTACCATTGAAATATCCGGGGCTTTTGACTTATTACTTAAAATACAGTGAACGGTTTTTACACGGAGAAGTGGTTATGGTAGGCTTTCTTGCTAGGCAAGCTTATAGCTGCCTTTTTTGTCTAAAGCCATAAACATCGACTCCGTTTCAAGACCTCATACATAAAAAGCAAATTCACTACAATGTTAATAAACTCCGGATTTATTGGGTAAATTTGGTTTATGAATGAATGGATCTAAAACATGGCAAAGGTGGATCGCAAGGATCCGAATATTCTTAGGGTCGCTTTTGTGGTGTTCGTATATTTTCAGTAATGAAAAAAATCGTATACATGTATGGCGTTTGTCTAGTTTGATAATAAGTTCTACAATACTCGTCCTGATACCAGGCTGGCATTGATTTTGCCTTATATTGCCTTTCGGCTGCCAATATGTGTGCTGTTATTGAGGTCATACTTTTTAGGAATACCTAGAGAGTTGAATGAATCAGCCTTGATGGACGGATGCAGCGAGTTTGGGATATATCTTAGAATCTATCTTCCCATGTCATTGCCGATATTAATTACCACAGTAGTATTGACTGCATTTTATGCATGGAATGAGTTTTTGTTTGCCACTGTATTCATTGATACAGAATCACTAAAAACAATTCCATCTGGGTTGATGAATTTCAGAGATGCCCTGCAAACAGATTGGGGCATACTTCTTGCAGGAATGGTCATTGCTTCCCTGCCTATGATAATTTTACTTATTGTACTTCAAAAATATTTGGTTCGAGGTTTATCAGAAGGATCTGTAAAAGGGTAATGGAAAGGATGATCAAAATTGAACATTATAACAATAGGAGATAATGTAGTTGATTGCTATTTAGATAGAGACGAATATTTTCCAGGCGGAAACGCGGTTAATGTAGCGGTTAATTGTAAAAGATCTGGTGCAGAAAAGGTTGGCTATATTGGCGTGTTTGCAACCGACGATAAAGCAGACCATCTAAAATATGCACTAGGCCTGGAGGGGGTAAATTATAACCTGTCACGGGTTGTTAAGGGAGTCAGCGGACAGCCCAAAGTGAATTTGACGAATGATGGAGACAGGGTATTTGTAAGTAGTCCCCAAAATACAGTTCAGCACAAAGTGAAACTGAGACTGGTAGAGGAAGACTATGAATATATTGACCAATTCGATATCTGCCATACGAGTTGTTATTCCTTTCTGGAAGAGGAGCTACCGAAGCTTTCCAGGCATATTAAAGTCTCATTTGATTTCTCGGAGAATTATAATTGGGAGTATCTCGAAAAGGTGTGCCCACATATTTCCATTGGGTTTTTCTCAGGTGCTAGTCTAACAGACGCCGAAATAGAATCTTTAATCAAAAAACTTTCAGAGTATGACCTGGAAACCATTGGAATTACCAGAGGGAGTAAACCAGCAATCTTCATCCATAATGGAAATCGGTACTTACAGGAAGTGGATAATGTGGAGGTCATTGATACAATGGGTGCTGGAGACAGTTTCATAGGCGGATTTTTAACTGATTATTTTACAAATAAAGATATAAAGAAAGCATTGCAATTTGCTGCAAAAAGATCCGGTGTCACTTGTGGTTTTTATGGAGGATTTGGATATCCGAAAGAAATGAAATGATGGTGGCTTCCTTTTCGATTAAAGGATAATAATTCTAGGAATAATAATCAATTCTGTTATAATTATTACAGATTCATCATGATAGTTAATCATATTATCTATTAAGAAAAGGTAGCGTGGAAAAATGGCAAATTTTAAAGAAGTAAATAAAGAAAATTCTATCTTTTTGTATGAACAAATCAAGCTCGGGATCAGAGATATGATCGAAAGGGAAGAAATCAAAAAGGGAGACAGGCTCCCAATTGAAAAGGAATTGTGCGATCAATTTAATGCCAGCAGAATAACCGTAAGGAGAGCAGTAAAGGAACT
The DNA here is from genome assembly GCA_014642895.1 of Lentibacillus populi. Taxonomy (GTDB): domain Bacteria; phylum Bacillota; class Bacilli; order Bacillales; family Amphibacillaceae; genus Lentibacillus_C; species Lentibacillus_C populi. The sequence goes on from BMJD01000037.1 coordinate 41,246, forward strand.
TGAAAGTGAAGGAATCATTGAAGTGATTCACGGTAAAGGAACCTTCGTGAAAGGCCTCAGACGTCCTATTCACATCCTTGATTTGAAGGGATTTACAGAAGGTCTGTCTTCCTCAGAAAATCACTTCACCAAAGAAGTTATAAGGAAAGAAATCATAACAGCAGACGAATTTTTAATGGAAAAGTTTAATCGGGACAGCCCTTTTGAAGTCGTGAAGCTGGTAAGAGTCATCAAAGATGACCACGATGTTTTCAGTGTTGATTTCGCATACCTGCCTTATGATGTCTATCCAAATATTTTACCGAAGATAGAGGATAATGTTTCTACATTCAGAATCATTCACGATGATTATGGGGTGAAGTTTAAAAATGCAAAAAAGGATATTGAAGTCTCTCTCCCTACTATGGAAATAAGTAAACTTTTTGATATTTCGAATTCCGATCCGGTTATAAAGGTAAATAAGGTTATTAACTCAAGTTTCGGAGTAAAAAAATCCGTTCAAACCCATATCAAATCAGGGTTTACTATCAAAAACAAATCAAAAAAATACAAAAAACACCCTATTCTT
>BMJD01000038.1 GCA_014642895.1 Lentibacillus populi
GGACGGTGCCACCTTTGATTGGACTTTGACTTTTTGGCAAAAATTACGGGAATAGTACTTACTGAACATTTTGACTATATTTATGCAATGCTAGTGTCTTCATATAAATAAATCCATCCCAGTCTATTACATAAACCATATGTGACCTTTTTAAAGGTTCAATTTCCTTATGAGTTATACCATAAAAATTACCGGAGTAATTGGTTTTGGCAATCCATTCTTTTTGAAAAAATTCTTCTTTTGTAATAAAGTAACCATCTTTTCCTTCTGTCTCCCCCACTCTTTTTGGTCGTGTACGATAGGATACAACGTAAGGAAGCCCTGACGCAAACTTGGATTTAGGTTCTTAGTTCCTGTTCCTATGGTCGGACACCTACGGGAAGTTGATCCCCCACTTATAATCCTCGGCTGCTCTCGAATTCTTGAAGTGGGGTTTACTGCCAGTTAATGAGGGATGTTTCGTTCATTTTGTATTCCGTTTTATTTCACATCATAGTATAATAATCTCTTACATAGCTTTTTGCAGATTAGGAGAGTGTGCATGTCAAAAAATGAATCGTTAACACCGCTTAAAATGCTATTATTTTGCTTTCATGCGACAAATACTATTATCTTGAGTTACTTGCCTATCTATTTAAAGTACAAAGGGTTAGACGGTACCGAAATTGGCTGGGTTCTTGCTGTTGGTCCATTCGCAGCTATTTTTTCACAGCCTTTCTGGGGCTACATGAGCGATAAGTATAAAACGGTCAAATGGACGTTAGTAATTTGTATTATCGGACTGTTAATCAGTAGTGTCCTATTCTTTCAGATGAATCAATTAATCGCAATCATCTTAATGGGAGCCGTTTTTTACTTTTTCACCACACCGATCGGAGCACTAGGTGACAGCCTTGCCCAGCGGCGGGCAGATGACTTGAATGTAAACTTTGGCGGAATTCGCATGTGGGGGTCGATTGGCTTTGCAACATCTTCCCTAATTGTCGGTAAGGTGCTGTCTACTGTTGGTGTGCGATATATGATCTTGCCGTATCTGTTTTTTGGAGCATGTGCATTAATGGTAGCATTGCGATTAACCGACGTGAAAGTCGAAACCGAACCCGTTCAGCTAAAAGATGTTATGAAAATTATTAGAAATAAGCCGTTTTTTATATTTTTATTTATCATCATGTTAATTTCCGTTTCTCATCGGGCAAATGACAGTTTTATCGGGCTTTACATCGAACAGCTTGGTGGAGATGAAACAATGATTGGTCTGGCATGGTTTGTTGGCGTCGTGAGCGAGGCTGCTGTATTCGCGTTTGCCGGGCTCTGGTTTCAAAAATTCCATACATTGATTTTCATCATGATTGCTGGCATTTTATATACCATTCGTTGGTTTATTTACGCAGCAATTAATGACCCCATTTACATCGTTTCATTACAAGTACTGCACGGGGTAACATTTGGCGTGTTTTATCTGGCAGCATTTCAATACATTACCAGATTGATTCCAAAGCTATTGCAATCAACCGGGCATCTTGTTTTTTACGCCGTTTTTTTCGGGGTATCAGGCATTTTCGGCTCCCTTATCGGGGGTGCGTTAATTGATTCATATGGAGGAAATACACTTTACTTTATAATGGGATGTTTTGCCTTGGCGGGTACGATTTTCTTAACACTCTACCATGTTTTACCGTTTGGGAAAGAACATGCAGCAAGGGAAGTGGAGTAACGTTTGTTAGGTTAGCCATTAGAAGATTTTTACACCAAAAAAGCGGAGCCACTATGCTCCGCTTTTTAATCTAACTTAGGAATATAAAATACAATACAAAAATCACAAACAGTAAATACATAATCGGGTTGATTTCCTTGATCCGACCTTTCATGATCATCGTAATCGGATAGAAAATAAAGCCGATCGCGATTCCGGTTGCAATGCTGTAGGTTAATGGCATTGCAGCAATCGTCAAGAATGCTGGTACTGCAATCTCAAATTTATCCCACTCAATATCCTTTAGCGATGACGACATCAGAACACCGACAATAATTAGTGCTGGTGCAGTCACTTCCGGAGTAATCACACTAAGTAACGGTGAGAAAAACAACGCTAAAATAAAAAGTCCTGCCGTAACGACAGCGGTAAAGCCTGATCGTCCCCCTGCTGCAACACCTGCTGATGATTCGATATACGATGTAGTTGTCGATGTTCCAACTACCGCACCAGCAACCGTAGCCGCGGAATCAGCAAACAATGCTTTTCCAGCCCTTGGCAATTTGTTGTCCTTCATCAAACCAGCCTGTGTTGCAACTGCCACCAGTGTTCCTGCTGTATCAAAGAAGTCGACAAATAAAAAGGTTAAAATAACGACAAGCATATCCATGTTAAAAATATCACCAAAATGGGCAAATGCTTGTCCGAACGTTGGTGCTAAGCTTGGTACTTCGCCGACAATTCCGCCTAATCCTGATGGCGGATCAATTAATCCCGTTACCATGCCGACAATTGCTGTCAAAATCATCCCAAAGAAGATGCCACCCTTGATATTCAAACTGAGCAAGACGACCGAAATGACAATACCAAACGTTGCCAGCATCACAGTTGGTGATGTTAAATCACCGATAGCCACTAATGTTGACTCATTGCCAACAATGATCCCGGCATTTTGAAATCCGATAAATGCAATAAAGAATCCAATTCCAACACCGACAGCTAATTTCAAGTTAGCTGGAATGGCATTAATAATTTTTTCACGCAAGCCTGTCAATGTTAATAAAACAAAAATAAGTCCAGATGCTAATACCCCAGATAAAGCTGTTTGCCACGGGATTCCATAACCGAGAACAACGGTATAAGCAAAAAACGCACTTAACCCAATTCCGGGTGCAAGTCCAATTGGGTATTTGGCAATAACCCCCATAAACAGGGAGCCAATCGCACCAGAAATGGCTGTTGCCGTAAACACTGCCCCTTGATCAATCCGGGTTACCCCTTCCGGAAGGTTTTCGACCCCGACTAAAGCAAGATTTGCCGGATTTACAAATAAGATATAGGCCATTGCCAAAAAGGTCGTTAACCCCGCCATGAATTCAGTTTTATAATTTGTGCCTAACTCCTCAAAACGGAAGTATTTTTTCATGCTTCCCCTCCTCGAACGAAAAATTAAAAACACTCTTGATCCACGACCAAGAGTGCTAACTATGCAAGAAAGAGTTATTGAAGAACATGAAACACGAATTATTCGATAGTCGTGTCAACGAACCTAAATTACCTCTTAACCTGCGTAGTCAGACCATTTACGGTGATCTGGTAGATACTTTGGGCCATATTCCCGAAATTATACGCTAGTGTTATCTAAAGATATGTTACAAGAAAACATACTTGCAGTCAATAAAAAACCGAATAATAATATTTATTATATAATAAATATTCGTTTATTCCCACTCCAAATCGGCAGGCGGCAGCTGTTTTGGGGGTATATCTCCTCTTCTTTCAGGATTATCAAGGAATTCAACTTTTTTTGCAAAAATGTCATTAGAATTATACTCTCTTTTTTGCATATGATTTAACCTCCTCTTACTAAAATGGAACTGATATAGCATAGTCCAGAATTTCTGCAATCACAATGGCGCTATTGGTCAATCCAATACCGAATGACTGGCCTATCCTCCAATATAACCTGTCATACATGTTGCAAAAATCTTCATTCATTTCTACTCCATGCTTCCATATTGAGTTCATTGTTTATGGCCGCTGCAGTAAATGCGCCCATAGAAGCGGCGGCAATCAACTGATGCATTCGTGATGCTGCATCCCCGGCGCTATATACACCCGGAATGGTCGTTTTTCCAAAGTCATCCGTGACAACCATTCCCGCATCCGTGATGTCACATCCTATGGTTTGCGGTAAGTCCGATCCTGTAATTAGATCCGGTTTAAAAAAGATTCCTCTACAGGGAATGGTCGTTCCGTCTTCGAGAACAACTTGCCGCACGAGCCCGTCGTTTGAATCGATGTACCGGATCGCCGAGTCGAACAGAGGTACTTGATGCCGCTGCAGTTCCTCGCGCTGAGCATCTGTAAGCTCATCAGGGCCATTCGTGCAGATGGTAAAATGGTTCGTCCATCCAGATATGAGTGGAGCGAAATGCATGACCTCAGACCCCTTGATAATAATGACTAGCGGTTCATCCCTTAATTCCCACCCATCGCAATATGGGCAGACGAAGGCGCTTTTTCCATAGACCTCTGCTAAGCCCGGTATGTCCAGCGGCCGATCCTTCATGCCGACAGCAAACAATATCTTTTTGCTTGTAAAGGTTTTTCCTTGCTTAGTCGTGATTTGAAACTGACCGTCCGTTCCCTCAATCGACGTAGCGATATCCGCTACAAAAGACACAGAGGGATAGGTGCTTATCTCTTTCTTCGCAATCCGTCGCAATTCACTAGGGCTAATCCCGTCACGAGTAAGAAACCCGTGAGACTCCCGAGTCACCGCGTTACGCGGACGCCCTTCATCGATCACCGTCACATTTTTCCTTGCTCTTCCTAAAACGAGGGCAGCGTTCAAACCTGCTGGGCCTCCGCCAATAATGGCTACATCGAGAATTTGTTTTTCCATTGTTAATTTAAACCTCCATAGACCTATAATATCCATAATTAAAGTACAAGAAGGTGTATCACTTCTTGTTTGCCAAATGGTTGCAGTTCTTGGCAACCGTATCCAACACGGACTGAATCGTATGCTCCTGCAAGTATTGATGCAAATGCTGTTCAGCTCCGTCCATCACTTTTTTAACCAGGCATTCGCCGTGAACAGAATCGTTTTGAATCGGTTCGGCATCTTTCACTTCGGCTAACAACCGATGCTGCTGCGAATTTAAATTAGAGCATTCGAACATCTGCTGCCTGCCTTCGATCGCCTGAATAACCTCAAGAAACGTAATCTCTCCAGCCGGTCGTGCAAGCTCATAACCGCCTTTCACTCCGGGTACAGCACGTACGATCCCATCCCTTCTAAGCTTGGACATGATTTTGGATAAGTAGCTTTCCGAAACGCTAAGCATTGCAGATAACTCCTTGATACCGATGTTGTTGCGGTGCTCCGAGTGAGCCAAATGAATTAAAGCGTGCAGGGCGTAATCGGTGCTTTTAGAATACTGCATGTTTTCCTCCTCCTTTACCAATATTACTTTTTATTATGGACCTACAATATCCATAATAAACGACTTGGTTCCTATTTGCAACAACATATTGGTCTGCAATCCTAAAGACAGACCGAATTTTTTAATAGTGACTACTTTATTAGAATATACAATCAGAAAATGATCCCTCTAATTGTTTTTGTACCATCATCAAAAGTTCATCGCCAACTTCGAATCGTTTCCATTATATTTTCTGTATAACTCCCTGCCCATTTTACAATTTTTGCTGCCAAACGGGATAACAACAACAACAAAATGATTCCTGATATGCAAGCAATAACAGCACGTGGTAATGTATCGATCGAAATCATCATGATCGTCATATCAAATAATCTGTACAAATAGGGTGATAGGATCATAGCGATTGGCAGCAAATAACATACAAAAGCAGCAATAAAACTTAAAAAGCCGAAAAGAAACCTTGGAAAAATCATGATTCCCGCAGCAAACCAATTTCTTTTGTCTGATACTTCCCTTGTTACTTTATCTTGTGGATCCCACTTTAAGCTAGGAATATTTATGTTCGCATATTTCTCCGCTGCCTTTCGATCAATATCCAATAAAAAAGGGATGGTTCGAAAAACTCCCGCCAAAATCGGAATTCCAACTACTGTAAAGCTTACTCCTACGGAAAAGGTAATGCTTATTAAATAAAACGAAAAATATAAAAATCCAATGAAAAACCAGGAAAGCATATACACCAAATTTTTAAAATTAGTTACAATAAATCCCATAACGGAAACCCACCTTTTCTTTTTTAATGAAATAATAATTTATTGATTGGCTTATTCATCATATTTCCATTCGATGATCCCTCCATCAGGTCCTTAACACCATTTGGTTATTCATTATCCATACTTTGTGTCATAAGGCATAGTGATATTTTGTCATTTGTTTTAGTGACTGATATTCCTAGTAGCTTGTAGTAAAATGATGATAGTAACAGTGTGAAAAGATAAGTGAGGGTACTATTATGTATGACATAATAAAAAAGTGGTACTGGTATGACTGGATGGTATTTGCTGTTCGCTCCATTTGGTTACTCTCGGTACTAATCGGCTTATGGGAATTTCATGATGATTTATCATTTCCGCTTTGGATTCTGTTTGGATTGCCTTTTATCGTCTTTTCAGTTCCGTTTTTAATTCAGCAATTTTACAGAAAATATTTCATACTTACCGAGATCATCATTTCTGGGAGCTACTGTATTATTTTAGCTTTCGTTCTTCACGATGCATTATGGCAGTTTATCCCGATCGCTTTTGTTATAGGTTTTTACAGCATTCAAAGCGTATATATTTGGTCTGGCCCCCTAACCATCGTGGCCATTCCTTTTATCATAGGGATGGTGACCGATCAGTCTTTGGCCGACACCGTTGTTCGTTTAATGACGAATTATGGTGTAGCGTTTGGACTCGGCTATGCTTTTCAATTACTTGTAACTAACCACAAGCAAGGTTTGATCATACGTGAGCAAAACAGCGTGCTTGAACAATATGTGCACCAGGTGGAGCAACTCACATTGTTGGAGGAACGGAATCGTTTATCACGCGAATTGCGTGATACGGTCGGTCATACCTTTACAACTATGATCATGGGGATGGAGTCGATCAGTTCTTCATTGGCTGATGAAAAGGTTGAACATAAACTGAATGCTTTGCTGGATTCAGCACGTGACGGCTTAAAAGATATGCGATTGCTTGTAAACCAGTTGGAACCATCAACAATGGATCTATCCCTTATTCAATATGCAAAGCAGTTAATGAACAAATTTATGGAGAGTACGGATACTTCTGTGAAGTTTCGGTGTTTTGGAGATGAGTACAGCTTACCGAAGGCAGTCAAATTAACAATCATTCGTTGCATACAGGAAGCATTAACGAACGCTGTCAGACACGGGCGGGCAAGTGAGATCAAAGTATCCCTTTATTTCGACAGCCTGGAGTTACGCTTACAAGTTGAAGACAATGGTGTAAAAGAACGAGGAAAAAAAATGGAGCTGGGCTTTGGCTTAAGCGCTATGAAAGAAAGATTGCAGGCCTTGCAAGGAAACTTATCCATACATACAGACAATATTGAAGAAACGGTGGTGATCTGCACGATTCCAAGAAACTCAGAAGACAACACTGAAGCCATCAAGGTAGTCCTGGTGGATGATCAACGTATTATTTTAGATAGTTTGAGGACGGCATTGGAGATTCAAAGTCAGTTGCAAATTGTCGGCATGGCTGAATCGGGAGAGGAGGCCCTGACATTATGCACTCAAACCCAGCCCGATATCGTACTCATGGATGTAAACATGCCTAATATGAACGGAATAGAGGCCATGGAGGTGATAAAGGAAAAGAACTCCATGATAAAAGTTGTCATCCTTTCATCCTTCGAGGACGTCAATCAAGCTGTAGAGGCTCTGCAAAAAGGAGCAAACGGGTATTTGCTCAAGTCCATTCAACCGAAAGAGCTGATGGAGACCCTTCGCTTCATACACCGTGGAGATACCATTATTCATCATGAAATTGCCAATCAGGTGTTTGAAGAACTGAAAGACCGAAATGTTTCATATGAAGAATATAACAAAAATGATTATGGACTTACGCCGCGGGAGCTTGAGATTATCAACTATTTAGCCAAGGGTTTGCGATATAAGGCCATTGCTGCCAGACTTTACTTATCGGAAGGTACAGTTAGAAACTATGCTTCCGATATGTATGCGAAGCTCAATGTAAGTAATCGTGATCAAGCCATAGAAAAATGTTTGGAAGAAGGTTTAATAGCGAAATGAAGATCGGACAAGAGAAATCAGGAATGCCCTTAGGTATTCCTGATTGATGATGAAAGAAAGTGGATTACATTCGCCAGAGTACGTAAACGAATATAGTTAATGCAGCAAAACTTGCCATGGTCCGTACATGGTTCCAAACGGTCCATTTTAAATGATAATCTTTCCATAGACCCACACTTTCTGCGTCCGTGGCCATTACTTTGGCTAACACATCGTTTAGAGGAACATTGCATACCGCTGTGACTAGCAAGCTACCTAGAAGATAAAGTAAACTACCAGCAAGTATATAAATGGCATTCGGATCTTTCCAATTAAATAATGAAATGATCACTAGTACCATACAAACGAGAGATGTCCCCATAAATACAGTCAGGAATAGTCGGTTTAGCACAGCGCTGTTTATGGACTGCATAGCCGAAATTCCTTGTTCTGGAGGGATCCGGTAGAGAGCGTTCATGACAAATGACGAAAATGCAAAGAACAATCCTGCAATCAGCCCAGATCCCAACGCTGCGCAAAAAATTAGAAAGGGAGTAAGTTTTTCAATCATATTTCATCATCCTTTGTAACATTGAGTGAAGGACAACGCCTCAGAATATCATTTACCAGTTGTTCTTGATCTCCCCTTTCAAATACAACTTGATCAAACTCACACCCCTTCAAACGAAGCATAACGACTTCATTTGTACTACGATAGACTAAAAAGTATTTCTCGCCTTCAATAATGAATATTCCGGCTTTATAGTCAAGTGTCGTGATGCCCGTTCTCTTAATAGCAGCTGTCAATGGAAAATGAAATTTCCCCACCCGAATTTCTTCAATTGAGGTGTAAGGTATTTTGATCTCCTTCCTCAAAGTCAAAGCCGCTGTCCATCCTGAAATATTTAGTAGTAACACACGATCACCCGCCACAACTTGAAAACTCATCTTGTATCCCCTCCAATTTAGACAGCATATCATCCATGGATTATTTAACCAGTAACCTAATTAAAAAAATCACATAGAAGGCAGTTCCTTTCGGGATAAATATGATGTTGCAAATAATAAACACAAAACAATAAGCGATAACGTTACAGCCACTGTTATGAAAAAGTATGGTAACATATTACCGGACGTTATGATGCTAACAGCCTGATTGGTCAAATGCGCCGGATTTAAGACCTGAAATCCTCCACCTAATAAGGTAACAATTTTCAACAGGATTAAAACTAAAATGGACAATAGTACAATAACCGATGATCTTGCCAATAAAGTGCCCATGACGATTACGAAGGTCAACATAAACAGGCTCCAGATGAGATAAACACCCAGTCCTGCCACAACCCTAGCCACGGAAACCGTTTGATATAAATGAAAAGTATAAAAAACTGCCGTCAGGAATCCGAGGAATACGGAACCTAGAATCATTACTGCATGCCCCAACAACTTACTTAACAAATATTCAACAAGTGTCGTGTTGCGCGTCAAAATAAACGCTAACATACCATTATTTTTATCCGATGCGATGATACCCATCGCCGCTATAACGATGACGATTAAGCCCATTTGGTCAAATTGATCGGTTAAGGTACCAGCTAATACTTCGTCAGCCGTTAACTCGGGTAATGAAATAGCCATTCCTTCAGGCAGTCCACCGGCCATTTTTAAAATTTTCGGTAAATAAAAAGACGATAAAGGTTGAAGGACTCCCAAAAACATAAATACGACGGGCAACCATAATATTTTGTAACTTCTCCTTGCATCCAACCACTCTCTCTTTAACAGAACAGTGAAGTGATTCATGATGATTTCACCATCCTTATAAAGATCTCTTCCAAGCTTTCCTGTACGAGTTCAAGCTTTTGAACCGGGAGTTGTAAACGCGTGATATTGCGTAACAGCCAGTTTCTCCCCCGCTCGATATTTTTAACCCGCACCTTGGCAGCATTTCCTGTTAGTTCAATAGATTCAACAATGTCCTCATTAACAAGCTCGTGTGTCCATTCGCCTATTCGAGGTGCCTGAATAATAAAAATAGGTTGTTGAGTCTCTTCAATGATTTGATTAATGGATCCGTTAACAAGTAATTGCCCCTGATTTATGATAAGGATCTTATCGCAAAGCTCTTCAGCATCATGCAGAATATGCGTGGAAAAAAGAATGGTTGATGTCTGTTTGATCACTTTAAGCAATTCCAATATATCCCTTCGTCCTAATGGATCCAATGCAGAAACCGGTTCATCCATGATCAATAATTTTGGTTGATGGATAAGTGCCTGTGCAATTCCTAACCTTTGCTTCATCCCTCCCGAATAGGTCCCAATAAGCTGATTTTTCACCCCACCCAGTCCTACCAGATCCAGCAATTCGTTGATTCTTTGTTCCAATACCTCCTTATCTATATTTGAAAGTCCGCCCATGAATGTAAGCAATTCCTTTCCTGTCATCCACGGATCAAAAGTGGGATGCTGCGGTAAATATCCAATAAATTGACACATTTGGTCATGGCGTTTTCCGTTAAGCAAGATTTGACCACCTGTAAGTTTGTTTATATTTAAGATCATTTTAATAATCGTTGTTTTACCTGCCCCGTTAGGACCAAGAAGAGCGACACATTCCCCCCGATTAATGTGAAAATTAATGTTTTGAACAACCTCATGACTTCCGTACTTTTTTTGAAGATGACTTACCTGAAGTAGATGCATATGTTCGTTCCTTCCTACCGAAGATAAAGTATAAAATGGGGCCGATTATATTAATCAAAATAATAATCGCTCCCCACATCCATTTATAATCCGCACTTTGATCTCTTCTTACTAAATCCCATAATGCCACAGATAATAATATGAGATGTAGGATCAAGATGGGTAAAAGCAGCGGTAACCAATCTGCGAATTCGTCGATCCCAATGTGATACCCATAATGCATGTGTGGACCCCCTTACTCTTTTGGTGATTTTTGTGGGATAAACATACTAGCAAAAATTCGAGTGGTTCGTGCAGGTGTTAGCTGATTGTGGATCACTTTCTCAATGGCCTGTTGAATGGATTGTGTAAGTTCATGAAATTCTTCATCGGATAGATGCAAAGGTGTATACGCATAACTAAATCCCTCTTTTTTATATTGTTCAGGAGACGTATCCGCCAAATAAGACGTCGCTAATTGAAGCAAATTACCGTGAAATACGGAAAAATGACGGATGTGATCTTCCCGTGATGTCGTTTCAATTTCGCTTTCAGGAATTTGCAAGTTATCTATTTTAACTGAGAATTTGCGTTCCTCTGTTCCTTTTACCTTTTTTGTTTCAATGACTTCAATAAGATTTGCCTCGAGTAAAAGATTTATATGACGATATAGCGTAGCTTGAGGAACATCACCGAGTATCTCTACAAGTTGAGCTATCGTCAGCGGTTTGTTTAGCAACAATTGTTGTACAATTCGCATTCGCACGGGATGAAGAAGTAAATCGGCCTTTCCTTTCATTGGATTACCCTCCATTTACATTATCATTTTATAAAATGATAATACCATTTCAATATACCGTTGTCAATTTGTAAGAGATTCTATTCAGATTCAGCAAAATCCAATCAGATATCCACGTTGGGCTTTAATTATGTATCTCATTGGCTGCATTTCTAAACAGCTCGATTCTTAAATCATCACGGGTACTATCAACCTATTACCAAGCCTTTTATAACTATAATGCAATTACGAAATGCTTGTTGACAAAAGGGATTTATGCTTCCATGTTACCAGCACTGAGCCAGCCAAAAAAGCTAATACTCCTACTATATAAGGGAAATAAGTGTTAATATCAAATAAAATCCCCCCTAATATAGGACCGACTACACTCCCTAGGCTTACATATGCATTGTTCATACCTGCAATAAATCCTTGTTCATTTACAGCTAACTTGGATAGCACTGTATTGATAACTGGACGCAGTATGGAAGTCGCAGTGTAAAGCAAACATGTCATCAATAAGATACTAAAAAAGCGTGTGGTGAATAAGAGCAATAAAAAACTTAAGCCACCAGCTACCAATGTACCGTTCATAACCTTCGATTCACCAAAAAGGGAAACAAATTTATTCGTAAATGTTAGTTGAACAATGACACTTACAAACGCTGCAATCGAAATCACCATCGCAATATCTTTTGCTGTAAAACCAAATTGCTTGTCGACAAACAGTCCAAAAATCGCTTCAAAAATGTATAAGGATACACTATAGAGAAAAACCAAAAGCAATGGAACAACGTAAGGTGCCCGAATTGAACGTAATAATTGCTGTATCATTGATTGGGTTGAAGTGGTGGCTTCTTTTGGCATCTGTCCCTTCTTTTCTAAGGTTTCAGGTAGTAAAAAAAACGAAAGTAAAAAGGAAACAAAAGATACGGCAGCAGCAAAATAAAAAGGTACATATAAACCATACGCTGTCAAAAAACCCCCAATTCCAGGGCCTATGACAAAACCAAATGATATGGAGGCATTAAGGAAACTCAGGCCCTTAGCCCTTTCTTCTTCTGCCGTTATATCAATAATGCATGCCATCGCACCGGGAATTAAAAGCGAGACTGCGATACCCGTGAGAAATCTTCCCAAAAAAAGCAACCAAAAATGGAAAGAAAAAGCAAAGAATAATTGAGATAAAGTAAGACAAATTAAACCCATCACAATGATTCTTTTTCGACCATAGCGATCAGCAAAACGTCCAGCAATTGGAGATAAAAAAAGCTGAATAATGCCGTATGTCGCAACTAGTAACCCCATCATTTGTCCGTTTGTATTGAATTTATCCATAAAGGCCGGTAATATCGGGATAATCAACCCAAATGCAGCCGTGGCGATAAACACACAAACCATTAAAAGAAAAAGTGTATTTATCTTACTAGGTTTAGAAATCAAATCATTCACCTCATAAACTTTTAATTTGCTGGTTTGCAGGTAATTTAAAATAAATATTCGTGACTTCGTTCATTTCCTTCCATATTGCTCTATTTTTTTCAATAGCATCCCGAGATCAAAAGCATTGGACTATTATTCCAACAACTTCAGATAATAAACAAACCTGTATTTTACTGCAAAAGACCCTCAAAAGAGTATCACACCAAACATGGTCATGATTATACGATTTAAGGATCCCAGATAGGCTTTAGTGATTGGAGAATTAAAATAGTTAATTAACACCTACTCCCAATTTGATCGTCGCCGTAATAAGTACTCAAAATATTTCATTATCATACACGATCAAGATATAAATTAGTCTTTTCTTTTCCATATACCCTCAAACCATTATCATTTTATAAAATGATAATACCATCCAGGTTTAATACTGTCAACATGTAAGAATACTGTTATTGTGACAACGCTAGAAGATTCACCAAAGGATGTCGTGCAATTTTACGCAGAATTTCCTTCAACAGGATACATATGCCCTTTTTTAGCCCCACTACTAAAGCTTAAAAGAATCGATTTAAGCCATCCAGCATGTAGAGGTTGATAAACAGAAATTGTAAAACTATTACCCAACAAAATCTTTCTGTTTTTGAATTTTCCTTTTAAGCCAATCTCTTAATCCCCGTCTTGTCTTAACTCTAACTAAATTCTTAATTTCCATTTTTAAAATTATCCTTTCTAAAATGAACATTTGTACCAAGTATAACTGTTTAATTAATTTATTAGAAATACCCAATGACTAAGGGTTCTATTATAATGATTGAAAGAAGGAAGTTTTACATAGTGGCGATAAAATTGTAGTATATAAACTTGATCGTATTTCTCGTTCCACAACGCATCTAATTCAACTTAGCGAATTGTTCAGTAATAAACGTCAAATAGACCCCACCTATATTTTTAGATGGGGTCTGGGTTATTATTTAGATAACTTGTTAAAGTAAATGCAAGTAACTGGTAAAGTTGTTGACCATGGAAGTAATTAGTCTAAGACATCAATATCTGTCAAATCTATGTTGGGAAGGTTCCCGGAAAGATAGCGAAGATAGTAATTTGGATTTAATCCATTTGCCTTACCTGTCTCCACAAAATTTTCTTCTTTTTATGCAAAAGTATTCAATACGAATTTTAAGGAATGCTGTACATATGATAGATGGATTATTATCTCATGAATCTGACCTTTAAATGGAAGAGTATTATACTGATATGGCGGGATACGAAATACGTGATGACCAATGGGGGCAAATTAAAGATTTTCTTCCACCAGAACGAAAACGGCCAGTTGTATGGCTTTTCCTACCCGGACCTTCTGTTACGGACTTTCATTCGAGTTGTAGCCTCGCGTCACGCCCTTCCGTCTCCTCTCACGATGTTGTCACTTTGATCGATCATCGTTTGAAAAAATTTCAGCGATGCCTGCAGCTCCGATTCCGAAAATGAGTTCAATAAACTGATAAATCTACGCTCTATTATTTCATGCATCATGGCGTGCACCTCGAAGATCTGTCTGCCTTTGGATGAAAGGCTGAAATACACTTCTTTCTTGTTGTCGTTCATCCGGCTCCGCTTAATGTAGCCTTCCTTAAGCAGGTTGGTGCTGATTTTCGTAATACTCGCCTTGGACAAATTCATTTTCTCTGCAATAGACTTGTTGTTTATTGGCTCGTTGTTGCCAATGCAATCAATAACGTGAACGGTTGTCATATTGTTCGGATATGAGGTAATCCCCTGCAGCCGGGCGAGATTATCAAACTCATCAATCTCGGTTGTGAAAATTTGTTCGGTTACATGCGAAAAGTGGAGAAAGCGGTCGTACAGTAATCGCTTAAGTCCCTCGGACGGATCCATTATGCTTAACATCCCCTTTTTTCCAAAATTATATTTATACTATCCTCTATTGTACAATTGTTTGTTTGTAAACTAACATATCATATTCATTATAAACAATCAATTTCTGAACATACATTTGAATTCATGATCAAATTCAGGTCCCGTTTGGTCGCTTCCATTGCCGGCTTTGTCGGTTACTTCAATACATGATAGTGAATCACAAAAAATAAATTGACAAACCTGCTTTACACGGTATATAGTTTATACGTTAACAATAATTCAAAGGAATAAAGGTGTTTGTTTATATTATTTAAATAATATATGGTTTATTTGTTAACAAAAATTAAAGAGAGTTGGCGGCTAATTCTCAAGACTTTAAACAGGCGCAGGAAACAGAGCCTTTCACAATGTTGAATGTCGAGCGCTTCAGATATATCTTAAACTCGGACATAACCTTTTTGTTGCGTTAACAAATATATAGATAGTCCTCCATCGTTGGGGGTAGCAAGTGATATGTCGATTTCCCCAAATGATTTTAAAAAAGCATAACAATTCACCTTACTATGTTTCTGTGTTGAATAAAGTTTGCCTAAGGGAAACATATTATCCATAACAAAAACGAATGGTGGTTTTATAACAAATACAAAAAGTATGGGTATGGCAACGATTTGTACATATCCTTTTTGGTCGATTCTGCCCCTTGAAGGCCAGCCCGTATCGTATTTCCGGAAACCGGGAGGCCTTTAAAGGATAAGTTAGATAAGGCGGATTTAAAAAATGACAGGGAAACAAAAATTATTACTTTATTCTATTTGTTTTATGGTGTTGTTTAATAAATTGAATGTAACAATGATGAATGTTGCGATCCCGGAATTCAGGAAAGTGTTTGAAGGGGGAGCCCTTTATTCTATTAATGAATTTCATAATTTTGAGTCCTTAAGCGCCAAGATCTTTCAGATAAAAAAACGAAAGGAGGGTGTTTTCATTGGAAAATAACCAAACACTGAAAGAATATAATGATAACTTACAAAATGCACTGGATATGGGTGAGATTACCTTATTTAGGCAATATTTTCTTGATATACATCCATATGATCGGGCGACATTTTTCAAAGAGCAGCCTGAAGAAAGCAGGATGAAAATCTATACGTTTTTATCTCCTGAAGAAACAGCTGATTTAATGGAGCATATTGAATTGGACGATACCGGTGAATATTTTTCGGAAATGGATCCGCGATTTGCTTCAGCTGTTTTATCCGAAATGGCAATAGACGATGCTGTCGACATTTTAAATGAGATGGAAAAGGACAAAGTAGCCAGTTTCCTGACTATCATGAACAAGGATGCAGCTGAGGAGATCAAGCAATTGCTGCATTATGAGGAAAAAACGGCCGGAAGTATCATGACGACCGAATTTGTCGCGTTGAATAAACGAAGCACGGTCGCCGAAACAATGAAACAGTTAAAACAGGAGGCTCCTGATGCCGAGACGATTTATTATCTTTATGTCGTTGATGAAGATAAACGTTTAGTTGGGGTACTCTCCTTGCGTGATTTGATTATTGCCGATGAGGATACCCTCGTTCGTGATATTATGAATGAAAAGGTAGTGTATGTTTCTGTCGGCAGGGACCAGGAAGAAATCGCCCAGATGATGAAAGACTATGACTTTTTGGCTGTACCCGTCGTTGATTTTCAGAAACATTTACTCGGGATTATTACAGTGGATGATATTTTGGATGTCATGGATGAAGAGGCAAGTGATGATTATTCGAAATTCGCTGCAATCTCAGATGTCGACTCCCCTGAAAGCAATCCATTCAAAGCCGCTAAAAAACGCTTGCCATGGCTGATCATTTTGCTGTTTCTCGGTATGTTCACTGCCAGTTTGATCAGCATGTTTGAAGAAACCATCTCCAAGGTGGCGCTGCTGGCAGCATTTATACCTGTTATCGCTGGAACAGCAGGAAACTCGGGAACGCAAGCCTTGGCTGTAGCGGTTCGAGGATTGGCTACTAGTGAGTATGGCCAAGGCGGTAAAACACGCTTAATGTTGAAAGAAGCTGGTACCGGTTTGATTACGGGAACAGCTTGCGGCATTGTTATCGCATTGGTTATTTTCTTATGGAAAGGTCAGCTTTTCCTTGGTTTGCTTGTAGGGATGACATTACTGGTCGCATTGACAGTAGCCACCCTCGCCGGGTCAGTAGTTCCACTCATCATGGACCGAATGAAAATCGACCCTGCAGTGGCATCAGGGCCTTTTATCACGACGATTAATGATATCATATCCATCATGATTTACTTCGGCATGGCAACAGCTTTCATGCAGTTCTTATTATAAAAAAACACGCATTTGCGTGCTTTTTTAGGTGAGGAAACCTCCATGGCTTTGTTCTCAGGAAGTCTATGTCTATACGGGCTGCTTATAATATTTATCCAAAAATACCGATCATTTAAGAAAAACAAGCAAACCCCGCCCGGTCCTTTTCAATCTATCAAGGTTATAGAAAATCCGATAGTTTATATTGCTGTCCATGTATCTTTATAATACTCTGGAAAAATTTCTCCGCCACATTTTGTACAGGTGAATCTCGGTGGAGTACTCCACCATGATGACGAATCTCAAAGAATAAATTGACAGACCTTCTTTACATAGTATATAGTTTACATGTAAACAAAATTGAAGATGGTAGGAAATGCATATGGCTAATGCACATAAAACTGGCGCAAGAAACAGAGCCATTCACAATCAGGAACACGTTCTCCCTCAATTACTTACCATTGACTTCCGGGCGTTTATAGTTAACTGTTTGAACTGCATCACGCTTTGTATGAAGAGGAGAAGCGGCGCTTTACCCATTTTTAAACAGCTACTCCGATAATGAGCTTCAGGCAATTTTTAGCCCGATATGCAAGGAAACAATAGACTAAATTTTGTTTTTAATTTACTTATAAACAATAATGATTAGGAGGGATTATATTGAATGTTTCCAAGACGATAAGAGAACGTAGATCCATCCGGAAATTTAATGCTACTCCGATAGAACAAGAATTGATCGTTTCCTTGCTGAATGAAGCTGCAAGTCTGTACGAATCTGAGGGAACGCCACACTGGCGCTGTGTGCATTTCAGCACGCAGGAGTCGCGTCAAAGGCTGGCCAAGAGCATGATAGCTAAGATGAAGGAAAGCAATCTTGGAAGGCTTTTTCCCGCCAAAATGATTGATTTTATCACAAAAAAAGTATCAGATACACCCGCTCACTTGATCTTCATTGCAGAATCCGCCGGAAATCAGCGGCAGAGCGACGAAAATTACGCTGCGGTCTGCAGCATCATGCAAAATTTTCAACTGCTCGGCTGGGAACACGGGTTGGGCATGCTATGGTATACGGAACCAATGATTAAAAGCGAGTCATTTTTTAAGGAAATCGGTTTGCGAAAAGGGGAAAGGTTCGCCGGGATTTTAAACATAGGATACCTTGAAAAAACGCCGAGAACCCGGAAAAAAAGAACGCCGGCGGAACAGAAATGGACCGCGATCGATGGGGACGATAGGCCGCAATCGGATAATCTTCGGGTTTCTTCGCAAAGCGTTCTGGAAATTCTGAATGAGGCCGTCTGGGCACCGAACGACGGACTACGGGAACCGTGGCGCTTTATCTATGTGACTGGCGGTAAAGCGACTGGTAAACTCCGAACTTCATATGAGGATGCTTCGCCGTGGTTTCTTCTGGTCGTGGCAAAGGAAGAAGCTGATCCCCACAAGCAGGAAGAGGATTATGCAGCGATATGCTGTTTGATCCAGAACTTTCAATTGTTGGCTAAATCCAAACCGTGGCACGTGCGCCGCACGATTCCGAAATGGATTTATGATCGAGAACGGTGTAAGTCATTTGGAATTCGGCCGCAGGAACGGATCGTAGCGGTACTGGAGCTCGGGGGAGACGAGCGACACTCGAATTCCGCATCCACTCCCCCAATACTAAACATCACGCATCTTTGATCATGCGATTGATAAATTGGAATGTTTGCGTTTCGAGTAGAACCTGAAAACCACGGACCACCTGTTCAACAGGTGGTTTGACTTAGCCCTATAAGGGCATGTTACTTGCAACGCCTTAAAGAAGTAGTTTCGCAAGCAGGCCATTGTTCTTAATTGTATTGCTTCGGGTTGGTTAGAACAGCTTTATAATCCTCCATATTCTCCCAACCCTCTAAAATATCATGTGACTTGGTACTGTTTCATTCGTAAATACACGACACCATCTGAAACGATTTTCATAACCAATAGAACAACAAGGGTAACCACTATATTTTGTACAAAAGAATTGAGAATAAATTCTCGTTTTGTACTCATTAGAGTTAAAAAATCCTCAATACTATAGTTATTGATTGGAAACAAGTTTAATAGCTTATATACCATGCCCCTTTTAAATAGTTGAGTTAATGCTTTTGGCAAAAAGAATAAACCTAATGATATTGTTAAAGCACTGAACGGTGAACGAGTGATAGATGAAACAAATATTGTGATCCCTACGATCGATAGCAAACTAATAAAATGAAGAACTACAGCTAAACAGAACACTTGTAAATGATTGATCTCAACCGGAAAACTAAACAGCTCTAATGAAAAGTTTGTTTGAATACTCGTGTCCCATCCAGTAAAACCACTATTATAAACATAGAAAGATCCCAGTGATATCACTTGAATAAAGAGAAATACAAAAATCGAAATCAAAGTTGCAGCGATGATTTTTGAGATTGTTAATTTATTTCTGCCAAACTTTGTAGACAATAATAACTGATTCATATTTCTCGAAGTATCGCTAGAGAAAACAAAAGAACATATTAAAATTGCTATAATACTTGTAAGAATGAATAAATCGCTTGTGACTTTAAAAAGGTCCTTCCATGTAACAAAACTTCCAATTTTCAAAGGCATTTGAAATTGGGTAAACCCTATATCTTTTATTGTTTTAAGGTTTATTTGATCAATGGTAATTTTTTCACCTTGTTCCATTGCATCATTCATTTTTGAATAGACACTTTCATCATTTGGGAAAAATGTATCAGCAATTTCCCAGGAGAATAAATCAAAAGTTCTGTTATCCACATCAGTACTTTGGAATCTATCCATATAATCTGCAAGAATTTCTCTTACTTTTTGATCTGAAAATTCTCCAGTACTTTCCCCAACGACCTTATGATAAAGTTCCATTCCCTCGCCTTGTTTAGTGTTTAGTTGTTAAATTTATTACTTTATTATGCTGTCTTATGGTCTTTTCAAAAAAATAATACTTTCTGGTCTAGGGATATCTTCACTATTCACTTCTAAATCACCATTTTCTAATATAATATTGTTAATCATTTGACTAAATGATTTTGGAAAAGTCTTGATAGAAGGAGCTTTGCAATATTAAGATGGGTGTATATAAGAAATCGGACAATTATAACCGGTAAAAATTCGTTAAGTAGCTGAAGTATTTCCCACTCAAATCCCCTATTAAACTTTTTTGCCCCTAAAAACTTATATATAATTTTAATATTAAAGTTATATTTTCCTCTTCCACTAATCTGCCTTTTTATCACAATAGGAGTTGCCAAATTTGGGCTACTCCTTGCTCAACTATTGCACCTTTTAAGTGAAAAAAGTCAAATTTTTTTCTAAAAATAGAATCTACTAACTCACTGAATAATATTGATACATGACCGATTAACTCAATTGACCTTCATTGCAGAGTGTTTCTAAATGATAACGGATTACTTCCTTCACCTTTTCTGGAGAGTAGACATCAGGTCTTAACAGAGCATGAATGGACAATCCATCAATTAATGCAGCTAGCCTACTTTTTTCTAATTTTACATTAGTTGAATCAGATAAAATCCCTTGTAGAACTAATATCTCGATCATTGAATTTGCTAATTCATACGTACCGTTAGTCATTTCATCTTTTTTTTCTTTTAATGTAGCACTTGTAAGTGACTGAAGTGCAAGGATCCACCATACACTCGTTTCGATTTTCTTTTCTTCATCAATTGGTACAAGCTCCAATAAAACTTCCTCGACTGCCTGCAATGGATTTTCTGACCAACTTTTACTTTGAGAACGTTTTTTCCCTTCTTCCAGGTAATAATTCATGATAAATAATAACATTTCATCCTTAGTTGAAAAATAATGTCTTAACGCTCCAGTAGACATGCCTGCTTCAACTGCAACTCTTCTTATTGACGCTTTCTCTGTTCCCTCTTCCTTAATAATATTCCAAGCGGCCTCAGCAATTAACTTCTGCTTTTTTTCATGATTAACAATCCTTGGCATAAAAAATCACTTCCCTTTTTTAGCACAGTGTGTTATTATCTTTTTAGCACAGTGTGTTATTTAGATGATAACATATAAAAAGGAGTGATTCTACATTTGATCGAAAGTATTGAAGCGTTATTGCCTTCTTCATCAATAGATATTTCAATAGCTTTACTAATTATTTCTATTTGCGCATTAGTTGATATATTAAGTCCTGGTGTGCTTGCTGTAACAGCCTATTTATTACTGACACAACCTAATCAATTATCCTCTCGCTTGCTTGTTTTTTTGTTTATTACGCAGTTTGGCTATTTTCTGGTGGGCTTATTACTATACTTTGGTGGGGATTCACTATTGGATGGAATCGGACAATTATCTGAATTTGACTATATCAATTGGTTTTATATCCTTTTTGGAGCGGTTATTGTTCTAATTAGCTTCAGTAAACCAAAAGATACTACAAAAAAACGTTTAATTTCATTTATACCCCAAAAAACAACGATGAAAGGGATAATCATATTAGGTATCATTGTTTTTCTAATTGAATTTGTAACTGCATTGCCTTACTTTTATTCAATTTTGTTAATGAATCACCTAACAATTGAGCCTTCCTCTTCTATCTTTATTATAATTGGCTACAATCTTGTAATGGTGCTTCCTTCTCTTCTTCTGTTAGGAGTTAATATTATGTTTAAAGAGAGACTGCAACAATTTCTTAATAAAATCAGGTCGAAATTAATTGAAGCACCGATTTCTTCACTCCTAGTAGCGATAGGAATCGTAGGTGCGGTTTTTTTCAACATCGGCCTTAGAGGCATATTAAATTAAAAAATTAAAAGAGGTGTTCATCATGAAAGAAATTATCAGTGGACTTAGTTTACTTTTCTTTATACAAGGAGTAGGCGGATTAATTAATCATTTGACTAACGGCGGGAAAAGTTGGTTTTTGGTAAATTATATTGAAGCGTTTCAGGGATTTGAAATTGTTATGGACATTGTATTTATAATTGTTGGCGGGATCATAGCTTTAATCTCTTGGAAAATAAGCGGGTCAACTAAAAGTGAAAATTAAATATACAGCAAATAGGACGGCTTATACATAGCCGTGCAATTTAAAGAGTTTAGATTTATCCACAGTTATTATAAGAAACTCATGTTAAGTACGAATTTGATGTGCTGATACTTGGTGCAGTTTTAGAAATGCTCCGCCTGATTTATATTTGTAAATTTTTATAGGGGGAAACATAAAAATTATGATGAATTCAAGCCATATAGGGAGCTCATCTCCCCAAAAGGAAGAACGATTATACTTTATTGATAACCTAAGGGCAGCTCTTACAGTGTTGGTAGTGCTACATCATTTAGTGTATTTTTCCATCTATAACGAGGTATTAACACAAAGGTCTATTGGGGTTGTTATGGGCCTTCTATTCCTTGCTTTTAATCAGACTTTCTTCATGGGGACATTTTTTCTTATTTCCGGTTATTTTGTCCCTTCATCTTTTGAACGAAATGGGGCAGCCCGATTTATCAAAGATAGATGCATCCGGTTCTTAGTCCCGTTTATCTTCTACGTTTTCATTCTTAGCCAAGTTCAATCAATTGAAGCCTATATGCTTAACCAGGAGCCATTAACATGGCAAACTTACTTTTCACATTTAACCTATGGGCCGATGTGGTATGTTGGTCTACTTTTCATATTCGTTTGTTTATACGCAATCTGGACGAAGTTTATGAGCAAAAATAAGCTTTCAGTAGTTCGTCAGAGTACGCCACCTACCTACACGATGGTTACCGTCTTTGTCATGATATTAGCAGTAGCGTATTTCATCATAAGACTGTGGGTCCCGGCTCTCGGCTTGCCTGGCGGATCTCCCGGGGTTCAAGCATTTGTTGGACTTTTTACAGCAAGTGGCTATGATCTTCCACAATATGTCGGGCTCTTCATTTTGGGCATCATTGCTTACCAACGCAATTGGTTTCGAAATACTCCTGATTCTATGGGTAAGGCGGGGTTTGGAATTGCAATTGGAGCATCGATTCTTCTCCTTCCCTTAGCCTTGATATTCGGGTTAGACGGATTACAGTTTTCTGGCGGCTGGAACTGGACATCTTTGGTCTATTCTCTTTGGGAAGCCCTATTTTGCGTTGGAATCATCCTTGGATTAATTATATTCTTTCGCAAAAGAATTTATCATCAAGGAAAGGGTTGGAGCTTCTTGTCAGCCCATTCCTTCGTGATTTACATCATTCATATACCAATTATCGCTATTGTTATTGCTGGATTGAAAGTCATTCACTTTCCACCATCCTTCATGTTTTTAGCTACGGTGCTGATCACGATACCACTTTGCTTCTTGTTGGGTTATATAATTAGGCAGATTCCCTTTGTGTCAAGGATTCTTTAGAGATGGTTAATTTTAAAGAAAAAAAGAGGAGTCGGATTATCGTGTGGAAATCCAGACCTTAAAATACTAATTTCAATTTATTTATATATAGTTGTATCATTCAATATTCAAGAGAAAGCCTATTGTTAAGATTTTTAGTGACTTCTTACAAATAAAATGATTTTATTTTGAATATAACTTGACAGTTATATTCCTATTAAGTTATATTCTAATCATATTAGTATGTCAGCCATCAGAAAGGGGATGCGATGAAAATAGATAATTGAATTAATGAGGTGAGCAACATTGTTAGGTAAATTTAAAGGCATAGATGTATCTATGCTGAGCGCACTGGCTGAACCTAATCGGATGGCAATCGTTGAACTGCTGCGCGATGGTCCACTAACCGTAGGGGAAATTGCAAATCGGCTGGAACTGAGCCAGCCGCATGCTTCAAAACATTTAAAGGTGTTAAGTAACAATGGAATTGTAGAAGTGAAGCCGGAAGCTAATCGTCGATTTTACAAGCTGCGTCTTGAGTCTTTCCGGGCAATAGAGTATTGGGCGACTTCCTTTCAAAAGAATATGGAAAAGAGATTTGACAACTTGGACGATTATGTACAAGAATTGCAAAACAAACGAAAAAGGGACGAGTGAAAAATAAGGAGGAAAAATTATGTCAAATAACAAAATGGTTTCAAGAGTAGAGAATGAAAGGGTTCTAGTTTTAGAGCGCGTTTATGATATGCCACGTGATCAACTATTTCAATTATTTAAAGAACCAGAGCATTTAAAGCGCTGGTGGAGTACGGACGGTTGGGAATTGCCTGTCTGCAACGTGGACTTTCGCACGGGAGGCGTATGGCACTATTGCATGAAATGTGTTGATAAGAATCAAGAAGAATATGGAATGGAATCTTGGAACAAAACCATTTATAAAGAAATTATTGAGCCAGAAAAGATTGTCTATAAGGATTATTTTTCAGATGCAGAAGGCAATATCAATGAATCTATGCCTTCTCCAGAGGTCACGATGGAATTCAACGATTTGGGAAGTCAAACAAAATTGATCAGTCGTTCTGAATTCGATTCAGCGAATTCCCTGCAAGCTGTTTTGGACATGGGATTGTTGGAAGGCATTACGCAAACGTGGGATAGTCTAGATGCACTGGTTAAGAGTTTGAAGTAAAGTCAGAAACAAAGCTTTGATCATTTAAGATAATTTTTAAAATGGTGAAAGAAATATTATGAAGGTGGTTGACCAGATTAGTTAACCGCCTTTTAGTGCATCTTGTATGGACGTCACCTCCCTCTTAAGAATATAGAATACTCCCATTTCAATCCATCAAAAGGTTTCCACCCGTCAATATCGATACTGGCCGATCAACTCGAGGATTGACTTTGGCTCAAAACCTCGAAAGACATAGTACTTTATCAACCTTGACCACTTTTCTGTAGATTTTCCACACTCCATACTAGATATATTTGGCATTTCATCAAAAATCTTGTCGAAGGTTATGAAAGGAGAAATCATTACCCACCTTTGCAGTTACGAAGGGAGAGGAAATCCATGATAGAACCAGATCGTATTATTGTCTATTACACTTATTTCAATAAAAATGTTTTAAAGCAAGGTTCGGCAACGATAATTACGATTCTAGAGATGGAACAACTTGCTTAATTCCACATCAGATAGGTGCAAGAAATAGGATAGGAGGACAGCGGTACGTTTTTCTTTTGATAACGTGTACATAGCCTTTGCAATCAGTTTCGGTAGACTCTTTTTCCAGCCACTTGAAAATCTTATGACTCTTCCCTGTGCAATGTTTGTCTAGGGTATAAAGTTGGTTTTCTAGGTTATATACAGTTACTTTACAATCCAATGTTAGTAAAAACTAATTTCTTCATAATCAATATCATTAACATATTTCTCAATGGCACCCTTCCTATTGATATTGATGCTTTTAATAAATTCAATAAAATGGGGCTGCCATTCACTTTCATGTTGCTCTTCCTTGTCATAGAGAGATGATAAATCCGTTGAACCATTCCGTAATTCCTCATAGAACACTATTTTTGTCAAAATAGCTAGATCTACATCACCAAAAGTCTTAAAAAGTTCTTCATATTCATCATCCAATAAACAGTTGGTATTCAGCATATCGATATAATCATGAAGGGAATGAAAATTTGTCCGAATCATGTTCACTTTATCCACTGTCTTTTCGCAATTCATGATTTTTTCAACTAATAACCGAAAGCGGCTATCACTCATTCTATCAGATGCCTTGAATGTCGTTACAATGGGTTTAGATCTCAATTCCTTTTCCACGATAACCACTGTGTCTAGGCGGTTATGTTTTACAACACTTTTAACCCTATTTACTAGATTCATTCCACATCGTTTCAAATAATCAGTCATCTGAGGATCTTTAATATTGAAATGATGTCGTAACCGATTTACGGCTTTTAAAATAATGTACTGAATCTGACTATCATCCAATTTCTCAAATAAACCTACTAACTGTTTATATTGATTTATTGAGATTTTTATTTGGCTAGCGTGTCCTCCTGATAAAATGGAAAAAACCGCATTATTTAATACCAACTCAAATATATTGAATAGTTCTATTCGATAGTCGAACCCACATATTCTCCCATAGTTAACCAAAACCGATTGAATATCGTCTTTGTTAAACAAGAGGCAAAACTGGTTTTCCATTTTTAAATGAGTTAAATATTGCCTAAAGTAATAAACACCCTGAATACTCATATCATCAATCGCTAACGGATAATCAATGCTTGCCATCGTATTATGCGCATCGAAAATGATACCATATTTCTTTAGAAACACAGGGATTGATTCATCAATCGTTAGATTATAAGCTTCTACTGCAACATCCAATTTATTATTATTGATCTCTTTATAGAGTTGTTTTGTTTCCTCAAAACAATGGCAAATCAAGTCTATCCCTTGGTCATATCCATTTTTTATATTACCGTTTTTTAAGACGTCCATTGCTTTTTCTGGATCGTTAAAATGGAGCAGATACGCATCCACAGCATATAGAACCGAAGATAATATACTGACAGCTGTTTCAGATGTTACAGAAGAGCTTTCTCCTTGGGTATACCTTCTAATTAACTTCTCTAATATAGACATCAATTGCCTTTGCGTTCCGTATATATCCTCATTATTCAACAAACCTATTCGTAATCCTTCATTCAAAATGGAGAGTGTATACTGGTTTTGTAATAGACGAGTTTGATTTACCTTTCCTTGTGTCACTAAGGAGTGATCATTGTACCGTTTTTCTGATTCCATTATCGTTCATCCCTTTCAAGAAAGGAGTTCCTGAATGAAGGTTCACTTCTAAACCTTTCCGCAAATTCTTCAAGCTTGCTCTTTAAAAGTTCCAAAGAGCCGTTACAAACACCGTCAAAGTAATCCTTCATCACGGCAATCAATGGAGAGTCGCCAATCTTATCTTCCGTCTCATTTTTTAAGTAATAAAAGATCTCTTGCAGCTCATATAGAGCGGATACATAGTTCTTATCATCAACATAGGGAGAGGCACAAAAAACCTCAGCTAACTCTTTTGTTACTTCAACACTTAATTCCACTCGACCATAGCTATGAAGTACTTGATTTCTAGAAACAATTATATTTTTTATTTCATCCCGAGTTAACACAAGCCCAAATTCTTTTGCTTTTTGGTTTACCTCTACTATTTCATCCGTATATTTTTCCAGCATCGAAGAATCTAGAGAATGTAACATTTTGGGTAAAAACATATACACATTACCTCCTTTAAATATATTCTTAAAAAACTATTGACTTTCAACTTAAAAAATGTTATGATTAGTTATTAATGAGTAAAATTTATTCAAGTGTATATTTTACGCTTTTCTTCGTAGATTGTCAACATCTATTTCTCTCCATTAAAAATCTGAATATTCAAATTAAAAAACATGATATCTACCTACTTTGTCATAATCGTGACGTTCCAAACACCGAAGACATTTGAAGAAAAGGTAAAAAAAGCCTTGGTTTTATATTCAAATGGTGGAGAAAATGATGTTTTAGCACCAGAATGGGAGGAAACCAAACAAGCCTTCCTAAAAGCTATACAAGAATTGCGTGAAGTGGCAGCTTCTCCAGAAAAAGTAGCGTTTCATCATATTCCTTTTTTGAAAAAGTTTGCGAAAGCTTACCAAGCTTTAGATAGGGCATTTTCTGCCGTACAAGTCTACAGCGAATTTGATGAGAGCCAATTAGGAAGTATTTTTTCCATTCAATTTAAAGAAATAGAAAACTACCAAGGAAAATATCATAATGCGTTAGAAGTAATCAAAAGTGAAAAAAATAATGATCCATCTGAACGCGTAGAATTGATATTGAATACGAATTGGAATCTATTAAAGCTTTATGACTAAATATGAAATAAGCAATAAAAAAGCCCTAAAAACCCTGTGCTACCAAGGCTTTTAGGGCACCTGTTACTACTCCCACTCAATCGTAGCAAGTCATTAAGAATCGTTGCTATTACAGCTTTCATTTAGGTTATTTTCACTTTTGGCAGGGTTTTGGTAGGGAATCAAATCCCCTTTAACATTTTGATTACCATTAAAATTAATCATAGTTTTTTTGGCAGGAACAAATTTAACATTCCCTGTCATTTGTTTAGCAATCGGTTCATCGTTCCTACTCCACAAATGTGCATAATGTTTCAATGTTATTTCAGGTGAACTATGTCCTAACCTTTTTGAAACAACAAGAATATCGGCATTAAACTCATTAATTAAGTAACTAACGTGAGAATGTCTTAAACCCTTGGCTTGGATCTTTGGAACCTTTGCAACTTTAGCATATCTTGCTATAATTCTTGGAATCGTTGACCTGTAAACAGGTAAACCTGTATAACTTAATATAAAATCTTCTATTCCATGATCAGATTGAACCCGTTTCCAATTTTTTAATATACTCAAACTATCATCATCTAAAGTTATTGTTCGCATTCCATCTTCTGTTTTAGTATATGGCTTTCTCTTATAGTCTTTTTGTGATTTCATTTGTAAAGTATGATGAACTCGTAACTTCTTTTTCTTGAAATCAACATCATTCCAATAAAGAGCTAACCCTTCACTTACACGAACTCCTGTCATATAATATAGCCAAATAGCGACAAAACACATATGCTCATAAAAATTATGCGTATAAATTACCGAAATAACCTTTTCGAATTCCTCTTTTGTCCAATAAGCAACAAGACTTTTACCTTTAGGGATTGATTTTGTTTTCTTTGAAATGTTTTTATCTAAAAACTGCAAATTTACAGCATAATCCATAGCTTGTCTAAAAGCTCCATAGACCAATGCAGCATAATTTTGTGAGTACCCACTTTCTTTTAAAAGCCAAGTTCTATAGAATTCACATTCTAATACATCAAACTCCCTAAGTTCTTTATCGAAAAATCTATCTCGAATTTCCGATAAAACATGTCTTCTAGTTTCCCATGTACTTTCTTCTACATTGGATTGATAGTATGGCAAATAATATGAGTTCATAAACTCGCCAAAGGTAAGTCTATAATTAGCATATCCATTCTGCATATGGTATTCATTTTTTATTCTAGTCGCTTCCTTATTAGCCTCTCTTGCTGAGGTAAACCTTTTACCATTGCTGTCTTTTCTACTTTTCTTTTGAATCCTTTTACCAGTAACCTTATCAACACCAAGTTCAATATTGTAAAAGAATCCTCCCTTTCCATCTTGATATACTCCTGAATATTTTGTTTTAGCCATTCATACCGCCTTCAAACGAAACGCCAATAATATTTTCAACAGCATGACATGGTACTCTTCCCAACCTTTTATTATTATAATATGGATAACCTTGTTGAACCATATGATACTTAGCTTGTCTAATAATATCAACTGCTTGGTATGGTAGAAAACCCATGTCTTGCAACTCTTTCTTTGAAATGGTTTTATTCATTTGTTATCCTCCTCATTTTTAAAAATAATCATAAAAAAAGAGCAGACAATTTTTCATCTGCTCTTTCGCCAAATCAAATATTTCATTTAAAGCATTGCTTTTTTATTTTTTTAAGAAACAACTTCAATATAAGATTCATCTTACCTATAATTTCTATATATTTTCTTAATATTAAATATACAATCACTCTTTAATAATTTCACCTTTTTCTTCTATATAATCGGGTTTTTGTTCCTCTAAAGAATCAAAATCAATATCTGGATGACCGTTTACATTCACAAGTTCATCATCTTTTAATCTATAATAGGTTGTTTCTTTTTTATTTTCTTCTTTATCATGAACAACAAATTTTACATATTTTCCATTTTCCCACATTGTTATATCTGAACCACTTCTTAAATCACTTCCATAATCTATATCATAAGGTTCATAGTCTAACTCACCTAACTTAGGCAACTCTGATTCAAACTTTTCAATAGTCATATCTACTATATCTTCATAGGTTAAATTTGTTTTGGCTTCTGAATTTCCACACGCTACTAGGCTGATAGAAAAAATCATTAATACCATTATTTCCAACACATGTTTATGCAAGAAAATAACCTCCAATTGGAATAATTTTCATTTAACCATATGATAACATAGAATCAATACTGAAAAAAATTAAAATCAACAATCCGCCAATCGTTGTCTATATTTTCCAAATCCATCTCAATGAATGAATCTACTAAATTTACCGCACCATCCATTTCAATCTCATTTATGAAAACTCCTAAAACTTTTTGCCTACCGTCTGTTGATTTTCCTAAATAAACATCTAAATCATTCACAGTAGATTTCACTTCAACCAATTTTTCATCATATTCTCCATTCGTTTCAAAATTTAATTCTTTTAATTTTTTCTCTGATACATACATTTCTACATCTTCCCTTACTGGTTTTCCTTGAAAATTAAAATAACCCTTAATGAATTTTTCTGCTATATCACCAGCTTCTAAATAAATAACTTCTTCCGAACTCTCAAATTGACTTATTTCATTTCTTGCTTGTTTTAATTCATTTCTATAATTATCATTCTTTATAAATAAGAAAACAATGACTAAAACGCCAACAATAATTAATGGTAAATACTTTTTCATCCTATCACCTCTAAAATTGGACATTCTTTAATCAATCTAATCCTAATGTTTTTAGTGGATCAATTTTATCTTGGTGTGCTTGACCTAGTTCAGTCAAATGCTCTAAATGCAAATGATTTCCTGTACTAGAACCCGTCGTTCCACATTTCCCAACAGCTTGACCTTGACTAACATTATCACCAAGTGAAACATTTAATAATGACATATGAGCATATCGACTAAATTCATTATTTGCATGTTGCAAAGTAACATAGTTCCCATAGCCAGTATTGCCATGAATTGCTTCTACTACTTTTCCATCCTTAACTGCCATGATATTATCTCTAGGCGTACACCCGAAATCTAAACCACCATGAAAACTCTCTAACTCACCAGTAATTGGATGTGTGCGTGGTCCAAATTTACTTGTAATTCTAATTTCATTTAATGGCAACGCCCAGTCACCACGAGCATTTATAGGAACAGAATTATCTTCTTCAAGATAACGCATAACATTATCTACATAATTAACATCACCATAACGAGACCAACCCATTTTTTTAGCCATCATATTACTGAAATCAATAGCAACCTTTTTAGAATAACCTCCTCTTTCGTTCGCATAACTTATAAATCCCGAACCAAAATTATAAGATTGCAAGGAAAGCTTCACTCCTCCCCCTGCATTTTTCATAACCTGTGCAAAATATTTCGTTCCAACATCAATAGATACTTCTGGGTCTGTAATTGAATTGGGAGGAAGTCCTATCGATTCAGAACTTTGCATTATATCTAATACCCTACCTCCACTTTCTTGCATAGTCATAGCCATCAATACATCTACATGCTGTGATATGAAGTACTTTTTTGCATATTTTTCAAAATATGGTTTATATCTCAACACTTCGGGTGCGATACTGTTACCAATATAAAATTCCGTATATTCCTCATCTTCTTCTTCTCTAAAATTATGCATTCCATCACTACTCATATTTACTGAATTAACAACAAAAAGAACAACTACCCCAATAATAAAAAAGAAGAAAAACAAAAAAATTATTAAATAGATTTTGATTTTCAACTTAGCCACTTTTAACCCAGGTATTTTATCTGTATTCAATTTTAAAACACCTCCACAAAAAGCAAAAAGAGAATTGCCTATTATAGCAATCCTCAATTCTTATCTCTTTCTCTTTTCCTTTCTTCCACAGATGATAATTCTCTCTTTCGTTTTGCTTCTAAACCTGTATCATGATGAATTTCTGTATGACTACGATTTTCTTTCTTCACACTGTTTACATCTCTTTCACTCGTGTTTTCCTGCTGATTAGTTCGCTCTACAACACGATCTTTATCATGATAAAATTCTATATGACCACGGTTTTCTTCTTTCACACTATCTATATCTCTTTCATTCGTGTTTTCTGGCTGGTTAGTTCGCTCTACAGCACGATCTTTATCATGATAAAATTCTGTATGACCACGGTTTTCTTCTTTCACACCATCTATAGTTTCATTCGTGTTTTCTAGCTGGTTAGTTCGTTCTATAGCACGCTCTTTATTATGATGAGATTCTGTATGACCACGGTTTTCTTCTTTCACACCATCTATAGCTTTTTCATTCGTGTTTTCTGCCTGTTTAGTTCGTTCTCTTGATGGATTATCTGTTTCTAATGGTACAGGAACTACTTTTTCCTTATCATCCTCTTTCTTTCGTTGTGGAGTACGTTTGGTATCAATATCTTTGCCATTTTCAATACCTTTTCTTTCTTCCTTCATATTTGTTCGATTCGTTTTTGCATTATGTTTTGTATCACTTTCTTTATCTCCATAATCCATTGGAGATACTCTCTTCTGAGAACGTCTTTGCTCTATTCTTTTTTTCGCATTAGAAAACTGGTTACTATAATATTGGTTCATATTTGGCATAATGTTTCCATCAACCGTTTGAACACGTCCTGCCGTAATAAAGCTAATGATTTTATTTCTCTTTACTATGATAAAGAAAAACAATACTATCAACAGCACTACATGTAATAAATATGTTCCTGTATCATCTGGTTTAACAAATAGATACATAGAATATGTTAATAGATACACCACAAATAAAAATATTCCTAACAAGCCCTTCGTTAGAAAGATTGTCACTATATTACCTAATGTCTTAAAACCAGTCATTGCAAAATGAGGAATAAAACTTATAACAAACGCAAAAGGTAAAACTAAAGCAATTAATACCGCTAACAATTGTAATGCGAAATTGATTAAACCTAATAATAAAAATGGAATAGACAAACCAATCACGATGAAAAGGGTCAAAAATACTAGACCCGATTGTTTAAAAGCTGAACCCGAAGCTACATTCGTATTTTCGTTTTTAGTTACTTCAAGGTAAGCGTGACCGATTCTATACGCTGAACCTTTAGAGTTTAATTTAAAAGCGAGCATTCTTTCCGCTCGTGGGTATGCTTGAAATCCAAATCCAAGATCCTTAATCTCATCTTTATTATTAATTATTTCCTCATCTGTTGTACCATAATTAATTAGGAGATATGGTCGCTTTAATGCTAAATCAAAATAAATATTACGAACAACCGCAATCGTACCTTCTATCTTTTCATTTTCATCAATATCATTAATACCTGCATAAACACCTTCTCTCTCATTATCTAGAATCCCTAAAATACCGTTTCCAGCATCCACTAGGGTTCCTTGCAATTCACCCGATAGAGCATTCATACTTTTCATTAAATAACTAGCATTCGAAACCCAATAACCAGCAACAATTAAAACGACAACAAACAACATGAATTTTCTAAAAGATTCTCTGGCATTTCCTTTTGTAAAGAATATAAAAACAAGATAAGCACATAAAAATGCAAATAATATTTCTGCAAAGTGCTCCTTTAAAACCTCATATATACTACCCGAAATACTTTCTATATCGTCCGCAAATCTATCCAACCTATCTAATGTAAATAATTGTAAAGCACTATCCGTAACACGAACCACATTCTGGATAATACCCATAAAAAAGTTATTGATAGCATACAAATTAAAACCAAAAATTCCACTTGTATCTTCATTATTCACCATATAGCGTTCCACTGGATACTTCTCTATTTCTAATTGAACACCCCCCTCCTCTTTTTCCTCTGCCTTATCCATATACTCATACGGTTCATATTCTAGATTAAATATTTTTCCAAAAAGGTTGAGAATAAACTCTCCAACTGGATAATCCTCATCAATCAAATCGGAAAGATTTCCACTCATATCAACATCTTCTTCATCTTCCGCAAAAACAGATGATGATGTTATGAAACATAAAAATAATGTAGTAAGTAAAATTAACAACCATTTTTTATTTTTCATTGGCATTCAAATCCTTTACAAAGTCTAATACTTTTTCGCAAGCATTAATACCACCTCTACAATAAGCTAAAAATTCTGTGTCCACTTTTCCCCTTTCTCTGCCCTCCTCAAGTTTTTTCAACATCTCAAAATTTGCTTCAACCCCGCTAACATAAGACTTTAAAAAAGCTTCATTATCCATATTCTCACCGCCTTTTAAAAATAAAAAAGTGACTATCTTTTGATAGCCACCCTTGTTTTTCTAAAAAATTGCTATTTAAACCTCCATACAATATTCGTAGTAAAGATACCTATCATCTTTTTCTTCTACCACAAATAAATTAAAAACAAAATCATAGGTTATATCTTTTTCTGAATGATGTTTTCTAATTCCAAAAGTTCCATTTCCATCATCCCTCAAATTATCATTCGTATAATCAATCGCTTCTTGAATGATTTTTTCTTTTTCATTAGACAAATCCAATTCCACCAATTT
Source organism: Lentibacillus populi (assembly GCA_014642895.1). Taxonomy (GTDB): domain Bacteria; phylum Bacillota; class Bacilli; order Bacillales; family Amphibacillaceae; genus Lentibacillus_C; species Lentibacillus_C populi. The sequence continues at coordinate 34,386 of BMJD01000038.1, forward strand.
TTCTTCCAACTCCACATAATTTTCTACATTTGCAATATAATTACTCATTCTAACAACTCCTTTTTATATTAAAGAATGGCTACCAATTATGGATAGCCATTTCTTTTTACAAATATTTTTCTTCCGCATATGCTACAGCCGATTTATTAATTGTTTTCAATGCTCCTTCCCATTCTTCAAAGAGACATTCGACCGTAATTTTTGAAGTTCTGCCGAACATATCTTTCATCAAACATTGACCCTGTAACATGTTATCTAACATTTCTATATTTTCCTCACTCGATTCCATGTTCATCCACTTTAAAATATCGGGACGTTCATTCTCTTCATCAAATGCAAAAGCTACTCCAAAGTTCCCTGTTTCATTTTCTTTTTCTCGTAAAGCATCTTTGGTAGATTGTGAGATAAAATATAAAGCATTATTATAACTACGCCCAACACGTTTCATTTGCTTTTCGACTTTTTTACCTTGCCGCGACGAAATGATAACCCACGCTTCATCAATAAATTCTATCGTTTGTTCATCCTTATCTTGTTTTCCAAACAGTTCACAGAATTTACCCAAAGCTAACATAATAGCATTTGATTTTCGTTGACTATTTGTATAAGAATCTATACTTGCAGTTGCTTCTGGTAAATCAATATTTTCAATCTCAATAATAGAAATACGGTCATTTAACGATAAGGCAGCATTAGAGCCATCATGTATACATAATTTCAAAATACTATCAGAAACAACCTCATATAAAAAATCTCCTGCCTTAGAAACAGAAGATTCTTCACTATTCCTCATAAAATCTATTATATGCATAGAGCCAACCTCCTCACCTTGTTGCCTTCTTTCTAAAACTTCTGAAACGGCTCTTAAAAATGCAGTATGAATCTCATCTTTCCCTTTAAAATCATAGACTTCTGAAAAAATATCTTGAATTAATTCCTTTGCTTGAGACGAAGGAAGAAACGCTACAGGGTCTAATACGCCCCAATTATCCTTATCTTCAAAATCTAATGTTATAAATTTATACTTTTCCAAGTGTTCAACAAATAATGGAAAATCACGTCTAACGGTGCTATCATTAATAACTTTATTTATCCATTTCCTTATTTCTTTTTTAGGATCAATATAAAGAGTTTTTATATGGAGTAGTGTCACATAGATAAATAACAATTTTGCAAGATATGATTTTCCACTACCTGTATCTCCAGTAATCAATACATGCGGACTTCGATATTTACTACCTTTAATATTTTGGTTTGCAAGCATTGGATGTTAGCACGCAATAAACATTCTTTTTTCGTCTTACCTGTTACAGCTATTGCTGCAAGCCAGTTCATTACGGATACATCATGACTTTTTATTTCCTGTTGTAAATTTCTCATTAAAAAATGACTATCTACGACAGAATCGTCTACGGAATCACCTATTTTAGCTTGTTCATTTGCTGATTCTTTTAACTCCTTTCCTTTTAAATTTACCTTTATTTTTGATTTCCCTTTTCCTTCTGATCGAATTTTAAAATCTATAGATACCTCAAATGGTAAAGATTGCGCTTCATAAAAAATATCACTTTCTGCCATATTATCTGGAAATTCATCAATCACGACAAAACTTAAATAGCCTTCATCCTGTTCACTACTCAATTTCAAACATGATGACTCCGTGGGGTCAATAATCGTATTTGTAATTGCCTTTATATTTCCGTTTTCTTCTTCTTCACTTACATCATGATCTAAACCAGAAATAAAATCATAACGATTTACATAAATTAATTCATTTTCTTGTAATCTTGTCCCATTCACACTGGAAACCATCTTATAAATAGTATCTTCCAATTCCTCAAACTGATTGAAAAAAGAAGTGGGAACATTTTGTTCCCAACCTAAATAATTCACAAACTTATCTGTTACATTAGAAAAAACAGAATAGACATTATCTTTTAATCTACCATCTACATTTACAAATGCATTCTTTAACTTAATGCCAATAATAAAATCATTTTTTGTCATATTTCCTAAACGAGAACTTAAAATATTTCCTGTTTCATCTAAATAGTACCGTCCAACATTTTCACTATCCTTCGACAAACCTAAACTTAAATCTTCAAATCTTTCTTTAAGGCGAAACTCTTGAGGATACATTCTCAAATGAAAATCTTCATAATCTGTGATTTCCTCAAAGAAAATTTTCCAATTTCTTTTATAATTAGCTACCACTTTTTGATTTTGAATAGGAATCGATTCACTTTTTATACGATAATATGCGAACACGTCTCCCATTCTCGTTAACAGCATATTGTTTTTTATTGTTTTCAATGCTGGTTTCAGTTTTACCATTCTTTTTATCCACCACCCAGACACATTCTTTAAATGTTATTTTTTTCTCATTCATCCATTCTACTTCTTTCCCATTACAATACTTTTTCTTAGGAATTTTTATTTCGAATAAATATTTCACATAATCATACATGAACCTATAGATATTTTTACCTTCTGGCTTTATTTTAGTTACGAGCCATGTAAATAATAAGGGAACACAAACTAAAAATATAAACCACGTATTTGAAAATGCATAAGGATAAAATTTTCTTATTATCCACCCTGCCAAAAACGTCATGATTAGAAAGATCACAAAATTTAATGCAGGAATTAATTCAATTGTAAACGGCAGATAATAATTATCTGTTATCTGCCTAATTTTCTTTGGTTCCCTTAAAGCCCTTCTATAATTAAATACCACTCTACTTTCTTTTCTATCTGCCATACTATCACTCTCTTATAATGTATTCATAAAGGCTTCAATCCAACCAGCAACTGTATCCCAATTTCGAACTACAAAATAAACAATTCCTCCAACGATACAGGACACAATAATCGCACCAAATTTAAATTTAGCTAGATGCTTTGTGACTAAGAAAATTATAATGATTACAATCGCTTGTTGAACAATCTCCAATGCCCATCTTTCAATACCTCCAAAAGTAGGCAAATTAGCCTGAGCTAAAACTAAGTGATTAAAAAATTCCATTTTTCATTCCTCCTACTTATAAATAAATTTTTCCACATAAAAATTTCTTCCATTCTTAGAAATTGTCATTTCTACTGGATTCACTTGCTCAATATTGGTCAATTCGTCTCTAAACACCACCTCCATTAATGTTTTGTAATGGTCACCATCTACATAGATTTTTAAATTTCTTATATCTTCGAATAAAAAAGACCCATTTAACGTTTGTGGGTCATCCATAAGATAAGCCATTTCGTCAACTGGTTCTGTAGCATACTTTTCAAAAAAAGTATTTAGAAATTCATTGATATTTTCTTTTTCATTTCCGTTATATTCTTTTAAGTCAATCGCTGGCATTTCATATTCTATATTTCCAACCAATGAAGGTATCTGTGTAAAATATGGAACGGATTGAACACTGAACAAACCATTTTCATAAACAATAGGAATATTTAACAACAAAGATGTTTTTTTCTCCTCTGTTTCAGTCTCAACTTCAATTTCCTTCTTTTTCTCTTTACCCTTTCCTTTAGTCACTTCTTTTTCTATCTCTGTCTTTAATTCATTTTTAAATGTTACTTTATATTGAAAGAGATTTCGATTTCCTTCATCCTCTATATGAAAAAGATTAAAGGATTCTAACTGTCTTGTGCCTTTTACTTCCTCTAAGTTGTATAAAGGATTTTTTTCATTATTAAATGTGTCATTAAAAACCATGTATTCTTTTAGTTTATTTGCTCTTTCTTGTAAAGCATCACTTTCATTAGGAACATTAATATATTCCTTTATAAAATTAGATAGAAATTCATGCGCTGATTCTACAGGAATTTCTTCTATCACCTCCTCGTTTTCATTCGCTTCTACCAATCTATTTGTTTCATTCAAAGTAGAACGAGTGTTAATAGACAATAAAACTGACACTATAGCTAAAAAAAGCATTCCTAAAATCAATGACCATATAAAAAAAGCTGTGCTCGTAGATGTATCTTTACGCACATGGCTTTTCTCTTTTTTTGGTCTCTCAATTTGTTCTATCTTCCCAATAACTTTATTCTTTTTAAATTTATCTTTAATACTCATTATGAACTCCTTTCAATATAATTTATAAAAGATCTTACTCTTTGTAACACTTGGAATGGTGAAGCATTTTCCAAATACACTTTTTCATTTATTTTCCTACCTTTATCAACAAAGGTAGCTTTATAAAAAGAAAAACGATAAGTTGAATATCCCATTTTTCTATATCCTTCAACAATCAAAGACGTATTTTCAGACAAATCCTTAACAAAGACTCGATAAAAATAATGTTTTTCACCTTCCCTATATCTAGGAATATCTGAAATAAAACCTAAGTCTTTAAAACATTCCGCTAACGACTTCATTACTCATAAACCTCCAATGCAAGAAATTCTACTGTTATAATCGCATTTTTAGGATTTCCCGTTACTTTATTCTGCTTATGAGGAACATTGGCAAATATAAGATGAAATGTTTTATCTTCATCCCGTTCATTTTCAACATAAAAATATACCCTCATTTCAATATTAAGAGAGTTATCAATACCCTGTAATTCTTCTTTCAACATTTCTAAAATGACGTACTTATGATTAATCACTTTTTCTTTTTCCAAGGCTCCTATCAATTCAGCTTGATTCAAAACGAGTGGAACCATTTTTTCACTTCCTTTCAATTATCCCAAAACAAATTCTACCTACCTAATATAGTCACTAATCTACAAGCAAGGTCCAGGTAGTATTTTTCAAAACGCTTCGCTGAAAAATCTCCACCTTTTCCCCCTTGCTTTCCGATTTTTTGCAGGCTTTTGAGGCTTCGCCGAACGACCGATATACTAATTAGGACACATAAATAAATGGTCGTTCGCTTTTCTAGCGTAGCCTGCAAAATCGTTAGTGCTACCGTTCAATGTAATATTCTTTTCCGATATGAATTTACGCTATGCGGGGCTAGCCCCCACACCCCTAGCCTTCACTTCCCTCAACCTAATTAGAAGGGTAAAGACCAAAACATTAAATAATCATTTCTTCTGGTCTTGCAAGATAAACCATCATCATGTGTTCTTGCTTTTCATTCAGTTCTAATTCATCTTCAAAATTTTCTAAATCAGAAATACCTTTTGTATCTTCCACTAGCTTTATCATTTTTCTTGTTCTTGCCGCTTGATTCATATACCACCTCTTTGACTTATCATAAAAATCTTCTTGTGGCTTCGTGAAAATCTGTAATCTTTCCACATCATTTAAAAAAACCTCCCAAAAATGAGAAGTTTTCCAACGTGCTCTATTTAAGTCATCTTCCTTTTCCACAAAGCGCAAATAGTTCTTAATTATCCCTTTGCCGACATGCAGCAAATTACCAGATGTCATTATCTCTGAAACAACATTATTCGCTCTATCATTTTTAAATCGCAATTCATATCTATTCCAGTCTCCAAATTCCTCTACGGGCTTATTGTATTTTCCAGCCTGCTCATAGTTTTTTTGATAGAAACAAAAATAAACTTCTGAATGCTTTTTTGAGCCAAAATAAAGTGTCGTACCACCCTGTTCACCATCTTCCATTAATAACGAACCATTATAATCCGTTTTTTTAAATCGGGAAATCGCTTCGCCATTTCTTATCTTGTCAAAAAGAAAAGGTATTTCAAAATAAGTTTTTTTATCATCAATTGAAATATCTAATCTCGGAAATTTACCACCATTTTTCTTACAATCTCCAAAAAAGTCAATCCAGGTAATTTTCCTAGCTTTTAAAAAAGTTTCAAATTGACGGCAACCCCCTCCACTTAATTCAATAAGCGTTCCTCGAACATCTAAATCATGCGAATAAAACACTTTAATATTATCTAATTGATATGTGCCTATATAGCCATAAAAGCCACTTTCTTTATGCTCCATATATTCTTTTTTTAAATGAAGCACATTATTTAATATCAAATCGACATCATGAGTTTTAAAGGATACTCGTAAATAGTCAACCATTGCTATTAAAGGGTTTTCGGTCTCTTTTGTATTTTGTACCCCCCTGTTAGAGTGAGGCCACTGAAAATCTTATGATTTTTCAATGGAACTAATATCTGTATCAAAAAAAAGCGACTTGAAATTCATTTTATTGAATTACAAGTCGCTTTT
>BMJD01000039.1 GCA_014642895.1 Lentibacillus populi
AAATTTGCTTCCTTCAATAAAAACGAAAAAAAACCTTCTAAAGGACTCTTAAGGTGAAATAATTCCGTTTTATGCGGCGAAAAAAGGTAAACTTAAACATCATTCCAATTGCTTAGTTACTCGAAATAGATTAGAATAGTCTAATCGAGTATGTTAAGAAGGTGAGATGAAGACTGTGCCTAGGTTCATTTGGGTGCTGGTGATAGCAACAACGATTAATGTTACAGGGGCTTCATTTTTGTGGCCGTTGAATACCATTTATATGCATAATGAGCTCGGCAGGAGTTTAGCTTTTGCGGGGTTTATTTTGATGTTTAATCAAGGTGCAACGATTGCGGGAAATTTAATTGGTGGAGTGTTGTTTGATAAATTTAGTGCGTATCGGACAATTCTTTATGGAACGGGACTTGCAATGGGGGCAGCAATTATTCTATCGTTTAACCATAACATATTGCCATATTCCATTTTGCTTATTTTAATTGGTTTTGGAACCGGTATTACCTGGCCGGTGATGTTTGCGATGGCTGGATCCATATGGCCTGAAGGTGGCCGGCGAGCGTTTAATGCCATCTACGTCGCACAAAATTTGGGTGTTGCACTGGGAGCGACAGTAGGCGGTTACGTCGCCAGCATTTCCTTTAATTATATTTTTATCGCGAACGCATTATTGTTTGTGGTTTTCTTCCTGATTGTACTCGTTGCTTTCAAAGGAATAGATAATGAACGCGATCGGCAAATGAATACAACGGTTATTGAGCAGAGTGGGAAAATCAGGAACAAATCTTCCTTTATGGCGCTAATTATTTTATGTGTCGGATTTTTTACAGCCTGGATTGCCTATAGTCAGTGGCAGTCAACGATTGCCTCCCACACGCAGGATGTCGGTATACCGCTTGATCGATACAGTTCATTGTGGGCGATTAATGGTTTTCTTATCGTTCTTGGTCAACCTCTGGTAAAATGGGTTACAGGTAAATTTAGATCGCAAAAAATACACATTTATCTCGGTAATGCCATACTATTCACTTCCTTTTTAATTGCCATGTTCGCAGAGGAATTTACGATGTTCGCGGTTGCGATGGTTATTTTAACAGTCGGAGAAATGCTAATGTGGCCGGCGGTTCCTACTATTGCAAGTGAACTAGCACCAAAAGGGAGAGCAGGATTTTACCAGGGATTTGTTAACAGTGTCAGTGCAGCCGGACGAATGATTGGACCGGTTTTTGGCGGCTTAATTGTCGATTTATATAATATACAGCTGTTATTTTTTGTTTTATTATTTTTGCTGTTGATTCCGTTTTTTACCACCTTTTTTTACGACAGTGGGATTCAAAAACTACATAAATTGGATAGGGAGCGTACGTATAATGGAAAAGAAGCATGAGATTAAATTAGTAGCATTAGATATGGATGGTACGTTATTAACAAGTGAACAGGAAGTTTCGAAACGTACACGGGAAGCAATTGCACAGGCACTTGCGAACGATGTACATGTTGTATTAAGTACGGGGCGCTGGATCAGTTCCTGTCGTCCGTTTGCTGAATCACTAAATCTGACGTCGTATTTGGTGACGGTAAATGGTGGAGAAATTTGGACCTTTGATAAAGAATTGAAGGAGCGGCATTTAATTGATACGAAATTAATGGAAATGATGTGGGAGTTAGGGGCAGAAAATGACATGACCAGTTGGATGGTTTCAACCGATGATATCTGGTATGACGCTCGCCCAGCTAACTTTAATGATCATGAATGGCTTAAAATCGGCTTTGATTCACATGATAAGGAAAAACTTGATGACCTTGTGAAGAAGCTATCGTATCACAAAGAATTAGAATTAAGTAACTCAACTCCAACCAATATTGAAGTCAATCCGATTGGTGTAAATAAAGCTACTGCATTGAGATCGGTTTGTGAATGGATTGGTACTACCATGAATAATGTAATGGCAGTTGGCGATAGTTTAAACGATATTAAAATGATTCAACAGGGCGGGATCGGTATTGCGATGGGAAACGCCCAGGATGCAGTGAAAAAAGCTGCCGATTTTGTAACCGATACGAACAATCAAGACGGCGTAGCAAAGGCGATTGAGCGATTTGTGTTGTAAAGACATGGCGGTTTTCCATTTAGGCAGGGAAAACCGCCTTATGTATGAAATAGTAAGAATTGGTCAATCCTTATAAGAGAGACGTTAACCAGACAAATTCACAAATGTTTGCAGTGATAAGCTGTCTGCCCTTTCTTTGTGTATGGGAAAGGAGTATAATATAAGTAGTACCATGAAAGGGGTTGCTATCATGTCTTTTTCACGTGGGCCTAAAGAGCCGCTTCCAGAAGTGGAGACAAAGGTCTGGTCATGTACAAGTGAGGACTGTCAAGGATGGATGCGCGAATCTTATAGCTTTGACGAAGAACCAAAATGTCCGCTTTGTAAATCATCAATGGAGCAGGAAGTTCGGATGCTTCCGGAATTGAAGTAATTTTAAATATTAATGGGCTGAAGCAATTCTTTTTAAAAATGAATCAGTAGGGATAGGCACTTTTTTTATGTTCATATATTTTGTTAAGATGTCCGGTTTGGCATCTTTTTTATATAGACGAAAAAAGTATAGTTGCTTCAGCACTGGAAACAAGTCCTCGGATAAATGGGCTTGTTTTCTTTTTTTGAAAGTACAGAAAGTATAGAGTTTTTAGCGATATTAATTCATAATCAAGAAAGGCCATGTCCAGCTCCAGCGCCCAGCTGCTAGTGTGCTTCCTTCACCTTCGTACGATAAGTCAACATCGGTTCGGGTAAGAAGGAAGGCCGACTAAGAACGGGCTTTGCGCCCAACGTCGGCATACCCCTTTTTTAGTGGCATGTTTCCTTTATCTCCTACGCAGGAATGTTCGGTTAAAACCGCCGCTTTGCGCGGCAACACCGAACCACCCTGCTTGGCAGGGCGCAGTCCATACGCCGCTAACCGGGCGCTTACGCTTTTCTTGTTTCAAACATGGTAAATGAAGTTCATATACGGTTATTGAATTGTTGGAATAATTCCGAATCAACTGGTATAATTTGAAACAGAGGCTGTTGTCCGTTAGTGTTCACAGCTAATTTATTGCAAACGCTTACAATTTATAAGGGGAGGAATGTTTATCATGAGGTACGCAAATCCAAACACAGAAGGCGCTAAGGTATCATTCAAGGAACGGTACGATAATTTTATCGGCGGGGAGTATCGACCGCCTGCCAGTGGAAAATACTTTGAAAACGTCAGTCCCGTCACCGGAAAAGTATTTTGTGAGATTGCCAGATCGAATAAAGAAGATGTAGAAGCAGCGGTTGAGGCTGCACATGTTGCTAAAGATGCGTGGGGTAAAACATCGGTAGCAGAGCGGGCAAATATCCTCAATAAAATTGCCGATCGAATCGAGGAAAATATGGAAATGCTCGCGGTAGCGGAAACGTGGGACAACGGTAAGGCAGTACGAGAACCGCTTGCTGCTGACTTGCCACTAGCGGTAGATCATTTCCGCTATTTTGCCGGAGTAATTCGAGCGCAAGAAGGCGGCATCAGCCAAATTGACAATGATACAGTAGCTTATCACTTCCATGAGCCACTTGGTGTTGTCGGGCAAATTATACCATGGAACTTTCCACTCTTAATGGCGACATGGAAACTCGCACCGGCACTTGCTGCAGGAAACTGTGTTGTGCTGAAACCAGCCGAGCAAACACCAGCGTCCATTCATACTTTACTAGATGTGATAAAAGATTTACTGCCTGCAGGTGTCGTCAACATTGTTAATGGCTTCGGCCTTGAAGCCGGGAAACCGCTAGCAACGAACAGTCGCATCTCGAAAGTGGCCTTTACTGGTGAAACAACAACTGGACGATTAATTATGCAATACGCGTCTGAAAATATTATTCCAGTGACGCTTGAGCTTGGCGGGAAATCACCGAACATATTCTTTGCAGATGTGATGGATAAGGATGATGGATTTCTTGATAAAGCGGTTGAAGGATTCGTCATGTTTGCGCTCAATCAGGGTGAGGTTTGCACATGTCCATCGCGCGCACTTGTGCATGAATCGATTTATAATCAATTCATTGAGCGGGCGGTTGAACGGGTAAACCAAATTAAAATCGGTCACCCACTTGATACGGAAACCATGATGGGGGCACAGGCATCGGAAGAACAAATGGAAAAAATTAAATCGTATTTGGATATTGGAAAACAGGAAGGCGCAGAAGTTGTTGTTGGCGGTGAAGTGAATAAACTTGATGATGAAGATTTGGAAAATGGCTATTATATTCAGCCAACCATTTTCAAGGGTAACAACAAAATGCGCATTTTCCAGGAAGAAATTTTTGGACCGGTGCTATCAGTAACTACGTTCAAAGATAACGAGGAAGCGATGGAGATCGCCAACGATACATTATACGGATTAGGAGCAGGTGTATGGACCCGTGATATTAATACAGCATACCGTTTTGGGCGTGGAATTGAAGCGGGACGTGTATGGACTAACTGCTACCACCAATATCCAGCACATGCTGCATTCGGCGGCTATAAAAAATCTGGTATCGGCCGGGAAAATCATTTAATGATGCTTGATCACTATCAACAAACGAAAAACCTGTTAATAAGCTATAGTGAAGGTCCTGCTGGTTTATTTTAAAAAAATATGCGTACGGGGGGAGGCGGGTGATTCGTGGAATTACCCGCCCTATACAAAATAGATAGGTTCCACCTAAAAATTTTGCTTATAGAAGGGGTGTGAAAAATGGTTGAACGTGTGACGGTTACCGATGAAGCTTTGGAATTAATTAATACATTAAAAAAGATTCATGGCCCGCTAATGTTTCATCAATCAGGCGGATGCTGTGACGGGAGCTCGCCGATGTGTTATCCGCGTGATGAATTTATTGTCGGGGAAGCGGATGTGTTGCTCGGGAAAATAGGAGACACACCATTTTACATGTCCAAGGATCAATACGAATACTGGAAACATACTCAGCTGATCATCGATGCAGTAGATGGACGCGGCGGAATGTTTTCATTGGAAGGTCCTGAGGGTAAGCGGTTTTTGACGAGATCGCGGGTGTTTACGGAGGAGGAACGGGCGGAATTGGCGTAAGGAGTAAAGAAGTCATGTGGATAGTATTATCTGCATGGCTTTTTTGTGGTGAGAAGGAATTTAATATGTTGCTTGTTATTGAATTACGATTGATAATGATAGTATCATAATTAAGTGGTATGTTACTAAAATGTACTCCAAGGTTCACAATTCTTTATCCTTGCATAAGTTAATAAAGGAGAATTAAATATACAAAAAAAGGGTGTGTTGTCCTTTGTCGCAAAAAACTTATTATTATGTTCACGGACATACAGCTTCCGGAAAGCAAGACTTTTCACAATCTAACATAAAGAATATTAAGAATGTATTTGTATTAACTCATCCCTCATTAAAAGTTAAGACAGCAGTAATAAGGAAATTTGTTAATTTTTATGAGGGTCAATTAAATCTGGAAATTATAAAAAGTGTCCATGGAAATGATTACTTAGATGGTTTGATTGTTCGTAATAAATCAGTTGCTTTATTTACTGAATCCACCCCGGAATTTGAAGATATGTTAAACGTAAATCTGGGAAATTTTTTTGATATAAAGAACACCGATTATGAGGTTTTAGATAAAGAGAAATTGGCCATTGAAAATGCGTATAATGATTTTTCTGCGGGATTAAAAATACATGATGATTTAGAAGAGATTTATATCAGCCAAATGGACTTCGCCCGTGCCGATGAACTTACAAAAGAATTTATTGAAAAACTTCTATATTCCCAACCAATATCGGAAACAAAAGGTCATACGTATCACCGTCTCTTTGGCACAAACACTTCAGATGGTGTTGTAAATGTAGTGCCGGAAATCATTCAGGGTGTAAATAATGTATATTTCATCAAAGGCCGCGCCGGTACTGGAAAATCAACTTTCATGAAAAAGATTGCAAATGCCTGCACTGAGCACGGTCTTGATATTGAATTGTATCATTGCAGCTTTGATCCAAACAGCATTGACATGGTACTGGTACGAGATCTTGATTTTTGCATTTTTGACAGCACTGATCCCCATGAATTTTTCCCGAAAAAAGACGGGGATTGTATAATTGACCTGTACGAAGAGTTAGTCACTCCCGGAACAGACGAAAAATATGCAGATAAAATAAGTGAATTGAATAATCGTTATAAAAGCTACATGAAAAAAGGAATTGAAAATTTAAAGAAAGCTGGACAATACCGTGATCAAATCGAGGAAAAGTATGCATTGCCGGGTGAAAATGAGTTTAATAAGGTCGTGGAAAATATTATTAATCAAATTAGTTAAAAACCTGTCAAAAATCCAGCCGATTCAAAAAATATTGGCTGGCTTTTGCTGATTCCATTTTAATTTATAGTCGTTTCCCATAATTTACCCTTGAATTTTTCAAAATAATTGTGTAAAATTAATTAACTGAATATTACAAGCATAAATAAGATTGGGAGGAGGATTATGATGGTTACCGTTAAGATGTTGAAGCCGTATTATATTAAAGCCGATGATGAGTATGTTCGTGTTATCCTGGCATATCAGTATTTCACAGTGTTAATTCATGATCAGTTGTACCATTTTGTCCCGGTTAAAGCAAAGGAAATCCGGATTAACCGGAGAACACAGGAGGTAGATAACATCGATGCCAGTTTTGCTTTCCAAAAAGGCAAGGACATCATTCACATTCCCATGACAAAGCTTGTATCCCTTCCTGATTTCATGAATGAGCTGAGAAAAATTATTCAGCCATACTATATTAATGATATAAGCAGTACCGCTAAAAATGAAATCGCTGTCATTATTGATGAGCTAGAACGACAAAACTTAAAGCGATTAATTGATCAAGCATTGGACGAACGTAATGAAGAAGCGTTTCATTCGTTGGTCAAAAAATTGTAATAAAGAACGAGGCATTTCTACTAGACTTTGGTATAATTGTAATATACAGAGTTGGGTACCAATCCGATTCCAGAGGATTGGTACCCGCCAAAACATCAACTCGCCCAGCAAACCTCTATCCAAATCGAAAACCTCAATAAAAGCTCTCAGAATAATCAGCTATCCTGAGAGCTTATTTCATCTATTTATGAAAATCCTTCAATATATTGGTAACCTTCTTAACGGCGTAACTGCTCCCGCCTTTATACTCGGTATGCTCAATCATCATGGCAATCAGTATATCCTGTTCCTCGGTTGGATATGCGACAAACCAACCGTTTTCCTGACCGGACTTATCATCTGCCGTCTTTTTAAGTTCAGCGGTTCCGGTTTTACCGGAGATGGCAAAATCAGCGTTTTTTGCACCCTTTGCGGTTCCTTTTGGTGAATCTACAACTTTACGCAGAGCATCCTTAATGACGTTTGCCTGATCACTTGTAACAAGTCCTTCCTTCCATGTTTGGCCGGTTTTCTCATTACCCAGTAATACAGGTTTCAGCATCTTTCCGTCGTTTAAAAAGGATGTATAAGCCATGGCGAGATGTAATGGGCTCATTTGAATTTGCCCTTGCCCATAGCTGGAATCTGCTAGTTGTACTTCATCGGCAAATTTTCCGCTTTCAGAAATAGTTGATGTTTCGATTGGGTATTCAAAAGGAACATCTTCACCGAAACCAAATTGCTTCAACCCCTTGGCAAAAGCCTCAGCACCCATGTCGACGGCTTTCATGGCAAAATAAATATTATCGGAGCGAACCAGTGCATCCGTGAGATCAACTGGGCCGTCTGAACTGGAGACACGATGTACCTTATAATCACCCCATCCTTTACCATTACTCCAGTCTAAACCATTGATTTCAATCCCTTTATCAGGATCAATGCTGCCATTGTTTAAACCAGCAGCCGCTGTAATAGGCTTCATAACCGATCCTGGTGCGAAGGTTGCGGAAAAACGGTTAATCATTGGCTTTTGCGGATCATCCTGCAATTTTCCCAATTCGCTTTGGCTGACACCGTAAAGCATTTTATTTGGATTAAATGCAGGGCTGCTGACAAGTGCCAACGTTTCTCCGGTTTTCGGGTTAACAGCAGCTGTTGTCCCTGCTTCTCCATCATAGGAGGAATAAATCTTTTCTTGAAGATCAACATCAATGGTCGTTTGAATATTTTCCCCATCTTTTACGGGTTTTTCGGCAAGTACTACGTCATCCTCGCCCTCTTTGGAGACCGTGATTGTAACGCCTTGTTCCCCTTTCAATTGGTCTTCGTATAGCTGTTCAAGTCCGCGTTTACCGATCGTGTCATTTGCCGTATATTCACCGGGTTCCTGTTTTTCCAGTTCCTCAGCGGTAATTTTCCCGACATATCCTACTAAATGTGCAGCAGCTTCCCCGGCAGGATATACACGTCCGGTAACTTCACGCTCTGTGACTGGATCAAGCTCCCACAGTTGATTAAGAACCGCTTCCTTCGTTTTTGGAACTTTCTTTAGTGGTACAAATAGATTTGGTTCGACCCAGTCGGCGTTTAGAGCGGCATCAATTCCATCAACCGACATGTCTAATAATCCAGCGATTTTCTTTTTCATTGCCTCTGGATTGTCACCTAGTTTCTCTGGAATAATGCCAATTTCGTAAGCAATATCGTTGATTGCTAACGGCATCTTGTTCCGATCAAGGATTTCACCGCGCTTCGGTACTTCAGTCTGGATTCCGATTTCACCGCCGTCTTTAATTTCTGGAAAAATAAATCCCGGATCCCATTGTACAAACCAATTTTCCTTGTCATCTTCTCCTTCTTTTACAAGTGTCGCTTTATAATCAAACGAAATAGGGCCGGCAATCGTGTTCATTTTTACCGTTATCGGGAAAGTCGCCTTACCTTTATCCATGGCACTTTCCAGTTTTTCTTCACCCAACTTCTTAAAGGAAACCTTTAAATCTGATATACCAAGATCTTTGTATATTTTCTTATATCGATCAACAAATTGCTCCGTTGAGTATTTCTCAGCTGATTTGGCCGAAAGCATGTCGTGCATCTCATTGAATTTTTGATCATTCCATTGTTTTACATATGTAGCGAAACGATCCTGTGGCGTCGCTTCATCACTTGAACAAGCAGCCAGAAATACGAAAAACAAAATAGATAAGATCATCGTTATTTTTTTCATATAGACCCCCTCAATCAATACAAACTCTTTATTTATCATACCATTTTCTGTTTTATAGCACATCCTTAAAAATTGGAAAATCCGGGTTGGATACAGCCGATTTTTGGTATTATACAGTATTCATATGATACTTAATCTCGGCTGCTATATTGTTAAATTCCTCCTCAGTACACTTTATAATATTTACAAAGACTCTCCTCTGGTTAAAAAACAAATAAAAATTGCTAAGCTGGCAGTTTCTGCGTCTGCGAAGTGTCAGTTGCCATTTTCAGTTGGCAATGCGGTTATAATATAACGTTCCGGTGCATTTCCAATGTAGGAAAACGGGTAGCATGTTGTCACCGTTAACACTTCCTTTGGCGCGGTCGAAGCAATAACAGTCCGGTCATCGGCATCCACAACTTTCGTATCGACGATCTCATAGGAGAAATCACCATAAGGGAGCTTAATCGTTAAAACATCACCAATGGCCAATTCCCCCATCCGTCGAAAAACCGTATCACGGTGGCCGGACAGGACGATTTGATCTTGCTGTTCCGGATAGGCCGTCCCTTTATAATGTCCAACCCCTTTTTCCAAATCATCCTCATCTGTTCCTTCTACAATTGGAAGGTCAGCGTGCAATTCAGGGATATGTAAAATGCCGACTGTTTCCCCTGTTGAAGGGGCGAACGATGCAGCTGCTTCCATACTGCTGGACGAGACAGTATCACGAGAAGTTTCATTTGTTAATAAAGCTTCTGCTTCGGCTAAACTTTTTTCCTGGGCTTTATTTGTTTTGAACAATTGATAGCCACCAAAGATAACAAAAAACAATCCAGCGGTGATAAAGATGATTGCAACTTTTTTCATAAAGCGTTCGCTCCTTCCGCTACTGTATCTAGTATATCGTTTATGAAAGCGGATTTAAACAACAATTTGCAAGACAATCATGATTTGTAAAAATGTTAAATGCTGAGTAAGGAAGAAGAAAATAATAGTAAATGGAAGAATACAAATATTTTGTGATGTATTTGCCAGATTTTGGACGTTTTCGATATAAGAAAAATTACCTATGCTGCAATTGTGCATGTTCTTTATAGAGTACACATTGTAATTTTAAGAGAACTGACACCTGGATCAAGCACAAAGCAATTGGACAAGCGGGAATGATCAACTACTTTTGAGAAGGTGGAATACTGAACGCAGATAGAACCGCAAAGTGTAAAATATAATGGTATCTGGGTAATAAGTAGTAATTATTTACAAAACTAGTTCTATTCTGACAAAACAAGACATCCACAAGCCTTCTCGTCTATAGTATAGTAGTCTTATACGAGAGTTGATTCCTCAGAAAAGAGCTAACTTATTGAAAAATAGGGGCGCAAAATCACGGGTCTAAGGCATTAGCTATGGCAGCCGGATTACCTGAAATGTAAATGGGGGAGGAAAACGATGATTGAAACGGCCAAAAAAAGAAAATTGGATAACGAGTGGATTAAGTTGATGAAAGAAGCGAAAACAATCGGGCTTACAATTGAGGAGATTCGAATATTTCTAAGCCAAAAAAAATGAGCGTGTATAATTTTCTAAAACAAAATGTGCTTTATAGAACCATTCACCTCATTGTGGTATAATCGTCACTGAAAGAAGGTGTGTGGGCTTGATTGGTGAAAAAATCAAACAATTTCGTCAGGATAAGAAGATGTCTATATCAGAGCTGGCTGAAAAAGCAGGTGTAGCCAAATCTTATCTGAGTTCCATTGAACGTAACCTTCAAACAAATCCATCCATCCAATTCATCGAAAAAGTTGGTGCGGTATTAGGTGTGTCTGTTAACGAGTTAATTCGTGAGGATAGTATGCAGATAGAGGATCAGCTAGATGATGACTGGTTAAAGATCGTTCAGGAAGCAATGGAATCAGGTGTATCCAAAGAGCAGTTTAAAGAATATCTCGAATTTAATAAATGGAAAAATAAACAAAACAAATAAACGGATATCAACCGTAGCAGCTTTGGTATACGGTTTTTTTTTGTAAAATAATAGTTGGATAAGATAGTTTGGTGACTTCAATGCAAAAAATTTGGTATTGGCTTTTGCCGTTGACTTGGATGGGTGTGATTTTTTACGCCTCGGCTCAACCCTATGAGAAACAGGATATGAAGCCGTTTTTAACAAATATGGTGGATCTTTCGTTTTTAGCACCTTATCTCGATTGGGTTTCCCTTTCTTACCACCAATCTGAGGTCAGTGTTGATGTTTTGGGTGTTGCTGGTTTTATCGAGTTCTTTATCCGAAAAGGAGCCCATGTTACCGTTTTCTTTGTATTAATGCTATTGTTCCTTGCTGCAGTTCGGAAAACAACTTCCTGTACTTTTCCGGTGAGCATATCCTTATCATTTACCTTAACGGTTGCATATGCTGGATTAGATGAGTTTCACCAAGGGTTTACTGCGGGTCGGACGCCATATGCCGGAGATGTAGTGCTTGACAGCTTTGGTGCTTTTATGGCGTTATTGCTTCTAATATATGTTCACCTGTTAAAACGGAAAAAACGATCATAAACATTGCTAGCCTAACGAACAATATGGTACAGGTAAAAACAAATTTGCGTGTCAAATTTGTTAATACGACAATTTTCGATATTGTTTTGTTTGGTTTTTGTGGTATGATGCGATTATGGGTCGAATTTCTAAAAATACGTGTTCAGAAAAGTTGCCAAATAGATGGTCAGCTAAGAGCCAGGCGTCCATAGC
This sequence comes from Lentibacillus populi, assembly GCA_014642895.1. Lineage (GTDB taxonomy): Bacteria > Bacillota > Bacilli > Bacillales > Amphibacillaceae > Lentibacillus_C > Lentibacillus_C populi. Next base: position 11,923 of record BMJD01000039.1, read on the forward strand.
AACGTTGACACCAGCCGTTCTGTGCGTTGTAAGAAAGGTCGGGAGAAGGCAGTTTAGAGTGGCTGAAAAACAAATAGGAACTCGAATTCGCTGCTTGCCATTTGGAAAATTTTTTGAACACCCTTTAAAAGGCGGGAATATGTTGTGGGAGACCAAGAGAAATATAAATTGATGTTAAAGAAGCTGATTGAGCAAACGGAAAATTTTAAAATTCAATCATCTGAAGAATTAATCCAAGCTCTAGTGAATGAGTTAAGAAGCGATTCTTTTTCCAGTAATAGTATTGCAAATAAATAAGGAATAAAGGAACTGCACTTTCGTCAGCGGGACGGGTGTAGTTTTTTGTGTTAAGCGATGTTGTGGCGATTGGCTGATAAAATTCATTTCTATAAGATTTTTTTAGTCAATTTATATGTGTTCAACATATGGGGAAATTTAGGAAGTGACCAGGCGCCCATCCTACAAATATAATCCAGAAGGAGACACAAACATGAAAATAGAAATTATTACCTTGAATGCAGCGGACACGAGACAGGCGGCAGCGTTTGGCGCTGATCGAGTGGAGTTAGTCAGTGCGATTCACGAAGGCGGACTTACACCAAGCTATGGAACAATCAAAAATGTTCTATCCACATCCGCCATTCCAGTCCAGATTATGATCCGCCCACACAGCCATGGATTTGTATACGATGAAACGGATTGGAAGACGATGAAAGAGGATATTTCCATGATTCGAACACTTGGGGGAAATCGAATTGTCTTCGGGTGTATCACAGATGATGGCCAGATCGATGAGCACCTGTTGAATAAAGTTTTGGAACATGCCCCTGATTTTGATGTGACCTTTCATCGGGCTTTCGATTCGCTTCGTTCTCAGCTTGATGGCTATCGTGTCTTGCATAAATATAAGAAAAATATTAAGCGAATATTGACTTCAGGTGGAAAACCAAAGGCCAAAGACGCAACACTCGAACTAAAGCAGCTTGTTGCTTTATCAAATGAACTAGAGGGGCCAATTATTTTAGCGGGAAGCGGCATCTCTTCAGACAACATCGGTTCCATTCACAAACAAATAGGCACAAGTGAATATCATATTGGTTCTGGCGCCAGACTGGACGGGGATTTTAGTAAAGGGATTGACCGTAATAAAATGGATCATATAAGGCGGGAATTAGCCATTTAAGGTTGGTGAAATGTAATGAATGTCCTTTAGTCTCGTCCTCCACATAACTTCATTTTAAACATATCTAAGCCGCCTTCTGTAAAACGCCTATGTACATTTCACCATGTAAAAAGCGAACAGTTTACATACAATACTGTTCGCTTTCAAATACAATATACGATTTATTTCTTGCCACGAATTTTATTTACTTCATCGGCAACAAATTGTACACTTGTACCAACGATAACTTGAATACTTTGTTTACCTACTATATTAATCCCCGGGACACCCGTAGATTTGATTTTATCCTGGTCTACTTTGTCCATATCTTTTACTTCTACCCTTAACCGAGTCGTGCAATAATCAACCGCATCGACATTTTCATCGCCGCCGAGTCCTTCATAAATTTTGGCAGCCATGACAGTATATTTATCATCTCCGCTAGCTTGATCATCACCTTGTGCTTCTTCTGTCGTTTCATCTTCACGGCCTGGTGTTTTCAAGTTAAATTTAACAATCAGGAAGCGGAACAAGAAGTAGTAAATAACCGCAAATACAAGCCCCTGAACAATGAGCATATATGGCTGGCTAGCGATCGGGTTTGTAAAGCTCAAGAGATAGTCAACAAATCCGGCACTAAATCCAAAACCAGAAGTCCAATGAAATAAGGCTGCTATGAATAGGGACAGACCTGTAAGTAAAGCGTGAACAACATACAATGCTGGTGCCAAGAACATGAACGAGAATTCAAGTGGCTCTGTAACCCCAGTAAAGAAAGCAGCAAATGCAGCAGCCATCATCAAGGATGCAGCTTGCTTTTTACGCTTTGTTTTTGCTGTATGATACATGGCTAAAGCTGCAGCAGGTAAACCGAACATCATGATTGGAAAAAATCCTGCCTGATACATACCAGTAATACCTTTTGTTCCCTCACTGCCCAGGAACTTACCGATATCATTAATTCCCGCGACATCGAACCAGAATACCGAGTTCAGGGCATGGTGTAACCCTGTTGGAATTAAGAGGCGATTAAAGAAGCCGTACAATCCTGCACCCAATGCGCCCAGATCACTTATAGCTGTACCAAACGATACGAGCCATGAATAAACAACTGGCCATACAAAATACAGAATACCGGCCATAACAACCATTGCTGCTGCCGACATAATTGGTGCAAGCCGTTTACCACTAAAAAATGCAAGTGCATCAGGCAATTTCACGCCACTAAATCGATTGTACATCATTGCGGAAATAACACCTGATATAATCCCGATAAATACGTTTTCATTTTGTGCAAAGGCTGCGTTCACATTTTCAGGATCTATCCCCTGTAAGCCGGCAACCGCATCTGTGGATATTAATGTCGTTACAACTAAAAAACCAACCAGTCCACTTAGTCCAGCGGCACCATGTTTATCTTTTGATAATCCAATGGCAATACCGACAGCAAACAGGATCCCTAGATTATCAAGGATTGATGTTCCTGCAGTCTGCAAAAATGTACCGACAACATTACCTTCTGAAAGACCTAAAATCCAGTTCCCAATACCTGCTAAAATAGCAGCTGCGGGAAGGACAGCAACCGGCAGCATGATAGCGCGGCCAAGGTTTTGCAATTTTTTCATCATTTGACTTTCCCCCTATTGTTTTATTTAGTAAATAATTACGGAAATCTATTCCCAACAATCCCGCGAGAGGCTACTTCACCATCCGGATATTTCCGGCTAATTGTATCCGCTGCCAAAATAGAAAGTAAAAATATAATAGCGTATCGACTAATAGTGTCTTAACCGTTCTATGTGAAGTGTTATATAACCTAATTCTTCCTCTGGCAGCTCGATACCATGTGCGCGGGACAATTTTTTTGAAACCTCCAAAGCACAGCGAAAGGATACGTTAAATTTACGTTTTATCATTTGCAGCATTTCTTCATCCATGGAATGCACCTCATATTGATTCGCCCTGGATAAAGCAAAGCGAAGATGTGTAATAAGACGTTCGTAGGAAATTTCGTCTTCTTCCATCTTGATTTGCAAATAATCTTTGATTGTTTCTACCATATCCCTTACAATTGCTGTTTGCCTGACGGTTTCGTGCAAATCACCTCCTTTAATTTTCATGGTGTGAATATGCAGGGCAATAAAGGCAGCTTCATCAATTGGCATCTCTACCTGATTTTTCTCCTTTATATGCTGAAGTGCCCAAAGCCCAATTTCAAATTCTGGCTTGTATAAGATTTTTATTTCCTGCAATAATTTATTTTTAAGATGAATACCCTGCTTTTCACGTTCAATGGCAAAGGAAATATGGTCTGTAAGTGCCAAAAGTATATGGTCATTTAACTTCGTATCTAACTGCTTTTCCGCGTACGTAATAATTTCTTTTGAAAGGATAAAATGTTCTTCCGGTATCCGTAATAATAACTGTTGGAGTTTTTCATTTTCTTTTAGGACAAACAGCTTTTCAATTTTATTAATATTGACAATGTCGTTTTTTCTCTTTTCAAAGCCGACACCGGCACCGATAGCGATTTGCTCTTGCTGCTGTCCATCCATTACGATAACGGCATTATTATTTAATATTTTCGTTATTTTCACCGACATTCACATCCCTATCCCAGCTGGCAGTTCCAAACATTTTTTTGCACGCCCCGATCATCTTAGGCAATGAAGGGTTGCGAAATAGCCAGGTTTTCTAAGAAACTGTAATAATTTCCGTTTCTGCTGCTCTACCCTCTTTCTGTTCAGTGATGACATATTGCTTATCGCTATTTTGACTATTTGTAATAACAATTGGGGTAATCACATCTTTGGCATGGTTACGAATATAATCCAAATCAAATTCCATCAGGAGATCCCCAACAGAAACCGGATCTCCTACATTTACTTTTGGTGTAAATCCTTCTCCTTTTAACGCAACTGTTTCTAAACCAATATGAATTAATAATTCCGTGCCATCATTGGCTTCGATTCCAACAGCATGTTTCGAATCGGGAACTTGTACAACTTTTCCATCTACTGGTGAGAGAACTTTTCCTTCACTCGGAATCATAGCAACTCCTTCTCCCATCATCTTCTGGCTAAATACCGGATCCGGAACCTCCTCAAGTGGTACAATCGTCCCGTTCATTGGCGCATAAATTTGCTGGGTGCTTGATTTTTTAAATAGATTTTTAAACATTCTAGCTGCTCCTTTCTAATCCTTGATGAAATAAATTAAATTTAAGAATTTCTCAATAAAACACTCAAACCGTATTTTACCCTTTTAGATTGTTTTCAACCAAACGATTAAGAACAGTATCACAAGTTCTCTCATAAATACATGTTCAAAAAGTTGCCGAATTAGAATCTTATAACTTCTTATCCAATTAAAAAAGGCATAGAGGTATAGGAGGACGAATTGCCCTCTATCATACCACCATGCCTAATCGAATCAGTAACATGTGATCCATTTTTAATTGTCAACAGTATAGTAACATTATCCTATACGAAGAGTCAAGAACAAAGGCGAAATTTTCCAGAGCCTGCATGAAATTTATGTCTTTAAGAGCTAAAGTTTATACACCTTATACATCAGCCTGACACAAAGACCATCCGCCAGTGATCCGTGAAGAAAGTTGGGAAGCGGCCAACAAAAAAGCATGTACTAGCTTTTTTAATAATATTACCGTTTCATTTGTAATTTAAATTTATATTTGTCTGCCCGATAGGCTGACTTCACGTATTCCAGCGGGGTTTCGTTGTCATCATTTAAATAAGTAATACGTTGCATCAGCAAGATTGGGTCACCTTGCTTCATGTGCAGATACTCGATTTCAACGTCATTAGCGATAACGGATTCAATGATTTGATCTGAATGTCCAATCGTCAATCGCAGCTTTTCCTCAATAAATTGGTAGAAGGATGAGGTGAAATCTTTCTCCTGCAATTTTCCAACCAATTTTTGCGGTGTATAAATCGTCTCCAATGCTATTGGTGTGTTGTTTGCCAGGCGTATCCGCTTTATCTCGTAAACCAAATCATCCATATTGATGTACAAAAGATTAGCAATTTTTTCATCAGCTTTGATTAATTGGAAACCAATAAGCTGATTGGCCGGGGTTAACCCACGTGCACGCATATCTTCACTAAAGCTTGTCAAACCTTGCAAATTTTGTTCAAACTTCTTTTCCGCAACAAACGTGCCTTTACCTTTAAGGCGATACAACAAGCCTTCTGCGGCTAAGTTGTTAATGGCCTGTCTAACCGTCATTCGGCTTATATTGTATTTTTCCGCATATTCCCGTTCAGATGGCAGCAACTCTCCCGGTGTCAGCTGCTTTGTATTAATCAATCGTTTTATTTCTTCTTCAATTTGGTAGTAAATCGGTAATGGAGAGTTCTTATCGATCATAACGGCTATCCTCTTTTCCGGAATGTAGTTGCTTTATATTTTAACAAAGAAGATTTATGATGTATATACCTATATAAATGTATAGACAACTATATCTATGCTATAATAGGAATTTAATATTAATGTTCTGGAAAGGATTGAAAAAAATTGGGGAACGGAAACGTATTATACATTAAAAATGGAAAAATATTTACGGAAAACCAAATCATTATGAATGGTTCCTTGCTAATCGAGAACGGCAAAATAAAGGAAATTTATCCGGAAAATGAGCAACCTGCAAAAATAACTGGGCAAGTTACCACCATTGATGCCCAACATCGCAATATTATTCCAGGGTTTATTGACGGACATATTCATGGTGCCAATGGGGCGGACGTTATGGATGCAACAGAAACGGCACTGGATACAATGGCGGCAGTATTGCCTAAGGAAGGGACAACCAGTTTTTTAGCGACAACAATTACGCAATCCCCCGAAAACATTGAAAATGCGCTCGTTAATGTAGCTAACTATGAAAATAAACCTGGACAAGCTGAAGTGATCGGTGTTCACTTGGAAGGGCCTTTTATTGAGAAAAGTAAAAAAGGTGCACAACCGCTGAAATATATTATGGAACCCAATATCGAGCAATTTAACAAGTGGCAAGCCCTTTCCGGCAATAACATCAAAACTATAACACTTGCACCAGAACATGATACAGATGGTTCGTTTATTTCCTATTTGCAAAAATCAGGAGTCAATGTTTCAGCCGGACACACTGGTACAGATTTTGCCGGAATGAAAAAGGCTATTTCCTATGGTGTAAGACAGGTGACCCATTTATGTAATGCGATGACAGGGATTCATCACCGTGATATTGGTGTTGTTGGTGCTGCATTGCAGCTGGAGGAATTACGTGCTGAATTAATTGCCGATGGTATTCATGTTTCACTGGAAATGCTGCAACTAATATACGATAATATGGGCAGCGAACGACTAATTTTAATTACCGATGCGATGCGGGCAAAATGCTTGCAGCCGGGTAATTATGAACTTGGCGGACAGCCTGTAAAAGTAACGAATGACCGTGCTGTATTGGACGACGGTACATTGGCTGGAAGCATTTTGAAAATGGTTCAAGGTGCACAGAATATGCTGCAGTTGCGTGACGTGACGATTGAAGAAGTGATTAAAATGGCAGCCTCCAACCCGGCCAAGCAGCTTCAAGTATATGATCACAAAGGAAGTATTGCTGTTGGCAAAGATGCCGATCTGTTGCTCGTAGATGACAAACTAACAATTGAAATGACCATTTGCCGTGGTATGGCAGCTTACAGGGAGGAATAAAAATGAAGATTATTAAGGTACCCGATTATCAAGCAATGAGTGAAAAAGCATGCGAACTCGTAATGGAGAAAGTGAATACGATTGAAAAACCGGTTCTAGGTTTAGCAACAGGTTCCACGCCTGAGGGATTATACCAGCAATTAATCAAAAAGCATCACCATCATGAAGTTTCGTTTAAAAATACTACAACATTTAATCTGGATGAATATGTTGGTTTATCCAAACAGGATCCAAACAGTTATTATTACTATATGCAGGAAAAGCTGTTTAAGCATATTGATATTCCACGGGAACAGGCTCATTTGCCAAATGGTGAGGGAGATAATTTGCAAGCCAACTGTCAGGACTATGAACAACTGATTAAAGCTGCCGGCAATATTGATATCCAGCTGCTGGGGATTGGCCTGAATGGACATATCGGGTTTAATGAGCCGGGAACGTCCTTTTCCAGCAGAACACATATTGTTGAATTAGACGAATCTACAAGAAAAGCCAATGCCCGCTTTTTTTCCTCGCTTGCCGATGTTCCTAGTAAGGCGGTTACAATGGGGATTGGGACAATTATGGAAAGCAAGCAAATTATTTTACTCGTCTCCGGTGAAAAGAAAAGCGACGCGGTTACCCGGCTTATCACTGGCGAGATAACGGAAGCATTTCCGGCTTCAATACTGCAAAAGCATGAAAATGTCGTGTTAATTGCTGATGAGGCTGCGCTTAAAGACAGGTAAAATGAAGATTGTTTGAAAAATGTGCTATACCTATCCAAGAATGTGATAGGTATAGCACACGATTATTTTTCGGTTTTTTCAACATCTATTTCGATATAGTTTTGTTCCGTTTCCATTATATTTGCCTGGCCACTAGTTAAATTAATAACCCATTCCATAAAGGCTTGTTCTGCCCCTTTTCTTACATAAACGATCAGTTCCACTTTTTCTAAGTAATTGATAGTAGATAAAATATATTCGGAATTGCGTAATTCGTTTTCAAGTTTGCCTAACATGGTATAATCAATAGTAACGGAAAATCCTTGCACTAATTGCCGCTGCACAATACCGGTAGTTTGAATGGTTTGTGATGTCGTGCTGCCATATGCACGAATTAAGCCGCCGGCACCAAGTTTAATGCCGCCGAAATAACGGGTGACGACAACAGCAGTATCTTTCAAGTGCTGCTTTTTCAACACTTCCAGAATAGGCACGCCGGCAGTGCCGCTTGGTTCGCCGTCATCATTGGCTTTTTGTATCTGATCGTGTTCACCGATAAGATAAGCAGAGCAGTTATGGGTGGCGTCATGATGTTTTTTCTTTATTTCCTGAATGAAGCGAAGTGCTGCTTCTTCCGTTTCAACACGTTTGACATGACCAATAAAACGGGACTTTTGAATAATTAGTTGGTCCGATCCTTCATTTTTTACGGTATAATAGTTAGATAACATGTTGCATTTAGCCTCCTGAGCAGACATTATAGTACATAAGGATATATGCCAATTTCGAAAAGGGGGATAGATTAGATTGAAAAATAGGATAATCTTTCCTGAAAACCCTATAAAAAAGAATGGAGCTTGCGAACTATTATAGCATAGGTTGGTGGTTTTACACGATGGTACTGAAAACTTCAGAAAAGGCGTTAGATACAGTAATTGATGAAATGATCGATGTGGTTGAAAACTCGAAGGACGAAATTTTTAATATTAGCGAAGCGGCTCGTAATGATTATGAGCAGCTTCAAAGGGAATTAACCGAAACAAAAGAAAAAGTTGTAAAGCATATCGATGTTGGTGACAAGCTGCAGCAAAAAGTACGATTTTCCAGACAACGTTTATCTGAGGTTAGCAAATATTTCGATCGTTATTCAGAAACGGAAATTAGAGAAGTTTACGAACGAACCCATAAAATGCAAACAGAATTGGCAATGCTTCGTCAGGAAGAAAAGGTGTTGCGGGAACGACGTGATGACCTGCAAAGAAGACTTATTTCACTGGATCAGACGATTGAACGTGCGGAAGGGCTTGCAGGAAAAATTTCGGTAATCCTAACCTATTTGAATGACGATTTTAAGCAAGTAAACGAGATGATTGAAGAGGCAAGGGAAAAACAGGAATTCGGGTTAAAAATTATTGAAGCACAGGAAGAAGAACGCAGAAAGATATCAAGAGAAATTCACGATGGGCCTGCACAAATGCTTGCGAATATTTTGCTTCGCTCGGAACTAGTAGATCGAGCCTTTCGTGAGGGCAGTGTAGAAAATGCATTAAAAGAGATTAAAAGTGTCCGGGGGATGATTCGCTCGTCCTTATATGAGGTTCGCCGGATCATTTATGATCTTCGTCCTATGGCACTAGATGATTTGGGGCTGATCCCAACATTAAAAAAATACTTATCAACAATAGAAGACTATCATTCTGTTAAAATGGAGTTTATTTCGATGGGCAGTGAAAAACGCCTGAATCAAAAGTACGAAATTGCTATATTCCGCCTGGTTCAGGAAGCTGTCCAAAATGCTACCAAACATGCGGAGGCAACGTTGATTAAGGTGAAATTGGAAATTAGCCCAAAACGCCTTACCGTAGCAATTAAAGACAATGGCAAGGGTTTTGATACAACAACGAAACGGGATAAGTCATTTGGTTTAATAGGCATGCGGGAGCGGGTGGAAATGCTGGAAGGAACAATGAAGATTAATTCAGTTATTGGGAAAGGTACAATCATTTTAATCAGTGTTCCATATAATGTAGAGTGACAAATGGACCGGAAACAGCCAAGAAAATTCGTGACAAAGGACTTATTCAGTGTCACTTGATATATACAGAGATAAAGGCTAATATAAAATCTATCATAGTCATTGTAATAGGGTAAATAGATAATATAGAATCAGAGATGTAGGAGGAACAATATCCATGAATAAAACCAAAACCAAATTAACGAAGATCGTGTTAATTGACGATCATAAGCTGTTTCGAGAAGGGGTTAAGCGCATTCTGGAATTTGAACCGTCGTTTGAGGTTGTGGCAGAAGGTGATGATGGCCTTAGTGCTTCCCAAATTGTTAAAGAACACCACCCTGATGTCGTTTTAATGGATATCAATATGCCAAACATGAATGGTGTGCAGGCAACTTCTGATCTAGTAAAACACTTTCCCCGTACCCGTGTCATTATTTTGTCCATTCATGATGATGAAAGCTATGTTACACATGCTTTAAAAACTGGTGCACAAGGGTATCTATTGAAGGAAATGGACTCAGATTCATTGATTGAAGCTATTAAAGTTGTCAGTGATGGAGGTTCCTACCTGCATCCAAAAGTAACCCATAATCTGGTACAGGAATATCGTCGTCTGGCACATGAGAATGTTATGGGCATATCGGAATATGGTATTGAGTACCGTAAACCGCTCCACCTGCTGACTAAACGCGAATGTGAAGTATTGCAATTACTTGCAGAAGGCAAAAGTAATCGCGCAGTATCCGAATCTTTATATATCAGCGAAAAAACAGTAAAAAACCATGTCAGCAACATTTTGCAGAAAATGAATGTAAACGATCGGACACAGGCAGTTGTATCCGCTATTCGCAAAGGATGGGTAGAGGTACTGTAATGCATGGTCCAAAAGTCGCCTCTTATCATTTAGTTACTTTTTGAATGTCCTCTTGTAGAATAAATAGTTTTTCCTTTAGTTGTTTGGTAATACCCTGTTTGCAATCGTAGCAGGGTATTTTCTATGTCCAATAATAGAATATGCCGAAAGTTAGTGATGCAATTTGTTTTTGCTTCATGTAAAATAAAGTATGAATCCGAATTTATCATTTACATACATGCTTACTATTATTTAAAGGAGAAGGTATGACATGAGGATTGCTGTAATGACAGACAGTACGGCATATATACCTGCTGAAACACGGAAAGAACTGGGTATCCATATGGTTCCACTTAGTGTCGTATTCGGTGACACATCCTATCAGGAGGAAATTGACATAACGACCGAGGCGTTTTATCAAAAGGTGAGAGAAGCTGAAGAATTGCCAAAAACCTCCCAGCCATCGATCGGTTATATAACAGAAAAACTAACCAGGCTTGCGGCAGATTATGATGCAGTTATTTCCATTCATCTTTCCAGTGGTATTAGCGGAACCTGTCAAGCGGTGGCGAGTGCAGGTGAAATGGTGGAAGGAATCTCCGTTTACACCTACGATTCCGAATTAAGCTGTATGGCCCAAGGATTTTACGTTTTTGAGGCAGTGAAAATGGCCAAGGAAAATAAGCCACCTGAAGAAATTATGGCACGGCTTGATGAGATGAAACAGAGCATGCGTGCTTATTTCATGGTTGACGATTTGAAAAATTTGCAGCGCGGTGGTCGTCTGAACAGTGCGCAGGCGATTGTTGGCAGTCTGCTGCAAGTGAAGCCAATCCTGCATTTTGTCGATAAAGTTATTGTGCCATTCGAAAAAATTCGTACACGGAAAAAGGCGCTAAATCGGATTGTTGGAATGCTGGAGGATGATATTAGTAAAGGAAAAGCCCTTAAAGTTGTGATCATCCACGCCAATTGTGAAGAAGCGGCACGGGAACTGCAACAAGAAATAACAGAAGATCATCCTGGATTAGATATCATGATAAGCTATTTTGGCCCGGTAATCGGCACCCATTTAGGCGAAGGAGCGATAGGAATCGCCTGGTATGCAAAATAGAATAAGTAATCATTCAGTGGTAGCGATTCTTATGTTTCCACTGAATGATAACGAATAGTGATTCCCCAGTTCAGCCAGATACCCGACTTGTTTATAATGTTCCTCAAATTAAGAAACAATTCCGCCTTTCTCTTAGATCAAACACTTCATTCCACCTAAACTTCACAGGGATATGTTCAAAAAAATAAATAGGAGCGTGAAATCTGATGAACCCTGCAAACACGGAAACAATTGACATGCATGCCATGCAGTTTGCTGGGAAATTATTACTGCGAAGCGAGATTCCTCTAGACGATGATCTATTCCAGCAGCTGGTTTCTTCTGGTTATTTTAAACCCTTTCCTGCAATCACCAGAAAGTTTTTTCAGCATCAATGTACGAGATGTGGTAATCAAGACTCCTCCTTGTTCGCAAAAATTCCCTGTTCCACCTGTAAAAAGGAGCATCTTTATTGCCGAAAGTGTATCGAAATGGGCAGAGTGATGGAATGTGAAGCCCTTTATCAATGGACAGGCCCCGTACCAGATTGGCAGACCTTTGAAAATCCCTGCTCGTGGGGTGGCCAGCTTACCGATCGACAGCAGCTTGCAGCAGACAGGATTGTACAAGCAATCGAAAGAAAGGAAAAAGAGCTGCTAGTTTGGGCAGTATGTGGAGCTGGAAAAACCGAGATGCTTTTCCCGGGAATTACAGAGGCGCTAAAACTTGGTAAACGTATTTGCTTAGCAACGCCAAGAGCGGATGTTGTACGGGAGCTTCTGCCACGCTTTAGAGAGGCATTCGGAAATGTTACGATCCAGGGGTTGTATGGTGGCAGTGAGGAGAAGGCCGGAACAGCACAAATGATTTTGGCAACAACCCACCAATTACTCCGCTTTCAGCATGCATTTGACGTGCAAATCATCGATGAAATTGACGCCTTCCCATTCCATGCTGATCCCTCCCTGCCTTTTGCCGCTAGTCGGGCGCGAAACCCGGACAGCACAACGATCTATTTAACCGCGACCCCACGAAAAAAGCAACGAATGCAAATCGCTAGCAAAAAATTGGAGCATATTTTTGTCCCAACCCGTTTTCATGGCAGGCCTTTGCCAGTACCTAAGTTAAGAATGTGTTTTTCCCTCAAAAAAGATCTAACAAACTATGTGCCACCCAAAGTGTTCATAAGATGGATACAAAGCCGTGTAAATCCGAAGCGTCAATTGCTCTTGTTTGTGCCGACAATTGAACTGGCCGAGAAAATGAGAAGAGAACTAACGAAACGATTACGGGATTTGGGATTGCTGGATGAGGAAAAAGCCATTACGTCTGTGCATGCATCGGATCCGGATCGGGCAGAGAAGGTACAGCAATTCAGACAGAAAGCGATTTTTATGCTGCTCACGACGACAATCCTTGAACGTGGTGTTACCTTTCCTTCCGTTGATGTTGTGGTGTTTGATGCGGGACATGTTGTATTTGATGAAGCGGCACTGGTACAAATCGCCGGGCGCGCTGGCAGAAGCCCTGATGATCCTGCAGGTGAAGTGCTATTCCTTCATGATGGGAAAACAGATGCAATGGTCGAGGCGGTAAAATCGATTGTTGCGATGAATAGGCGAGGAGGTTTTCGGTGATGCACTGCTTATGGTGTAACCAGCAGACAATTGCGGAAACGAATTGGAGTACGTTGCTGTTTTTATCGAGGCCGGCATCTATTTGCAAAGCATGTGAACAGAAGCTGGAAAAGCTGACAGGAAAACGATGTGCCCGCTGCAGCCGGATGTGTGAAGAAAACGTGTGCGCTGATTGTAGATGGTGGGAAACCCATAGCAAAGAGCGTGATGCCTTAACAAGCAATTATTCTGTTTTTGCTTATAATGAAGCGATACAGGATATGGTTACAAAGTGGAAATATCGTGGCGATTACTGTTTGGGCAACATTTTTAAAAGCCATTTTCATCAGGCATTCAAGCAGCATTTTCATTTTTTGCCAAAGCATACGATTGCTGTCCCGATACCATTAAGCGAAGAAAGATTGCTGGAACGCGGCTTCAATCAGGCGAAAATGCTGGCAGATTTTATCCCCTTAAAGCAAGCAGAAACCGTTGCCCGTATTCATGGAGAAAAACAGTCAAAGAAAACGAGAAAAGAACGGCTCAACACAAAAAATCCCTTTACCATTACGAAAAAAGTTAACAAACCGATCCTTCTTGTCGATGATATATATACAACAGGTACAACATTGCGTCATGCCGCCAGATTATTAAAGCAAAATGGCTGTCCGGACGTGTATGCGTTCACCCTGATTCGCGGGTAACGGGACCTGAGAGCGGGAGCATCAACCGTAGAGTGGAAACATCGACCGGAGAGCTGGAATATCAACCGGAAAGCAGAAACATTGATGGCTTTTTGGTATAGTACAATAGAAGAGTAAGGGGGGACCTGGGATGGCTGAGTTAGCAAATTGCTCTCGCTGTGGTGCGGTGTTTGTGAAAAGTATCCGGGATATTTGTCAAAATTGTTATAAAGAGGAAGAAAAAGCCTTCGAAACAGTATACCAATTTTTACGTATACGGAAAAATCGGGAAGCAACATTGCTGGAAATTGTTAAAGCAACAGGTGTGGAAGAAGAGCTGATTATCAAATTCATTAAGGATAAGCGGTTGCGTACATCGCAGTTTCCGAAGCTTGCCTACCCATGCGACAAATGCGGGACAGCTATTATTTCTGGTAAATTATGTGCAACATGCTCGCGGGAACTTTTAAATGATTTAGAAAAACAGGAAGAAATGGAGCGAAGAGAAGTGGAACGGAAGGAAAGACTGGACAAACAGGAATCCATTTATTACACATTTGACAGTAACAAGAAAGTGTAATAGGTCTTTAACTTTTAAACAATTATGCCGATAATAAATGTATAAGAGGATGTTCAAAAGGTTGCTAAATGATAACCGGCGAACCCAGGAGATTGCTTGTTGCTAATTTGGCAGCTTTTGAACACGTACTTATAGCAGTTGATGAAAGGTGGGGTGATTTTTCACGATGAAAATCCATGGCCCGAACCAGACAAATTTCAATCCATATAAAAACCACATACAAAAACAGGCAGAATATAAAAAAGATCGAAACCAATCCGATCAATTGGAAATATCAAAGCAGGCAAAGCAGCTTCAGGAAAATAGCCAGCCGAATGCTGAACGTGCGAAATATGTGCAGGATATAAAACAGGCAGTAGAATCCGGCGAATATCAGGTGAATCCTGAAAAGACTGCACAAAAAATGATCGCTTTTTGGTCAAAGGAACGATAGAGGAGGACACCGGTTTTGACCATTCAAACAATCATACAATCGCTTGAGAAACTAGTCACCATACATGAATCACTTTTAGAACTTTCCGAACAAAAGACAGTTGTAATCAAAGAAGGCTCTGTTGAAAAATTGCAGTCATTACTTATTAAAGAGCGCCGTTACGTCCGGACATTGGGGCAGGAAGAAGAGAAACGGCAAAAAGAAGTAGAGGATTGGTTTTCCGAGCAGCGAATTTCTGGTAAAGAAGTGACCATAACGACTATGCTTAACGAAATTTCCGGTGAAGAAACTGGAACTGAAATGGCACAAATAGCCAATACCTTAACCGAGGTAATTGTAAAATTGAAGCAACAAGAGCAATTGAATCAAGCATTAATTCAACAATCAATGCAATTTGTTGAATTATCTCTGGACATGATCGATCCATCCATCAAAAAAATGAATTATGGTGATAAACATGCAAATGAATCAGCTAACCGATCGGTGTTCGATTCCAAGGCATAACAGGACTAAAGTTATTTGTGCTGCCAAGAGGGGGGTATAGGAAATTGAGTACATTTCATGGATTGGAAATGGCCAAGCAGGCACTGTTTGCCCAGCAATCGGCTTTATATACACTTGGCAATAATATTGCTAATGCAAATACACAGGGGTATACAAGACAACGTGTGAATTTTGAGACACTTCCAGGCTATCCAACTGCATCAAGAAACAGGCCGCAGATTCCTGGACAAATGGGTACCGGCGTTCAAGCGGGCGTTGTGGAACGCATTCGCAATAAGTTTTTAGATTACCAATATCGTGCCGAAAACAGTAAGGTGGGGTATTGGGAAACAAAGTCAGATGCGATTAGCCGGATGGAGGAATTGTTGAATGAACCATCTGAAAACGGTCTTAAGAAAACAATGGATGAGTTTTGGCAATCACTTCAGGATCTATCCGGGAATCCTGAAAACTCTGGTGCACGCTCAGTAGTTGCACAACGGGGGCAAGCACTTGCAAATACGTTCAACTATTTCGCGAATTCACTAAATTCAATTCGATCCGATTTAAAAGCGCAAATTGATGTGACCGTAACGGATGCAAATTCATTAATACGACAAGTCAATGAGATTAATCAGCAAATAAAAAGTATCGAACCGCACGGCTATCTGGCTAATGACCTGTATGATGAACGCGATCGTTTGATAGATGAATTATCAACTATTGTTAATATTAAAGTTAGTTATGATAAAAGTGGGGAAAGTTCATTAGATATTGCGGATGGCCTTGCGACTATCGAGGTCGTTGATAATGATGGAAAATCATTGAATCCGCCAATTACGTTGGTAAATGGCCAAACGGGAGAAATTCAGGAGTTTGCCGTAACCTATTCGGATGGTAGTGAGAATCGTAATGCAGTAGAAATGATCTCGATTGGAAATGAGCATTTTGATGTAGCAAATTTTCCTGTAAATGGCTCATTTAGAGGGTTTATCGAATCGTATGGATATATTGCTGAAGATTCAGCTGGCAATTCAATTGTAACAGGCGAATACACAGATATGCTTGCAAACTTAGACAAATTGGCAGAAGAATTCGCATCCGCATTTAATAAGGTACATGAAAATGGTAAAGACCTGGAAGGGAATAATGGTGGGGCGTTCTTTGAATTTACTAGCGGGATTGGTGCTGCTGAATCGTTAACCGTTTCCCAAGCCATTTTGGATGATCCGGATTTATTAGCTGCAAGTTCGGATGGAACGGCAGGAAATGGTGATAATGCTTCTGCATTAGCTGAGGTGTTTGATCAGGATATACCTGGATTGGGTAAAAATGCATCGGTAAGAGAATATTACGATTCCCTTATTGGTGACCTTGGCGTACGGGCACGGGAAGCAAACCGTATGACTAACAATACCGCCATTCTCCGTTCTCAAGTAGATGGCCGAAGGATGTCTGTCAGCTCCGTTTCATTGGATGAGGAAATGTCGAATTTGATCAAATTCCAGCATGCTTACAATGCAGCAGCAAGAAGTATGACGGCAGTTGATGAGATGATTGACCGGATAATCAATAATATGGGTTTGACAGGAAGGTAGGTTAGTAGTTATGCGAATTACGCAAAGTATGTTGTCCAATAATATGCTGCGAAATTTATCGAAAAGCTATGAAAACTTGGGTACATACATGGATCAGCTCAATACCGGTAAAAAGATTACCCGCCCGTCTGATGATCCTGTTGTAGCAATGAAAGGGATGAATTATCGAACCCAGGTAACGGAAATTGAACAATATATTCGAAATACCAATGAAGTACATAACTGGATGGATAATTCTGATGCTGCCCTTGATAAAACAACCCAAGCATTGGGGAGATTAAGAGAACTGGCAATACAAGCAAGTACAGATACGTATGATGAAGCGGAACGTAAAAATATCATGGAAGAGGCTGAACAGCTAAAAGAACATATAATTGATATAGCCAATACCAAGGTAAACGGGAAGTATATTTTTAATGGAACCAATACAGATGAGGCACCAATCACAGTTGATGATAATGGGGATCTGCAGATTAACCAAAACACAAATCCGGTCACGATTGAGGTCGCAAATGGTACAAAGCTGCAAGCTAATGTTAATGCTGAAAATGTATTTTCTGAAAAACTTTTCGATGATATCGACAACTTTATAAGTGCATTAGGAAATAATGACCAGAAAGCTATTGAACAAAGCATCGGCACTTTGGATAAAAATATTGATAATGTAATAAACACAAGAGCAGATCTTGGTGCACGGATGAATCGGCTGGAGCTTGTAGAAAACCGCTTAAATCAGCAAGAAATTATAGCAAAAAGAACAATGTCGAAAAACGAAGATATAGATTATGAAAAAGTTATTACAAATTTAATAACGCAGGAAAGCATCCATCGTGCCACATTATCAGCTGGTTCAAGGATCATACAGCCGACATTATTAGACTTTCTCCGCTAGATAATTTTTAAGCCTTGACTCCGCTGATAAGATGAGAATTCATTCAGCGGGGAAGGCGACCCACAGGACGTGGCGCTTTAGTCTATATTCCTTAATCAGACCTTTACGGGCAGTAAGACCCCCACTTATCCTTCTATATTCTTTTGAAGGCCTCCAAATGGGGGTCTTACTGTCTGTTGAACAGGGCTCTATTTTTTAATTTTTTCAGCCAGGAGGCAGGGCTATGCAGTTACCACAAATACGGATGACTTCACAAATGGCACAAATACGCGTTCAGCAAACAGCCGGTCAGCAGGAATTAAGGCAGCCGGAAGCGGAACTCTCGATTCAGCAGCCTAATGCAGAAATCTCCATGAAAACGACACCATCAAAGCTCACGATCGATCAGAGACAGGCATGGGAAGATATGGACCTGATGCCTATTTTAAAACGAATTGAAAAGTTTGCGAGTGAGGGACAGCAAGGATTGATGGAAGGGATCAAGCGACGGGTTCAGCAGGGAAATGAGCTGATGGAAATTGAAAATAAAAGAAATCCCGTGGTTAGCCAAGCGATTGAAAATGGGTACGACGGGATGAAAACACTTGGGATAAAGTTTATTCCTTCATCATTCGCAGTAAAAATGGATTATCAGTCATCGAATGTACAAGTTGATGTAAAGGTACATCGGCCGATAATCAATGCGAAATCCCATCAGCCAATCCACCGATATGAACGAGGCAATGTCACGATCAGTATGAAGCAATATCAGGATTTAAACATTGATTTTGTCAATTTAAATTCAGAAGCATTAGAAAATGTACAGAAGTGAATGAGAAATAACGATTATCTCATTTTTTGCCAATTTAGGTAACTTTTTGATCACAAACTGCTAGTAAAGGAGTGGTGTAAAATGAAAATTCAAACAAAATATTTGGGGGAGCTGGAGATTGACGATGCAAAGCGAATTCAGTTTCCAGCTGGGCTGCCTGGGTTTGGGGAGGATAAAGAATTTGTGTTATTGGATTTTCCGGAGAACCCCGTTTTTCAATTATTACAGTCGGTAATGACACAATCCGTTGCCTTCGTTGTAACGACCCCGTATAACTTTTATCAGGGATATACATTTGATCTGGATGATAGCATACTGGAAAGCTTACAAATTGAAAATGAACGGGATGTTGCAGTTTTTTCCATTGTTACATTATCCAATCCATTTGAACAAAGCACGTTAAATTTAAAAGCACCAGTTATCCTGAATTGGAAAAACAGACAGGGAAAGCAATACATATTAAATACAGATGAGTACGAATCGAAGGCGCCAATTGCTCCGTCAGCTGTAACGAATGGGAAAGGGGAATAACGATGCTTGTCCTGACCAGAAAGAAAAATGAAGCGATACAAATAGGGGAGTCAATTGAAGTAAAGGTGCTGGAAATTGACGGCGACCAAGTGAAACTGGGGATTCATGCACCGAAATCGGTTGATATTCACCGAAGCGAAATTTATTTGGATATTCAACGGCAAAACAATGAAGCGGCAAGTACGCCAACAGACTTGCTGCAGCTATTAAACAATGAAAAGAACACATAAGAGTCTTCACTATTCCCTTATTTCAGCCGATATAAAAGATAAATAGCGGGGCAAGAGGAGTTGCATTGGGCAATGAGGTTAGAAATGGTGAAAGCCGGATCCCATCCCTTGCAATATAGAAATGACAGCAAGCAAATGACAACTGCATTAAACGGATCCAAAGTTCAAAATGTAATAACCCAAAACGTACAAGATGAAACGATCAACAATACAGATAAAGTTGAAACCGTTGTGTCAAACCTAAACGAAATGATGGAACCTTTGCAGACAAATTTAAAGTTTGTATTCCATGAAGAATTGCACGAGTACTACGTAACAGTTGTAAACCCGATTACCGATGAAGTAATCAAAGAAATACCACCGAAAAAAATGCTAGATATGTATGCCTCGATGGCCGAATTTATGGGGCTTTTGGTGGATGAAAAAATATAAGGAGTGATTTGCATGCGGATAGGCGGGTTAGCTTCAGGAATGGATATCGATCAGCTTGTCAATAAATTAATGGCGGCTGAACGAATGCCACTTGATCGAATGGAACAGGATCGGACAACCCTTACTTGGAAACGGGATAGTTTTCGAGACATTAATAAATCTTTATTGGAATTAGACGAAATGATGTACAATATGAAATTAAGCACCACATATAAAACAAAATTGGTAAGCTCTTCACAGGAGGGCGCTGTTACAGCAACCGGATCAACTAGCTCAACGAATGGGACATATAACATTGCTGTTACACAGCTTGCCAGTTCTGCGATCCGTACAGGTGAGTTGGATATCGACCCTGACAAGCTGTTGAAGGAGGTTGATATTGACCTTGGTTCGGAAATCAAATTTTCCACGTACGATGAAAAGGAAGGAAATATGGTTGAGCATACCGTACAGGTAACAGATGAGGATACGCTAAATAGCATCTTAAATAAAATTAACAAGGAAGATAAAAACGTCCGCGCTTTTTATGATTCACAGTCAAAGAAAGTGTTTCTGGAAACAACACGAACTGGTGATTATAATAAGGACGGGGCGGAAATCGTTTTTGACAAAAGCCCGCTTTTTGTACAAAATTTGAATTTAGGTGAAGAAAAAGGTGGAAAGGATGCCATATTTACCTATAATGACGTCGAAATGACTTCCAAGGACAATTCTTATAAATTAAACGGGATAACCTTTCAATTTAAAAATGTTACAGATGGCAGTGCAACGTTAACAGTTAAGAATGATGCTGATGCTGCGTTTGATTCCATCATGAAATTTATTGATAAGTACAATGAAGTAGTTGAAAAATTAAATGGCACACAACAGGAGGAAAAATACCGGGACTACAAACCACTGACTGAAGAACAGAAAAAGGAAATGTCGGAAGATGAGATTGAATTATGGGAAGAAAAGGCGAAAAGTGGTATTTTACGAGGTGAATCGGCTATTTCAGATGGCTTGTTTGCCATGCGCCGCAGCTGGTACGCCAACGTCAAAACAGGCGGAAAGATAACATCCTTGACCCAGCTGGGAATTACAACATCAAGTGACTATCTGGATGGCGGGAAGCTTATTGTAAAAGACGAAGCAAAATTAAAAGAAGCATTGCGAAATGACCCGGATAATGTGTACAAGCTATTTTCCAATGATGTAGAAGGCGACGACCGTGGAATTATTAACCGGCTTGACGATGCGATCACATCTACTATTAACAAAATTGAGGAACGGGCGGGTAAAGGATACCATACACTGGAAAACTATACACTTGGAAAACAAATGAAAAGCTTAAATAAACAAATTGATGCATTTGAGGATCGGCTGGTCCAGGTAGAAAACCGTTATTGGAGTCAATTCACGGCAATGGAAAAAGCGATCCAGCGAATGAATCAGCAGTCAACCTATTTAATGCAGCAGTTTGGCGGGCAGTAATAAGGGGGAGATCCGATGACAACAAGCAAGCAATACAAGGCCTATCAGGATAACGCAGTCAATACTGCTTCCGGTGGGGAGTTAACGTTAATGTTGTACAATGGCTGTATTAAGTTTATTAAGCAGGCAATAAAAGATATAAATGAAAAAAATTATGAATCCAAAAATACTAACATCCAGAAGGCCCAAAGTATTATTCAGGAGTTAATGATTACCTTGGATTCTGAAGTGGAGATCTCCAATCAACTATTGCCGTTATATGAATATATGCAATTTCAGCTTAAAGAAGGCAACGTAAAAAATGACGCTGCCTTAATTGAAGAGGTACTGGGTTTTGCAATGGAATTCCGGGATACATGGAAACAGGTTATTTTAAAAACACGGCAAAAGCAGTTTGCACAAGGGGCCAGTATCTAATGAACCGCCTGAAACCTTTTTACGAGATCACGGTAAAATTAGCAGAGCTGCTTGATCAGGATATCAATGCAAAGAACCGGGAAACAATTATTAGTCAGGTTAATCTTTTGATCGAAAAAAGAGGAGATCTGCTGCCAGAAGTTCCACCACCTTTTACTGAAGATGAAAAACGAGTGGGTAGCGATATCGTCCTGCTCAATAATAAGATCCAGCAAAAAATGAATGCACTTTTTATTGATTTAAAACGAGAAATGAAACAGTTCAAAAAACAGAAAAAATCGAATAAAACATACACAAATCCGTATGAAAAGATCCAAACGATGGATGGTATGTTTCTCGATAATAAAAAATGAAATGCTCTGTTGGGCTTTTCATTTTTTTATGGAATAAGATGTATTCAGTTAACGGAACCCAACAATGGTTTTGTGAATTTTATCGGTACTAATCCTTTCCGGTTTTGCAATTATTTATTGGTTTATGCAGGAATTGGACGGGGTATTGTAGTATAATAAATACATAAGGATGAAAGGAGGACACTTTTATGAAATACAACATTCGTGGTGAGAATATTGAGGTGACTGGAGCTATACGTGATTATGTGCAAAAGAAAATCAGCAAGCTGGAAAGATACTTTGATACACCACCGACATCTGATGTACATGTCAATTTAAGTGTCTATAATGATGAGCAGAGAATTGAGGTTACAATCCCAATGACCAATTTGTTGCTTCGCGCAGAGGAACAGCATGTGGATTTATATGCTGCCATCGACCTTGTGGTAGATAAACTGGAAAGACAGATTCGTAAATATAAAACGAAAGTAAATCGTAAATTTCGGCAAAACGGTTCTCCTAAGCATGTATTTGCCAACATTGAAACAGAATCAGCAAATGAACATTTGGAAGAAGATGAAATGGACATTGTCAGAACAAAACGATTTGATCTAAAACCAATGGATTCAGAAGAGGCAGTTCTGCAAATGGATATGCTGGGACATGCATTTTATGTCTTCACTAACGCTGCCTCAGGCGATACAAACGTTGTTTATCGCCGGAAGGACGGAAAATATGGATTAATTGAACCGAATAGTTAAAATAAAGAAAGGAGGGCTGATGATATGTCAGCCCTCCTTTCTTTATAAGTAAAAATTTAGGTTCTATTCTGCTTACGTCAGAGTCGGTGCGCTTTTCTTAATAGTCAAGGACGATTTTGTCCAATTTTGTCGAACGGATTGCTAAAATTTAATTTTGGCGTTGGATAAAACCTGCATTTTTAATATTTATCTGTAAAACGGTGTCGAATTTTGCTGTTTTTCATGAAAATATTGTCGAATTGCAAGCTAAAATTTAAAAATGGCGATTGGCCTTAAAATTTGTTCCATGATATAACTATCATAACGAATTACAAGGAGGAAATACATATGAACGAACAGGATTATATCGCGTTTGATGCCTTAGTTGTCAAAGTACAGCAACATGAAGAAACCATAACACAATTAATGGAAATTGTCGCAGCAACAAACCGGAAAATGACGGAGCTGGCACGTAAATATGATAACGAGAATCATTATACACTCTCATGATACGAACTCTCCTCGCAACAGCAGCCTCATATTTCCCGCAAAGTATCCGCAATGAGTCTTCATGGAAAGAGCAGCTCCGCCCCGGGCTGCTCTTTCATTATCGTCAAAGGAAGTATGGATAAGTTCCAGACCGGCGCAAGCAGTTGTCATTCTTGTCCACAAAGTGTTATTATAAGATGTGGATTATCATAAATTAAATAATTGATGTTCAAAAAGTCACCAAATGATAAATGGTGAACTCCAGAGTTGGTTTGCTGCTAATTTGGCAACTTTTTAAACACATACTATATCGATTTTTAACTTTACGAGGAGCGTTTTATTATGCCTGGATTATTGAAAAAGATTTTTGGGGATGGAAATCAAAAACAACTCAATCGTTATCAAAAGATTGTAGATAAGATAGAGGCGTTAGAGCCGGACTATGAAAGATTAACAGACGATGAGCTGAAAAATAAAACGGAAGAATTTAAAGAGCGCTATCAAAACGGAGAAAGTCTTGACGATATGATGGTTGAAGCATATGCCGTCGTTCGTGAGGCTTCCAAACGTGTCCTTGGCATGCGTCCGTTTCCCGTTCAGCTGATGGGGGCAATCGCGCTTCATGAAGGAAATATAGCGGAAATGAAAACCGGGGAAGGGAAGACGCTTGCTTCGACCTTGCCAGCTTATTTAAATGCACTTTCGGGAAATGGTGTGCACATTGTAACCGTAAACGAATATTTAGCTGACCGTGATGCGAGGGAAATGGGCGAGCTATTTGGCTTTCTTGGGTTGACGGTCGGATTAAATGGAAACGGGTTGTCAAAAGAAGAGAAGCGGGATGCATACTATTGCGATATCACGTATGGCACTAACAACGAGTATGGTTTTGACTATTTGCGGGATAATATGGTGCTTTACAAAGAGCAAATGGTGCAGCGGCCGCTAAACTTTGCCATTATTGATGAGGTTGACTCGATTTTAATTGATGAAGCGAGAACACCATTAATTATTTCCGGATCTGCTCAAAAGTCTGCTTCCCTGTACCAACAGGCAAATTCGTTTGTCAACACACTGAATAAGGAAACGGACTACACGTATGATGAGAAAACAAAGGGTGTGCAATTAACAGAGGAAGGTATCAATAAGGCAGAGCGTTACTTTTCGATCGAAAATCTATTCGATTTGAATCATGTAACGTTAACCCATCATATTAACCAAGCATTGAAGGCTCATGTTTCGATGCATCGGGATACCGATTACGTTGTCCAGGAAGGGGAAGTCGTTATTGTCGACCAATTTACCGGCCGATTAATGAAGGGACGACGCTACAGTGATGGACTTCACCAGGCGATTGAGGCTAAAGAAGGCCTGCAAATCCAAAATGAAAGCATGACACTTGCATCCATCACATTCCAGAACTTTTTCCGAATGTATCAAAAGCTTTCCGGAATGACTGGTACAGCGAAAACGGAAGAAGAGGAATTCCGTAATATTTATAATATGGATGTTATTGCAATTCCGACAAATAAACCGATTATACGTGATGACCGGGCAGATCTGATTTATAAGTCGATGGAGGGCAAGTTTCGGGCTGTTGTGGAAAATATCAAGGAACGTTATGAACAAGGACAACCGGTATTAGTTGGTACGGTTGCTGTTGAGACGTCTGAATTGATTTCTCAGCTGCTGAAAAAGAAGGGTGTCAAACATAATGTTTTGAATGCCAAAAATCATTTTAGAGAAGCAGAAATCATCGAAAACGCCGGACAAAAGGGTGCGGTAACTATCGCAACTAACATGGCCGGCCGTGGAACAGACATTAAACTTGGCGAAGGGGTAGTTGATCTCGGCGGACTTGCTGTTATCGGTACAGAGCGGCATGAATCACGCCGGATTGATAACCAGCTGCGCGGACGTTCCGGACGTCAAGGTGACCCGGGATTGTCGCAATTTTATTTGTCGATGGAAGACGAATTAATGCGCCGCTTTGGCTCCGATAATCTTCGTTCAATGATGGAGCGGCTTGGCATGGATGATACACAGCCAATTGAAAGTAAAATGGTTTCAAGAGCTGTTGAATCGGCGCAAAAACGAGTTGAGGGTAACAACTTTGACGCCCGCAAAACCGTATTGTCCTATGACGATGTTTTACGCCAACAACGTGAAATTATTTATAAACAGCGATTTGACGTTATTGATTCGGAAAATCTCCGTGAAATAATTGAAGGGATGATGCAATCTACGGTTGAACGCGTTATCCAGTCCCACACAGCTGATGACTTGGAAGAAAACTGGGAACTAAGTACAATAATAGAGTATTTGCATGGAAACCTATTCGATCCGGAAGATATAACAGCTGATGATTTACTAGGCAAAGAGCCTGAAGAGATGATTGAGCTGATTATGGAAAAAATTAAAGAAAAATATGATGAAAAAGAAGAAGAACTAACACCTGAACAAATGCGGGAATTTGAGAAGGTTATTTTACTTCGAACTGTCGATACAAAATGGATGGATCATATCGATCAGATGGATCAATTGCGGCAAGGTATCCATTTACGGGCATACGGGCAAAACGATCCATTGCAGGAGTATCAGGCAGAAGGCTTCCATATGTTCGAACAAATGATTATTGCCATTGAAGAAGAGGTTTCTAAATATGTGATGAAAGCACAAATCCGCGAAAACCTGAAACGTCAGGAAGTTGTGAAAAATACCCAAGCTGTTTCCGGTGGGGAGGATAACAAGAAGAAATCGCGGAAACCATATGTGAAGAAAGAAAACGTTGGTCGAAATGATCCATGTCCGTGTGGAAGCGGCAAGAAATATAAAAATTGTCATGGGCGGTAAACGAACACTCCCTGAATTGGGGGTGTTTTCCATGAAATTGAAAATAACGAACGAGGTGAAGAGAATGGAATTAGTGGAAATTAATCATGAATTAGAAAACATTATGGCGCGTATTGCCGATTTTAGGGGGTCTCTTTGACTTAGAGACAAAGAAAGACCGAATTGAAGAATTGGAGCAGGAGATGACAGCCCCTGATTTTTGGGATGATCAAAACGCTGCCCAAAAAATTATTACAGAGACAAATGGCTTAAAAGGCTATGTCGATAATTTTACCGAACTTGAAGAAAAGCTGGATGATTTGCAAGTAAGCTATGAGCTCGTAAAAGAAGAGAACGATCCGGAACTATTTGCCGATTTGGAAAACGGGATTAATAACCTGCGCGAAAAAGTAAATAAATTTGAATTGCAAATGCTGTTAAGTGAGCCGTATGATGCAAACAATGCATTATTGGAACTTCATCCTGGTGCTGGAGGAACCGAATCACAGGACTGGGCAAGCATGTTACTAAGAATGTACCAGCGCTGGGCGGAGGATAAAGATTTTAAAGTAGAGACACTAAATTATTTGCCTGGGGATGAAGCTGGCGTGAAAAGTGTGACCTTGTTAATCAAAGGGCATAATGCTTACGGGTATTTAAAAGCAGAAAAAGGTGTCCACCGATTAGTAAGGATCTCTCCTTTTGATTCATCAGGCAGGAGACATACATCATTCGTTTCTTGTGACGTGATGCCAGAGTTTAATGATGAAATTGCGATTGACATCAAGACAGAGGATCTGAAAATTGACACGTATCGCTCCAGTGGTGCAGGTGGTCAGCATGTAAATACGACTGATTCGGCTGTTAGAATTACGCATATACCGACAAATATAGTCGTTACTTGTCAATCAGAACGATCGCAAATTCAGAACCGGGAACAGGCAATGAAGATGCTGAAGGCAAAATTGTACCAGTTGGAGATTGAACGCCAGCAGCAGGAGCTAAATGATATTCGTGGCGAACAAAAAGAAATTGGCTGGGGCAGTCAAATTCGTTCGTATGTTTTTCATCCATATTCCATGGTCAAAGATCACCGGACAAATGTCGAAGTCGGTAATACACAAGGAGTAATGGACGGGAATATTGACCCGTTTATTGATGCCTACTTGCGTTCCCAGATTAATTAAACTGCTCCATTTGTGATAGTAAAACAAATTCATGAAATAGACACAATTCGCAAAAGCATTGACATTGGTACATTTTGGCTATAAGTTAACATTTCCTGCCCCGTACTAGGGTTTTAAATTTTTATAAAATGGTTATAATAAATGTGATAGTTAAAAAATCTTTTGTTAGGGGGATTGAAGCATGAAGAAATGGCTATTTACAGTTCTTTTCGGATCTGCATTAGTGCTCGGAGCTTGCGGCGGCGGTGGGGATGACAACGCAGGTGACAACAATGCAGATAACGGTGACAATGCCACAGAAGAAAATGGATCATCAGATAATGGTGGTACAGTGGACGCTTCAGCTGCTCAGGAAGCGTTTGAAAGCAGTTGTGCATCTTGTCATGGCGCTGATTTATCCGGTGGTGCGGGTCCAGCTTTAACGGATGTAGGATCCAAGTATTCCAAGGAAGAGATTGTCAATATTATCGAAAATGGTAAAGAAGGCGATCAAGGAACAATGCCTGGAGGAATGGCCACTGGTGATGATGTAGATTTAATTGCTTCGTGGCTTGCAGACCAGAAATGACCTGGTACTGACGTTACAATTGATGGTTTAACGTATAGGAAAGCTTGACCCAACTTTTATATGGGCCAGGCTTTTTGTTCTTCAGGAATTTATAAAGTTTATGGGATGGGCTGCGTCCAGCACCAGGCTTCCCCGAAAAAATTCACTTCTTTAAAAACTTCCATTATTTTCACAGGAGTAAAAAAATTACAGCATTTGAAATGAAAATGTAATATTATTTTGTCTAAAAATCCTGTTGAAAAATGTTATACTATAGCCTGAGTTTTGCAGTTAAAAAGAGATAAAACAGCCTTGAACCCTATAAATCGTTGGGTTTTTGGCTGTCATTTTTTTGCGAAAAAACATAGCGAATT
>BMJD01000040.1 GCA_014642895.1 Lentibacillus populi
TTCCGCTTGCTTCCCGCGCTCGACTTGCATGTATTAGGCACGCCGCCAGCGTTCGTCCTGAGCCAAGATCAAACTCTCCAAAAAAGTTTGTATAAGACTAACACCAATTAATCTTATGAAATGTCTTAGCTTCAAAAATTGATTTCAGTGTCAAAAGCACTTCATCGGAATCTGACCTCCGGCTTCTGACTGCTGACATCCGTTCACATACTGGTTGTTTTGTTCAGTTTTCAAAGAGCAAATTTAGCTGTGCGTTTAACAGCAACTTTATAAGTATATCAGACCTTTTAATTAAAGTCAATACTTTTTTGCTTTTTTAAGCAAATGGGCCTGAGTGGACTCGAACCACCGACCTCACGCTTATCAGGCGTGCGCTCTAACCAGCTGAGCTACAGGCCCAACATAAATTATGGAGCGGGTGAAGGGAATCGAACCCTCATCATCAGCTTGGAAGGCTGAGGTTTTACCACTAAACTACACCCGCACAGAAATGTGTTTTCATTTTACACTTACACTGGTCGGGAAGACAGGATTCGAACCTGCGACCCCATGGTCCCAAACCATGTGCTCTACCAAGCTGAGCTACTTCCCGTAAAATATGGCGCGCCCGAGAGGAGTCGAACCCCTAACCTTTTGATCCGTAGTCAAACGCTCTATCCAATTGAGCTACGGGCGCTTTTTAAGCGAACTTTTTAATTTTAGCATACACGGTTAAAAATTTCAAATGTTTATTGATGCGGCCGAGAGGACTTGAACCTCCACGGGTTATTCACCCACTAGGCCCTCAACCTAGCGCGTCTGCCATTCCGCCACGACCGCATTTTAACAGAAAAAATAAACTGCCGTGTATCATCACAGCAATTTCATTCAGTGCGGGTGAAGGGATTTGAACCCCCACGTCCACAAAGGACACTAGACCCTGAATCTAGCGCGTCTGCCGTTCCGCCACACCCGCGAAAGATAAGAAAGATGAGCCATGGAGGATTCGAACCTCCGACCCTCTGATTAAAAGTCAGATGCTCTACCGACTGAGCTAATGGCTCATGTTTAAAAAAAGTTAATGTTTTCATCAAAACAATACAACTGCTTACTACAAAATAAAATATAACTGGGCTACCAGGATTCGAACCTGGGAATGACGGGATCAAAACCCGCTGCCTTACCGCTTGGCTATAGCCCAAAGATGGCGGTCCGGACGGGACTCGAACCCGCGACCTCCTGCGTGACAGGCAGGCATTCTAACCAGCTGAACTACCGGACCGAACCAAGTTAAAATATTCTATTCATGCAAGATGACCCGTACGGGATTCGAACCCGTGTTACCGCCGTGAAAGGGCGGTGTCTTAACCACTTGACCAACGGGCCATAAAAAATGGCGGAGAAGGAGGGATTTGAACCCTCGCGCCGCTTACACGACCTACACCCTTAGCAGGGGCGCCTCTTCAGCCACTTGAGTACTTCTCCATATGGCTCCACAGGTAGGATTCGAACCTACGACCGATCGGTTAACAGCCGATTGCTCTACCACTGAGCTACTGTGGAATAATCAGATAACATTCGTATTATAAACAAATTAAACTTATCGCAATTCATTTTTTCACATTCCAATATGCGTTTTTAATTCATCATAAAACCACATATCAAGACTCACAAATAAGGCGATGAAGTCTAACTGGGTATGTATATCATAGCAGTTAATCAATCATCCATTATTAATGTCTCTTTTTAGTCGGCAAACATGCGACGAAGAACATAATATAACATTTTCATTTATTTGTCAATCATTTTTACTCTAATCTGTAAAGAAAAAAGTAATATTTATTCAAGGCTTATTTAATTTAACACGGCAGGCATATTTCGTCAAGGTTTGCATAGCTTTTTTGACAAAAATGTATGCTTAAGCAGCTCATATTACGTGTTCAAAAAGCCGCCTAATCAGGTCCTGAAGGTCGAGGTCGACTCCCAAGTACCAGGCTTGCCGGTAAAGCGTGCCGGTTTTAGTCGTCCTTCCAAACCGAGCACTTTCGCTTTTGTTCTCGTCTAGGAAATTATAAAATTTTGCGGCTGTGGATAACTTAATAACCGGATAAGCCACGTCCGGCTCCAGCGCCCAGCGGCTAGTGTGCTTCCTTCACCTCCGTACGATAAGTCAACATCGACTCCCTCCGGTCGTCGTGTTTCCTTTATCTCCTACGGCTCAGTCCAGCACATACGCCGCTAACCGGGCGCTTCCGCCTTTGTTCCTCAGGACGTGCTGACCTCTGTTGTTGACTATTGTCGTAGGGGGTCTTAACAGAAAAACCCTTACTACTAACTCTATCATTTTGTGACTTTTTGAACATCCTATTTTAGTTTCTCTTCCAAAAGTTTTCCCCTGCATTTTCCACACCTGTATTTATTCACATCCATTTTGCGTAACCGCCGATAAACATGTCCACATTCCTGACATTCATAAAGATATTTAAATGCTCGCTTTGACGACGGCAGCGGGTTGCAATGCCTTGGGGATCCAGTCTCTTTTAATAACCTTTTGAATGATTCATCCCCATGCTTATATCCTTTTCCTTCTATATGAAGATGATAATGACATAGTTCGTGCTTAATAATCCCAATAAATTCATCCATATCCAGCTCAATCAAGTACTTCGGATTTAATTCAATCGTTTTCTTCACAGGTATATATCTTCCGCCAGTTGTTCTCAATCTGCTGTTAAATTGAACATGATCGGTAAATGGTTTATGAAAAAACTCAATAGACAGGTTATTAACCAAGTTGTAAAGTTCCTTTTTATTTAACACGTTCATTTTCTTACATCCTTATTCATTAATTTCTTCATTTTATCATATATAACTAAGGATGTAAGCTTAGCCAAAGAGTCAGTTATTTAAAATAAATATAATTAAACATTGATTTTTATTAGATTTATATTATAATTATTTATAGACTAATCAAAGGAGAGGTGTTTTATGAGTGAAAAGCGTAATACATTAACTACTGGAGCTGGAATTCCTGTAGGCGACAACCAAAACTCCATTACTGCCGGGCATAATGGACCTACACTAATTCAGGATTATCATCTGTTGGAAAAGCTAGCACATTTTGATAGAGAGCGGATTCCTGAGCGTGTTGTACATGCAAAAGGCGCAGGTGCTTTTGGCTATTTTGAAGTTACAAACGATGAGATTTCCAAATATACAAAAGCCGACTTTCTAAGTGAGAAAGGGAAGCGTACAGAAATGTTTGCCCGGTTCTCAACTGTTGCAGGCGAACTGGGATCATCTGATACCGTTCGCGACCCGCGCGGCTTTGCATTAAAGTTCTATACAGAAGAAGGAAACTATGATTTAGTTGGTAATAATACACCGATCTTCTTCATTCGCGATGCGATTAAATTTCCTGATTTCATCCATACACAAAAACGCAACCCACGTACGGGATTAAAAGATCCGAATATGGTTTGGGATTTCTGGTCATTATCACCGGAATCATTGCATCAAATTACTTATTTACATGGAGACCGGGGTATCCCGGCAACATTACGTCATATGAATGGATATGGCAGTCATACGTATAAATGGGTGAATGACCAAGGGGAAGCTTTCTGGGTAAAATATCATTTCATCAGTGACCAAGGTGTTAAAGGTATGGATGTTAATGTAGCAGACAAGCTTGCTGGGGAAAATCCTGATTATCATAGAGAAGATCTTTACAATGCAATTGAGAATAATGATTTCCCTTCATGGACATTATACGTACAAATCATTCCGTACGAAGATTATAAAACGTACAAATGGGATCTGTTTGATGTAACGAAAACCGTTTCCCAGAAGGATTATCCACGGATTGAAGTAGGAAAAATGGTATTAAACCGTAATCCGGAAAATCATTTTGCAGATGTTGAGCAGGCTGCATTCACACCAGGTAATTTCGTCCCTGGAATTGAAGCATCACCAGATAAAATGCTGCAAGGACGGATTTTCAGTTATGCTGATACACAACGCTATCGTCTTGGTGTTAACCATCAGCAAATTCCAGTGAACCGTTCGAAAGCGGATGTTAACAACTACCAACGTGACGGTTACATGCGTGTAGACGGTAACGGTGGCAGTACTCCAAACTATGAACCAAACAGCTTAAATGGACCGAAAGAGGATCCGGCAACGAAAATCAGTCCTTTTGAAATGCAGGGTGTCGCGGATAGTGTTGCCTATGATTCAGAAGATCACTACACACAACCTGGTGATCTGTATCGATTAATGAGCGCCGATGAAAAAACACGTCTTATTGAAAATTTCGTTGAACACATGAAGCCTGTTGAGAAAGACGAAATCAAATTACGTCAAATTGAACATTTCTATAAAGCAGATCCAGATTGGGGAGAAAGAATCGCGGCCGGTTTAGGATTATCTGTTCCTGAAGGCGTAAAGTAGCGCGACACGAGAATTCGCGCGATACTTCTAGAAATGAGAAAAAGGGTCGCTCCATATATGGGGAACGGCCCTTTTTTCTATAAAAAATTATCGGCAGCAAAATAAGTATTTAAATCAAGTACTATTTTTTATTTTCCACCATCGATAATGCGATTCTGCCCTTTTTCGTATCAACTTGCTCCACCCAAACGGTTACAACATCCCCAACTGCAGCAATATCCATCGGGTGTTTTACAAACTGATTGGACATTTTCGAAATATGGACAAGCCCGTCTTGTTTTACACCAATATCAACGAAAACACCGAAGTCAACAACATTTCGCACTGTCCCCTGCATTTCCATTCCTGGCTGCAAGTCTTCCATTGACAATACGTTTTGTTTCAATAAAGGTTTCGGTAAGTCATCACGCGGGTCACGTTCAGGACGGCTTAATGCACGCATGATATCAATTAGCGTTGGTTCGCCAATACCAAGTTTTTCTGCGATTTCTCTTTTATTTAGTGATTTTAATTTATCCTGTAAGGTGCCTGAACCAATATCTGTTAATTGGCAGTCAAGCATGTTTAATAGCCCCGTTACTTGTGGATATGTTTCCGGATGGATTGGGGTCCGGTCCAACGGATTATCTCCATCAATAATTCTCAGAAATCCGATCGCCTGTTCATACGTTTTCGCGCCTAACCGCGGTATCTTTTGCAGCTGCTTTCGATTTGTAAATTTCCCCTCATCATTACGTTTTTTCACAATGTTGTTTGCCACTGTTTTACTCAAACCTGAGACATATTGCAATAATGAAGTAGATGCTGTATTTACATTTACCCCAACTTGGTTAACTGCTGTTTCTACAACGAATGTCAGCGATTCGTTCAATGATTTTTGACTAACATCGTGCTGATATTGTCCAACGCCGATTGACTTTGGATCAATTTTGACAAGTTCGGCAAGCGGATCCTGCACTCGCCTGGCAATGGAAGCCGCACTTCTTTCCTCTACTTGTAAATCGGGAAATTCCTCACGTGCCAGTTTCGAAGCAGAATATACACTAGCCCCAGCCTCATTTACGATGATATACGGAACATCGAGTTTATGTTTTCCAATTATGTCAGCAATAAATTGTTCCGTTTCACGAGATGCAGTACCATTTCCAATGGCAATCAGCTCAACGTTATATGTTTTAATTAATTCCATCACAATTTTCTCTGCACCCACTATGTCATGCTTGGGAGCAGTTGGATACATCACACCAACGGAATGAACCTTTCCAGTCTCATCAACTACCGCAAGTTTACAACCGGTCCTGAAAGCCGGGTCAACACCAAGCACAGTTTTTCCTTTTAAAGGAGGCTGTAACAGTAAGTTCTTCAGGTTTTTCGAAAAAACATCGATTGCTTGCTCTTCCGCCTTTTCCGTTAGGCTATTTCTAATGTCTCGTTCAATCGATGGTTGAATTAAGCGTTTATAGCCGTCATCGATCGCTGCTTGTAAAATGTCTGAAACAGTCTGATTATCCGAGGATTTGACAACTTTTTTTCGTAAAAATTCAACAATCCGCTCGATCGGTGGCTCGATAGTTACTTTTAACACGCCTTCTTTCTCCCCGCGATTCAAGGCAAGAATTCGGTGGGAAACGAGAGAGCGAACGGCTTCGTTAAATTCGTAATACATTTCATAAACACCTTTTTCATCCAGCTCGGCTGCTTTCACCTCTGAACGAATGGCACCCTTTTTGTATGTTTCATCACGGATATAATCACGGAATTCAGGGTCGTCCGAAATCCATTCAGCAATAATATCATTGATGCCGCTTAATACATCTTCTACTGTATGTAATTCATGTTCTTCCGAAAAATATTTTTCCGCTTCTGCCTGTATATTAATATTTTCCTGCTTCCATACTAATTTGGCTAATGGCTCTAGTCCCTTTTCTTTAGCGATGGTCGCTTTTGTGCGGCGTTTTTGTTTGTATGGCCGGTATAAATCTTCTACTCGCTGTAATTGGGTTGCATCAGTTATATCGCGCTTAAGCTCTTCCGTTAATTTTCCCTGTTCATCAATTAAACGGATGACTTCTTGTTTTCGTTCAGCCAGGTTTACGGCATAATGCCATTTGTCCTGGATTAATTTAATTTGTACCTCGTCAAGTCCGCCAGTTACTTCTTTACGGTAACGCGCAATAAATGGTACCGTATTTCCTTCATCCATTAAAGCTATAACTTTATTAACAGTACTTGTTTTGACCTGGGCCTCTTTTGCCACCCAGCTGCTAAGATTTTGTTCTAATTCAACGGCCACTGCGTTTCCTCCTTTTCGTACACCTTTATTTTACCAAAATATATTTCGTATTCCTAATCCAAGTTGTCTCCTTACCATTGTTTCTGCTTGAGGTTTTGTCTTCTCATTGAGGTCCCTATCTCACGGATACACCCACGTTTAATCTGCCAAAAAAATATGGCCGTCAGTTTTTCCTGACCGCCGTCGTTATCCATCCAGCACAACATTACAAAAAAGCACCCTTTTTCACCCTTCATAGCGTATTGCAATTAATGTTGTATCATCGTTTTGTGATTCACTGTGCAGATGGGCATATGTGTTTGTTATATCGTTCACATCCCTGTTCAGGATAAACTTTTGTGACAGATCTGCATCGGTTACACCGTCAGAGAACATGAGGAAAATCATATGTGGCTCCAGTTTATCCGTGATCACTTTAAATGTTCTGTGGTAGCCTGCCAAGTAACCGGAATTGGGGATATTACGCTTCCTTTTTCCATCTCTCGTTATCGTCAAGACACCAATATTTCCGATGGAAGAAAAAGAATACTGCCCCGATAAAAAAGTCAACTTTAATATCCCTAAAACAACCCCACGTTTACGAAATAGCTGTTCATTGCACTGTTTAACGATGTGTTCCACCGTTGCATGAATATTGTTTTTAATAATATCGATCACAATTTGCGAGGACTCTTTTGCAAATTCTCCACTGCCTAATCCATCAGCTATTGCACAAACAAATTCATTCTCGGTCTCGATATAATAATAGCTGTCACCGCAATGGAAATTTCCCTTTTTTGCTCTTTGATAGACCGCTACCTCTACCCTGTTTTCTTTTGTGCTCAATCCAATACCTCCGTACTATCGGATTGGATAGCTTCCCGGAGTTTGCGTAAAGCGCGTCGTTGTAATCTGGAAACGTGCATTTGCGAGATTCCCAGCAGCTCACCGGTTTCCTTTTGGCTTCTGTTCTCAAAATAGGTGTACTGCAAAATTTGCTGTTCCCGTTCCGATAGGATAGGCAGAACTTTTTCCAAAAGCATACGCTGGTCAGCACCTTCGTATGCCTTGTCATCGTTTCCCACCAAGTCCAGAATAGCAACTTTACTGCCATCCGAATCTGCTTCAATTTCACGGTCTACCGATAAGGCTTTGTAACTTTTACCCATTTCCATCGTTTCCAGCACATCTTCTTCTGCCACATTCAGGTAATTGGCAATTTGTGTCACTGTTGGTGATTTCTGGTTTGATGTTGTCAACTCGTCTACCGCTTTCTTTATCTTGGGGCCAAGCTCTTTGATTCGTCTCGGTACATGAACACTCCATGTTTTATCACGAATGAATCGTTTAATCTCCCCGATAATTGTTGGGATTGCAAAAGATTCAAAGGATTTACCAAATGTTGCATCATATCGCTTGACTGCAGCTAACAGTCCAATCATACCGACCTGGACCAAATCCTCATGAATACCACTATTTTTGGAATACTTTCGGGCAATGGATTCCACAAGATCTTTGTAGGTTAGCACTATTTTCTCTTGTATCGCTTCATCAGCTGGCTCGTCCTGCAAGTGTTTGATCCATTGGTAAACCTCGTCTCTCCCTTTATTGTGTGGTTGAGATTTGGTCGTCATCAAAACCCACCTCTGTTTCTTGAAGGTACTTTGTCATCAAAACAATTACACCATAGTCATTGTTTATCTCAACCTTATCCATTAATGCTTCAATTAAGAAAAGGCCAAATCCACCTTCCCGTAAGGTTTCTACTGACTCTGTCTGTTTATAGGGTCCGATTGATCCTTTAATTTCATTCAAATCAAAACTTCCGCCATGATCAGCTACCATTATTTCCAGGCGATTGGGGTAAACACCGAAACCAATTGTAACCTCCCCTTCATCTTCTGCTTCATAGGCATGCGTAACGGCATTCGTAATTGCTTCTGATATCGCAACCTTTAAATCCTCAATATCCTCATAAGAAAAACCCATTCGATTGGCAATCCCGGAAATACTTAACCGAATAACACCAACATATTCCGCTTTTGCGGGTATCTTCATTTCAATAAAATCAAATGTTTCCATTATTCACTTCCACCTCGAATCGCAGCCTTAATATCCATTATGTCAATTAATCCTGTTATTTTAAATAACCGAAACACTCTCGTCTGTAAATCCACTAATTTTAACTGACTGCCATTCTCTTTCGTTGACTTCAGCGCACTAATAAAAACACCCAAACCAGTACTATCCATATAATTTACATGTTCTAAATTCACTTCAACTATTTGCCCTTCTGTTTTTGTTAGAGGTAATAGTGTTTCCTTTAGCTGTGGTGCTGTATAAGCATCAATTTCTCCCGATAAAATAACGTTGGATTGATTACTTGCTTCCTTAACATTAATTTCCAGATTCATATTTCAATCCCCCTTCATGTACTTAAACAAACTTTATAATGTTTAGGTACCCGACAATAAAAAAGGTTAAACGTTTCTTCGCAAAATAATCAGTGTAAAATCATCCCGAAGCTCAAAATGCTGCATCCGTTCGAAATATTTATATACGTGACCAACCATTTCCTGTGCTGATAAGCGGGAATAGCTTCTGATAACATCCAGTACTTCCTCTGTTTCGATAAAACGATGCCCTTGTCTGCACTCTGTTACACCGTCCGTTAGCAGGATAACCATGTCCCCTTTTTCAATCCTGCGTTCATACCGATTATACACAGCGTCTGCCGATACACCCAACACTAAGCCCTTTGTTTCTATTTCCTCAAAACAATCCCTATCCTTATGATAAAAAAAGCCGGGCTCGTGTCCTGCAGATGAATAGCGAAGTATATTTTCTTCCGGGAGATATTGAGCGTAAAACATTGTTATAAACATACTAGGATCGACATTTCGCTCCACAACACGATTTAAATTTTCCAGTATTGCCTTTGGTTGCATGAATTCTTCAGGAAGAATGTCCATCGAATATTTAATCATTGACATGCATAATGCGGCCGGGACGCCTTTCCCGACAACATCTGCCACTGCTACCCCGAGTGATCCGTCTTTCCCCTTAATAAAGTGATGGTAATCCCCATTCATTTGATGGGCGGGAACACTTACTACCCCAATATCCAGTCCTTCGATAACCGGCTTGGTTGTGGCTAAAAGTGTTCGCTGCATCCCGGCAGCTACGCCAATTTCAGATTTCAATTCAAGCTGTTTCTCCCTTAACGTTTGGAACTCTTGATGTGTGAGGCCGTAAGCTATCATGGATTCCAGGAGAAAATTCATGGAAATCTGCAGTTCCTCTGATAAATCCGGGTACAGTTCCCTTAATGCCTGAATATGCAAATTAATGATTTCCTCGGGAGGTATTTTACGTTTAATAAACGATTTGCTGATTTGCTCAGCACCATATAAAGATTGCTCGTCCCGGGTTTCAATATAATGCTTTAAAAGATTTTTGTAGTTTTCTGTATCTGATTTTATTGCATCCATAAGTCTATATCCCCCTGTGATCGGAGTTATCCAACTGCTTTTTCTAATAGGTAAGAAAGTATAAGAATCCGGGCTCAATTCTGCTCATGTCAGGGCAGGCCACGCCCGGCTCCAGCGCCTTTGTCCCTCACTAATGAGGAATGACTTCCCGCCCGCGAAGCCATTCCTCATGCTGGGTTTAACGCAGCCATTTTATTGCTTTTATTTCCGTGCCTTTCCCTTTTTCCGATTTTATATCAAAAACGTCCATCAAGCGTTTTACACCTGGCAGGCCTGCGCCAAGCCCCCCCGAAGTTGTAAAGCCATCTTCCATCGCCTGACTGATGTCATCAATCCCGGGTCCTTTATCAACCGCTATCATGCATATCCCTTTTTGATTTATGTTATCTATTACTTCAAAGTAAATTTGGCCTGAACTGGCATATAAATATATGTTGCGGGCAAGTTCTGATATCGCGGTAGCAATTCGTGCCTGGTCAACGGTTCCAAAGCCTGTTTTCTTGGCTATATCACGGCCAACCTGGCGTGCACCAACAATATCCCACTCTTTTTGTATGTTAACGCGGGATTGGAGACTCATCATTAATCCCCCAATTCCTGATGTAATTTAATCAGTCCTTGTTCTAAATCCAAAGCGGTGGGAACGTTCTTCATATGAATCCCCAGATCGATTAGTGTCATTGCGACAGCTGGCTGAATACCAGTTAATACTACTTTCGCCCCCATTAGGTCTGACATGGTTACAACATCACCTAATACTTTGGCAATAAATGAATCGATTATTTCTACAGAAGTTAAATCAATAACAACTCCTGTTGCCCCGCTTTTATGAATTTTACTTAGCAGATCCTCCTGAAATTGTATTGCTGTATTGTCATCGATTTCTGTCTGAATCGAAATTAATAAATAATTATGCAGTTTAAGAATCGGTATTCGCACAAAATCACTCCCCGTTCAATGATTTCAGCATATTTTTAATCTCTTCTTTGGAACTAA
Source organism: Lentibacillus populi (assembly GCA_014642895.1). GTDB lineage: Bacteria > Bacillota > Bacilli > Bacillales > Amphibacillaceae > Lentibacillus_C > Lentibacillus_C populi. The sequence goes on from BMJD01000040.1 coordinate 11,191, forward strand.
TAGTTTCAACTTTACGGTTAGTAATTTCAAGCGCCTTTTGGAAGCCTTTCTTCAATGAACTTTTCGTCGGGAATTTGCCTAAATCAATCCCCAAGTTAACAATGGTCTGAGCGATTTCCGGACGAATTCCTACCAAAATGCATGTTGCCCCAACCAGACGAACTGCCTCCGCCGCTTGTATAATATGATGAGCCACCATTGTATCGACAACAGGTACTCCTGTAATATCCATTAACACAACCTCGGAATTATGTTTAATCACACCTTCAAGTACATTTTCCATAATCAGCTTTGCGCGTTCTGTATCAATGGTACCGATTAACGGCATGATGGTAATGTTGTCCATCACCGGGATAAGCGGAGCTGATAATTCCTGCAAGGCTAATCGTTGCAAGGAAACGATGTTCTCCCAGCTTCCCGAATATTCATTGACCAGTTGACGAATAATTGGTTCAACCCACGCATCAACGCTTTGTAATACATTTGATATAAAAGCGGAATCCACTTGCTCTGATTGACTGAGAATATAATCAATCGTGACCCTTCTGAATATATGCAGCCCGTCCGTAATGTAACTTAATGGCCAGCCGAGATTAACCAGTTTTTCCGAAAAGTCTTCCAGTATTTTAGACGATCCCTGGTTTTTAATACTAGTAAAAATCACATTGACAAATTCTCTGTTTGTACTTTCAAATAATTCATCAGAAATTGTTGTTGTATAATTGTCATCCTTTGAAATATCAACCTCTTCCATCCACATCTGTACGATGGAATCACTATTTTCCAATGCTATCCTCTTAAACTTATCATCCATTTCACATGCCCCCAAACCATCTTTAACTATTATTAAGAATATTGTAAAGTATTTTTTGATATTCGTGCAAATTTTCCATACAATAACATATTCCGACAACATCAATTTTTATTTATTGTAACATACATTAACCGAGGGCATAACAAAAACCCTTGCTGCTGAATCTGACAAGGGTTTTTGTTAATGGCCATACATTTCTTTTAGTCCCAGACTTATTTCCAATGCATGGTTTATTTTCTCCATCATTTCTTTATCTAATTTCGTTATTTTGTCTGTTAACCGCTGTTTGTCCAGCGTTCTGATCTGTTCGAGCAGAATAACAGAATTACGGTCAAACCCATATCGCTTTGCGTTAATCTCCACATGGGTCGGGAGCTTTGCCTTTTGAATTTGTGCTGTAATGGCTGCTACAATAACGGTTGGGCTGAACCGGTTTCCGATATCATTTTGCAAGATCAATACTGGGCGGATGCCTCCCTGTTCTGATCCAACAACAGGAGATAAGTCGGCAAAATAAACTTCGCCTCTTTGTACGATCAAATTGTTACACCCCGATCACAGAGCGCTCTAAGGTGTTTTTTTCTGCTTCCTCTTCGGCTTGAAAAGCTTCCGAAGCAATTGTTAGATTAATTCTGGCCATTTCTGTATACCCTTTTATCATGGAATCACGAAATTGCTGGATATGCTCTTCTTTCTTGGATTCTAAATAGTTTCTTGTCGCTTCACAAATGAAATCACTTAAGTCGCTATTCTCATACTTCATTAATCCATCCACCTCATTTAACAGTTTTTTTGGTAATCGTACCAAAATTTCTTGTAAGCTCTCTGACAAAATGATGCACCTCCGCCAACTGTTGAACGACCGAAATTATATTCTTTTTTAATAATATCATTGTCTACTTTGCTTTGCAAAGACATTTAAAGTTTTTTTAATATAAAATTAGGTTTATGAAATAATTGGCTGTGGTATATGTTTATTTTAGTATATCAATATTATGCCACATTATCAGCAATTAAAAAATTAGCGGTTACAGTTATGATTCCGATACCTTGTAAACCCTCGGAACCCGGCTCGTGATTATACAGGGGATTTCATAGTTTATCGTGTCCAAGTATGCAGCCACTTCATCCATTGTTATTTCCTCATTTCCCTGCTTTCCAATTAATGTTACCTTGCTACCAACTGGATATGCTTTATCCAAACGCAGCATTGTTTGATCCATACAGATTCTGCCGACAATAGGCATACGCTTCCCGTTCACCAGCACTTCCATTCCTTGAAGCTTGCGAATCCACCCGTCCGCATATCCAATTGGAATTGTTCCAATCCATTCATCCTCTTTCGCCGTATATGTTGTACCATAACTGATTGATTCGCCGGCTTGTATTTTTTTCACATGAATAAGGCGGCTATAGAGCGAAAATGCTTGCTTCAGGTTGATTTTCCTTTCTTGTTTCACCGTTTTAGACGGGTACAGTCCATACATGGCGATACCAAGCCGGGTGAACTGAAACATGTCCTCGGGAAACCGAATCGAGGCAGCACTATTTCCAATGTGGATTGCAACAGGATGTCTCCATCGCTTGCGAAATGTCTGCAATAAGGTTTGAAACCTTTTTTGCTGTTCATCATAATAGGTTAAATCAGCTGCATCGGCTGTTGCAAAATGGGTATAAATCCCGGTTAGACGAGTGTTTGGACTTTCCGCTAATTCATCTAACAACTGCTTCAGTTCCTTTTCCGTGCGGATACCAAGCCTTCCCATGCCGGTATCCCATTTCATGTGCAATTTAAGCGGCCGCTGGAAGGTACGGTCTTTTACTTCCTGCAGCCATTCCATTTGAAAAAATGTCAGGGTAAGATTGTAGTCGGCAGCAAGCGGGGTATCCTGCGGCGAAACCCAGCCAAAGACCAGAATTGGCACGGAGATACCTGCATGTCGCAATACTATTGCTTCTTCCAGCAGTGCAACCGCTATGGCACTGGCGCCGGTCTTAACAGCCTTTTTAGCAACCTCTATAGCGCCATGACCATATCCATCTGCTTTCACAACTGCAATAATTCTTGTTTCTGCTGGCAGCTTTTGTTTCATTTGCGTTATATTATAACCAATTGCTTCAAGATTTACTTCAGCCCATGTATTCCGATAAAATGTATCCTGCACAACACCTTGCCCCTTCCATTTGTAAAACATTTTCCTTCATTATTTCGCTTTCCTAATGCACTGTCAAGAATGGAGGCATTCTCCAGGCAATAAAAAGCAGACCCCCTCTCCGTTAGAGTCTGCTTACATCTATTCATGCTATTTCACTGCTTTGCCCTGGACAGATTTAGCTATTTCAATTAGTTCTTCTTTTGTCAAATCTTCACTTGCCAGATAAAAGTTTACACCATTACTGCTCCACTCGATTGCATTTTCTGAAAGTGCACCAATCGAATGCCCAAGATTTACAATGTCACCTTTTACTTCTTGCGGAGAGGATAATGTTGAGACTGCATCCTTTTTTTCCTCAATTAATGTGAAATTCTTTTCACCAGTATACGTCATAATAACTCGTTTCCCGTTATCGGTTTCTACCTCTTTTTGTTCCGCAAGCTCAGCTCCTGCCATATATAACGGAAATACGACAGTAAGTGGATCGGCATTTTCATTTTTTGCAGCAGATGCTTCAGCATGCCCACTTGTCATATTTTTTTCCATTGCAAAATCATCATCTTTAAAACTTGGTTTCATATCAAACTTCGAGAAGTTCACTTCAACAAGCGCATTTTTATCTTTGTCAAGTACCTTTACCAAAACCGGGCTATAGGTTTTTTTATCAAAATATATTTCCTGATACGGCAGATTATTGTTGCTTTGATAATTTGTTTTGGTTTGGAAAATATAGTGTGAATCACTTACTTTAAATTCGGCATCCTTGTCTTGTTTAATGTCATGGACAAGCGATTGAAAAAGATATGGCTGGCTGCTGTTATCAGGCCAGTTTGTTTGGAACTTAAAGCTTTTATTTAAAGCAGGGGTCAGCACAAACACACCATCTTTATTCTTCAGGATAATTTGGCTTCCTTTTTCATCCTGATCATTTTTCAGTGAGACACGATAATACTCTTTTTTCTTATGCCAAATATCAATCTTGTATTTCTGACTATCCTGTCCGGTATTCATTTTCATTTCCGCTTTGGCCTTGTAACCATTCATGGAATCTACTTTATCTTCCAGTTTTTTCAGAACATCCTCCTGTGACTTTTCACCGCAAGCAGTAAGTAACAAGATCAGGCCAAAGACGATCAATAACCAGATACTAAACATCTTCTTCATGGACATATCTCCCTTGTCTTGTTTCAAAACAAGAGCGCAAAACGATTACGCCCAAGTTTCCCCAGGACAAAGAGAACGTGTCACCTGCACTAAAGAAATGTACGATATACTGCTGGAATACCTTCTATAACATCGGTTGCAAGCAAATCATAATAGGAATGGTTATCCCTAATAAGCAAATCCGCGGCAGCCCCATGGACGAAGCATGCATTGCATAATGCCTGGAAAATATTTTTATGCTGCATCACCATTGCCAGGATAATCCCGGACAGCACGTCCCCACTCCCGCCTTTCGCAAGCCCCTGATTTCCGGTCTGATTAACGGCTTGCTTTCCATCTGGTACTGTGATAATTGTATGTTTTCCTTTTAACACAACATACACCTGATGGATAGCGGCAAACGCTCTGGAGTAATGAAACGGTTTTTCCAAAAGCTCGGCAATAGGCACCTCTAACAGCATGGCCATTTCTCCAGGATGTGGTGTCACAATTATCGGATCTGAACGCTTCGATAAGATGGAAGGATCAGCCTTCACATGAAACAGTCCGTCGGCATCGACAATAACCGGACAATTCGCTTCGTTCAAAACATGCATAACTAGCCGTTCCGCTTCTTTATCCCGCCCCATTCCCATCCCCATTACGATACAATCAAACCGTTCAAACGGAATTGCTGCAGCCTTCCCGCCATGTTCATTATGATCATCAACCATTAGGTAGGTCGCCTCAATACAAGTTTGGGCAATGGATGAAATAACGTTTTTCGCTGTTCCGACAGTGAGTAAGCCAGCACCAGCTCTTAAGGCTGCTTTAGCAGTCATCGCTATGGAACCTGGCATCTCGACTGATCCGCCAATAGCAAGTCCTTTCCCGTGCGTTCCTTTATGAGCATACGGATCCCGTTTCGGTAATGTACTTCGGAAGTGATGCTCCCCCCACGTATACTTTTTAGGGACATCGTCCATTGTATTAATTGAAATACCGATAGGAACAACTTCCCATTTTCCATAATAAGGTGCTGTATGCTCCAAGAAAAGACTCATTTTTGCTGCCTCAATCACAAATGTCCAGTCAGCATGAATCGCCGAAAAACCTGTTATTCCTTCATCTGCCGGAAGCCCTGTCGGTATGTCTACGGATATAACAAAATCAGCCTTTTGATTGATAATGGAGACAATTGTATAAACCGGTTCTCTTAATTCGTCATGAACCCCGATTCCGATCATAGCATCAATGATAACGTCTGAGCTGGTAACGAATTTATCCACCTCCGTTGCATCGCTGCTTACATGAACGGAACCATTACAATTTAAATATAGCGTTTTATGGTAGAGTGCCTCCCCGGTTATTCTTTCATCTGGAACAATTTGCAGAACAGTCACATTATAGTTTTGCGTATGCAATGTCCGTGCGATAACAAAACCATCCCCGCCATTATTTCCGGAACCAACAAATATACAGATTTGGTTCTGTTTCGATATAATTCCGGTTATTTTACTGCTTACCGCCCGACCTGCATTTTCCATCAGCAGTCTTTCATCCAAACCGATCTCCTGTATGGTATGACGATCCATTTCGTACATTTCTTTTGCGGTGACAATATACACTTTCGTTCCCTCCTACCCGCACTAAAATATATGAGACAACCTTACCGATTATGCTATTTATCTTCTATTACAACCTGAGCAGCTGCATATGCTTTACTATGAGTGATAGATATAAATATGGTGACATCTTCATACCCGCTGGCAGTCAATTCAGGTGCCCCAGAACCATTTGGCAGCACTTCAATATGTTGAAAGCTCAATTTTCCGATACCACGCCCGCAAGCTTTCGCAAATGCCTCTTTAGCTGCAAATCTTCCGGCCAGAAATTCTGTTTTTCGCTGTACACTTTCCAAACTAAAAAAAAGCTGATGTTCATTTTTCGTTAAAATTCGTTCACTTAGACGCGTATTTCGCTCCATGCTTTTTTTAATACGTGCTAATTCAATTAAATCCATCCCGATCCCCTTTATCAAACCATCCACCTCTTTCCTGTCATAAATGGTTTTTCATTGCATTCTGCTACATGATTTTAGTAATCTAAAAATGGTCATACTATTGTATAATGTCGCTTACAATAATAATACCCGATCGTAACGGTTTGCACAAAGGCGTAAGCGCCCGTTTAGTGACGTATGGACTGGACTGAGCCGCAGGAGATAAAGGAAACACGGTGAGCTGGAAGCGAACCGATGTTGACTTATCGTACGGAGGCGAGGGAAGTCCACTAGTCACTGGGCTCTGGAGCCGGACGTGGCTTACCCTGCTGAGGGTAGAATAGTGCCTAAATTTATATACCTTCTTAATCTTTAAAAAATTTTTGCCGAGGAGTTTATCAATGTTCATTCGCACGGAAAAAAGCATAAAGGAATTCATCCAATTTTATCCTGTTGTAGCAACTCTGGTAATCATTCATCTGGCGTTATGGCTGATCATTGACTTTTTACATTTACCAATTGGGATTCGATTCTACCAGTGGGGTGCAGGCAATAATTTATATATCCATGAAGGGGAGTATTGGCGTTTACTGTCATCGATCTTGCTTCATCACGGGTTTATGCACGCCATTTTTAATTCATTTGCACTTGTTTTGTTTGGACCCGCATTAGAACAAATACTGGGAAAAGGTAAATTCATCCTCGCCTATTTCGTTGCCGGATTTGCAGGCAATATCGCCACATACCTGATAGATCCAACTGCTTTCTACTCCTATGTCGGTGCATCCGGTGCCATATACGGATTATTTGGGATTTATGTCTATATGATCGTATTTCGAAAGGACCTAATCGACCAAGCCAGCTCGCAAGTTGTTCTAATTATTTTTGTAATTGGTTTAATTATGACATTCCTTCGTCCCAATATTAATATTTACGCACATATCTTTGGCTTCATCGGCGGATTTGCTATTGCCAGATTACTGCTAACCAACAACGTATACCCGTTTTCCCCAACTCGGAACAGAAGGCGAACGGGAACAGTACAATTTGATCCCAATCGCTGGAATAAGCGACGGCGCTTACCAAGGGGGCTCGGAACAAAAGTATTCTGGATCATTTTCGGTATTCTGGTTATACTTGGGCTATTAAGCCGAATATTGTAAGGGAGCCGGCACCTTTGTCAGTTCCCTGATTTTATCGATAAGAGTACCATTTCACTATACCATTAAAGACTAAAAGAAAAAGCTCCCGTTTTACGAGAGCTTTTGTCTTGATGCTATTAACCACGATTTTTTTGCTTTTGGTAATTTCCTTTGCGATTACGTCCGCTATATTGATTACGCCCACCTTGGCCTCGTCCGCCCTGGTTTCGTTTTCCATAATAATTGCGTTTATTTCCACGTTTATTATTGTCTTTACCTCTTTGTGCTTTTTTAACACTGATCGGTTGGATGGAAGAAATTCGTACCGGTGTGTTTCTCCGTTCTTTTGTCAGCATTTTTAATGCAGCTGCAATTACCGTTATGGAATCATGATCCTGCAGTAATTCATTAGCTGTCTCATGATACGCTTTTAGATCTTTTTGTTCAATTGTTTTCAGCAGCTTTTCCACAGCGACTTGCTGCTGGCCGCGCAAGGCATCTTGACTTGATGGCGGCATGATCCGTTTCATTTTACTTTTCGTCGTCTTTTCAATTAAATGCAAATGTGCCATTTCTCGTGGTGTAATAAACGAGATGGCTTCACCAGTACGTCCTGCACGGCCAGTACGGCCAATGCGGTGTACATAGCTTTCCGGATCCTGCGGAATATCAAAGTTATAGACGTGCGTAACACCGGAAATATCGAGTCCTCGTGCTGCTACATCAGTTGCAACTAATACTTCAACACGGCCGTTTTTAAACTTGTTCAATACCGACATCCGTTTGCCTTGTGTTAAATCTCCATGAATCCCTTCAGCACGGAATCCCCGGGCCTGCAACCCTTCTGTAATCTCGTCAACACGCTTTTTTGTCCGGCTAAAGACAATCGCTAAATCGGGGCCATTTATGTCAAGATGGTTAGTTAGCGTATCGAATTTATATTTTTCTGGAACCTCAACAAAATACTGGTCAATATTTTCAACCGTCATTTCTTTTGCCTTGACTTTAATTTCTTCTGGGTTCTTCATGAGATGTGTTGCAATATCACGAATTTCCTTTGGCATCGTTGCGGAAAATAGCAATGTTTGCCGATCTTCTGGAATTCCCTTTAAAATATCGCGAATATCATCAATGAAACCCATATTGAGCATTTCATCTGCTTCATCCAATACAGCAGTTTGCACTTGGTCGATCCGAATGGTTTTCCTGCGCATGTGATCCAGCAGCCGTCCAGGAGTTGCCACCACAATATGCGGACCATCCTTTAATGCCCGGATTTGCCGCTCCATATGCTGTCCGCCGTAGACAGGCAATGTCCGGATTCCTTTAAACTTGCCCAGTCGGTTTATTTCCTCGGCAACCTGAATGGCCAGCTCTCTTGTTGGGGCTACCACAAGTCCTTGAATTTTGTGGATGGATTTATTGATTTTTTCGATCATCGGAATGCCAAACGCGGCGGTTTTCCCTGTACCTGTTTGTGCTTGTCCAATAACATCTTTTCCTTGCATTGCAAGCGGGATTGTCTCTGCCTGAATTGGTGTCGCTTCCTCGAAACCCATTTTCTCCAATGCTTTGATAATAGGCTGCGACACTTCTAAATCATTAAATGTTGTCACCTTAATAGTCTACTCCTTTTTTCCTTGAAATTTGCATGAACAAAAGCGTAAGTGCTGTACTGCTGTCCCTAAAAAGCTCCATATTGATAGTAAGATACGAGCGTGTTCAAAGAGTTGCCGAATGCGAAGATTGACTTAGAACGCCATGTCCTGTGCAGCGCAACAAGGACTGGGCAGCGCAGGGAGTCATCAAAGAAAGCGGAAAGCTTCTCTTCTCCATGCATCGCACAACGGAACAGCCGTAATATCCGCCACTGCAGGATTGCTCAAGAACCTGACTGTGCTAGCGATTTTTATGAGCGGTTTGAGCTGAAGAACTTTATCGCCAACCTTGGAGTTTGCTGCTTATTCATTGGATGTCGCTTCGAACACGCACTACAAGGAACACAATTAAGGAAGTCGACTAAGCTCTTTCACTTTCTTTATCTTTATCATAAAAAAAGGCATCCTCCAGATTGGAAAGGGGCCTCACTTGAAAATTCATGCTTAAAATAACAGTCATTTAATCATAACATATTTACCATAATGATATCTACTACTTCGTGATTTTTTATCTTTAGCATGATAAAATATATTAGATTACGTTTCAACATGATTAACAAGGAGACTTATCCACATGCGTATACCGCCATTTAACCCATATATTGCGGTTGTAATTGGTGTAATAGCCGTATCAACCTCCGCAGTTCTAGTTAAATTAGCAGATGGTACACCAGCTGCTATTATTGCAAATTATCGTTTGCTATTTGCCGTTATTCTTATGGCACCATATGTTTTTCTTAAACACCGTCATGAATTTCGGCTGATTGAAAAGAAAGACTGGATTCTTTCCATCGTCGCAGGAATATTTCTTGCATTTCATTTTATTCTTTGGTTTGAATCCCTGAATTATACATCCGTTGCAAGCTCTGTTGTCCTAGTAACGCTTCAGCCGATATTCGCCTTTATTGGTACCTATTTCTTTTTTAATGAACGATTTTCACAAGGTGCTGTCATAAGCATGATCATTGCTTTGTTAGGCAGTATTATTATCAGCTGGGGCGACTTTCGCATAAGTGGAATAGCCTTGTTTGGGGATATGCTTGCCCTTCTTGGCGCAATTGCTGTTACCGTCTACTTCTTGCTTGGGCAAAATGCTAGAAGACGGTTATCGCTGATGCCATACACATTTGTCGTATATGGCATCAGTTCCCTTACCTTAATTATTTATAATTTACTGTTGGCTAATCCGTTCTTTGGATACCCGTTAGAAAATTGGTGGATTTTCTTTGCCTTAGCGATTATTCCGACATTTTTTGGTCATACGTTGTTTAATTGGGCATTACGATGGCTTAGTACCGCAACCATTTCGATGGGAATTGTCTTTGAACCGATCGGAGCTTCCCTGCTTGCATATCTGATTCTGGATGAAAAAGTGACGCCATCCCAATGGCTGGGAGGAACCATTGTAATATTCGGGCTGTTTTTGTTCATCATGAGTACCTCCCGAAAGCGAAACGTAACGATTTCTCAGAAAAAGTAAAAACTGGTCGGGGTATTTATAAAATTTTTAAAAAATTGTCATATAAATGTTTAGACAAACCTGTTATAATAGAACCATCCTTGATAAAGCAGGTGATGCTATGCACATCCAACTAATGACTGACGGTGGTGCAGATGTTCCAAAAAAATTGTCCAAAAGCTTGCATTTAATTTCTGTACCACTTTATTTACACTTTCAGGATGAACAATACAAAAGTGGGGTTAATATAGATTTACACCGTTTTTATAAAAAAATAAAAGAAGCAAATGCGCTTCCTCGTTCATCTGCACCGAGCCCGAATGATTTTTACGAAGCATATAAACAGGTTGATCCGGCAAAGCCGATTATCATGTTCAGTTTATCAAAAGGACTGAGCAGCACATTTGAAAATGCGGTAACGGGGAAAAACATGCTGCTTGACGAACAGCCCGATCGCAAAATTGAAGTAATCAATACGAAAACAGCCTCCTGCGGGTTGGCATTGTTACTCCATGAAGCAAGTATCAAAGTGAAAGAAAACTATTCGTTTGAAAAATTGGTTGACCATCTTCATGAACGTGTGGAACAAACGACAACATTATTTGTGTTAAAAACGCTCGAAAATTTAATTCTTGGCGGCCGTTTGGACAGAGTGAAAGGCACCATTGCCAAAACCCTTAATATCAAATTATTAATGCGCGGAAATGAAAATGGTACGATCGAAGTAACCGAAAAAGTTCGGGGAGATAAAAAATCAATCAGACGATTCATCGAGCAAATTGGAGAATATACGAAAAACGCAGAAGACAAAGTAATTGCAATGACGCATTGCAATGCGGAAGAACGTGCCAAAACAGTACTTGCGGAAATCCGCAATAAATACCCATTTAAAGATGCTTTTTTATCTGAAATGGGGCCGCTGATTTCCACCTATGCGGGAGAAGGCGGGTTGGTCATATCATTTTTCAAGGACAAATAAACGGCACATACCCGCCGTTTATTTATCTTTTATCAGAAAGGAATACACCATGGAATTCAATGTATCTTTATCATTTCCCAAACAAATCAAATGCCTTGACCGTTCAAAAAATACAATTTCTTTTTGCTTGGACGTGATTTCTTTTTCTAAATAATACGCTGTCTTATATGGAACCATCCCATCCTGCTGACCCTGTGCAATCAGTACAGGAGTGTCGACTTTTTTTAAATATGGTTTTGTGTACTTGACCAGTTTTAAAAACTCTAAATTAGCCTTAAAAGGAACCGCACCAAGTTTTCGTTTATAATGCAGATACAATTTGTTCTTGTTCAAGGTTCCTCGCAAACCGTCCGCAACAACTCCTCCAATGTCACGACATATTTGTGTGAATGACAAATATTTACCAGCAGGGGCAAGTAACACGAGTTTCGTCACATTATATTTTGCTGCCAAGTAAGAAGCAATCATTCCTCCCATGGAAAATCCAATCAAGTAAATTTCATCATATTTCTCAAGCATTTGTTCGAGGGTATTTTCAGCAGCCTGGATCCAGCGTTTGTGGGAAATATCCTTGAGTGTCAATTTCTTCCCATGCCCTGGCAGGGTCGGAACTGTAATATGCCAATTTGTGTTTTCCGTCAAAAAGGAAGCTAACGGATCAACTTCATAAGGACCACCCGTATAGCCATGAATAATTAAACAACCAATCATAAAAATTCTCCTTTAATCATTCTTTCGTTATCATACATAACCCTTCATTCATAAGGGTCTGCTCCGCCACAAATAAAGGATGTTCTGTTTTATTACCCTAACTATTATATCCCGTCACTCAATTTCTAACGCCACCGAGGTTGACCGTAAGTGTATATGTAAATAAGCTGATAAAATGATCAGCTTATTTTGTTCAAAGATAATAAAGTATAAAAATTTAGGCTCAATTCTGCTCATGCCAGCGTAGGCCATGTCCGGCTAATTACAAATTTAGTAATAATGTAACAGATAAGTGAAAACGAACCACGTTCAGTTTCATTATTTAAAGTTCTTTATCATCGATCCAAATTGTTTTACGACTGGGGAAATTTGCTGGATAGTATTTGCAAATTGACCAACTGTCGAAAACATTTTATCGAGATCTACTTGCCCATCTTTATCCTGAAAATAAGCGAAAAGTCCATTCGGTTTATGTTGTGGAGATGGAGCATTCGTATGCATTAAATCAAACCAATTATCCGGTTGCTTCGGTTTTGAAAAATAGTGAAATGGTGTCTGAAAATATGCTGGATTCGGTTGTGGAAATTGCTGTTGCTGCCATTCCTTGTTGTTATAAGGATTAACATGATAAAACTTTGCGTAATCGTCATATGCCTGATATGGCTGATTATAATAGTAAGGCCTTTCAACCATTCCATACACCTCTTCTTTAGTTTATCATGTTACTAATTTATGCGGTTTCTTACCAAGTGTGAGATCAAGCGTATTTTCTTCAGTTAAAGCGATTTTCCAGTCCAAGCGCATGTTTCATTTTGTCTTTTTGAAAACCCAATATCGGATTTCCGTCAATAAACGTTACAGGGGTTCCATATATCCCTTTGTCTTGCAATTCCCTTAAATACTGTTGATTTTCTGCAACATTTCTCGTTTCGTAATTTATATTCCATTTGTCCAACTGGTCCAACAGATTTGACCGGTGTTTGTAATTATTATTAATATATACCAAAACATGTTTCTTGTTCATGACAGCGTTCCTCCCGGAAGTTTCTTATTTTCTTAATACCCAACATACAGGAAATAAAACATAACTATTACATTTATGTTTCAATAATTAGTACTTAAGACACAAAAATGCTGAACCTGTTACAGCGTCAATACCCCCTTTCTTTTTTAGAGTTATCCGTAAAAGAAAAAAGCAAAACCATCATCCTGTCCGGAAGTGGTCTTGCTTTCGAAAAGTGGAGTACAAGCATACGTCCTAGCTTGCACTAATTATGATAATAGAGCAGAGACATCCCACGCCTCATTATTATGATATCGCTTTTTTCATACGTCTGCTATGACATAGATCACATCCGGAGTAATTTTTTTAAGATGAGTCTAGTACCCAACCCTTTAATATGTTCCTCTTCCGCCTACCATTTTTATATGACGTGGCAAAAGCCTTATTTCTGCTGGGGTAGTACCGTTTATTTCTCCGTCCATATCAATTTCCTTACCAGTGTCAGTGTTAATCGTAAGCTCATTCGTTTGGAAATGGGTAAAAGCGGTTAATTGCTCATTATCATAATTTGAATTATTCATCATTAATAATTCCCGAAAGGCTGCTATTGCCGACTTTTTTACAATCAATACATCAAGCTTTCCATCGGCAGGATCAATTGTGGAAACCGGCAGCTGTCTAGTGCCAATAAATTTACCATTTAGCACTAGAAGCATAACAGCATCACCAGTATATTGTTCATCACCCGTTTTAATTTGATAGGAAAAAGTTTCAGCTTGATTAACCGTTTTTAGCGTACTTATAAAATAACTGAGGACACCAAAGCTTTTCTTCTGATTTTCATCAATGTTTTGCGATGTCTCAGAAACAAGCCCAATCCCCCAGAAATTCAAAAAATATCTGCCCATTGATTCGCCAACATCGATTTCAACCATCTCACCATTCACAATTGCTTCTGCCGCCTGCCGCAAATTTTGCGGAATGTTTAGCATGCGGCTGAAATCATTACACGTTCCACCTGGCAAAATGGCAATCGCCGGCCGGTGCTCTTTAACAGCAATACGATTCATACATTCATGAACCGTTCCATCGCCGCCAAGGATAATGATTAAATCAACTTTATCAGCAACATTCGTACAGCAGGATTTTGCTTCTTCGATTGTCTTCGTTTGGACAACGGTTAATTCTTTAACGCTCTGTGTCAAAATGGGCAGGGTTGCCGAAAGCTTTTGTTCAATATCATCGCTCCCGGCATTCCCGTTGTATAGAAATAGTGCTTTTTTAAAGACATTCATATGTTTTCACCTCATTTCGATATTCTCCTTTTAACTATAACCGTCTCTGGTTTTATTGAATCGTTAAAAACAAAAAACTGTCAGCATAAGTGCCAACAGTCTCCGGAAAAGAAAGCTATATACCGATTTCTTTTACCTTTTTCAGCATAGTCAAAAACAACATCGAAATTGTTACTATCAATCATCATTATCAATCGACAACACGATAATTTCACCGGTATAGGCATCTATTTCGATTTCTGCTTCACTCTCCCCTGCTTCCATTTCAATTTCATAAATAAGCCGACCATCGTCTTCATCTAATTCAAAATCCGTTATCGTGCCGTTAAATTCATTCTTTGCAATCTCTCTTGCTTTTTTCGAACTGATTGCTGGGGTCTGTTTCGTATTTTGCTTCCTGATTTCTTTATGTTGATCTGTTTCCTGATCTTTATCTTCGTTTACGGCAATATTTTGCTTCTGATGGTTCGTTTCTGTTTTTTTATTTTCATTGGCTTTATCTTTATCCTTTTCCGTATCTCCTGGATCACTTGCATTTAATTTCATTTTTTCCTTTAAGTCAAGAATTTCACCCGTTTTGCCATCGAGGTGCAGTTCATATTCTTTACTGTCTCCATTAATTTCGACTTCGTATATCGCTTTGCTGGCGTGCTCTTCCAATTCAATATCAGTGATTGTTCCCGGATATTGCCCCGATACAATTTCTTTTATTTGAGCTATTGATAATTCCGGTGCCAATTCAGAAGCACTTGAATGATATATCCCAAGTCCCAATGCCGCAGCACCCGTAACAGCCCCAATCATAATACCTATTTTATTTAACAACAGCATTTCCTCCCTTTTATTCGTTTCTTACTACAGTATATCGGGCAAGAATGAAGATACCCTGTGATAAAAATTAGAAATTGATGAGAAAAATAACTATTCTTCAATTGGCAATTTCACGGTAAATATCGACCCTTCACCGTATGTACTCGAAACTGAAATCGTCCCTTCGTGCGCCTCAACAATCGTCTTGGCAATCGACAGGCCTAAACCGGTTCCACCCGTTTCCCTGCTCCTTGCTTTGTCGACACGATAAAAACGTTCAAAAACCTTCGCCTGGTCATCCGGCCGAATTCCTTGGCCAAAGTCTTCAATTTCTAAAATTGCCTGATGGCCATCTTGGCCAACACTTACCCTAATCTCATCATCACTGTATTTCAAAGCATTGCTGATCAATATATAAACAACTTGTCTGATTTGCTCCTCATTTGCATAAATCATGACATTTTCCTGCTCGTTAATCAATGTAATTGCTCTATCATAGGCACCTGTAAAAGTACTGATACTTTTTCTGCATAAATTTACCAGGTTGATTGTCGTATGATCCTCTTCACTTTGATTTTTTGCCAGCAAAAGCATTTGCTCTACTAATTTTTGCATCCGGTCTGCTTCCGAGTCAATTGCCCCTACGGCTTCATGGAAAACCTCCGGGCGTTCCAGACCTCTTCTTTCCAATAGCTGGGCATAGCTTTTGACAATTGCAATTGGCGTTTTTAATTCATGTGAGGCATTAGAAACGAACTGCTCCTGTTTTTGGAAGTTATCTTTTAGATGATCAATCATTTCATTAAACGTAGCTTCCATTTGATATAATTCATCTTTAGAACGTCCATCTAATTCTGTCTTTTTCCAATTGCCTAGCGTCTTGTTTTCCTTCATTGTCTGAATCAGCTTATTAATTGGCTTCAATAGAAATACACTTAAAACACTGCCAGCTATAACGGTTGGAATAAGTATAATTATCGAAGCAATAATAACGGCGTAAAGCAGTACCCGCATCGTTTTTTGTAATTCTAACAAATGGTTTGATACTTGAATCGTTACAATATTACCGTCCTGCCAAATAATTGGTTGTGTGATAACAGCAATGTCCTCTCCTGTTTCCGATTTGATTACTTCCTGCTTCCCTTTTGCGGAAAATTCACCCGGGAGACTTCGATACTTATTACGTCTCGTTAATTCATTGAGTGGCTCACCATCCTTATCAATAAACCGAATCATTCCTTCAGCAGGTACATAGGCATCAAGCAGATCCTTTACGGGAATTTCCGGGTGTTCATTTAACGTACTGACAATTGTAGCCGTTCTCTCCTGCAACTGCTCCACTTCACCATTAACGGATACTTTATAAAATAAAAGATAAATCGATGTATTAACCAGGATTATCAGAATCAGTATAAAGATACTGGAAAACAATTGAATTTTTGTCCGTAATTTCATTGGCGTCTATCCTTGATCACATATCCAACACCACGAACGGTTTGGATATAGTTTTCTGTAAAGCCTTTATCGACTTTCTGCCTGAGATAG
This sequence comes from Lentibacillus populi, assembly GCA_014642895.1. GTDB lineage: Bacteria > Bacillota > Bacilli > Bacillales > Amphibacillaceae > Lentibacillus_C > Lentibacillus_C populi. Next base: position 27,908 of record BMJD01000040.1, read on the forward strand.
CGAATATAGACATCTACGACATTCGTATCCCCCACATAATCGTATCCCCACACATTTTCAATTAATTGATCACGCGTTAATACGATGTTTTTATTTTTTAGTAAATAAACAAGTAAATCATATTCTCGTGGTGTCAGGTCAATTTCTACTGATTTTCGTTTAACCATCCTCGTATTTAAATCAACATGCAGCTCACCTGTCTCCAGAGATTCTGTTTCCTGGTTTGTCTTCCGCTGACTGCGCAGGTGGACGCGAATACGTGCGAGCAGCTCTTCAATTTGGAATGGCTTGGTGACGTAATCATTCGCACCCAAATCCAATCCGCTCACCTTATCATGAACTTGATCTCTTGCGGTTAATAATATGATTGGTGTATGCTGATCTTTCCGGCGCACCCGGCGCAGTATTTCCAACCCGCTAAGCTCCGGAAGCATAATATCCAGTAAAACTAAATCCCATTCTTTTTCTTCCAATAACTGAAGGGCATCTTTTCCGTTAGCAGCAATTTTCGTTTCGTAATTTTCATACGTTAGTTCTAATTCTAATACGCGGCTTAGCTTTTTTTCATCTTCAACGATCAAAATAGCTGGTTGATTCATTTTTTCCACTCACTTTATCCGTTTTCTTTTAATGTACTACACTAAATGACGTTAGGAAAGTGACAAACTGAAATTTGGAATGGTCAGAATTGACATTGTGACACAGCGTCATTTATAATGATGACATTCTCAAAATAAATGACGCCGTGTCATATATTATAAATTGGAGTAATGAAAATGCCAAAAATGACCTTTTATAATTTGCCGGAAGAAAAAAAGCAGATTCTTATTCAAGCAGCGAAGAAAGAATTTTCACGAGTTTCTTTGCACGAAGCATCCATTTCTAATATCGTCAAAACCGCAGAAATCCCAAGAGGAAGTTTTTATCAATATTTTAGCGACAAGGATGATGCGTTTTTCTATATTTTGGATTTATACGGGAAGCTAAGAATAAGGGAGTTCGTTTCTTCCCTTAAAGAATCCAACGGTGACATTTTCACTACTGCTGTTACCATGTACCAATCTACACTAAGAAATTGTCAAAGCAAGGAAAATCGGGACTTCTTTAAAAATGCATTTTTAAATATGAATTATAAAATCGAGCGAACGTTTACGGATAATTTCAGTCAAGATAAATTAACACAGTTGGCGGAAATCAGACATTTGATTAATACTAAAAGATTAAATATTGCCGATGAAAGTGACTTGCTTCATATCGTGCAAATTATTATCGCCGTTGCATTTCACAATCTTGTCATTAGCTTTGCCAGAGAGTTATCGTATGATGATGCAAAAAAATGCTTTTTGAAGGAAATAAACTTGCTTAAACAAGGGCTTTATAAGGAATGACACCTACCTAAGATGACTAGGACACTATTTGTAAACATATATATTGCAAAGCAGCAAAAGGAACCGGATAATATGGAAAATGATTTCGTCACAATAATGTTGAACAATCCATGACAGATAGAAACAATTAAAAATGGGGAGTGATATGTCATGTTAGCACTGGATCATATCGTTATCGCAGGAAATAATGCAGAAAAGGCAAGCGCACAATATGGAAATAAATTTACAATAAAAGCGATAAAAGGCGGCGAGCATATAGATTGGGGCACGTACAACTACTTGTCCTACTTTTCAAATGACAGCTATTTAGAATGGCTTGGTATCACAGATCTCACAAAAGCAAAAAATGCCGAGAACCCTCTGATCCAGCATTTGGTATATACAATGGAAAATGACTTGCTAGGTCCATTCCAATTTGCACTCCGAACAAACCAGATGGATGATTATATTGCCCATTTCAAGGCGGAAGGTATCCCTTATAAAGGGCCATTTTCCGGTGAACGAGCAAAACCGGATGGAACGGTTTTGAAATGGCGGATGCTCTTCCCGGAATATGATCATACCAAAGAATTGCTCCCATTTTTAATTGAGTGGGAAAACCCGCGGGATGCCTATCCGGATACAAGCCTGCTTAACATTCAAACCATTACCAAAATCAATTACAGCGGAATGGATCGGGACAAATTCGCACACATTTATCAGTTGAAACCAAAAAAGCTAAACAAAAATCTGTTGACATTGCAAAATTGCAGGATACAGTTTACGGATCATAAAAAATTACATTTTGATTTAGTGTGATGGAAAGGGATGGGGAACATCCTTTTCTTGTCGTCTAGGAAATTATAAAATTTTGCGGCTGTGGATAACTTAATAACCGGATAAGCCACGTCCGGCTCCAGCGCCCAGCGGCTAGTGCGCTTTCCTCCCTACTGCACAAACTGTATCATTTGGTTTTGTTGGTTTGATAAAAATGGCAATTTCGCTAAATCCGGCTTTAACAAGCATACTTTTTAGCTGACCGCCGATCAGATTAGTCGTTTCATCTGTAGCACCCTTTTCATGCGGTCTTAACGTTAAGGCGATTCTCCCGCCATGGTTCATTTGCTTATAGATTTTTGTCAACGTTACAACTGGCTTGTTCCAGAATGAAACATTATTAATAGCCAGTACGTTGTCAATTTTTCGTGACAGCTTTGGAAAATCATCAGCATACCGTTCAAAAAACTGGATCTGTCCGTTGATCAAATGTTTGTTTAACCTCCTTAACGCTTGATATACCATGACCTCCGACGGATCGATACCTGTAATGTACAAATGTTTTCCTGACCCCAGGATTTCCTCCATCGCCTGTCCAGATCCGAATCCAATTTCCACAATATGATCGTGATCTTTTATATCCAAAAAGTCGATTGTCCAGCGGTTAATTTGTTTATTTTCTTTTGCCATTAGCAAGCCAAAGATTTTTCCTGTCGCCCCGGTTGGCTTGGCAAATTGCGAGAATAGTTTCTTCATCTCCGTCACCCCTTTCCCTAAGCAGTTCCCTTTGGAGCCTGGTGTTGAATCAGCCTTTTTCTGCTCATTCACACTCTACTTTGATTTCATTGCGCCTGTCGCGATACCAGGAAATAAATTGACGTGACGCATCAACGGGAATATCTTTCAGTTGCTCAAGATGAACGGGCTTTGTCCGGTTGATTGTACTGATACTGGCTAGACCAAATCGTTTTTGGAGGATGGATCGTTCTACCTCTACCTCGATCACCTTTCTCCGGTTTGTCAGGAATAATGCAGACCACAAACCACCTGTTTTAAATTGAATGAATTCACCGTTTATGACATAACGTGTATTTCGATAATCGAAAATACGACCCATGTACGTAAGCACAAATAAAATTGGCGATACATACCACAAATTGGGTTTCAGCCAGAAGATTAAAACAGTGACGGTGATACAAACCCACGGCATTCGTAACATTCGCATCAAAAGTGCTGTTTGTGGCAGCTTGTTCATATTCTCCTGAATCTTAAATGTCGGCAATAATTCCGCAATAAGCCGATTTGCCTTATCTGTCGGCAGAAACGGATAAAGTGAATTGATCTCCTCTGAGTCCTCATCATCACTTCCAGCACTAACAAGCCTTATCTCCATTAACCCGACTACCTTTTTTAATGGCGTCTGGGTCATCTGAATCGCTTGAACGTTTTCCTTACGTATGGAAAATGCCTTTTCACTTAATATGCCACTGCTAATATAAATCCGTTCCTCATCGGATGCTATTTCATATTTCCCGTATTTCAAAAATGTCCGGATCATACCAAAGGCAATCGCAATAATGACAAACAAGACGATAGCCACCCCCATGACAAGCCATGAGTTCATCAATAATGCCAAAAACCCCTTTGCTTGCTCATCCAGATTTATAACATCATCAATTTCATGATAAATGGTGGCAAGTATAGGAATAAGTCCCAGGAAGCTTAATGAGAGAAAAGATGCTCTTATTAAATCACTTCGGGTTGGATTAAAATGCACCGTCCTCCTATCACCTGTATTCTCCATACGCTCCATAACCTCAGAGGACTGCAACAATTCAGGTTCCTTAGTTTCATCCTCATGTTCCACCACTATTTGTTCATGCTCAAAGTTCCCTTCCCAATAACTGTCTAATTGCTGTTCAATCCTTTTTGCTTCTTCCTTTTTAATCGCTTCAAACTTTACCGAAGCTTCTTTATCTGTTGCACTCGTTTGTAAAGACAAAACAGTCAGGTTAAAGATTCGGTAGTAGAATGGCGTAGACAATTGCACATTTTGTATCCGGTCCAATGGCACGCGATTGTCAGTTTTCGTAAACCATCCGCTATAAATGTGAATAGAACCATTTTTAATTTCATACGTTGTTTTCCACCATTCAATGATAAGTGAAACTAACCTGTATACAAGGAAGGCCAAAAATACAATTCGCCCTAGTTTAATAAAGGTTGATACATCCCGAAAGTGAATAACGAATAAATAAATAATAAATACAAAGCTGTTCTTTAGCGTGTTGATAAAGGAAAAGATAATTTTCATCGGATGCATTCGTTTTGGCTGCATATTCAATCCACCTCCTTAAGCTTTGCTTTGTGGGCGATTTCATCACGCAGCATCAAGGCTTCGTGTTCAGGGAGCGCAGGGATCGAATGTGAAGACTGCATTGTACCAATGGATAACGTATACAACTTGTACTTTCTTAGCAGTGGACCCTGTTTCGCCTCTACATATTGTACCTTTGTCATTGGAATGATAATATGTTCCTCATTAAGAATTCCATGCTTCAATTGAACAAATTCTTCATTGATTCCATAACGCCAATATTTTTGTAGAAGTAATGGTTCCATAAAGACTGACCAGATGGCTGAAATCGGTGTCAGTACAATAAGAACCCATAATACAATGATGATCCAGTGATACCAGTCAAAGTAATACCCCGCCCAAAGAAGCCCGGCCAGAACAATAAGGGCAATGCCTTCTCCAATACTATTACTTATCCGCCAGACCGTGACGGCATCTTGTGAAATATGATTATCCGGTTCGTTTATTATGTTCAACGCTGCCTCACTCCTCAGTTGCAATTCTTACAATGAATAAGTGGTTGTCTAATGGTATGTTTTTATTTCTATTACGAATTTTTGACGATAAAAGTTTCGTATTCTAGTAAAAAATGGGGGTGCCGGATTATTTTATGGATTGATCCTTGGAAATTTCAACCCTTGGAGGAGAACATCAACCCGTGCGCGCAAAACTTCAACACATAGATGAGAGCATCAAACCGAGCTCGGAAACTTCAACCCTTGGAGCTTCAACCCGAGCGCAGAAGCTTCAACACATGGACGAGAACATCAACCCATAAAAAAAGCCAACCAAGATTCTTAATAGAACCCAGTTGGCTTAATAGAACCAGCTATCATCCAAGCTGTTCGTGTAAAAATTCCGTTACAGATTCAGGTGTCTTCGTATAGGCACTGTGCTGATGCGCAAGTTTTTCACCGTTTTGGAAAATCAAAATGCTTGGTATGCCCATTACTTCAAATTTTTCAGCGATACCTTTTACTTCATCACTATTTATTTCATACCAGTCGTAATTGCTAAATTCATCGATCACATCGCCAATGAACATATCCATTCGCTTGCAATCCGGACACCAATCAGCAAAGAACTTTACAATGACAGGCTTTTCACTTTCAATAACCTCATTAAATTGTTTTTCCGTGTTTATATGTTTCATTTTCTTAACACTCCTTATCAACATCTGCCTTTATTGTATCGATTATCAGCCTGATTGTCTTACAGTTTGCTCTAATCTTTATATTCCACCCGACCGAGAATATAGGCGACAAGTAGTCCTGCCGCAAACGCTGCAACACTTAACAGTACGATTGAATTGGCTGTTGGCCACCCAGGAAATACAACAGCAATAGATCCGATGACTAATCCGATGATCAATGCAAACGTGCCAATTCGATAATTCCGTAAAAAGAAATTAATAATTTTACTCATCAGAACAATACCCAACACGATACCTACCCCTGTTACTGCTAAAATATCAAAGTGCAAATTACTCACAGCACCAATAATGGTCGGATATACGCCAACTACGAGAAGCATGAATGATCCACTAATCCCAGGCAAAATCATCGCACTACTGGCAAGGATTCCAGAAAAGAATAATAGAACATAAGTTGACGTTGTTATATCTTTTATAACGGAAGGTTCACCGGCTTGCAAGAATGCCAATGATCCTACTAATAAGGCGCCAATGATCAGCAACAGAAAGTGATTCATCCGGAACGTATTTTTAGCATCAGCCTGATGAAATAGATAAGGCAATATCCCAATGATCAGACCTAGAAAGAAAAATTGTGTCGGCATCGCATGATGCTCGAACAACCATTCAATTAGCCTGCTTAATAATAAAATTGCTGCTCCAACTCCAATTGCAAGCGGGATTAAAAAGCCGAGCTGTTTTTTCCAATCTTTACTGAAGATCCCATTTATAGCTGCTATTAATCGATCATAGATGCCGAGCAGGACAGCGATCGTTCCCCCACTAACACCGGGGATGACATCACTTGCACCCATCAGCATGCCGCGATAAATATTTTTCCATTCCATGTAGTAAACTCCTCATCACAAATATTCGTCTCACACATAAATTTATCATATCAAAAATCACTTGCAATTTATATATGAAAATGTATAATTAAGTTAGGCTATCTTGTAAGGCAAGGTAGCCAATTCATTCCTTAGTATCTTGTATGACAAGGTAGGTGCATCAATTTGACATTACGAAGCCAGTTACTCAAAGGTATTCTTGAAGGCTGCATTCTTTCCATTATCGGACAGCAGCCAACTTACGGATATGAGCTATCCCTTCGACTGCAGGGGTTCGGTTTAGCCGATGTCAGTGAGGGTTCAATCTATCCGATTCTACTCCGGCTGCAAAAAGAAAAACTAATCGAAGGGGTTATGCAAAAATCGGAATCAGGACCCAAGCGGAAATATTATCATTTAACACCCGAGGGGGAACAAGCTTTAGCAGAATTTATCCATCACTGGGAGACGATTAAACAACCCGTTGACCGGATTATCGAAAAAGGGGGAGATATGTCGTGAATGCAAAGGAACTTATTGCATTAAATAATGAGAAACGAGAGCAATTAAATAAAGAAAACCTTGCTTATTATGAGGAGATGCTTGTTTTTATCAGGCTTAGCTTTAACAAGTCGGAGCAGCAGACGGAAGAATTGTTATTAGAGTTATTGGAGCATTTATTGCAAGCACAAGCGGAAGGGAGATCAGCTGAAGAGGTATTTGGTGCTGACCCAAAAGCATATTGTCAGGAATTAATTGGGGAGATACCGAAAGAACAGACAAAGCAGCAAATTCCTTTTATAGCTCATGTTGTCTTGCAATTTTTAGCGTTCATTAGTCTTGTAACCGGGATCGTACAGCTGGGGCTGTTTTATTTCTTTGGTATAGGTTTAAATACAGTTTCGATTTCACTTGGAGCCGGTCTGGTAACTATATTGATTTTTTTGGCGTTGCTTTATAGTTTTATTTTCATTATATTTAAATGGATTAAACGCTCATCCTTTAAAAATAAGCAATTGAAAAAGTGGGTCGAATTCATCCAGCTTTGGTTAATTTGCACAATCCATATTGGTCTATTAGCCTTCGTCCCCAGGTTGATTCCTGATTTCGGACCCGTCATAACATTGCATGCTATTTGGTTTGCAGTAGTAGGTGTCGTACTTTATCTTGTATCTTATTTGGTTAAGAGAAGTTGGTAGCTTAAACCAGGAGTAAAAGGTAAGACAATAAAAAAGTTGATTTTTTTGATTTATTCGCATATAATTAAAGTAGAAGATAATAATAAAAAAGGAGCCGTAAGCTGTAACTTACGACTCTGGACAGTTACCACAGAGTGTGGCGACTAGGTTTTAATTAGGGCTAAAAGTAATCACCCGCTTATTCCAGTCAACAGGGTGATTACTTTTTTTCATGGCTGCTCACAATCAAGACAGCAAGAGTTGCGAATAGTATCATCAACTCTAGTGTTTTCTCAATTGGTATCACAGGCATCCACCCCCTTTCTTTCCTGGGGATGAACCGCCACACCTCCCGTCTGTTATGGGATGTGCGCCACACCCTGCTTCACTGTCCATCTCCATTATACAACAAAAATAGCAGAAAGGAACAATATATTTTGTAATTTCAATAAATTTAATCCAACAGTATCATCACACTCTATGAGAATATTCCTGAACCTTTTCCTTCAGTAAAGCTTTTTTCATTTCAACCCACTTTATCTTTCCAAAGGTAGCAAACGACAAGACGCTAATAATTATATATGACAAATACGGTGGTTCCTTCATAGATTGTTTAATAATTTCCAAAGGTATTTAACTCCTCCTGATATAGATTAATACACTCAGTAATCCAACTTTTTAAACAAATACACACTCCTTCATTTTATTATACCTCAAGGCTCATTCCAGAAAAAAGTTGTTACTATAAAAGGAATAATAATTGTTATGAACACTATAGCTCCATTTCCGATTAAACCAGTTTTTCTTACCACACCTTTTTCCGCAAAGAATGCCAAAAGAAAACCGATCGCTGATACTACAACACCACCAAACCAAAAACTATCATTTCCCAATAAAGCCAATATATATGCTGCTAAACCAAATAAGAAGAAGACAGTGGAGAGAGTACCCACTATTTTTTTCATTTTCCGCATCAACCCCTAAGCTTGCTTTTACTTAACCAAAACACTGAGTATGGTACCGACAATAATGCCAAGGTAAATTGAAACTGTAAAGGCTCCTAACCCCATACCTGCCCAGCCGCCTACTCCGAATATGCTATATAAAAAGGTAAAAATGCAGATTAGACTGAGCACACTTGTTATGACATAAAATACTGTTTTGGTAATGAATCTTTATCACAATCGCCGCACCAGCACCGGCAAGGATAATTGGCAGCCAATCCTTAAAAACTGGCAAATCCATGAAAAACAATTCATTTATATAATATTCTTCAACCAAATCATTAATCGTACAAACTCTAGAGGCTTGAATACTATTATGAGCAGCAAGATAATGAAGAATAATGCAATGCTAATGACATTTGCTCTGCCTTTTTCGCCACGAAATAGAGCAACAAATCCCAATACCACGCTAACCAATAAGAACAAATATCCGATGAATGCAATTGATTCAGAATAGTTCAGAAACCCCCAATTGATTCCAAGCAACAATAGCCCTAATAATATAAAGGTTAATGCCCCAATGCTATACCTTCTCAATCATAAATCCCCCTTAAAACCTATTTCATATCATCTACTTCCGGTATATTAATGCTCAAATGTTTCCGCTGATCCCCATCCATGCTAACCCGCCAGTAAGAGTATTCAGAACGAGCTTCGCCAAATTTTTCATCAACCGTTACGATAAGACTGTTACTATGATGAAAAAACACCGGGTTTGTAACATGTTTGTGAAAAGATGTAATTTGCTTTGCTTGTTGCGTGTCAACATCCATTTTAAAAGCTTCATAAATGAACAAACCATCTTTACCCTTAGTTGCAACATCAGAGAATGTAACCCGTTTCCCATCTGATGATAACGAAGGTGACGAAATAATCGGGGCACCAGAGGCAAACTCTCCACTTGGTATTACAACTGTTTCCCCATCATCTGCAAGGGAGTGAAATACTAACTGATCACCATTCCCGTAACTCCGGTACATCAACTGCTTTCCATCCGGTGTTACAGCTAAACCAGACATTTCATATGCCTTTTTATGTGTAATTTGATCGATTGCTTTTGTTTCTAAATCCATGCGAAATATATCAAATTCATGTGGCCGCTTGGAAGCAATTTCAGAATAATTTTTGTATACCGATGCCTTTAGGAAATATAGTGTTTTCCCATCCGGAGAAAAAACTGCTTCCGTAATTAGGTTATTCGTATCCGTCAGCTGTTCCATTTTCCCGTTCGTCTGGTCAATTATCATTAATTCTCCAAAAGTACGTTCTTGTTCTTCAACTTCCCACTGTTTGATAAAAGCCACTTTATCTCCATTTGGGGAAAACGTCGGATTAATAAAAGAATTTCCCTCAATCGGTTTTGCTAATAGCTTTGCCGTTCCACCACTTGCTGGCACAGTATATAACGAAGCGTTACCATCCTGGAAATAAGAGAAAACCAATGTTTCATCATCGGGTGATAGGTCTGTGGTTTCACCAAATCCTGAAAAACCCTTTGAAGGCTCAGCGAATAGACTTATCCCCCACATAAAAAAGAACAGGAAGACCATGCCAATTAGGAAAGTTATATTCTTCATTTTTAACGACATCTTGTCATCCTCCCACAGAAAAATTATGTAAATACGAGAATCCCAAAAGGCAAGGCAATAGCAACACCGGAAAACAGGAAACCTGTCGCAAGCGATAACAACGGTTTTTTTGCAATGTATGTCATTTGGAATTTATAAAAGGTTAGCCATAAAAAAATAGGAATTGATGGCACAAATGCAATTGCACGCATGCCGATAAAGACAAGGAATCCCCACATAAAGAACAATCCAAGGGAAATAATAATAACCCCGAATAACAGATTCATAATATAGCTGAATTTCACCAGCCCAGGTTTTCTCTGTTCATTTTCCGTCTGGCTAGTAGAATAATAGGAATTTCTGAAAACAAAAATTAGACTAACAATGATCAAGATAGTTAGACATAAACTAAATAAGAATGCCTGTCCCCCGGGTGCCGTTTCTACCATCATCAGATCGATCCCACTCCAAGTGGCGGAGACGAGTATTAACAAATTGACCAAATAGAAATACCGGCCAACAATTGATATATTAATTGCAGCCAAAATGACAGCCGTTCCTATAAGCAGTTGAATACCAAACCACACAATTATCCGCTCATGAAGCAAAAAAACAGCATTCAAATAGAAAATGACTCCGAATATAATTGTCGCGATGCCGATTACGTATAATAAACCACGCTGAAATGGATAAATGGACTCCTGTAGTTCACGCCCGATTCTGCTTGGATTCCCAAAATCAGCAAGTGCATATTTCTCCGCTTGTTTTTCAGAATACCCTTCGTAGAGGTAACGCTTCTTTGCTTCTTCCAGATGCATGAGAAGTTCTTCACGCATTTCTTCCCGTTCAGCTTTTGGACTTTGCATTTGCTCAAGGACGCGACGGATATATTTTTCCGTCCGGTTCATGATAAGTTCCCCGATGTTTTTGTGATTAGGTTATGAATGCTGTTCCATTCCTTCAGTTTTTTTTCCAATATTGCACTTCCGTCATCGGTTAATTTATAATACTTTCTTCTCCCATTTTCGGTTTCCGACCAATATGAACAGACCCAATTCTTTTTTTCCATTCTTTTCAAAGCTGGATAAAGCGTCCCTTCACTCATACTGTAAAGCTGTTCGCTTTTGTCTTTTAACACTTTTACCATTTCATAACCGTACATATCTTTTTCGGATAATAAATTAAGCAATAAAATGTCAATGCTGCCCTTCATAATTTCTCGGTCCATTCGTCTTCACTCCTTTTTAACATTGTAATACGATGTGCATCGTTTTACAAGGTATAAGAGAAGATTAATTTTACTGAAGACTAAATTCGTATGTGTAAAATTATACTCGGTAGTAATTGCGGTACTTTTTGATAGCCAAAAAAGAGAAGGCGCTCTATCATTAAAATGTATGCTTTGCACGGCA
>BMJD01000041.1 GCA_014642895.1 Lentibacillus populi
GTAAGACGTCTTAGGAATCCCCTAAGATGCAATGGTCTGTGAAACAGGAAGCCCTACCTTCAAGCATTCCGAAAGGATGATAAGGTGGGGTCATTCAATGGGGGTTGCGATGACTAGAGTTGGGATTCATTTGATGGAGAGACGGCACTTGTAAAACAGAGGCAGGAGGTCAGGGGAAGAGGTCGGGATGGAGGGAACTGTGATTTAACAAGTTCCCTCCATTCCGACCTTTTATAATTTGATACAAATTCCGGCCGATCTTCATACTCCCAAAATAGACAATATTAGGATTATTTTTCCCAGTGGAATTACCTTGAAAATATTGCTATAATACATAGTCATAATAAGCGAAATGAATCGTGGTTCATTTACGACAATCAAATAAGGAAGAGATTTATGAAAAACAGCTTTAGAATCTTTAAAACAGACTTAAAAAATATCGGAACAAATTGGGTAGCTGCCATCTTGATTGGCGGCTTAATCATTTTACCGTCACTGTACGCCTGGTTTAATATTAAAGCGTCCTGGGATCCGTATGGGCAGACAGACCAAATACCAGTCGGAGTGGTAAATGAAGATGCCGGGGCAATGGTTCGCGATCAGGAAATTCATGTTGGCGATGATTTAGTCAAAACGTTAAAGAAAAACGATGATATGGATTGGCAATTTGTCAATCGTGATAAGGCAATGGATAAGGTGAAGTATGGTGATTATTACGCGGTGATTGTGATTCCGAAAAATTTTTCCGAAAAACTAGGTACCGTTATTAGTGATAATCCGGAAAAAGCTAAGGTCGAATATTACGTGAATGAAAAACTTAATGCGGTTGCGCCTAAAATTACCGAAAAAGGTGCAAGCGCGATTGTGGAACAAATCAGCAGTAATTTCATTTCAACCGTTAATGGGGTCATTTTCGACATGTTTAACAAAATTGGAATTGAATTGGAAAGTGACTTGCCTGATATTAAACGATTTGAAAATTATGTTTTTACAATGGAGAAAAAGCTGCCGGAAATTCATCAATTACTAAACGAATCGATGTCTGATGCTACTAGTGCACAGGAAATTGTCAAGAAAGCACAAGGATTAGTTCCTGATGCAAAGCAAGTAACGAATAATGGTTTGCAGACGATTGATGAGACGACAGCCTTTTTAAAAAAAGGTGAAGCGCGTTTAAATGAAATGGCGCCGAAAATTAAACAGGATTTGGAGAAGATTCAGAAAATAGCCGCTGAGGCGAACAATTTTATCAGCAAGGTGCAGGGAACCGATATTGATTTCAGCACTGGTAAAGAAATAAGTGACCAGTTAAACGGGAAAGTAAATGAAGCTATTGAGCGGATTAATACTGTTGAAGAGGCATTGCGTCAATTACAAGCACAAAATAATGAGCAGGGAAAAAATGGCGGTACAGACCAGGAGCAAAACGCTGGTGGAAACCTGGAGGACCCGAACAATCAGCAACCTAATAATCAAAATGAGCAGATTGATAAAGCCTTAGAGGAATTAGAAACATTAAAATCGGGGCTTCAGGAAGCGCAGGGGAACGCCAATAAAATAAATTCATTCATTGAGGATAAAAAAGCAGAGGTCGATAGCGTTATTTCCGATTTGCAGGATATAACAGCAACGACGGCGAAAAACATCGATGCCTTTGTCAAAGAATATAAGGAAAATATTGAACCAACCGTTTTACAAGAGATCGATAGGGCTAAAAATACCTTATCCCAGGCCAGAGGAATTTTAGTCGAAATACAGTCAACCATTCCTGAAGTGGAAAGGATTTTAAATCGTACGGGTGATAACCTTGGTGAAGGAAAAGACACATTGGAACATGTACTTGGTCAATTTCCGTATGTAAATGACAAGGTGAATCAGCTGGCCGATCGTATTCGCGATATTCAGGGAGAAACCGATATTAACGAAATTATTCAGCTGCTGCAAAATGATCCGGAAGCAGAACGTGGTTTTTTTGCCCAGCCGGTTGAGCTTAACGAAAATAAGCTATTCCCAATTCCTAATTATGGAACAGGGATGACACCGTTCTACACGGTACTGGCGATTTGGGTAGGTGCTTTACTGCTTATCTCACTGCTGGCTGTTGATATTAAAAATGCTGAAGCCTATACGATCAGGCAAACTTATTTTGGACGACTTTTCACCTTTATGACGATTGGACTCGTTCAGACATTAATTGTCACGCTTGGTGATCTTTTCTTAATTGCTGTTGATGTAAAGGCGGCCCTTTGGTTTGTACTGTTTGGTCTGTTCGTTAGTATCGTGTTTATGTTAACTGTTTACACACTGGTATCGGTATTTGGCGATGTCGGAAAAGCAGTAGCGATTGTCTTTCTCGTCCTGCAAATAGCTGGATCTGGCGGTACCTACCCTGTCGTTTTGCTGCCTGAATTTTTCCAGACAATTAATCCATTCCTGCCGTTTACCTATGCGGTTGACCTGATGCGTGAGGCGGTAGGCGGGATTGTCTGGGAACGCGCTTATCATGACATATTGTTCCTGGCGATATTCGGTATTGCGGCATTACTATTAGGTACTTTCCTGAAAGGGCCAATTAACAGTAAAACGAAATTGCTGATGAAAAAGTCGAAGGAATCGGGATTATTCCATTAGCATAATTTATAGGAGCAATGGGGGCGAGTAGCTTATGCTGCTCGCTTTTTCACTTTTGCATTGCTAAGAAGTACCAACGTCATTTGGTCAGTAAGAGAGTTGATTTTTTTGCTATAATAGAATAGAAATTTCTAGGGAGGAGATAGCATGTGGAACAAAAAAAAGGCTTAAAAATTGTTATTGGACTTATCATTATCCTATTAATCATAAATATCGCAGCAAGCTTTTATTTTTATAATTTGGCAATTGATCGCAACCAGAAGGATTTCCTCCAGGGCAATAGTGATCTGGAAGTATCTGCTGAAGCAATGGAAGTTTTTATGGATGGCGATTGGCGTACATGGGTAGACAATCAGAAATTTGAAGAATTGGAAATGAACTCTTTCGATGGATTAACACTAAAAGGCTATTTTTTACCAGCGAAGAAACCGACAAATAAAACCGTTATATTAGCACATGGTTATCTTGGGAAAGGTAAGGACATGGGATTGTACGCCCAATATTATTATCAGGAACTTGGGTATAACGTGTTGATGCCGGATGCTCGTGGTCATGGACAAAGTGAAGGAGATTACATCGGATTTGGCTGGCACGACCGTTTAGACTATGTGGATTGGATCGGTTTGCTGATTGACAAATTGGGTCCGGATACTGAAATTGTATTGCATGGCGTATCGATGGGTGCGGCAACCGTTTTAATGACAAGCGGGGAAGAGCTTCCGAACAATGTTAAAGCTATCGTTTCAGACAGCGCATATACTAGTGTGAAAGAAATGTTCGCCTATCAAATGAAGCGCATGTTTCATATCCCGACATTTCCAGTATTGCCAACAACAAGCCTGGTGACAGATATGAAGGCAGATTACTCATTATCCGAAGCATCTGCGCTGGATCAGGTGAAAAAGGCGGAAGTTCCGATACTTTATTTCCACGGCAATGCCGATTCATTTGTCCCGACGGAGATGTCCAAGGAACTTTATGAAAATACGAAAAGCAATGCCGAACTCATGATTGTTGATGGAGCTGGACATGGGGAATCATTTGTTGTAGACCGCGAGCGTTATGAAAATAAACTTAGCGCGTTTTTGCGTAAATATGTGAAGGAATAAGCAGTCGTATGGCTGCTTATTTTTGTGTGGATTAGGGAAAGAAGGGATAACCCAGCTGGAACATCAACCGGTGGTGGCGAATATCAAACTGGAGAGCGCGGGTATCAACGGGAGGGGCCGAACATCAACCGTAGAGCACTAAACACCAACGGTATAGGGAGAACATCAACCGGAGAGCGGAAATTTCAACCGGAACGAGAGCATACCATATTTTATCTGTACAAAAAGAGCTGGCACATCACACGTGCCAGCTCACCCCAATAAATCTCTACAAATATTTCTCAAACCAACCGCAAATATGATTTAAACGCGCTATTCGCATTTCCGGGTTGCCGCTTCTGCTTAATTCATGATTGGCACCAGGGAAACGGACAAATGCAACTTCCTTCTTCAGATGCTTTAGAGTAATAAATAATTGTTCACCTTGCTCGATTGGACAGCGCAAGTCTTGTTCGCCATGTACGATTAACAGCGGCGTTTCTACATTTTCGGCATATTTCAACGGTGAAAAATCCCATAGCTTGGCGGGATCGTCTAACAAATTTTTGCCAAGTTCCCATTCTGTGAAAAAGTAGCCGATATCACTGACACCGTAGAAGCTTAGCCAGTTACAGATAGAACGCTGTGTAACTGCTGCTTTGAAGCGGTTTGTGTGTCCGACGATCCAGTTTGTCATAAAGCCGCCATAGCTTCCCCCGGTTACCCCAAGCCGATCGTTATCGATAAAGTCATAGTTTTCCAGGGCATAATCGACAGCGGACATTAAATCGGTATAATCACCATTTCCGTAGTTTTCCCGGCATGCGTTCACAAATTCCTGTCCGTAACCATGACTTCCTCTAGGATTGGTGTACAGGACAACATATCCTTTTGCAGCAAGTAATTGCAGTTCATGAAAAAACGTTTGCCCGTACATCGCATGCGGACCTCCGTGAATTTCTAATACAAATGGATATTTTTTATCTTCTTTAAAATCATACGGATGCAGAAGCCAGCCCTGAATTTCCGAGCCATCCTCTGCAGTAATCGTTATTGTTTCCGGTTCACTAAGAGAAACCTCTTCTAAAAGTTCCGCATTGGCATTTGTTAATTGAGTCAGTTCCGTATTTTTCCACTGATAAAAGTTACATGGATTTGTTGGGGTACTGATCCCAAGAATAAATGTATTGTCCACTCCGTTATAGGAAAAACCGAAGACATGATTGTTATCTTTATATAACACCTCGATATTGCCTTTTAAGTCAGCTTGGTAGAGCCCTGTTGTACCGTGATCACTGCCGATAAAGAATAATTTATCCTCAGCAAGCGACCAAACCGGACCTTCCGTCGAGTAACCCATTCGTGAATCGCCAACCATGACATCACCAAGCTGCATATCAACTTTTGAACTTAAACACGTGCGTTCTTTCGTTGCAACATCAAACACATACAGCTCGTTTAATGTCGCCCCGCTATAGGCATATTCATGGCCGAAGCAAGCAATTTTATCACCGCTTGGCGAGAATCTGGCATTGCCGTATGACCCATTTCCATCCGTTAGTTTGGTTACATCCTTTGTTGCCAGATTTAACATGAAAAGATCATTTGTTAAAGCATAATCAGCATCATCGTCAAGGTTTGCGGAAAAAAGTATAAGATTTCCATCAGGCGAAATATCCTCAAATCCATGATCGGTATCGTTAACCGTCAGCTGGGTAAAGGTAGCTTTCTCTACATCATAAAGTACTAATTGAGCACGTTTGTCATCATGAAATCCATGTGCATCAGACTTATGCTTTAGACGATCAATGACAATTGGCTCCTTTGCTTGCTGTTCTTTTTCCTTTTGCCGTTCTTCCTTGGTTTGTTCGTGCTGATTCCCAACGTCATCATTCTCTTTCAAGCTAGCGGTAAAGACGAGATATTTCCCATCCTTTGACCATTCCGGATTAACGGCACCATTTTTGAAAAATGTCAGTTGTTGTGCCTCGCCGCCGTTTGTTGGAACTATCCAAAGCTGGGACAGCCCGCTCCGTGTCGACTGAAAAACAAGTTTCTTCCCGTCTGGGGAGAACCGTGGATGACTATTTTTGGCGTTAGTAAACGTCCATTGCTTGGGTTCTCCTCCGTTAATTTTTTGCAAAAACAATTGTGATTGGTACTCGTTATCATCATTTACCGTAGCGGAAACAAATGCATATGTATCTTCATTTGGCGCGATTTGCGGGTCACTGTACATGGCAATTTTTGTTAAATCTTCAACGGCTAATGCTCGTTTCACTTTTGGCATAGAAATATCCTCCAATTAATCGTTTTGTTAATTTTAAACTATTTCGAGTTTCGAATCAATTAGAATAATAGAATTTTAGAAATACTAGTTTACGTTTTTCAGAAAGTTCTTTGTTTGTTTTGGACGATTAAAAATATGAATGGTTGTATCTCGCTGCTGATTTAATTTTTGATGAATGATTGGAGCTTTGCTCTTATTAAATTGGTAAACCCATTGAACAAATTCAAGGTCAAGTTTTTCGGGGCAATCCTTTCCAATATCGGGTCGCGTTTTCTTGTGGTATTGAATCCGGCGTTTTACAATTCCATATAAACAGCGAATGGTGCTGTAATGCAGGAAAATGACCGTATCAGCATGTTTGAGCCGAATATCCATTGTTGAACTGTAGTTTCCATCGATAATCCACGTATCCCGATTTATGATATGCTGTTGTGCTTGAACTAATGCTTGACGTTCAATTGGCCGCCACCCTGGCTGCCAGAAGATGGCATCAAGATGATAAACTGGTATATCAAGCTTTTCCCCAAGCTGTTTTGCCAATGTTGACTTGCCTGCACCACCAGAGCCGACAATCATAATTTTTTTCATGGCGTTCCTCCTCATCATTTGTGAACCGAAAAACCCCCTTACAAAAGTGGCAAGGGGGAGTACGCTATGGTGTGTTAGGTTGTCTGTGTGACCTGATTCGGTAAAATTACTGCATCTTTTTCGTATTCTGCCTGAAGCTGTTTGGTAGTCGCACCCGGTTTTCCGTCCGCTATTGTTTTTCCATCAACCGAAATGATCGGCATGATTTCCGACGTGCTGCTGGATAAAAATAATTCATCTGCCAGTGCGATATCTTCAACCGAAAATCCTTCCTCGTTAAAGGGTATCCCAAGCTTTTTCGCAAATTGTTCAACGCGTATCCGTACACAGCCATGCAAAATGTTGTTTGTTGCCGGATGGGTGAAAATTTCACCGTTTCTAACCAGGTAGACATTAGATGAACTGCACTCGGTTACAAACCCGTCTTTATGCAAAATTGCTTCATAGCAGCCATGTTCTTTTGCTTCTTGTTTTGCCAGAACATTAGGCAGCAGGTTCAAGCTCTTAATATAGCAGTTTTCCCAGCGGACATCACGCTTCGTAATCGTTCCAACACCATTTTTCAAAAACTCCAGGTTACGTGATAATGCTGTTACATATGCGTATACATTAGCTGGAACATCCTCAGGGAATGTGTGCTCTCGTGGGGCTGATCCTCGAGTAGCTTGAAGATATACTTTGGCATCTGTTTCGACCTCATTTTTTTGCAATAACGTGTTTAATAAATTTGTAAGCTCATCTTTGGTAAATGGCAACGCAATTTTTACGGCCTCTGCTGACCGGAACAAACGATTGATGTGCTCCTCAAGCAGGTAGTATTTTCCGTTATAGATACGGATAACTTCGTATACACCATCGCCAAACTGTAATCCGCGTTCTTCATAAGGATACTGCAGTGTGTCACGATGGGTAAATTTCGTTTGCGATAAAATAATTGGATAGTTCGCCATTCTTTCGCCTCCCATAAAAGCATAAGCCTATTCTATATCTTCCTGCTGAACTTGTAAATGAGGAATTAATTTATCACTACACCACAAAGTGTACGTAATTCAAAAAACGGGAGGGTGGGGAGGAAGGGCAAGCTAAAACCGTCACGTCCTGTGCGTCGCAAATCCTAACCGAATGAGGTTTCATTTTATAATTTGAGTGATAAATATCATAGTTTTTGTTTAGAGGCTTCTATATAATGGTATTAATAAAGAAAAGCATTCGTATTGTTGTTCGGGGATTGCACCTTTTTCCCGTCTATCTTAGGAAAAGGACTGTGATGGCAAATGGAACCTTTATTGCAACGATTGGATAGCCATGATCATGATATGCTGATTGCCAATACAAAACGATTTTCTGTAAAAAAGGGCGAAATGATTTTTACGGAAGGAAGTCGCGCAGATTACTTATATTTTATTCAAAAGGGTGAAATCCGCCTTTTTAAGGATCTGGGTGAAAATAAAGAGATAACAGTTTTTATCCGCGGTGAGCAAGATTGCTTCGGTGAGATCGGTATTTTTAGCGGGAAAAAGTACTCAAACACAGCTAAAGCAACAAAGGATAGTATTCTATTATCACTGGAAAGGCAAGGAATTGAAACCATCTTAGGGGAGAACGGGAAATTGGGATTACAGTTCACGAAATGGGTTGCTGAGTCCTTGGAAGCAAGCAAAGCCCAAACACGGGATTTTCTCATGTTTGGTTCGGAGGGCGCTGTCGCATCTGTCTTTGTCCGTTTTGCTAACATGTACGGGGTTGTCACCCCGAACGGAGTCCGAATAACCGAGCCGGTCATGATCCGCGATGTCAGCATGTATGTCGGAATTTCCAGAGAAACGGTAAGCCGGATTGTGAACAAATGGAAATCGCAGGGGATACTGACAAATGATAATAAATACTTTTTGGTGAAGGAGATAGGGTATTTAAAAAAATTACTTGCTTGTGATCAATGCGGTGTAGAAAATTGTATATTGTAGGAGGCTGGGACAAAAGTGTTTTTATCAAAGAAAAATCCGAACTATATGATGATTTGTGCATAACCCCGCTCCGGAAATATACTTCGCTAAAGTAGAGCATTGTTCGTTTTTAGAGTTGAACGTTTTAATTATGTCCCAGCCCCTTGTTATTTTCTATAAAAAAACGACAAATTTCTCTTGATTCATGGCGAGTCAGTTGGTATAATAAAAAATGCATTGAAAAAATGCGGAATGCGGGTGTAGTTTAGTGGTAAAACCTCAGCCTTCCAAGCTGATGATGAGGGTTCGATTCCCTTCACCCGCTCCATACATATGTCATAACGCAGTGTTTCGTTATTTAATATACGAAGCGTTGCGTTTTTTATTGTTTAAGAAATTGGATAGTCGAGAGGGGCCGCGTCCAGCTCCAGCGGATAGTGTGCTTTACATATAACGGTGCGACTGTTACATCTGAGTATCCCGCGGTTATAATTAGCCGCATTACTTGAATAAAAGGCTTCCCAGATAGTATTCTTAAGGAATAAATATTAAAATATTGAGGGATTTACATGAAAAATTTAATGCAACAGTTAAAACAACTTGATGGAAAAGGGTATAAGGCGTACAAAAGTCTACAAGGGCACTACAAATACGACCGTTTTAGCCTTTATATTGATTATGTGCAAGGAGATCCTTTTGCTTCACCATCAAAAATTCGTATCGTTGTGCCACCACAACAACGTTCCATAAAAGAGGAATGGATAGAAACGTCCTGTCGTAAAGTGGCAGCAGAAGATGCAATTGCGCGAACAGTAGGGAGAGCAGTTGCTGGAGGCAGACTTCAGGTGAAAGGATCCGGCAAGAGCGGGGCAATTCTGTTTGATACACCGGGTCAGGAAATACTGGAAAGAAGTGCCGTTCAGATCGATTCAGCTAGTACAACGATTTGTATCTCGGTTGGTTTACCTGCGAATGGGAGACGAATAAACGGCAGGGAAGCGGAAAAGTTATTTGCGCAAGTGATTCCTTCTATTATGCAAAAATCGATCTTTACCATTACCGATCAAGAAATTGAACGGGCTGTGCAATTGGCCGATCAGCAGGAAGCGATTCGAATCGAAATGCGGGATCAGGGCTGGGTTGCCTTTATTGCTAATGGCGCAAGTTTGCCAAGAGAGAGCGGTGTAAGCAATCGTCCACTTAAACAGGCGGTTCCGTTTCAAAGCCCGGAAGAAAATGAAGTTGCGATCAGCATCCCGCACCGAACAGAACCGATCACTGGAATGGCTATCAAAAAAGGAATCACCTTAATTGTTGGTGGTGGCTATCATGGTAAAAGTACGGTTCTGGAAGCAATTGAACGTGGGGTTTACTCCCATACGAAGGGTGATGGGCGTGAATTTGTCCTTACCGATCCAGATGCGGTAAAAATTCGTGCAGAGGATGGCCGGCAGATTACCGGGGTAAACATTTCGCCATTTATTTCGAACCTGCCACATAAACAGGACACACAATTTTTCTCAACAGAAAATGCAAGTGGCAGTACATCACAAGCAGCAAATGTAATGGAAGCACTAGAGGCTGGTGCGACAACATTACTGATCGACGAGGACACGAGTGCAACCAACTTTATGATTCGGGATCATCGCATGCAACAGTTGGTGAAACAAGAACAGGAGCCAATTACACCTTTTATTGACAAGGTGAAACAAATGCGTGATCAGCTTGATGTCTCAACCATCCTTGTAATGGGAGGTTCCGGTGATTATTTTGCAGTAGCCGATGAAGTGATGATGATGGATGAATACGTGCCGCATAATGTAACGGAGAAGGCTAAGGCAATTATGGAGCAATATCCAATGGAGCGGAATCATGCCAATACCGGAAAGTTTGGTGTTATCTCGGATCGGCGTTTAAAGCAGAGCAGCCTGCAAACACAAAAAGGAAAGCGGGCCAAAACGCAGGCAAAAGGGTTAACCAAAATCCTGATGGGAAGAACAGAAATTTCATTTGGTCAGACCGAACAATTGGCAGACGCATCACAAACCCGGATGATTGCCGAGATAATTTCCTATTTGGACCGGACGAATGGATTGGAAAAGGCAGGTTCTTTATCGGAATTGCTTACGACAATAGAGCGAAAAATAGATCATAATGGGTTGGCTTCATTTACAGCATTTCCAAACCAGCATCCCGGTGATATTGCCCGCCCACGCAAATATGAAATTGCTGCCGTATTGAACCGAATCCGGACATTAAAGGTAAGCCAACTGGATTAGGGCGGTTCACTGCCGGGGTTACGTGGTTACTGTAGATATAATGCAATTTACTGTCGATGTTCCGAGTTTACCTGCCGATATTCAGTGCTTTACTGTCGATGTTCCGAGTTTACCTGCCGATATTCAGTGCTTTACTGTTGATGTTCCGAGTTTACCTGTCGATATTCAGTGCTTTACTGTTGATATTACCAGTTTACCTGCCGATATTACCCGGTTCACTACGGATATACTTGCGCAATTTACTGCCGATGCAACACAGTTCACTATCAACGTTAAGGAATTGGAATTGGGAATGGTATGGGATCTATGTACAAGAAAGAGGAAGTGAGTTCAATGGATGTAGGACAGCTGAAACAAGAAATAGTTGCATACAGCAAGGAAATAGGCATCGATAAAATTGGCTTTGCTTCTGCCGATGTGTTTGGAGAATTAAAAGAACGGCTCAAACGTCAGCAAACTCTCGGCTATCAATCCGGGTTTGAAAAGGGATCGATCGAGGAACGGACCGAACCAAAGCGATTATTGCCGGAAGCACAATCGATCCTGTCCATTGCCATTGCTTACCCCTCACGTATGAAGAACGCACCAAAGGGAACCAGGGAGGAGCGTCGCGGGATTTTTTGCCGGGCATCCTGGGGAACCGATTATCATGTTATTTTAAGGGAGCGCCTGGAGAAACTGTCTGCATTTATTGAGGAAAAGGTTCCAGGGGCCTCCACTAAAGTGATGGTGGATACAGGCGAGCTTTCGGACCGTGCGGTGGCTGAACGAGCAGGTATTGGTTTCAGTGGTAAAAATTGTGCCATTATTACGCCCGAGTTTGGCTCCTATGTTTACCTTGGTGAATTAATCACAAATATCCCGTTTATCCCGGACTCACCGGTTGAGGATAGCTGTGGAGATTGCCGCAAGTGTCTTGATGCTTGTCCAACCGGAGCACTTGTTCAGGGCGGCCAGTTAAATGCCCAGCGCTGTTTATCATTTTTAACCCAGACAAAAGGATTTTTGGCCGATGAATTCCGTGTGGAGCTTGGTAACCGTGTATATGGCTGTGATACATGCCAGCAGGTTTGTCCGAAAAATAAACAAATGGATTTTCATTTTCACCCCGAAGCTGAACCACAACCGGAAGCTGCCAAACCGAAGCTGAAACCGATGTTGCGCATATCGAATCGGGAATTTAAGGAGACGTTTGGTCATATGGCTGGTTCCTGGCGTGGGAAGAAGCCCATTCAGCGAAATGCGATAATCGCACTTGCACATTTTAAAGATGAAACAGCTGTAGACGAATTAGTTGCAGTGATGAACAATGATCCGCGTCCGGTCATTCGCGGAACTGCAGCGTGGACACTTGGGAAAATTGGCACGGATGAAGCAATTACAGCAATTAAGGAAGCAATGGAAAAGGAAACTGATGATCAGGTTTTGTTCGAAATGGAGAAAGGGTTAGATTTCCAGAAGAACAGATACTAATGATAGAAAAGGGGGGAATAAATATGGGAGAAACAAAGCTGTATTACGACGAAATGGTTTCACCAGTCGGTTCATTATTAATCATTAGTGACGGCCAAAGAATCGTTCGGATCGATTACGGCTTAATGGCCGATTTGGAAACACAGCTGCAAAAGTGGGGAGATCGTTATTTTGACCATCCGGTGTTTGTACAGGATGCAAAGAAAGTGAACCATGTAAAAGAACAGCTTCAGGCGTATTTTCAACGTAAAAGTCAGGAATTTTCGTTCAATTTTGCTTTTCACGGAACCCCATTTCAGCAAAAAGTCTGGCAGGCTCTATGTGATACGATTCCATATGGTGTGACGAAAACATATAAGGATATTGCTGTAACAATTGGCAATCCGAAAGCAGTGCGGGCAGTCGGCGGGGCAGTCAACAAGAACCCGTTCTCAATTGTTGTACCGTGCCACAGGGTAATTGGTACAAACGGGAAAATGGTCGGGTACAATGGTGGACTGGATAAAAAAGAATATTTACTGCAGCATGAACAAGTTTTGCTAGTGTGAATAATTCAAAGGTAATTATTTTTGGAGTTAACAACATTCAGGAAAACGGAAGCATTGTTCGGGATTCAAGTTTAAGAGGATGTTCAAAAAGTCCGGTGAAAATGACACTTCGAGATAAGGGGATCTTCGACTAAATTCCGACACGTCCTGTGTCGAACGTCGAAGTCACCACATCCTGTGGAAGCTCGTTGGCTTGTTTCTCCGCTGCTCATGTATCTAATTGCATAGGGGATCTTCGACTAAATTCCGACACGTCCTGTGTCGAACGTCGAAGTCACCACATCCTGTGGAAGCTCGTTGGCTTGTTTCTCCGCTGCTCATGTATCTAATTGCATAGGGGACCTTCTGCTAAAACCACCCACGACAATCGCCAACAGCAGAAGTCAGCACTTCCTGTGCAAGGTGAGCTGCTCGAAACTACGCTGCCTTGAACTGTGACTACTGGACGCGCTAGTGTCGGCGTTGCAACAGGACGCCCGAGAACTTAGCCGACCTCGGTCCTTTTCATCCTCCTTTTTGAACACACTCTTTAAAAATCAATTCTTGAGACAACCTTTCTCTCCATATATATGTAATGGAGGGGATTTTTTATGGAAATAGTAAAGGATTGGTGGGTTGATTTCTTTCAATCAGAAGTTACGCATGAAGAATGGTGGAGGCGGAAAAAAGATTTATGCAAAGAGCGGGGAGTAGAAATTAGCCGCATTCAGGGGAATGGACATATTTTCCAGGAGTTGCGTTATGATCGGGGATCAACCTTTCAATATAATTTGCATGTATCCTATTTAATGAAACAAGGGGAATATTTTTACCGTGAAGAGCAAGTAGTACCGTTCCAATTTCGAATTAGCAGCGATCAAAAGATTGAACATCTGCCCCTAGACCGAAAGCTTGAAAATACCGGTGAAAATAAGATACTGCCATCTGACGGGGAACGAGATTTGGAGGAACATCGCTTTTCTTATGATAGGTTAGCTGCAGTGAAATATGCAGAACGTTGGTGGAACAGCTATAATCCTGCTTTTCGCACATTTACTGTCGATTGTACAAACTATATTTCGCAGTGTCTTTATGCTGGAGGGGCGCCAATGCGGGGGGCACCAGACAGGGGGAACGGGTGGTGGTACCAAAATGACAATTGGAGTTTCAGCTGGGCAGTAGCTCATTCGCTTCGCTGGTATTTAAGCGGTTCAACAAAGGGTTTAAAAGGGAAAGAAATGGAATCAGCTGAGGAGCTAATCCCTGGTGATGTGATTTGCTATGATTTTGAAGGGGACGACAAGTGGAATCACACGACAATTGTCGTGGCGAAGGATGCGTATGGAATGCCGCTTGTCAATGCCCATACAGATAACAGCCGCAACCGGTATTGGTCGTACGAAGATTCAACTGCATGGACGCCGAATATCAACTATAAGTTTTTCCGCATTGGCGAGTAGTGGTATAATAATCTTCGTATTTAACAAGGTAAGGAGAATGAATTGTGAGTTTACACGTTGTTTTATATCAGCCAGAAATTCCAGCAAATACAGGAAATATAGCTAGAACATGCTTAGCAGTAGGTGCAACACTACATTTAATCCACCCGCTTGGATTTTCTACCGATGATAAAATGGTAAGGCGGGCTGGACTCGATTATTGGAAACATGTAGATATTCGGGAATACGATTCACTCGAAGCATTATACCGGACATATCCAGATGGTAACTTTTACTATATTGAAAACTTCGGAAAAAAATATTACACGGATTATGATTATAGTAATACGGCGGAAGACCTGTTTTTTGTATTTGGCAGGGAAACGAACGGAATTCCCAAAAACTTGTTAGAGGGAAAAGAAGATAAATGTTTACGAATTCATATGACTGATAAGGTACGGTCACTGAACTTATCCAATACTGCAGCAATTATTGTGTATGAAGCGTTAAGACAACAAGGGTTTCATGGCTTGAAATAAAAAGCTGCTCCGCTATAAAACGGGGCAGCTTTCTTTTTATTGTTTTGTTGGTTTCCCGGGCTTTGCTTCATAACCTGAAGTAAAGCAAGATACAATAAATGTAACAATAACTCCCATTAACAATGCCATTTTCATGTTCTGTTGCCTCCCTTTTATAACTGTATGTAAAAAGATTATCGTTAATTAATATGTCCTTATTATACCGAATAATTTTCCGGATGTGAACTATTTGCGGGGATAGTTATAAAAAATCCGAAGAGACAAATGAAAAACATCTCTAAATCGGGTTTTATCTTATATAACCTGACCTTTCTTTTTTACAAAATATCGACATTTAAAAAGTTTAACCGCTGATGGTGTCTTATATTGTTTATCGGCATAAAATAGGGTATATTAGTTGATGAAGTCATTCGACCGTTCTATAATGGATACGGAATGTGATAATACCGTTACGAAACGGAGAAAGTTAACTGCTAATGGGGGTATAAGACGTGGCACAGAATGAAGAATCGAGTGAGAGATTCTGGGGAAAATTTTATGGTCCTAACATGGGGTATATTGAAGAACAATATGACTTATACAAAGAGGATCCTGAAGCTATTGATTCATCTTTACGAGAACTTTTTGAACAGCATGGAGCCCCCAACTGGACGCATTATACGAATGGTGCAGCAGAAACATCAGCAGCATCACCTTCCATAAGCGATGTGAAAAAACTGACCTCAGCAATGAAACTTGTTGAGGCTATTCGTCGTTATGGACACTTGGAAGCTGATATTTATCCGGTTGGACGCGATAAAAACCGAAAGTCAGACATTGTCAATCCGAAAACCTATGGATTATCAGAAGAGGATTTAAAAAATATCCCGGCATCATGGTTATGGGAGGAAGCACCGACTGGTGTCGACAATGGATTTGAAGTTATGGAGCAATTGAAAAAATATTATTGCGGTACAATAACGTTTGAATATGATCATGTCAACAATGATGACGAACGTAAATGGCTATTGGAACGAATCGAATCTGGAAAGTACCAACTATCGCTTTCAGACGAAGAAAAGAAACATTTACTGGAGCGTCTTGCCCATGTAGAAGGTTTTGAAGGATTTTTACAAAAAACGTTTGTTGGACAAAAGCGCTTTTCGATTGAAGGCTTAGAGGTAATGATTCCAATGCTGGACCAAATTGTGAAGCATGCGACATCCGACAAAATTGAACATATTATGATGGGGATGGCACACCGTGGTCGGCTAAGTGTATTGTCACATATTTTGGGAAAACCGTACGATAAGATTTTTTCCGAATTTCATCATTCACCGGATAAGGAATTGATTCCTTCAGAAGGTTCAACTGGGATTAATTATGGCTGGACTGGTGATGTAAAGTATCACTTCGGGGCAACAACGGAAGTGAAGGACAGTGAAGAAATGTCCACCCATATTACGTTGGCGCACAATCCGTCTCATTTGGAATTTGTCAACCCGGTTGTTCAAGGATTTACCCGTGCAGCACAGGATACTCGTTCGGAAAAAGGATATCCAAAACAGGACGTTAACAAGGCGTTTAATGTGTTAATTCATGGGGACGCCGCCTTTATTGGGGAGGGAGTTGTCGCTGAATCGCTGAATTTAAGCGGGCTGCCTGGTTACCATACAGGCGGGACACTTCATTTAATTGCAAATAACCTTGTTGGCTATACAACAGACCAAAGAGATGGACGCTCAACCCGATATGCAAGTGATTTGGCAAAAGGCTATGAAATCCCGATTATTCATGTGAATGCGGATGATCCAATTGCCTGTGTATCGGCAATGAATCTTGCTTATGAATACCGTAAAGAGTTTCATAAAGACTTTTTGATTGATTTGGTTGGCTACCGTCGTTATGGCCATAACGAAATGGATGAGCCAAGAACAACACAACCACAGCTCTATCAAGATATCGATAAACACCCAACCGTTGCACAGGTTTTTACTGATGTATTAACGAGGGATGGCATTATTGAGGAAGGAAGCCTGGCAAAAATAAAAGATCAGGTAGAAAGCAGTTTGCGTGACATTTTTGACAGTATGAGAGAAAACGACACCGGTGAAGCGGAAGCAAAATGCATGCCCAAAGCGTTAACAAATGATATCGACCAATTTGATACAGCTGTCCCACTTGAGCAATTGAAAGCATTAAATAAAGGATTGTTGAAACGCCCAGAAGGATTTACCGGATTCAAGAAGCTGGAAAAAATC
This sequence comes from Lentibacillus populi, assembly GCA_014642895.1. GTDB lineage: Bacteria > Bacillota > Bacilli > Bacillales > Amphibacillaceae > Lentibacillus_C > Lentibacillus_C populi. Next base: position 17,038 of record BMJD01000041.1, read on the forward strand.
CTGAAGCGGCGTGAAAATGTCCTGGAGGAAGGCAATAAAGCCGACTGGGGTGCTGGCGAAGCGTTGACATATGCTTCCATTTTACAGGACGGGATTCCGGTCCGGCTAACAGGGCAGGACTCAGAGCGGGGGACATTTGCCCATCGTCATATTGTGTTACATGATGTGAAGAAGCAGGATTCCTATTGCTTAATGCATGGTCTGGATGAGGCCAAAGCATCTTTTGATATTCGGAACAGCCCGCTTTCAGAAGCAGGAGTTTTAGGCTATGAATATGGGTATAGTGTTCAATCACCGAATACATTAGTGCTGTGGGAAGCACAATTTGGTGATTTTGCCAATGCGGCCCAAGTTATTTTTGATCAGTTTATTTCGGCAGCCCGGGCAAAATGGGGCGAGAAATCAAACATGGTTATTTTGCTGCCGCACGGATATGAAGGTCAAGGACCGGAGCATTCCAGTGCCCGTTTGGAAAGATATTTGCAGTTGGCCGCAGAAAACAACATCATTGTAGCCAATGTTACATCATCCGCACAGTTCTTCCATTTGATTCGTCGTCAGGCGGCAATGCGCGGACGTGAGGAAGCAAGACCGCTTATCCTAATGACACCGAAAAGTCTTTTGCGTAATCAGCGTGTTGCATCGAGTGCTGAGGAATTTTCGGAAGGGAGATTCCAGGCGTTACGCTCACAGCCTAATTTAAAAGTGAGCAAGGAGGATGCGAAACGCTTGCTGATCGGAAGCGGAAAAGTAATGGTGGACATTGAGGAGGCTCTTGATAAATCAGAAGAAAGCTTTGACTGGTTACGGGTATTAAGACTAGAGCAAATTTATCCTTTCCCTGAGGAAGAATTAGCAAAAGAATTAGCAGAAATGCCAAACGTTGAGGAAATCGTTTGGGTACAGGAAGAACCAAAAAACATGGGAGCTTGGGACTTTGTTGATGATTATTTACGTGATTTGCTAAAAGACGGTCAAACTTTACGCTATATTGGCCGGCCTGATCGTGCAGCCCCTGCAGTTGGCGAACCGAATGTGCATAAAACAGAACAAAACCAAATCGTCCGTGAAGCAATCAATGAATCAATAGGAGGAGATTCCAGTGAAAGAAATTAAGATTCCAGAACTAGCTGAGTCCATCACAGAAGGCACAATCGCTGAATGGTTAGTAAAAAAGGGTGACAAAATCGAGAAGGGCGATCCGGTAGTTGAACTGGAGACCGACAAAGTAAACGTCGAAGTAAACGCTGATTCTGCAGGTGTACTTGTTGAGATTGTCGCGAGTGAAGGTGATGATGTCGAAGTAGGGGATGTTATCGCAAAAGTAGATGAAAATGGAGAAGCTGGCGGTGATGCTTCAGGGGAAAAAGCAGAACCAAAAGCAGAAGAAGAAGCACCAAAAGAAGGGCCGAAACAAGCAGCACCAAAGCAGGATGAAAAGCAGGATGAAACAAAATCGGACCAAGGTGTTATCGCATCACCTGCAGCCAGAAAACGGGCTCGTGAATTAAACATTGATCTTAGCCAGGTAAGTACACGCGATCCGCTAGGCCGGGTTCGTCCTGAAGATGTTGAAGCAGCAGCCAAAGGTGGAAATGAACAAAAACAGGAAAAACCGGCTAAAACAGCAGCACCTAAAAATACGGAGAAAACGGAATTTGACAAACCTGTTGAACGGATAAAAATGTCACGACGCCGTCAAACAATCGCTAACCGTCTTGTTGAAGTGCAGCATGAAGCAGCAATGTTGACGACGTTTAATGAAGTAGACATGACTGCGGTTATGAAGCTCCGCAGCCAGCGTAAAGAAAACTTTATTAAAAAACATGATGTCAAACTTGGATTTATGTCGTTCTTTACCAAAGCAGTAGTTGGCGCTTTGAAAGAATTTCCACTAATTAACTCGGAAATTCAAGGTAATGAACTAGTGTTGAAAAAATTCTATGATATTGGTATCGCAGTATCAACAGATGAAGGTCTCGTCGTACCAGTTGTTCGTGATGCGGACCGATTAGACTTCGCTGGTATTGAGCGCGAAATCGGCAATTTAGGGCAGAAGGCAAAAAACAAAGAATTATCGTTAAATGACCTGCAAGGTGGTACATTTACGATTACGAATGGCGGAACATTCGGCTCCATGATGTCGACACCTATTTTAAATGCACCACAGGTTGGTATCCTTGGAATGCACAATATCGTTAAACGGCCAATGGTTATGCCGGATGATACCATTGAAGTTCGACCAATGATGTACCTGGCTTTATCATATGATCACCGTGTTGTTGACGGTAAAGAAGCAGTCCAATTCCTGGTGCGTATTAAACAACTTTTGGAAGATCCTTACGATTTGTTGTTGGAAGGATAATATATAAAAGCCTCACTTTGATGGTACAGGGTGAGGCTTTTTGTGTTTTATGGTAATTTACTCGGAAAGCTATATGTGGGAATAGATGACATAGTTGAATACTAATTTGTTGTAACTCTTTTTAACAACTTTATATCAGCTTGCATTTCGGAGACTGTCTCGTTTAGCCCTTCTATATCGGGTTTCATTTCTGCATTTTTTCCGTCTGCTTTTTGATTAGCTGTACATCATTTTGCGTGGACTTCAAATGTTTAATAGTCATTGCGTGATTGGTCTTGATCAATGTGTGGTTCATTTCAACGAATTCATGAAGATTTTTGATTTTTAGTTGTATATTGCTAAATTCTTTTTTCGTTGTTTGCTCGAATGATTTAAATCTGCTCTCATATGAATCGAATTTACTTTCAAAAGCGCCAACCCCTGCATCAAGGGAATCGAATTTACTTTCAAAAGCGCCAACCCTTGCATCAAGGGAATCGAATTTACTTTCAAAAGCGCCAACCCTTGCATCAAGGGAATCAAATTTACTATCAAAAGTGCCAACCTTTGCATCAAGGGAATCGAATTTACTATCAAAGGTGCCAACCTTTGCATCAAGGGAATCGAAATTACTATCAAAAGTATCAACTTTTCCATCAATAGAATCCAATCTCGTGTTTATCTTATTAATTTGTTCCAATACTATTTGTAAATCTTCGCCCATATTATACGACCACCCTTCTATATATTATTTCATGTTAGTAGACCCCGAGAGTTGGGATATATTCTATTATACCATGTTTGCCAAATTAGTCATGAAGTTAAATTTTAATTTCTCACTAAAGAACACTACTTAAAATTGAATTTTCACATAGAGAAAATGGTATTTTCGGATAACTATTTACATTGGAAATACAATTTTACATAAATTTATTTCTGATCTATTGCAAAAACCAATAAAAACGAATAATATATTAAGTGTTGATTTAAATTATTCGTGATTGTAGGTGTAACAGATGGATAAATTATTTAAACTAAAGCAAAACAATACAAATATCCGAACAGAGATAGTTGGTGGCGTGACAACATTTCTTACCATGGTTTATATTATCGTTGTTAATCCGGCAATTCTTTCTTCTGCAGGAGTCCCTTTTAATCAAGTGTTTATGGCTACCGTTATTTCCGCAGTAGTTGGAACGTTGTGTATGGCATTTTTTGCAAATTATCCAATTGCGATTGCTCCAGGAATGGGGATGAATGCGTATTTTGCCAGTGTTGTTGCCACACAGGGTTTATCGTATCAAGTTATATTTGGAACGGTATTTCTAGCAGGTATTATTTTTATGTTATTAAGCTTTACCACATTGCGCGAGACATTAATCGAAGCAATTCCGTCATCATTGAAATTTGGGATTACATCTGGGATTGGCCTGTTTATTGCTTTTTTAGGGCTAAAAATGTCGGGAATTGTTGTTCCAAATGAAGCCAATATGGTTGGTTTTGGTGATTTACATGCCCCTGGAACCATATTAACACTAGCCGGATTGTTTATTACTTTAATTCTGATGACTTGGAATGTGAAGGGTGCATTGTTTATTGGCATGATCGCAACAGGGGTGATTGGCTTTTTTACGGGGCAATTAAAGTTTGATGGGGTTGTTTCGGCACCGCCAGTACCAGTATTTTTTGATATGGATGTTGCCGGTGTATTTAGTAATGGACTATACACCATTGTGTTTGCCTTTTTACTTGTTACCATTTTTGATACAACAGGTACATTAATTGGCGTAGCTGAACAAGCTGGTTTTATGAAAAATGGCAAACTGCCACGTGCGAAAGCAGCACTCATGGCTGATGCGACTGCCACTACAATTGGATCGATGTTTGGGACAAGTCCTTCAACTGCCTATGTCGAATCGACTTCTGGTGTAGCGGCGGGTGGTAGAACTGGTTTGACGTCCGTAGTTATAGCAATTCTTTTTGCCATATCGATATTTTTTACACCGATCATTGGGGCGATTGCCAATCTGTCAGCCATTACAGCACCCGTTTTGATCATTGTCGGATGTTTCATGATGGAGGGGCTGGCACGAATCGACTGGAAGACGTTTGATGAAGCATTCCCAGCGTTTGCGATTATTTTAACGATGCCATTGACGTCAAGTATTGCAACTGGAATATCAATCGGGTTTATTACGTATCCATTATTGAAATTAGTTAGCGGGAAAGGGAAGGATGTTCACTGGATTTTATATTTGTTCGGGATTATTTTTGTGCTGCAAATGATCTTTTTCCCCGCGCATTAACAAGTAATATATGAAATGAACAAAGGCACTGGAGCCGGACGTGGCTTATCCGGTTATTAAGTTATCCACAGCCACCAAATTTTATAATTTCCTAGACAACAAGAAAGACCTCAGTTACGTGTACTGGGGTCTTTTGCTGCTCCATTTACTAAAAAAGCCGGAATAGGGGACAACTAACTGCATTGATAATTTTAATTGTATTTTAACTTGCATGACGTCTGACAACCTGTTAAAATCAGGTTTGGAATTCGTATTAATTGAAAGCATTTGCAATCATGTATGCATTCTACTAATTAATTAAAGGGAGGCTTAACATCCGTGGATATTCTTCTAGGACTGGCAGCAATCATTATTGTCCTCGGAATTGCATATTTAATGTCGAATGATAAGCAAAACATCAACTACAAAGCCATCGTTGTTATGCTTGTTGCACAGCTGATTATCACGTGGTTTATGTTTTCGACAGAAATCGGGAAAAACATTATTAATGGTATTTCTGCAGGGTTCAATAAATTAATTGAATTTGGTACGGAAGGAATTAATTTCGTTGTTGGCGGCATTACAGTTGGGGAAGGTGGCGTATTTTTCTTTAATGTATTGTTGCTTATCATCTTTTTCGCAACCATTTTGTCTGTACTGACGTATTTGAAAATATTGCCTGTAATTATTAAATATTTTGGCGGACTTATCTCGAAAATCACCGGATTGCCAAAGGTGGAATCATTCAACGCCGTCAATAGTATCTTTTTCGGTCAGTCAGAGGCGCTGCTTGCGATAAAGACACAGTTTCATCATTTGGACAAGAACCGGTTATACATTGTTAGTGCTTCGGCTATGGGGTCTGTATCGGCATCTATCGTTGGCTCTTATTTACAGATTCTCCCGCCGGAATATGTTTTGGTTGCACTGCCATTAAACATGTTTAGTGCCTTAATGATCTCTTCCATGATCGCTCCAGTTAAAGTACCGAAAGAAGAGGATCATGTAGATATAAAAGATGTCTCCCAGGACAGAAGTATTTTCGAAGCAATGGGGAATGGTGCACTTGATGGTGGTAAGATAGCATTAATCGTTGCAGCCATGCTTATTGCGTTCATTGCTTCCCTTGAGCTTGTGAATTGGCTGATTCAGTTTATTTTTGCCGGTGTGACACTGCAGGAAATTCTCGGATATATTCTTTCACCGATTGGAATGTTAATGGGGATTTCGCCGGGTGAGGTAATTCGTGCCGGTGGCGTTATGGGGACCAAAATTGTAACAAATGAATTTGTCGCCATGCTTGAATTCCAGAAGATGCTTGGCAGTATGTCGGAAAAAACGATCGGGATTGTTTCGGTTTTCTTGACAAGCTTTGCCAACTTTTCATCGATTGGAATTATCGCGGGGACTGTGCAAGGTATTGATAGTAAAAAAGCGGTGCAAGTTTCCGGGTTCGGAATGAAATTACTGATTGGTGCAACGTTAGCATCCATCTTATCCGCAACGATCGCCGGGTTATTTTTGTAAATTGGTTAACAAAAGCGAGAACACTTGTTAAGGTGTTCTCGCTTTTGTTATGAAGGAACATTGATTCGGTTTATAAAAGAGATTGTAATGATTGGTATTTACAACTATGAATTAAATGAGGCAAATGAAAAAACACCAGCATAATTTAACCGTGCTGTTGGATTGCTAGTTGCTTTTTCTCTTTAGCAAGTTTTTTTTGCAAGTAAAAGAGCCGTGCCAATAGACAAGCTGCACCGAAGCTCAAGCCAATAATGATTCCTACCCAGTATCCAAACGGTTCCAAAGGTGTATAGTTTGCAAGTAAAAAGCCACTTGGCAAGCCAACGCCCCAGTATGAAACCAATGAGATCACCAGGGTAAGATTGACGTCTTTGTAGCCGCGTAATGCCCCTTGGATCGGTGCTCCGAACGCATCTGCCAGCTGGTAGAAAATTGCATAATAAATAAAATGCTTTGTCAGTTCGATAACTTCCGGGTTATCATTGTACATTGCAGCAACCGTGTCATTGAAAACATATAATACGAGACCAGCAAACACGGCAATAAATAATCCGCCGCTGATCCCGATATAACTGTACGTCTTTGCCTCTCCAAGCCGCCTGCCACCAGCCTCATACCCAACGGCGATTGTCAATGCCATACCGACACTGAGCGGGATCATGTATAATAGGGAAGCAAAATTCATCGCAGCCTGATGGGCAGCAATCGTATATGTGCTGTAGACACTCATCAGTAATGTTACTGCTGAAAAAATACTCGTTTCAAAAAAGATGGAAAAGCCAATAGGGATACCGATTTTTAATTGTTCCCACCATTCTTTTAACGATGGTTTCACCCAATTAGAAAAGATCTCATACATACGAAACGGTTTATTTTTATAGATAACACCAAAGGCAATTCCACAAACCAGCCAGTAGGTAATCGATGTTGCAATACCAGCACCAACCCCGCCAAACGCCGGTACACCGAGCTTTCCGAAGATGAATATATAATTAAACAGGACATTTAATGGCAGGGAAGTCAAAATGATCAGCATTGAAACGCGGGTTTGCCCTAGTGCATCAATAAAACACCGTAATGTATTAAAAATAAATAATGGCACAATTCCTGTAACAAGGGAAACCAGATAAAACGTTGCAGTATGTCTGACTTCTGTTTCCAGATCCATAAGCTGTAAAATAGGATTAAGCAGTAAAGCTCCAGCCAAAGCAACTAACAGAGCTAACACAATTGCCAAGTAAATTCCTTGCTGTACTTTGTTCGGTACTTCATGCTCCGATTTTGCACCGGTTAACTGGGCAATAATCGGGGTTATCGCAAGCAGTATTCCATTGATTCCGGTGAAAACTGGCACCCAGAGACTGGATCCGATTGCAACACCGGCAAGATCCGCTGCACCTACCCGGCCGGACATGACGGTGTCAAAGAAGTTCATTAAATACAGACTGATCTGTGTGATCAAAATAGGCACTAATATGATGGTAAAAAGCTTCAATTTTTCTCTTAATGTTGCTGTTTCATGCATATTCCTCTTCCTTTTTTGTTTATTTTCCATTAGGATAGAGATGGATTTCAATACAAATGCAATTATACCGTTTTATCGATAGAAAGGAAGTACATTTTATGAAAAAGAAACGAATCCTTTTTACGGGTGGCGGAACGGCCGGACACGTGATTGTGAATCTGGCTTTAATTCCGGTATTTCAGGAAGAAGGATGGGAGATTGATTATATTGGCTCCAAAACTGGGATTGAACGTAAATTAGTCGAGCAAATGGAGAATGTAACCTATTATCCGATTTCAACCGGGAAACTGAGACGTTACATTTCCAAGGAAAATATCAAAGATCCATTTAAAGTGTTAAAAGGGACGATGCAGGCCTGGCGGATTATCGGAAAGCGTAAACCGTCCATTATCTTTTCAAAAGGTGGCTTTGTATCGGTCCCGGTCATCTTAGCGGCGAAATTGGGGAGGGTGCCGGCAATCATTCATGAATCGGATTTTACCCCGGGACTTGCGAACAAGCTCGCTTTTCCGTTTGCGAAAAAGATCCTGGCAACATTTCCGGAGACGATGAAATTTTTGCCAGAGCAAAAATCCGAATACGTTGGGGCGGTTATTCGGGACGAGTTGTTTCAAGGCAGCCGGGAAAAAGGACTGGAATTATGCGGATTCACCAGCAGCAGGCCGGTGCTGCTGATCATGGGCGGAAGCGGCGGCTCTGAGAAGATTAACAATACGGTCCGTGAAAGCCTTGATGAACTGTTACCGGTTTTTCAAATTGCCCACATTTGCGGAAATGGAAAAATCGATAAAGCAATAAATCGGGAGGGGTACAAACAATTTGAATATGTAAATGAAACATTAAAGGATCTTTTCGCAGCCACTGATTTTGTATTATCACGGGCCGGTGCCAATGCAATTTTTGAATTTTTGGCGTTACAAAAACCGATGCTCCTCATTCCTTTGTCCAAGCAAGCAAGCAGAGGTGACCAGATCATTAATGCAAAATCGTTTATGGAGAAAAAATATGCACGGGTTATGGAAGAGGAAAAGCTTACATCAGATCATCTAGTACAAGAACTTTTCGGGTTAAAAGAACAAGCCCCGGTTATGATCGATTATATGAAAAAATATCAAAGTAAAAAGGCAAAAGAACGTGTAATTGAAATTATTAAGGAGATAGGAAAAAAATAGATTGCCTCCGATAGCAGGTTTAGACAGTATTTCACCAGTTTTGGACAGTAAATGTGCAAAAATAGCAAGTAAATTGTATAAGTTTGACAGTGAACAAATTGGCCTTGTCCTGTTTATTTTAATAATTGGGGACAACGCAAGATATCTGTCCCCAAATATAGAAAGGAAATCGGCACATAAGCCGATTTCCTTTCTATTACTCTTTATTGTACTTAAATGGCCACCAGTTTACTTTGCCAAAGATTCGTACCATAACTGGAATAAATAATGGTAACATTACAAAGGCATACAGGAATAATCCTGTCAGTACAACCGTTGCAATTTGCAAGATTGACAACACACCAGATGGGAGCATTGCTCCAAAGGTTCCACCTAAAATAATGGCAGCTGATATAATGACTGTTCCCATGTTTTTCATGGCTGATAGTAATGCTTCTTTAATATTGCCGTTTTTATATTCATTGAATCGATCCATCACGAAAATACTGTAATCGATACCCAGTGCCATCAGCATCACAAAGGAAAAGAACGGAATAGCCCATGTCAGGCCGTCATATCCGAGCAGCTGGTTAAATACTAATTCGGCAACTCCCATAGAGGTAAAGTAGGTCAAGATTAATGAACCAATCAAATACAGCGGCATTATTAGTGATCGTAACAGGAGGACCAATATGATAAAGATTCCTGCGATCATAAGAAATACGGTACGAGAATAGTCAGCATCCGAAATATTTTGTAAATCATTATTCGTACTGCTAACCCCGCCGAGTTTTGGATCACTCCCTGCTAAGACAGTGTCCTCTTTTGTGTTATTCACCGTATCCTTGATTTTATCCACCATATTAATAGCCTTTGTTGAATAAGGGTTGTGTGATAAGACAACATCAAATTTGACGATTGTTTTATCGTCCGATAGATAGGCTTTTGTTCCTTCGATAAAGTCTTCGTTTTCCAGTGCCTCTTCTGGAATAATGACAATTGGTTTACTTGAATCTGCATCGAATTCACTAAGGTGATCCTGTACCTTGGATAATCCGTCATTGATCTTTTTCAAGCCATTCGAACTATCCCCTAGTCCGCCGGTAAGCTCATCCAATTGCCCCTGCATATCGCTGAAGGCTGTTTTTAATTCTTCCTGGCCTCCGTAGATTTGCGACAATCCATCCTGCAGGCTCGGAATATTGTTGACTACTTGACCTTGGCCATCTGCTGCCTGATTTAATCCGGATTGCAACTGATCAATTCCTGAAATTAATTCACCAATCCCTGCAGCTAGTTTTTCCTGGCCAGCGATGGAGTCAGCGAAACCTTGGTTTAACTTGCTAAATTGAGCATTAACTTCTTGTAATCCTGTTTGCGCACCCTGTACATCTTTTATTTTGTTTTGTAATTGCTCAATTCCCTTTATCGCGCCCTCAGTATACTGAATAGCAGTACCTAGTTGTATTTGCTGTTCTTGATTAAGTTCAGGATTGGAATTTTGTAAAGTCTTTAACTGATCTAATGAACCTTGCATAGCACCTTTTAATTCATCAATTCCCTGAGCGTCAAATTCGCCGCCGCCAACACTTTTTAACCCATCAGCAATGGCCTGATAACCTTGTAATAATTGCCTATTGCCAGCTATTGTCTGATCGAGATTATCCTTAATGGTTTGCAGGTTGGTTTTAATTTCCCCTGCTCCTTGAGAACCAGATTCAATCCCTTGCTGAATTTGTGATAAGGCATCTTTCATGTCGCCAACGCCATTGTTAGCTTCCTGTGTGCCTTGCATCAATTGGTCAACGCCATTTTGTGCATCCTTTAATTGTGGTCCAGACTTTTTCAATTCTGAGGCTGCTTCCTGCAAACCTGCCTGAATTTTTGTGATCCCCTCTGTACTTTGATCAACTCCGTCAGCCAGCATACCAGTTTGTTTATTGGCTTTAAAATCCTCAATGACATCACCAGCGGGTCTTGTCGCACTGCGAACCTGTTCAACACCGTCCATTTGGGCAAGTTCTTGTGACATGTCTTCGATTGCTTGGTAATCTTCTACAGAATCGACTGGCTTATCCGTCTTAAATACAACACTAGTCGGCATCGTTTGCCCTGGGCCAAAGCTATCGGCAATCCAGTTAAATCCTTTCACAGATCCGTAGTCATCACCAATTTCTTCAAGCGAGTTGTACGATTTGTCGCCATCGAACGTTAATAAAAATGGCAGGGTTATGACGGCAACGATAACTAATGCTACTACCGGCCTGCCCCAAGCGAATTTTCCGGCTGTCCCCCAAATCCGGCTTTCCTTATGGGCAACATTTTTATCAAATGGCCAGAACAGTTTCTTACCCAGTACAACTAGGAAAAATGGTACTAATGTAGCTAAGGCAATAAGTACAACCGCAACACCAACTGCAACGGCAACTGCCGATTGATAGAGAGAAAATGTGGATAGCCCGATGGTTGAGAAACCAATTAATACTGCTAATCCAGCAAAGAAAATCGTTTTTCCACCTGATTTATAAGTAGTTGCAACAGCATCTTTGATGGAATCATGCTGGGCGATTTCTTCCTTAAAACGACTGATTAGTAAGATACAATAGTCGGTTCCAATCCCGAACATCACCGCAACCATGAAAATTTGTGTAAACGTTGAAAGCGGAAAACCAGCCGTATCCGCCAAGATCGAGACAATGCCTTGGGCGGCCAGGTAGCTAATTCCGACAGTCAATAATGGAATAAACGGTGCGACAAATGATTTGAACACGACAAACAGGATGATCAAAATTAACCCGACTGTAATAAATTCTGTCTTTTTCAGGCCTTCCTCCGAGTTGTCAAGAATGTCCTGCTGTATCATTTGTTCACCTGTTAGGTAGTGTTCGACATTGATATCATCAACCGTATCATAGATGTTATCGCGAGCCTTATTTACTTCCTGATCTTTTAATGAAACCTGAAATGGAACCATAATCGTTTTCCCGTCTTCTGCCACAGTCTGATCGGCGATTGCCGGATCTTCCCTGAAATCCAGAATATCGGAAATCTGCAGGTTATCCTGATTTTTTTTCAGCTCATCGATAGCTTGTGCGATTTCTTCCTTTTTTGCTTTATCCAGCCCGTCATTATCATGAAAAACAAGTACACTGCTTGCTGAACTGTTATCTTCATCGGCTGACATATCTTCTATTAATGCTTGTGCCTCCTGTGATGTATATCCTTCAGGAACAGTTATTTGGCCTTTTTCCTGTACAAGCTCCTGAAGATTTGGTGCAAAGATAAATAATGAAACTGCCACCGCAACCCATAGGATAGCGATGGGCCAGCGGAATTTGATAATATGTTTCATAATAGTCCCCTTTCTATCGGTTTTCCTTCATTACTTCTGCTAATTTTTCCAGGGAGCAGATAAAGGTCTGAATTTCTTCATCATTAAAGTGTGCAAGCTGTTTGCCAATTTCAGCGTACAGCTCCTTTTCCGTGAAGTTTACCAGTTCTATCCCTTTGGCTGTAACATATAAGTAGACATTACGCCGATCCTTATCGTCACGCTCCCGTTCGATTAATCCCTTATCAAATAAACGGTTTATTTGTGCCGTTACAGCACTTTTACCAATACCAAATGCATGGGCAATTTCCGTTGATGTAGCGTTTTCGTGATTTCGAATATAGTGCAGTGTCGAAAATTGGTCTGTTGTAATATCGGAGTGAATTCTTTCTTTCAATATTCCATTCACACCCCGGTAAATGGTGTTCATTGCTTCTTGATAGCGGTCAATCAATTCTTTTAATTCCATAATCATAATAAAAAAATAAACCTCCTAAGGACAAGATAGTTCAATAAGTGAATAGTTCATATGTAGAACTATTAAATAATAACAATTTTAACGGGATTAAGCAAGAAAATTTTACTCCTTTCACAAAGAAATCATATTTCAGGTTTAAGGATTATTGGGATTGGGAAAAGAGGTGTAAACGGATAGGTATAGGTCGTGAGAAAGTAACAGCGGGGGATTGATAGGTAATTGGTTTCCTGACCAAATGTCGGAAAAATGGAGTTATACAGAGTATTTGATATGATATAGCTAATAGACTATGTTAATGTCGGCTGATCTCGTTTAATCAGCAATAATCTCATATTTTAGCTTGTTAGCACATTTGAGTGTCTAAACTATTTACGATACCATTAATAGTGTTGTTCAGGTTAATCCTTTTTCACTGGAAAGTTTATTTGATTTATTAACCTCAAAAATTACTTGGCATTGCACCCTCTACTGCCTGCGAAAAGCTTTTCAATTTTGTTAACGATAAATAGTCAGTTAATCCAGTGACTAATGGCATCATTAATTTTTTCATTATTGGCAATAGTGCAGAAAACAGGCGGTACCTAAATTTGAATCAACAAGAAAGGGGAAAAGAAATGAAGAAATTCGTATTGTTACTATCCACTGCAATATTGGTAGTGCTTTCTGCCTGCAGTGGTTCAAAGGCTGATGGAGATATAGATAAAATCGTACTGGCAGATGCCGGCTGGGATAGTATTCGTGTTCATAACAGTATAGCCCAAACAATCATTGAGGAGGGCTATGGAATTGATACCGAAGTGACATCCGGCTCGACAGCAGCCACTTTTCAAGGGTTAACGGAAGGGGATATTGACGTTTACATGGAAGTGTGGACCGACAATATTAAAGAAATTTATAATAAAGCACTTGATAAAGAAGAGATTGAAAAAGTATCGGTTAACTTTGACGATAATGTGCAAGGATTATACGTCCCAACCTACGTCATTGAAGGTGACAAGGAAAAAGGGATTGAACCAATGGCACCGGACTTAAAAACCGTGGAGGATTTAAAAAAGTATCCGGAATTATTTGCCGATCCGGCAGAACCTGACAAAGGCCGCTTAATTAATGCGCCGAGTGGCTGGGCAGTTGAACAGGCTATTACGGAGAAAATGGATGCTTATGGATTGAATGATACATTTGTCAACTTTAAGCCGGGATCAGATGCGGCAATCGTATCCTCTTTAACGGATGCCATTAATTCAGGAAAAGCATGGGTAGGATATTATTGGTCGCCTACTGCGGTTACGGCAAAATACGATTTAACCTTGCTGGAAGAACCGGAATACGATAAAGAAGTGTTTGAAGAAACAAAAGCTACCGCATTTCCGCCGAATGATGTGGTTGTAGCGGTAAACAAAGATTTACCTGAGGCGGCACCTGAAGTTGTTGACTTTCTAAGCAATTATGAAACGAGCAGTGCATTAACGGAAGAGGCACTTAAATACATGGATGAAAATGACGCATCCCCGGAAGAAGCAGCAATGTGGTGGATGGAACAGCATGAGGATATATGGACCAGCTGGGTTTCAGAAGATATCGCCAAGAAAGTAAAAGAATCTATGTAAACTCAAAAGCGGAAGTGCCCGTTCAGGGAAGTTAGAAGTTAATTCATCCAAGTAATTACTAGTTTAAAAAGCACGATGAAAAGCAGCCGGTCTTAGGGGCTTGGCTGCTTTTCCAATTAATCTAAAGTGAGGTGAAAGGGCTGTTTATTACAGTCTGCTGATGGGAAGTTTTCCGGATATTACAACAAACCTAGGGGATTATGTTGAAAAAATAGTTGATATTTTGGATACGTCGTTAAGCAGTGTTTTTGATTTTATTTATATTGTCTCGTCCCAATTCATTAATGGGATTGAAACGTTTTTACTTTGGCTGCCATGGTGGGCGTTCATTGCCTTTATTATATTAATCGGATGGTATTTTAAGTCATTATTTGCCGGTGTGTTATACGGTGTGTTTGTATTTTTAATTGGCTCATTTGGATTATGGGAAGATATGATGACAACGATCGCGATCGTGATGACAGCAGTTATTATTTCACTCGTACTGGGCGTCCCGCTTGGTGTTTGGATGGCATTTAGTAAAGGCTTTTCCACAGTAATGCGGCCCTTTTTGGACGCGATGCAGACAATGCCGAGCTTCGTTTATTTAATTCCCGCTATCTTCTTCTTCGGACTCGGAAATATTTCAGCAATTTTTGCAACATTAATTTATGCATTGCCACCTGTTATCCGTTTAACAGAGCTTGCTATCCGTGGTGTTGATAAAGAAGTGATTGAATCGGCACAATCGTTCGGCTCGTCAAAATGGCAAATGCTTAGGAAAATTCAATTACCGCAAGCACTGCCAACAATTATGGCAGGGGTAAACCAGACAACGATGATGGCGCTTGCGATGGTTGTCATCGCATCAATGGTTGGTGCCCAAGGGTTGGGAGAGCAAGTTTTGGTTTCTATCAACCGGATTGATATTTCACTAGGATTTGAGGCAGGTATCAGTATTGTATTTTTAGCAATTATTATCGATCGTGTTTCAAGCGGTATTGCGGATAAACTCCAAAAGCATAGGAGGGTGAGTGAATGACTGCAAAGGTAAAATTACAAAACGTATCGAAAATTTTTGGGCCGAAGCCAAAGTCTGTATTACCGAAAGTAAAGGATGGCATGACAAAACAGGAAATTCTGGCAAAAACGGGACATACGGTTGGGGTATATGACGCCTCCATGGAAATTCAGCAGGGAGAGATTTTTGTTATCATGGGGCTGTCCGGAAGTGGAAAATCAACTCTGATCCGTTGCTTCAATTTGCTGAATAAGCCTACAGCAGGATCCATTTTTATTGATGGTGAAGATATCATTCAATACAATAGTGCACAGCTTAAACAGGTTCGTCAGGAAAAAATTGCGATGGTATTTCAGCATTTTGGACTGTTTAACCACCGGACGATTTTGGCAAATGTCGAATACGGGCTGGAAATTCGTAATGTGCCAAAGGAAAAACGTCGGGAAATCGCTATGAAAAATATTGAAAGTGTCGGGTTAAAAGGGTATGAGGAAAAGTATCCCGATCAGCTTTCCGGGGGGATGCAGCAGCGGGTTGGATTAGCAAGGGCACTGGCAAATGATCCGGATATCCTATTAATGGATGAACCATTCAGTGCACTCGACCCGCTAATTCGCAGGGAAATGCAGCTGGAGCTTCTCGATATTCAGGAACGGCTGCAGAAGACGATCATTTTTATCACCCATGATGTTAATGAAGCATTTAAACTCGGAGATCGAGTAGCGGTTATGAAAGACGGGCGTGTCGTTCAAGTCGGGTCACCAGAGGAAATCATTGAAACTCCGGCCAATGAATATATTTCTGATTTCATTAAAGATATTGATCGCTCAAAGGTTTTCCAGGCTGAACATGTCATGATTAAACCGAATGCGTTGGTATCGATGAAAGATGGTTTGAACGTTGCTGTAAAAGAAATGGAAGAAAACAATATTTCCAGTGTGTTTGTGGTAGACCGGCAGCGACAGGTAAAAGGAATCGTCACGATTGATGATGCAATCGCAGGCATTAAGGAAAAGAAGACGTTGGCTGACGTGATGCTGACTGCTATTACAGTCGTTAAACGGGATGAGTATGTCAATGATCTGATTGCCAAAACACTTGAGTCGAAATTTCCGTTAGCCGTTGTAAATGAAGAGGATAAATTAATTGGTTTTATTCTCCGGGTTCATGTATTGTCGGGACTAGTGGCTGATGAGGTCGATGAGAGTGAAGAATATATTGGATAGCAATAGCGGGGACTCCTGAATTTAAAGGGTCTCCGCTTTTTTAATAGTAAAGAAAGTATAGAATTTGCAGTTGTGTGAAATTTTCACTTGGTTTTTTAGAGAAATGCTGAAGTTTGACTGAATTTGCTAAACTGGAGCTGAAAAAAGCTGAAGATTCTTTGGAAGGTACTGAACCAAGCCAGAAAGCCGCTGAACCTCCATGATTATAAACTCAAAAACTGTAATCAACTTAACTTTTCAGTGAGAAAAGCGGAAGCGCCCGTTTAGCAACGTACAAACTGGAGCACTCCGCAATGAGATAAAGGAAACACGGTGAGCTGAGGCCTACAGGACGTAGGTCAGTTCGGTGTTGCGACAGGACGTCGCGGTTTTAACCGAACTTCCCCTTTTACCGATGTTGACTTATCGTAGTGAAGGAGTGTGAAGTTTGCTTGGCTTTAGCGCTGGAGCTGGACATGGCCCTTCTCGATCATGAATTAATATCGCTAAAAACTATATATTTTCTTTACTTTTAAAAAATAGCTTCCTTTAAATGAGACCATTTATTTCATACCTTACCGTTGGAAGTCCGGTATTAGGTGCGATAAACTAGACAACAAAAGGAGTTGTGACAAATGGATATGCAAACAAAAAGGAAATTGAACAATGGAACGCAAATCCCGCAACTGGGATTCGGTGTTTATAAAGTGCCGGCTGAACAAACTTACGATACAGTGGCACATGCACTGGAACTTGGTTACCGGCACATTGATACGGCAAGCTTTTACGGAAATGAAGAAGGGGTAGGCAGGGCAATAAGAGAGTCTGGAATATCACGAGAGGAGCTCTTTGTTACGACAAAGGTTTGGAATGATGATCATGGATTTAATCGTACCTTACGTGCATTTGAAAAAAGTTTGGCCAGACTGGGGCTTGACTATGTTGATCTCTATCTTATTCACTGGCCGGTGCCGGATCTATTTCCGGAAACATGGAAAGCATTAGAGAAGCTTTACCATGACAATGTGACAAAAGCAATTGGCGTGAGCAATTTTCTCGATCATCACTTAAAAACGTTGGCAGCCACCCAGGAGGTAAACCCGGCGGTAGACCAGATCGAGCTTCATCCTAAATTGCAGCAAAAGGATACCGTGGACTATTGCCGAGAGCAGGGAATTGCAGTTGAATCATGGTCACCGTTAGCCAGAGCGAGGTATTTGGACGATCCGCTTCTTGTCCAACTTGGTGAAAAATATAAAAAATCACCTGCTCAGTTCATCATTAGATGGCACCTGCAGCATGATTTTGTCGTCATTCCGAAGTCGACCAATAAGGACCGGCAAAGGCAAAATATGACCGTGTTTGATTTTAACATTGATCAGCATGACATGACATTATTGGATCAGTTGGATGAAGGGTTGCGTGTTGGGTCACACCCAGATAATATTCCGCAGTAGTACAGGGTTTCCCATAGGCATTTTGTGCAAAAGAACAGGCAGAAAACAGCAGCTGTTATCTGCCCTTCCCATGCCGAGCCTGGTTTTACCTTTCCGTCCCATGGCGAAATATTCGTACATTTACATGATAATCAACATGAATATCTGGGAAATAATCATACCATTCCCCTTCTTTAAGCTCACCATTTGGTTTGTTGATCCGGTAGATGGTTCCATAACCTAACGGATCGGTGTTCAGCTCCTGAAGTTTTGCCAGAAGCTGTTCATACTGTTTCTTGATTTCCTTTTCCACCTCTTTCTCCAATTTTCTAACTACCTTTGGGTTGTTCAGTTTAATTTCCTCGGTCAGCTCCATTAAGCTAACATCAAACGTTACTTCTGTACGAAATTTTAGCTTTTGTATATCAGTTATTTTAGATTTGCTCTTACTATTAAGAACAGTTAATAGAGCAAAGAATTTATCTATACCTGTTTCATTTTTCGATTGTGCATCTGTTCTCATCTGCCCTTTAAAAGGTTCTGATGGAAGGGCCACCTCGAGAAATAAATCTCGCAAATCTTTATGGAAAGCACCGATTAAATAGGCCTTTTCAATTGGTAACTGGCCAACCATTTTATCATCCTGAAATAAGGCAAGTGACGACAGAACCGGTTTATCATTGCTAATCGACAGTATTGGCAGAAATGGATCCTGTCCTTTGTCAAAGTAGAATCGCAAAAAGTCTTGCAAATTAACGCGTGGTATTACATTGTTTAAAATATTTCGTTCTAAAATATAGTGTAAATATAGTCCAGTATTTACGTCAGCGTGCTTTTCAGCTTTGTAAAGCAGTTCCTTCGCGGTTGTATCACTTATCGCTAATAGCATTGTGTCTGATACACGGGCATCACGGATTAGTGTATCCAAATAGCGCAGCACTCCCTTTTCGGCAGTTTCTCTTCCGTATACTTCCAATTTGGATGATCCTGGCGTCAAGCGGAAGTCTGTTTTACGATTTGCATCTATCCGAGCTTGTTTAATTGTATTAGCTCTGCCGGTTACAATATTAGAATATTCTTTCTGTTGTGCGTTAAATTCAAAGTAGGAAATGGTTGTTTCAATATTATTATCTTCAAGCTTATCCACCCCTCGCGTGAGAATGATCCCCATATCTTCTATTGTTCTTGGTTGGACACAGCCAGACAGTACTATTATTGACGCCAATACTATCAGTTTTTTCACTTTTGATCACTTCCCTTTTTCCTCTTCCGCAGCTTTTTTTTCAGAATGACAAGGGGAAGAAGTATCAACGGATAAATATAAACGACCCAAAAGGCGATATTGGAAAGTGCGTCCGTTAAATTCATTATCCAGTAATGATAGGTAACAAAGCCGCATAATACGAACAGAATACCTGCTGATACGTATAATGTAATCTTTTGCGGAACCTTGTACATTCGCTTTAATCCATAAGTAATGACCCACATTAATAAAATCATATTTGGCAGTGTTACCATCATCCATTCCGCAACAACAATATAATCAAACCGCTCAATAAACGGGAATTTAACAATTTTAAATAAGGATAAGACAGACCACTCCATTTCCTCCATCCGCTGCGGACTAAAGTACCCGATTGAAATGACGGTATTAATGAATACAATAGCTGCGGCCCAGGTTGTCCCCCAATAGACAGGACGCCCCGCTTGTTTTTTGTTTTGAATAAATGGGTAGATAATGAACAGAATCTCAAATCCTGCAAACGTAAATACTGTTTCCCTGGATCCTTTTAATAGTTCCATTACAGATGCATTAAGGACAGGACGAAAATGATCCAATTCAATATTCCTGGCAGGCTCATACAATAAAAGCAGCAGCCAATGAGCAAGAAAAAAGAAAAGGAACACAACGCCGATAATGACACGAATTCCGCCCAGCACACTATAAATCACCAAGGATAATAGTAATACCCCGAGAACCAGTGAACTGATTTCCGGAAAAATAAAAATCTGAATAACTTCAATATAGGTTACCAATACAGTCAATAATGTAACAAAAAAGTAGATAATGTAAAAGGTTCCCAATGCCATGCCAAGCCATTTCCCGAACAAATCAACCTGAATCCCAAAAATATCTGCATTGTCATACTGACGCAGAATCCGAAGCATGACAAATAAGACAAACAGGATGAAAATATATGCGATAATAATGGATATCCATGAATCTTGACGTGCTTCTCTAAAAACATACATTGGAGAACCCATGACTCCAACGCCGATCTGGATACTGCCAATAACAAAAAATAAATAAAATGCACGAATACGTAGGTTTGCTTTTACTTTTAGGTTGACATCCATTGTTTCACCTACTCATCTATGTCATGTTTTCTTTTTGCCTCATTTCCCCCGTAGCGGAGCAAATTCTTTGGCCGAAATGAGAAAAAACGTTTATTCTCATATTGTAATGGCCCACGAAACAGTGTTTTATTTAAATCAGCCCAGCGAAACGGATAAACCGGTGAAAGATATGGGCGTCCTAATGATTTTTGTTTTAATAAATGAATGACGATAAAACATGCACCATACATAATACCAATCAGACCAAATAAGCCGGCTAAAATAATCATGGGAAAACGAACAATACGGACAGTTGTTCCCATCAAATAGTTTGGCGCCGTAAACGATGACAAGGCACTTAACGCCACGACGATAATTAAAATACTGCTCGTTAGTCCAGCCTGCACAACTGCCTGTCCGATGATAACCCCGCCAACGATACCGATTGTCTGTCCGACTTTGGTCGGCAGTCTGGCACCGGCTTCACGCAAAAGCTCAATGAGAAATTCCAGGATGATTGCTTCCCAGATCGGTGGAAATGGCACGACGGCTCTTGATTGCCCAAGGGTGATAAGCTCATCTATCGGGATGATTTCATAATGATAGGTCACCGCCGCAACATATAATGGCGTTAAAATAATCGAGAAAAGCATGGCTGCAAAGCGCAAAACTCGTAAAAACGAGCCAAGAGGCCAGCGCATATACATATCTTCCGTTGATTCAAAGAAACTGAAAAAGCTTGATGGCCCAATAAATCCAGTTGGACTATTTTCCGTTAAAACACCGACACGTCCTTGCCTGACAGCATAGCTAAACCGGTCAGGCAATTCGGTGGAATAGAAAATCGGGAAAACAGATAACGATGAATCACCGATATATTGCTGCAGGACGGTACTGTCTTCCAATTCATCGATATCCAAATCCTGCAGTCGCTGCCGCATGGTATTAACATCGACCTCGTCCGCAACCGATTTTACATAAACAATCCGAACTTCGCGTGGATAGCGTTTTCCAATCATTAATTTCTCTAAAACAAGATCTGTCGACCGGATGCTCCACCTGACAACATTCATGTTTGTCACAAGTGATTCAGTAAAAGATATTTGTGGACCAAGGACGACCGTTTCATTTTCTGCGCGATCCAGCTGACGATGTTGTTTTTTTAGCAGTAAGTAAGAAACTGCTTCCGTCTCATCTTCAACATAAATAAATACTTCGCCAATTAACAAACCTTTTAATATATCTTCAAGTGTTTCTTTCGTTGTCCGAGCACCTAAAGGAATTTCATTCTTGATTGATGATGTGGACCATTCATTTTTGCTGCTTAGAAGAGGATCCAGTAAAAATTCCTCCACTTTGTCTGAATTAGCCTGGTAGGATATAAAAAACACTGCCGCCTTTTTACCCTGCTCCTGCTCATATATTGTGAAAAGTAAGTCATCGTTATTTTCAAATTTGCTTTGCATTATCTGCTTTAATTTATCTATTTTAATCGGAAAAATACTATCCGGATTTTTCTTCCGCTGGCGATTTCTTTTCATAGGAACCTCCTGATGAAACTTCTACTGGCGTTAGTATGTGAATAATTGCCTGAAATTATGATGGTATATAAAAATAGGGAAGGGAAAGTACATAAAATCGCAGGACTTGGCAGATCCGAAGAAATATATAGATGAATGTGATAATAAGAGGTTCGGTCAAGTTGCAACTTGATTTTGCCAAAGGTGGAAGTTGGAATTGTTGAACTACAAGAAGAAAAGATTGGAAAATTGTAGAAGGTAATGAACAAAGGCGCAAGCGCCCGTTTAGCGACGTATGGAGTGCGCCCTGCCAAGCAGGGTGGTTCGGTGTTGCCGCGCAAAGCGGCGGGTTTAACCGAACATTCCCACCGTAGGAGATAAAGGAAACATGCCCCTGCAAAAGGGGTAGACGTGAGTTGGACGCAAAGTCCGCTTTTAGTCGGCCTTCCTTCTTACCCGAACCGATGTTGACTTATCGTACGGAGGCGGGTGTTGTCCACTAGTCGCTGGGCGCTGGAGCCGGACGTGGCTTACCCTGCCGAGAGCAGAATAGAGCCTAAATTTATATACTTTTGTATGAAAACACTTATCGAGAAAAGCCAATACAAAGCTAGACCCTTCATCATTCAATTTTTTG
>BMJD01000042.1 GCA_014642895.1 Lentibacillus populi
AATACACATCATCGCTATGCAGCATCTTTTACAGAAAACGGCAAGTTACAACTATCCAAGCTCGGGCAAATTCCTATTCACTTACATCGACCAATGGAAGGCACAATCAAACAACTCCTCATCAAGCGACAAGGCAGTCGCTGGTATGCTATTTTCAGTGTCGAAGGACAAGCATACCCAGCACCAATCAATCGTGATCTTGCAGTTGGCATTGATGTAGGGATAAATAAATACACAGTTCTGTCCGATGGAAAAAGCTATGAAAACCCTACATTTATTCATAAAACAGAAAAGAAACTTAAAAGAGCGCAAGCAAAACTTTCTAAAATGAAACGCGGATCGGCAAATTATGTGAAACAAATAATTAAAGTCCGTTCCCTTCATGAAAAAGTAGCAAACCAGCGAAGAGATTTTTTACATAAATTAAGCTACCATTTGGCGAAAGACTATTCGATCATTGCCGTAGAGGATCTTGACATCCGGCATATGGTAAAAAACAAACGTTTGTCAAAATCCATTTCCGATGCAGGATGGGGCATGTTTCGAAACATGCTCTCCTATAAATGTGAACGAAATGGAAGTATCTTGCTAAAAGTCGATCCAGCGTTCACGTCACAGGATTGTTCTACATGCGGAACACGAGCGCATATCTGTAAAGGATGTGGAACAATCCTGGATCGTGACCACAATGCAAGTCTTAATATATTGCGTAAAGGAATGGAACAGCTGGATCAGATGATGGCCATCGACTAAATGAGAACACGAAAAACTGTAGGGCAAGGTTGTGTCCGAACAGTCTAAACAAAGCCTGTGGAGACAATGTAAGACGTCTTAGGAATCCCCTAAGATGCAATGGTCTGTGAAACAGGAAGCCCCACCTTCAAGCATTCCGAAAGGATGATAAGGTGGGGTCATTCACGCGGATGTTCCTAGTGGTAGGTTAGTTCGATTGGGTATAGTTTTTGCGCTGGGGTTGATGTATTCGTTCTCGGGGCGATGTTTCCACGATCGCCGGGCGATATTTACGCTTTCGGGTTGATGTTTCTCTTCTCGGGACGATGTTTTCACGCTCGGGTTGATGTTTCTCTTCTTGGGTCGATGTTTCCTTCCTCGGGGCGATGTTTCTCTTCTTGAGTCGATATCCCTGCTCCTCGGGGCGATATTCCTGATCTCGAATCGGTGTCTCCGCTCCGGAGGGAACGTGTATACCAAGGCTCTATTCTTCTACACGCAAAAAGCAGGTAATGCCCTACATGGCATTACCTGCTTTAACATACAATAGTATAGAGGATGTTCAAAAAGTCACCAAATGATAAGCGGCCCACTTGAACAAGAACTTATAGTTAAGATAACTTTGCTATGAAATTATTATTCTGGTAATCTAGTTCTGCTTCCGGTTCTGCGATTTCCGCTTTTTCATCCACACGTTCAATATTTGCCCCTAAGGCAGCTAATTTGCCGGCGAGGTTAACATAGCCGCGATCCAGATGTTTTAATTCCGTAACACGTGTATAACCTTCCGCTCTTAATCCAGCAAGAATCAACGCTGCAGCCGCACGTAAATCGGTAGCAGCTACCTCGGCACCTTGCAAATCGGCGTCACCTTCCACAATGACACTCCGGCCTTCAATCTTCATTTTAGCGTTCATACGCCGAAACTCTTCCACATGCATGAAGCGATTTTCAAATACGGTTTCTGTTATCACACTTGTACCTTGTGCGAACAGCATCAACGCCATCATTTGCGATTGCATATCAGTTGGAAATCCTGGATGTGGCAATGTTTTGATGTCTGTTGCCTTTAATTTTTTCGGGCCAATTACACGTAATCCACCGTTTTCTTCTCTAATCGTTACATTCATTTCTTCAAGCTTGGAAATAACTGAACGAAGATGTTCACTCACCGCATTTTCAATATAAATATTTCCCCCAGTAATCGCCGCAGCTACCATAAATGTACCTGCTTCGACACGGTCCGGTATAATTGCATGTTCTGTTCCGTGCAGGCTATCGACACCTTCAATTCGAATCGTTTCTGTACCAGCTCCAACAATTCGTGCGCCCATTTTATTCAAGAAATTAGCCAAATCAACAATCTCAGGCTCTTTTGCACAGTTTTCAATCACTGTTTTTCCTTCTGCCAGTGCAGCTGCCATCATAATATTCTCGGTAGCACCAACGCTTGGAACATCCAAGTAGATCTTGGCACCCTGCAGACGGCCATTAACCTTTGCTTCAACAAAGCCGTTGCCAACATGTACCTCCGCGCCCATTGCTTCGAAACCCTTTAGATGTAAATCAATTGGCCTGGAGCCAATGGCACAGCCACCAGGCATTGCAACTTTGCCATGACCATAGCGCGCCAAAAGAGGCCCCAACACTAATACGGACGCACGCATTTTACGTACGTATTCAAAAGGGGCTTCCGTTGTTAACGGTTTTGACGCATCAATTGTAATGGTATTATTTTCAAAGTGTACATCTGCATTCATATTACGAATAACTTCATTAATTGTATATACATCAGCTAAAACCGGAACATCATGTAAAACACTTTTTCCTTTGCTTGCGATAATACTTGCAGCGATTACAGGCAGCACTGCATTCTTAGCACCTTCAACCTTAACGGCGCCGTTTAATTGTCTCCCGCCGCGAACGATGATCTTTTCCATGTTTCAATCTCCTTCAGTTGCAATTTCCCTATATTAATATTCAGTTATCAAGATAGGTGTTCCTATCGTGAATGTTGTATCGCCGTTTTCATTTTCATTCATTGCCAATTGAATATTCATTGTTTTGTCCATTATGGAGATCTCTTGATTCCATAATGGTGTATACCCATAAATAATTTTTCCAACCGTTGAATGGTTAATGTTGTCTGTTTGTGTCAAAATTTGTTTTACCTTTAATTCGTTCATAAACGCTTTTAAAAAATCATCACTGCTAATTGTACCATTACTTTCAGTCGTCAGACAAGCAAATTCTTTTGCCTGTTTTGTGAACAAAGATTCAGGCAATGCATTTATTGTCGAATAATAAGCCTGCTTGATTGATTGGTCCCAGTAATCACCACGAATAACCGCAATAACCTCCGCTTTATAATTGGCGTTTTTAGGAACGATGACCTTAAATGATTCGACAACGCTTTTCTGTTTTTGAGCGTCACTAAATGAATATTTTATAACGTTCTCATCATTTGTAGTAGAGGCTAAATAACTATTTTTTAATTGCTGTACCAACTTATCTGCTTTTGCTCGGGTGACCTGTTCTTTAATCGTTACTTGCCAATCTTCAACGGCTAAATTATTCTCCAAAACAACTGATGCTAAATCGACTATTTCATCGTCCGCAGTAGTGGTATATCCAAAAACGGTTTTCGTTAATAATGCAAGCAGCAATAAAAGAAAAAGACCTGTTTTTTTCATCATAATTCCCCCTGTTCGGTTCTATAACCAGTATGAACAGGGGGATAAAAATTAATACCGTACAAATATCGACATGATTACTAGAGTAATAGGGTAGATTCCATCTAATATAGTTTACAGGTTTCAAGGGGGTACCAGCACCAAAACCGCCGCAACCCAATAAATAAACGCTTGAGCGTCTTTTTAAATTTCAGAAGCCAGAGGTTAGATTGGAAGAAATCGGCTAGGTAGCCGATTTCAATATCTTTCCTACCTGCCGATCTTTATTTTTCCTATCCGTTAAAAAAGAAAAATAAGATCCCGTGACCATTGAAGGAATTCAAGGAAGAACCTGCTGACACCTGAACCAATTACAATGGTAATAAATAGCAAGAGAATTCGTGCCTCTGTTATACGCCCTTTTTGAATAAGCGGATCAACATTAATCGTTTGTACAACCTTCCAGGTAATAAATATGAAGATTAAATGCGATATCATACTTACGATTGCAAGTTGTCCAATTGAAAACATTTCGTTCACACCTTATTATGTAATTCATCGTGCTTTACTATTGTAACTTTGCCATGTATACAGACAAATGTCAATTGATTACTCGTGCATTTCATTCCCAGCAAAAAAAGTCGAATACTGTTACGATGTGGGAAATTATTATGCTGGCGTCAACTACATTTCCCGGGAAATATCGACGTTATTTTTAAAGGTGTTTTGTTTCATTTCGTATGGCTTATTTCACAGCAAAAATCTCCCACCAGTAGTGAGAGACTTTTCCTATTAGGCTTTGCTTATTATCTACCGAGCAATATCCAATCGGTTTAATGCTCGTTTGAGTGCTAATTCTGCCCTTTGGAAGTCGATTTCATCCTGTTTAGACTGGAGGCGTTGTTCTGCGCGTTTTTTAGCTCGCTCAGCGCGGTCAACATTGATATCGGATGGTCGTTCGGCAGATTGGGCAAGAATTGTTACCTTATCCGGCCGCACCTCCAAAAATCCGCCGTTAACAGCTAATCGTTCCATATCATTACCGCGTTTTAATCGTACTGCACTAATTGTTAATGGAGCGACTAATGGAATGTGACCTGGTAAAATACCAAGCTCCCCATTTTCAGCTTTACAGCTAACCATATCATAACTATCTTCCAAAATTGGACCATCAGGAGTAACAACACTCACCGTTAGTGTTTTCAATGTAACCCCTCCTTGTGACCTAATGAGCAGCACTGGTTATTTCTTATATATATCGTTACAACACAGCTGCTGCTTTAATAAGTCCGCAATATTATTCCATTTCCTTCGCTTTTTCAATAACTTCCTCTATTCGTCCAACCAATCGGAAAGCATCCTCTGGCAGGTCATCATATTTACCATCTAAAATTTCCCTGAAGCCACTGACAGTTTCGCTAACTGGAACATATGAACCCGGTTGTCCGGTAAACTGTTCAGCAACGTGGAAGTTTTGCGATAAGAAAAATTGAATTCGACGTGCACGTGCCACTGTTAATTTATCTTCATCGGAAAGTTCATCCATACCAAGTATTGCAATGATATCTTGCAGTTCTTTATAGCGCTGCAGTGTTTGTTGTACTTCACGTGCTACTTTATAATGCTCTTCGCCGACAATCTCTGGATCCAATGCACGTGATGTTGATGCTAATGGATCCACCGCCGGATAAATACCTTGCTCAGACAGACCACGGTCAAGGTTTGTCGTCGCATCCAGGTGAGCGAATGTTGTTGCAGGCGCCGGGTCCGTATAGTCATCGGCAGGTACATAAATTGCCTGAATGGACGTTACAGATCCTTTATTCGTTGATGTAATCCGCTCCTGCAATTGTCCCATTTCGGTTGCAAGTGTCGGCTGATAACCAACGGCAGAAGGCATACGGCCAAGTAAAGCGGAAACCTCTGAACCTGCTTGTGTGAAACGGAAAATGTTATCAATAAATAACAATACGTCCTGCCCTTGTTCATCACGGAAATATTCAGCCATTGTCAAACCAGTTAATGCCACACGCATCCGTGCCCCTGGCGGCTCGTTCATTTGCCCGAATACCATTGCTGTTTTGGCGATAACGCCTGAGTCTTTCATTTCATAGTAAAGGTCGTTCCCTTCCCGAGTACGCTCTCCAACACCAGCGAACACGGAAATACCACCATGTTCCTGGGCAATGTTATTAATTAATTCCTGGATTAAAACTGTTTTTCCTACACCAGCTCCACCAAACAAGCCGATTTTACCACCCTTAATATACGGGGCAAGCAGGTCAACAACCTTAATACCGGTTTCCAATATTTCCGTTTCCGTCGCAAGATCTTCAAACTTTGGTGATTCGCGGTGAATAGGATCCCTGCGCACCCCTTTATCTAACGGCTCATCAAGGTCAATCTTATCACCTAAAACGTTAAATACACGGCCTAATGTATCATCGCCAACTGGTACTGATATCGGGCCGTCTAAATCTTCAACTTCCATGCCGCGCATGACACCATCTGTTGACGACATGGCAATTGTACGTACGGAATTGTCGCCAAGATGAAGTGCTACTTCCAATGTCAGATCGATACTTACATGTGTGTCATCGTCTGCAGTGAAACCGACATGTAATGCATTATAAATGTCAGGGAGCTGGCCATCATCAAATTTCACATCGACAACAGGTCCCATGACTTGTGTAACGTAACCTTTCGTCATCAATTTCCCTCCTAACTTTCTTTCAATCGGCAAGGCTATTCCAAAGCAGCTGCTCCACCAACAATTTCGGTAATTTCCTGTGTGATCGCTGCTTGGCGCGCACGGTTATATGTTAATGATAAATCATCAATAATATCTGTAGCGTTGTCTGTAGCATTACGCATTGCATTCATCCGTGCCGCATGTTCACTTGCTTTCCCATCAAGTAATGCACCATAAATCAAACTTTCCGCATACTGTGGTAAAAGCACATTCAAAATTTCCTCTTCACCTGGTTCGTACTCATATTGGCTCAAAGAAGCTGAACCCAATCCTGTTTGTAAGTCTGTAAGTGGTAATAGCTTTTTCGTCGTTACCTCTTGAGAGATTCTGCTTACAAAATGGTTATAAAAAATAGTCAATTCATCAATTTCTTCGTCACTATACATTTGAACTGTTTCTTTAGCCAATTCACTTATATCAGCAAAATTCGGCTGATCTGCAAGTCCAAGAATACTTTTTGCTACCGGTAGATTGCGGCTTCTACAAAATTCATAGCCTACACGGCCAACAGCAATAACCAAATAATCATCCTTTGAACGATGGCGTTTTTCGATTGTTTGATGTAAATTTCGCAATACGTTACTGTTGTATGCACCGGCCAAACCGCGATCTGACGTAATAATGAGATAACCTGTCTTTTTTACTTCACGGGATTGTAACATCGGATGATCAACGCTCGTATTGTTTGCGGCAATACTTGCTACAACCTCTTGCATTTTCTCACTATACGGGACAAAAGATCTTGCATTTTGTTCTGCACGTGTCAATTTGGAAGCAGAAACCATTTCCATTGCCCCAGTGATTTTTTTCATGCTTTTTGTTGAATCAATCCGATGTTTAATATCTCTGAGTGATGCCAAGCTTGTCACCGTCCTTTCTTAGCAGAGACCAGAAGTTGGATGTCAGATGTAGGCAAAACATACTTATTGACATGTTACTCTGTTCTCTAAAAATTCTATTTATCACTAGGCAAGAATGTTTTCTTAAAGGACTCAATTGCTTCATTCATATCTTCAGCTTCCTGAAGTTGACCAGTATTGCGGATAGCTGCTAACAATTCTTTGCGGTTTTCATCCATCCATAGGTGGAATTCTTCCTCAAAGCGGGTAACATCTTCAACTGGAACATCATCCAGGAATCCTTTTGTCAATGCATAAATAATCATAACCTGCTTTTCAGCAGCCAAAGGTTTATGCAATCCTTGTTTCAAAACCTCAACTGTTCGTGCACCACGATCCAGTTTTGCCTTCGTTGCTTTATCCAAATCAGAACCAAACTGTGCAAATGATTCTAATTCACGGAAAGAAGCAAGGTCAAGCCTTAGTGTACCAGCAACTTTCCTCATTGCCTTAATTTGTGCGGAACCACCAACACGTGATACGGAAAGTCCAGGGTTGATTGCTGGTCGTACACCCGAGAAAAATAAATCCGACTGCAAGAAAATTTGTCCATCTGTGATGGAGATAACGTTTGTTGGAATATAAGCGGCAATATCACCTGCTTGCGTTTCAACAAATGGCAATGCCGTTAAGGAACCGCCACCTAAGTCATCATTCAATTTTGCTGCACGTTCAAGTAGACGTGAGTGTAAATAGAATACATCCCCAGGAAACGCTTCACGGCCTGGTGGACGACGTAATAGTAAAGAAAGTTCACGATAAGCAGCTGCCTGTTTCGATAAGTCATCATAAACAACCAAGACATGCTTGCCGTTGTACATGAATTCTTCACCCATTGATACACCTGCATATGGTGCAAGGTACAATAATGGCGCAGGATCTGATGCACCGGCAGATACAACGATTGTATAATCAAGCGCACCGTAACGACGAAAAGTTTCTACCGTTCCACGTACAGTCGATTCTTTTTGTCCGATTGCCACATAAATACAGATCATATCTTGATCTTTTTGATTAATGATCGTATCTACGGCAACCGTTGTTTTACCAGTTTGACGGTCACCAATGATCAATTCACGCTGTCCGCGTCCAATCGGTACAAGTGCATCAATTGCTTTAATCCCTGTTTGTAATGGTTCATCAACAGATTTACGTGCCATAACACCAGGTGCAGGGGATTCAATTGGACGAGTTTTTGCTGTTTCAACCGGACCTTTCCCATCAATCGGCTGACCAAGCGGATTCACCACACGTCCAAGTAATTCCTCTCCAACTGGTACTTGCATAATTCTGCCTGTACGGCGAACTTCATCACCTTCATTAATATCTGTATACGGTCCAAGGATAACAATACCAACGTTTGCTTCTTCAAGGTTTTGTGCTAACCCCATTACACCGTTAGAAAATTCAATTAGCTCATTGGCCATGCAATTGTCAAGACCGTGAGCACGTGCGATCCCGTCACCAACCTCAATTACTGTACCGACATCACTTACTTCAATTTGTGCGTCAAAGTCCTCAATCTGCTCCTTGATAAGCGCACTGATTTCTTCCGCCTTAATGCTCATACCATTTCACCCCTATCATCATTAGTTTGCTCCTGCAATATTCCGTTCGATTCGTTTCAATTTTGCATGAAGCGAACCATCATAGATCGTATTGCCTATCTGAAGTTTCACACCGCCGATTATCGACGGATCAATTTTGTTTTCAAGTTTAATTTCTTTTTTACCCAATCGCTTGGCAAATACGGCTGCAAGCTCTTTTATTTCAGCATCAGATAACTCCTGAACAGAATATACCGTTGCTTCTGCAATTCCCTGTGCATCGTAGACCATTTGTCTAAACTGATCAATAACGAACGGGATGATCTCAACACGATGACGTTCTACAAGCAATTTTAATGTATTGACGACATCGGTTGACATACCTTGAAACACTTCATCCAGGAATTGTTTCTTTTTCTCATTATTGACACGAGGATGCTTGAGGAATGTGTAAAGTCGCTTATTATCTTGAAAAATTTCTTTCACAACACGAAATTCCTCAACCATTTCTTCATGTGCTTGTTTTTCAGTACCGAGCTGAAAGAGAGCATCTGCATAACGTTTAGCAACTACTGCTTCACTCATTGCTCTTCTCCTACCTCTTTAATGTAGTCATTGATCAATTTTTCCTGATCTTGTGCACTTATTTCTTTCTCAATTACTTTACTTGCAATAAGAACTGATAATGAAGCCACTTTATCCTGAAGTGCCTGGATTGCCTTTTCCTTCTCATTTTGAATTTCTTCTTGCGCAGCACGTTTGATACGCTCTGCTTCTTTTCGAGCTGAATCAACAATCTCCTGTTCTTGCCTTGCTCCAACATTTCTTGCATCTTCAATAATTTTTTGTGCTTCCTGTTTCGTTTGTTTTAATTGGACTGTCGCCTCTTCTTGCGCACGTTCAGCCTCAGCACGGCTTTTTTCAGCAGCCTCGATTTCTGATGCAACATATTCTTCACGCTTCTGCATCATGGACATTAATGGTCCCCAGGCAAATTTACGTATTAATACGAGTAGAACGATAAAGAAGAATAGTTGGGCTAACATGTCCCCGACTTGGAGACTGCCAACTGATGCATTGATAATAGAAAACCCAGTAAATACTTGCACAGAATTCACTCCTTTCCCATCTAATCAGGCAGGAATTTCATTTATTTAACATTCGTTCTTAGCTTATTTCCAGTAAAAACAACGGCGAAGGATCTTGTGGAAGACAAACTTCGCCATTTCATTATTTGTTTATTTATCTACCCATTACCATTAGTGCGATAACTACGGCGATAATCGGCATCGCCTCAACCAGACCAATACCAATGTACATTGTTGTTTGCAGTTGACCTCTTAGTTCAGGTTGACGGGCAATCCCTTCAACTGTACGACTTACAATCAAACCGTTACCTACACCGGCACCTAATGCACCTAGACCTACTGCAATTGCAGCTGCTAAAGCTCCCATAATATAAATCCTCCTCAAAGTAATTAGATATGTTTTTTAATCATTTCCTGTTTTAACAGGTAAACTGTCAAAACCGGTTAATTAACAATATGAAATCATGCTTAATGATCATTGCTCACTTTATGCGACATGTAAACCATCGCTAACGTTGTGAAAATAAACGCCTGAATCCCGCCAATAAAAATACTGAATCCTTGCCATGCCAGCATTGGAATTGCTCCTCCAAAGAAGCCAAGCACGCTCGACGATGTTAATCCTGCCAATAGCCCTAAAAGGACTTCACCTGCATAGATATTTCCGAACAGACGAAGACCCAGTGTCATCGTATTCGCAAATTCTTCAACTAGTTTAATTGGTAAAAAAGCCGGGAATGGTTTTAAGAAGTCTTTCCCATATTCTTTTGCACCACGCATCTTAATCCCATAAAAATGCGTCAACAGAATAACCATAGTCGATAATGTTAACGTGATACCCGGGTCGGATGTTGGTGATTTCCACCATAGTTCATGGCCAAATGTTGCCATCGTGATAACACCTAATAGATTACTGACAAAGATATAAGTGATTAGTGTCAGTGCTAACGGTAAAAATATTTTCCCCGTCTTCCAATCCATTGCCCCATTGATAATTCCCTTTACAAAGTCAAGGGCCCATTCCATAAAGTTCTGTGCACCAGTAGGTTTCATCTGGAGCTTTCGTACACCTAAAACACAAAGGATGAACACAATTAATGAGGCAACTGCCATCATTACCACATTCGATAAATTAAAATCAAGCCATGGTATTCCAAATACGTCTTCCACTATTGGTGCTTCATGATCCATTTTATTCACCCCGCTTCCATGCACTAATCCCTAATTTTAAAGATAACTAAATCTATCATAATGACAAGGTAGGATGTCATTATTCCAATTAAAACAGCAATAATGTGAAAATAGTTCTCAAATTGAAGCGCGATTATAATTGCCAATGCGGCTGCGGCAAATCGCGAAATAGTGCCAAGTCCCTTTGTCGATTGCTTTTTTTCTACGGCTTCTGCAAAGTCATTAATCTTCCTTTGCAAAAGGTATAAGTTATAGAAACTGGCGATACTTCCTAAAAGAAGTCCAAGGAATATTTGTGGATATGGTGTAAATCCGGCTCCAAGCACCCAAATAGCGAGAAGGTAGAACATCATTTTGCGTTCTCTTGCTATCATATTTTGATATTGCGACATGGTTTACTCTTCTCCTGTAAATATTCACGCTCGTTAAAGCGCATGCTTCATAAGCGACTTTTATGTTTTTCAGTCGATGTTTTTTGCAATAATGAAACATATGATTTCTAGTATTTCGCTTTAACGCCCTTATGCTCCAGGTAGCCGTATGTTTTGTCAGTCCAGCATTCTTTTCGCCAGTCGTCCAAGTTGACAAGAAGTGAGAAAAATCACTGACTTTACAGATAAGTTTCCTCATACTGTTATAATCGTGCATATTAAAAACAGGAATCTCGAGTTCGGATGACCTTCTGTTAACACACAAGAAAAATTCGACATCATTTTCCTATTCCTAACGGCTCTTTCGATTACGCACAATTATCACAATATAGTGAAAACCCTACCATCCCATACTAGGATAGTGTACAATAGCCATACTCTGTTGTCAATTGGTTTGTGATATAAAATACAAATTGGCAATTAGCCCATTTTTTCCAGGAGTAAGGTGGCTGAATTTCACCCTAGCCATTCGTACTCTAACTACACTTTTCTGATTTTGCAGGTTGTAATGTTAGCATCCACTCTTCCATTATAAAGGAAAATATTTGCCTATATCATGACATTTTTGTGAACGAAATAGTGACTAGAATCGGAGAGGGAAATTGACATTTCATGCCGCAAAATTAATTCAATGTGAAGCTATTTTTGTATCTGCCATTGTCCCCCTCAATTACCAGTCAGCTGCGTTCTTCAGTTATTTCTATCTCCGTTTCATAGCTTTCATATTCGCCATTTTCCAGTTGAACGGTGATCAGTGCTTTATAAACTCCTGGTTCACCTAGGTCACGTTTGTCGATTTCGCCCTCGTTCATCCCTATTTTTGGGTCATCAATCGTTACAAATGGTCGTTCATATAATAATGTAGCAGAATTGTATAAATTGACTGTAACACTTTTGACCGGGTCGGTTACATACAACTGATACATGTAACTGTCATCTGAAAAGGGTTTTAATGAAAAATCAAATCCCATTGCTTTTGGATAATCTGCCGTTTGATTCACAAACAAATATGGCAGATGATATTTTTTCTTTTCCTGGTTTAATGTCAGCCAGCCTTGATAGATCCCTTCCTCCAGCTGTTGGCTGACAACATCCAACTTAACTTGAACGGTTTTTCGTTCATGTGCGTTAACCGTAAAGTTTTTAGGTAATTGAAAGTGCTGGCCTTTTTTCATGCTTGGGATGTCAAACGAATAGCTTTGATCCTGCGCTGTTGTATTTTCAATTACCAGGTCGACCGTTTTACTTTTTTTGTATCCGGTTATTTTACCGAATGATAGTAAAGGATCATAAATAATGGTGTCTGTGTTAATGGCCAGTTTTGGCCTGATTTGTCCCATTCCCTGGACAATTGGATCATACAATTGTCCTTGTTTTCCCAGCGGCAGTGCCGTCGTTTTTAACGCACCTTCCATTTGTTCTACTGACCAATCAGGGTGTGCCTGCTTCAATAAAGCCATCGCGCCTGTGACATGTGGGGCTGCCATACTTGTCCCTTGCAATTCACGATAACCACCAGGAACCGTACTTAAAATTTTTGCTCCGGGCGCGATAACCTCTGGCTTGATATCCCAATCAACGGTAACCGGACCACGCGAACTGAAATCGGCAATATTCTTCTTTGTTTGTTTATAGGTTGTCTCGAGATAAACAGCGTCCTTTTGCGATTTGTTGACTAGCCACTCTCCCGCTTGCTTCGTAGTGGCTGCAACCGGAATGGTTAGCGGATCCTTTTCATTTTCGACAGATCCTTGTAAAGCACCTTGCTCATTATTATAAATAACTACTGCTTCAGCGCCTGCCTCTTCCGCCATCTTTGCCTTTTCGTAAAAAGGAATTTTCCCACGTTCCATGAGCACTATTTTTCCCCGGACATTTGTTGGTTTGCCTGTTGTATGTACAACTTGATAATCTTTATCCAGATCCCACGCTTGTGAACCGGCCATTGGAGTAATCGCTATCGTTTTATCATTAGTAGGTTCATAAAGAAATGGCACCGCTTGTGGCATGGTCAATGCACCAACAGCCAACGCTTTTGATGCAGTCGCTGGTGATCCAACCGTCCAATTCTCCGGACCACTGTTTCCATTAGCCGTAACAACCGCAACACCAAGGTCAACTGCACGATTTACGGCAATACTTGTCGGATAATCCGGACCATTAACAGCGTTTCCTAATGACAGATTAATCATATCGACGCCATCTTTTACCGCTTGTTCCAGTGCGGCAATCACCTGTACTGATGTCCCCTGTCCGCCTGGACCTAATGCCCGGTATGCATAAATTTCGGCATCAGGAGCAACTCCCTTAAGTTTTCCGTCTGCGGCAATAATCCCGGCAACATGGGTCCCATGGAGGGTCGGTATCCCCTGCGAGGCAACCGTTTCCATTGGGTCATCGTCAAGATCAACGAGGTCATAACCTTGTGTATAGTTTTTTGCCAGATCCGGGTGGTTGTAATCAATCCCCGTATCGACAACACCAACCTTAACCCCTTTTCCCGTGTAGGAAGTATTATTGACTGCCTCAGGAACAACAGCGTTAGACTTATTTTTGTTTAATGAATGAGCTTTTCTGTTGTTTTCAACTTCTATTTGAATGTCTTCTATTGGTGGAGGGCCAACGGAATTTGCCTCATACGTTGTGACAGGATGGACTGCTTTAATAAATTCAAGCGACTCCATTTTGGCGAGCTTTTTCGGATCGCCCTGTAGTGCTAGACCGTGGAAAAGTTTGTCATATGTAGCAACAACATCAATAGAAGGGTAGTATGTCTCAATGTACTTTTGATGTTCTCCCGGCTCCCCATCTACTTCAATAATGACGGATACAGTATCATCGTCTTCTTCTGTATTAGCTAACGTGGTTGTATGAAGTAGTGCCAGGAGCATTGTTACCATTATACTTACCATGAAACATCGCCGCATGCTGAAGTCCCCCCTTTTCCCTTTATTTTTTGGAAAAAGATGAAAATCATGCATGTATAGGCAGGGAATTTTTCTACGTGACAGGAGTGAGATTATTTTGAGCGTGTATATGGTTGGTTTTTTGTTGATGTTACTGATCTTGTGTTGATGTTCTCGCGTTCCGGACGATGTTTACCGCGATCCGGACGATGTTCCCGGGATCCGGACGATGTTTCCTCGCTCCGGGCGATGTTCCCGCACTCCGGCTGATGTTTTCACGCTCCGGACGATGTTTCCCCGCTCCGGGCGATGTTTTCACGCTCCGGGCGATGTTCCCGGGATCCGGACGATGTTTCCTCACTCCGGCCGATGTTCCCGCACTCCGGCTGATGTTTTCACGCTCCGGACGATGTTTCCCCGCTCCGGGTGATGTTTCCGAGTTCCGGACGATGTTTTCACGCTCCGGACGATGTTCTCGCGCTCCGGACGATGTTTCCTCGCCACCGGTTATCCCCCTAAACGTTCTTAAGTCCTAAGATCGATAATTTTAAAAAGGATTCAGTCTGCCCACTGAATCCTTTTTTATTTAAAATACTTCGCAATTGCATCAGCAATTTTTTCGGATGCGTGACCGTCTCCATATGGATTGGCAGCCTTAGCCATTCGTTCATGTGCTTCGTTGTCCGACAGCAGTTCATCTGCTAACGTAAAAATTGTATCCTCATCCGTACCAGCTAATTTCAATGTCCCGGCTTCGATTCCTTCAGGGCGTTCGGTAGTGTCACGTAATACCAGTACCGGAACACCGAGTGAAGGAGCTTCCTCTTGTATCCCGCCAGAATCTGTCAAAATTAAATGGGCGCGGGCAGCAAAGTTATGGAAATCCACGACACTGAGTGGTGCAATAAGTTTAATTCGATCATGGTTTCCTAAAATTTTGTTTGCTGTTTGCTGTACGACCGGGTTTAAATGTACCGGATAAATGACTTGTACATCATCATGTGTTTCAACTATCCGTCTGATCGCCCGAAACATTTGCTGCATATTTTCCCCTAGATTCTCCCGGCGGTGTGCGGTCATCAGCACTAGCCGCTGATCACCCAGCTCATCAAGTATCGGGCTTGTATATGCATCTTGGACCGTTGTTTTTAAAGCATCAATTGCCGTATTTCCCGTTACGAAAACCCGATTGGCTGGTTTATTTTCCTGCAAAAGGTTTTGCTTTGACTTTTCCGTTGGCGCAAAATGCAGATCTGCCATAACACCTGTTAGCTGGCGATTCATTTCTTCCGGATATGGTGAGTATTTATTCCATGTTCGAAGTCCTGCCTCCACATGACCAACCGCTATTTTGTTGTAATAAGCTGCAAGTGAAGCAACGAATGTTGTACTGGTATCCCCGTGGACCAATACAATATCCGGCTTGGTTTCTTTCATCACTTTATCCAAGCCTTCTAATGCTCGTGTTGCAATTTGCGCTAGTGTTTGCTTTTGCTTCATAATGTTCAGGTCAAAATCAGGTGTAATCCCGAAAATGGCAAGCACCTGATCAAGCATTTCCCGGTGCTGTGCGGTCACTGTTACAAGAGATGCAAATTCACCTTCCCGTTTTTGTAATTCCAGCACAAGCGGTGCCATTTTGATCGCTTCCGGCCTTGTCCCGAAAATCGTCATTACTTTAGTGTGCTTTGTCATTTCTCGTCACTCCACTTAGCATTTTTAACCTATTTTGTCCCGTAAAGCCGATCACCAGCGTCGCCGAGGCCTGGAACAATATAACCATGGTCGTCCAATTTTTCATCCAAAGCTGCCAGATAAATATCAACATCCGGATGTTCTTCCTGTATTTTTTTGACGCCTTCTGGTGCAGCAATCAGGCACATTAAGCGGATTTGCTTAGCTCCGCGTTTTTTTAGTGAAGCGATTGCGTCGTTTGCCGAACCGCCTGTAGCAAGCATTGGATCAATCACGATCAGCTCACGTTCAGAAATATCTGATGGTAATTTAATATAGTATTCGACCGGTTGTAGTGTTTCGGGATCGCGATATAGGCCTACATGACCAACGCGGGCAGCCGGGATTAGCCTTAACATACCATCTACCATACCAAGACCTGCACGCAAAATCGGGATCAGACCAATCTTTTTCCCCGCCAATACCTTTGTTTTAGCAGTGGTAACAGGAGTGTTCGTGTCAATCTCCTTTAGTGGAAGATCACGGGTAATTTCAAATGCCATCAACATAGCTACTTCATCGACAAGTTCGCGGAATTCCTTTGTTCCTGTGTCATTATCCCTTATGTACGTTAATTTATGCTGAATTAACGGATGATCCAGTACGTGTACATTTCCCATAATGCTGATCACTCCTCTTTATTAGTTGCATCCTTCAAATTGTACTGAAAAAATGGTAACGTTTCAAGCGCTGATATAAATGATTCCGCCTTTAAATGCGTTCAAAAAGTTGGTGAGGTTGGGGCGGCGGTGCAGTTAAATTCCTGATCATGCTTTCCTCGTTTACACTGGTATTCCGGAGCTTATACCCGTTTAGCAATAATAACAGCAACTTTGCAGTTTATTCAGCAATTTGCTGTTTTTAAACAGGTACTTCTGATACCGTAAAAATCCATGCAAAAAGACGCTCCCTAAAAGGAACGTCGATTTCGTTATGCATATAGCGGAAATTTATCCGTTAATACTTTTACACGATTTGCTGCATCTGTTAATTTTGCTTCATCTTCATGATTTTTTAATGTAAGGGAAATAATCGCGGCAATTTCCTTCATTTCAGCTTCAGCAAAACCACGTGTCGTTACGGCTGCTGTACCGATACGAACACCACTAGTTACGAATGGGCTTTCTGTGTCAAACGGAATCGTATTTTTATTCGTTGTAATACCAATATCATCCAGTACCTTCTCGGCTACCTTCCCAGTAAGGTTGAGCGGTGTAACATCTAATAGCAGCAAATGATTATCAGTACCGCCAGAGACAATACGGATTCCTTCATTCCTCAGCTCTTCACCCAACGTTTTAGCATTTTTAATGATTTGGTTGGCATATGCTTTGAAATCATCAGATAGCGCTTCTTTAAATGACGCTGCTTTTGCGGCAATAATGTGCATCAATGGGCCGCCTTGCATACCAGGGAAAACAGATTTATCAATTTTCTTCGCGAATTCCTCTTTACATAAAATCATGCCGCCACGTGGTCCTCTTAGTGTTTTATGTGTCGTCGTTGTAACAAAATCGGCATACGGCACTGGATTTGGGTGTAAACCGGCAGCGACCAAACCGGCAATATGTGCCATATCCACCATTAAGTATGCACCGACCTGATCGGCAATTTCACGGAACCTGGCAAAATCAAGTGTCCGGGAATACGCACTGGCACCAGCAACAATAAGTTTCGGCTGAACCTCCTTTGCTTTTTCCAAAACCGCATCATAATCAAGCTGTTCCGTTTCCTTGTCAACACCATAATCAACAAAATGATAAAGTTTACCGCTAAAATTCACCGGACTCCCATGTGTTAAGTGGCCACCATGGTTTAAGTTCATCCCTAAAACCGTGTCACCTGTCTCTAAAGCGGTAAAATATACAGCCATATTAGCTTGTGCCCCGGAGTGTGGCTGAACATTAACATGATCAGCACCAAATAACTCCTTTGCACGATCACGGGCCAAATTCTCTACAACATCAACAAACTCACAGCCACCGTAATAGCGTTTACCTGGATATCCCTCGGCATATTTATTCGTTAACACGGAACCCATCGCCTCCATAACTGCTTCAGACACAAAATTTTCCGATGCGATCAGCTCAATTTTTTGCTGTTGACGCTGCTTTTCATTTTGCATTGCCTCGTACAGTTCCTGATCTGCTTGCTTTAGTTTTGTTGCTGACTTTGTTGCTGTCTCCATGTGTAAACCCTCCTATATATTTTTTTGGTACTGGTGTTTCCAGTCCCTACTTACAACTATTATTAACTGCTGTTTCTTTATAGTTGGCGCGCTCCCCGCCGATTAATTTCGGCCGGGTCCGTGCTGTGCTAAGCCGGGCATTGCCGATCTGGCGCTTTGCAAAACGTAATGGAACAGCAACACGTTTCAGATGCATGCCAATCATTGTTTCACCAATATCCATTCCCGCGTTTGCCTGGAGTTTTTCGACAACGACAGGATTATCCATCTGTTTATAAGCATATGAAGCCATTGAACCTCCTGCTGTTAGCACCGGAACTACCGATACTTCCTCAAGCTGATGTGCCAGCATGGTGGCTTTTTCTACGACAAGTGCCCTGTTCAAATGCTCACAGCATTGAAAAGCTAGCTTAATTTTTAATTGCTGCTGGAAATGTGCCAGTTTTTCGAAAATAATTGCTGCGATATCTTCACTTCCGGCAGTACCAATATGCTTGCCGATCACTTCACTTGTCGAGCAGCCGACGACAAACAAATCACCATCATGTATATACCCGCTGTTTATCCATTCCTGGAGGGCAGACTCCATATCATGTTGCACCTGTTGATGTAACTCCATTATCCACTTCACCTGCCTTATTTAACGTGACGAGACATTGGGGGATTCACTTCAGGTCGCCGTTATCCCAATTTTAAATGTAGCTGCCATCTTACATCAAGTTATCTCCCTTTCATTATCAGGCAGCCGGTCACAAATCCCCATCCATCACCTATTTAACCTTCATACGTTGTAATTTTTCCAATCCGGTTTGCGTGGCGGCCACCGTCAAATTCGGTTTCAAGCCAAGTTTTAGCAATTTCCCGGGCAAGCCCTGGTCCAATGACGCGTTCTCCCATGGCCAATACATTCGAATCATTATGCTGTCTGGTTAATTTTGCACTGTAAACATCATGTACCAGCGCACAGCGAATGCCTTTCACTTTATTTGCAGCAATCGACATGCCAATGCCGGTTCCACAAATAAAAATACCGCGATCAAACTCCCCCTTCGCTACACGTTCCGCTGCAGGAAGTGCATAATCTGGATAGTCAACCGAGCCTTGACAATCACAGCCGGTATCTTCGTATTCTATCCCTGCTTCATCCAGAAGTGCTTTCACCTCATTGCGGATCGTCATCCCCGCATGGTCAGCAGTTAAAATTACTTTCATTGCTATCGCTCCTTGTCTTTGTTGTATAGTTTTACGAAACCTTAAACTGCCGGATTTGCTCATTTAAGGTTTGAGCCTGTTTTTCTAATGAAGATGCCATATTATCAACGTCCTCAATAATACTTGCCTGTTCCTGAATCGACGCATTCACTTCCTCCGTTCCTGCCGATGTTTCCTGGGCGATTGCCGCGACCTCCTGTGATTGTACACTAGTAGCTTGAATCGATTCCAACTGCTTGTTGACAACTGTTGCAATCGCAGCAATTTCCGAAGCTACATCATTAACAGAGCTGGCCATTTGTTCAATGGCCTGATTTGTCTCTACCCCTTTTTTTGTTTCCTCTTTTACATATACGACATTGTCATTAATTTTCTTAGCGACTATCGCAACATCATCCTGGATGGCGGTAATTAAATCAGAAATACGTTTAACGGCATTTGCACTTTGATCAGCCAATTTACGTATTTCTTCAGCTACCACTGCAAACCCCTTGCCATGTTCGCCGGCATGAGCAGCTTCAATGGATGCATTTAATGCCAGAAGATTCGTTTGCTCGGAAATTTCCCCAACCATGGAAATAATGGTTTCCACCTGCAGCGCATTTTCCTTTAAATGCTCGACATCTTGCAAGGATTTCTCCTGGCTGCCGGCCACCTCCTGAATACCCGTCACTAATTGATTTACCACCAGTTTGCTCTTGTTTAACGTTTCCAGCATTGTATTGGATTTATCCTTTGACCGGCTAGCTTTGCTTTGTACTTCCTCCGCCAGTTCCGTTGCCACTTCAACCGATAGCACCGTTTGCTGAATGGCATCTGATGAGCTTTCGGCACCTTTGGAAATTTCATCAATGGAGGCCCCAATTAGTTGTGAATGCTTGGCGGCTTCATTCGAGGCATCCTTCAACTGACGAACCGATT
This sequence comes from Lentibacillus populi, assembly GCA_014642895.1. Lineage (GTDB taxonomy): Bacteria > Bacillota > Bacilli > Bacillales > Amphibacillaceae > Lentibacillus_C > Lentibacillus_C populi. The sequence continues at coordinate 20,274 of BMJD01000042.1, forward strand.
GATTCGTATTTTCAAAGTGCTTCTCTATATTATGCACCATATTGGTTAAATTTTTAAGCATTGTATTAAAGGAAATGGTAAGCCCGCGAATTTCGTCGTCAGATCTGGAAACGTCAATAGACTGATTCAGATCACCATCTGCAACACGAGAGGCGGCACCCTCCAGTTTCTCCAGTGGCCTTGTCACAAACCTTGCAGCAAAATAGGCTAATATACCGGACCAAAAAATCCCCATTAGTAACGTCATGATGATGAAGCCCTGCTGTGAAATTGCCCAAAACTGGTGAACAGCATCATAGACAATGTAAATAAATAACGCTGTAAATGAATACGTAATAATAGCTAGAATTGTTGTTAACAGCACAAATTTAAGTCGTAAGCTAAACCGGTACTTTTTCTTCATCCCTTTTTCCCCCTGCACCTTATTCAGTTGTTTTTTATCTTCCTGATTAATAAATCGACATTTTCATCTAATTCTTTTAATGTATTTTGATAAATGGCCAAATCTCCGCCAAATGGATCCGATATATCGTAATTGATTAAACTGGCTTCCATTTGTTGAATTCGCTGCACATCATCATGCAACAGTTCAGCCAATTTTGCCTCAAGTTTAGCGTTATCCAGTTTGTGCTGATACTCCTGGATATAAATAGAGCGCTTTTCTTCATAGTCAGCATAAGCCCGCTTAATTTCCTGCCACACTCTTTTATCCGCTTCTGAAACATATTCCTTCAATGTAAAATAGTTGTCCTGGAATTTTGGATATTGCAAAATCAGTGATTGTTTATGCTGTGTTGTCATTGTCAGTACGAGATCCGCCCAATTGAGCAATTTAGCGGTAACTGGCTGGGAACGGTGATCAATCGGAATCCCCAAACGCTTGAGCGCTTCCATCGCAGTTTGGTTTGCCCGCTGGTTTTTCCCAGCAAAAATTCCCGCTGACTGCACTTCCGCCTGAGGATATTTATGCTTCATTAACGCCTCAGCCATCGGACTTCGACATGTATTTCCGGTACAAATAAACAAGATTTTCATAAAGGAACCCCCATTATAAAGTGAAAACTTCATTCAGCAGGGGATTCTTTTTAACCCTCACTGAACTTAAGGAACAAAGGCGCAAGCGCCCGTTTAGCGGCGTATGTGCTGCGCCCTGCCAAGCAGGGTGGTTCGGTGTTGCTGCGCAAAGCAGCGGTTTTAACCGAACATTCCTACCGTAGGAGATAAAGGAAACATGCCCCTGCAAAAGGGGTATGCCGACGTTGGGCGCAAAGCCCGTACTTAGTCGGCCTTCCTCCTTATCCGAACCGATGTTGACTTATCGTACGGAGGCGGGTGTTGCACACTAGCCGCTGGGCGCTGGAGCCGGACGTGGCTTATCCGGTTATTAAGTTATCCACAGCCGCAAAATTTTATAATTTCCTAGACGAGAACAAAGGCTAAAGCTGCAACGTCCTATTGCAACGCCTTTGTGACTGGGTCGTGCAGGCCCGATCGAATCGGATTTTGACGGCCAGCTAATCCCCACATACTGTTTTCTCTGAAGCCTTGAAGTAGGGTTTTACTGCCGATTGAGGTGGGAAAAAACTTCTACTCAAACTATACCATAGAAAGACAAGGAATGTCAGAAAAAACAGTTAAGATGAGAAATGAGCAGTATTAAACGTCTGTTTAGAAGAGCGTGTTCAAAAAGGAGGATAAAAAGGACCGAGAAGTTCGAGGCGGCGTAGCTCCCGGCACCGGGCTTGTACAGGAGGTACTGACTTCTGCTGTTGGCGATTGTCGTGGGCGGTTTTAGCAGAAGATCCTTATCCCAGGTACATGAGGAGCGGAAAAGCAAGCCAACGAGCTTCCACAGGATGTGGTGACTTCGACGTTCGACACAGGACGTGTCGGCACTTAGTCGAAGATCCCCTATCCCGAAGTGTCATTTTTACCGGACTTTTTGAACATCCTCTAGAAGAATAGTTAAAAAAGCAGGGGCTGTCGATCGAGAATGCAGTATTGCCGATTGAAAATATATGATCTTTTTTAGCGTGGGGGGTTTCAGGTGTTTCTCGAGCGGGTTCGCGGCAGACTGGAGCGATTTCAAGTACTTCTCGAGCGATTATGCGTCAGACTCGAGCGGGTTCAACTGCTTCTCGAGCGGGTTCGCAGCAGACTGGAGCGATTTCAAGTACTTCTCGAGCGTTTTCACACCGGACTTGATCGAAAATGCTTAATGGCTCCAATTAAAAACGGATGTCGTACAACATCTGGCACCCGTTATTTTACCCGAATAACATATATAATCCGAACCCGCATAATATGCTGCCGCCTAATATTTCACTGTAAACCCCCAGGAAGCCATGAACTTTTTTTCCCAGGAGCATGCCGATCCAGGTTAAAACAGTACTCACCGCACCGAACAAAAGAAGTGCTATTGCTATTTTCACACCCGACATTCCAAGACTTAAGCCAACTGAAAAGCTATCTACGCTGACACTTATGGCAAAAAATAACAGCCCAATTCCAGCAGGCTTCACAACTTTTTTTATTTCATGGTTAAACGCGGAGAAAAGCATCTGTGCTCCAATCGCAAATAATAGCGTGCCGGCTACCAGTGTTGTTAACTCACCAATTTTTACAGATATCGCTTTTCCTACCATAATTCCCATAAACGGCATGATAATATGGAATAAGCCGATCACCATTCCGATAAATGCTATTCGTTTGAGACGCAAGCTTTGCATCCCCATCCCGAGACTGACGGAAAAAGCGTCCATTCCCAGGGCAAAAGCCATAAATACTAACGAAACAATTTCGCCCAACTGATGTGCCGACATCCACAAACCTCCCCGGACATGCTATTAGATCCTATGCATGTCCAAGTTGGATTATGAATGAAGGCTATATGGGGCGCTGATTTCTCCGCCCTAAATCGAGCATGGCATCACCCACCGAATCTCAACATATCGTTAAGTGCCTAGTAAACTATTCCTGTACATAAACACTCGCAGCTTTTTTCAGCCGGTTCATAATTGCTCGTCCGATACCCGCTTCCGGAAATGTTTCACATAAAATAAGATCAATGTCACCTTCTTTAAAGGTTCGTAATGCATCATACAGGTTTGCGGCAATTTCCGCTAAGGATTCTTTAGCCCCAAGTGCAATCATCTGATCAGCCGTTACTAGTGAAGCTGTTTCATTACTCGCCATCACACCAATCCGGTCATAGTTTTTCTGCTCCCTTGTGATCACCGTCTGCAATTCTTTCGCCGATCCTTCGACGAGCCACATAGGAACTTCAGGGGCGTAATGCCGATATTTCATCCCTGGCGCTTTTGGTCTCCTATCTGTATTGGCAAGCGCCGGATCCACCATAATACGCCCAATTACCTGTTCCAGCTGTTCACTGGTAATTCCGCCCGGGCGCAAGACAATGGGGATTTCTCCTGTACAATCAATGACAGTTGATTCAAGCCCGACACCGGTTGGTCCACCATCCAATACACCAGCAATTTTACCGTTTAAATCTTGCCATACATGTTCGGCTGTGGTCGGACTCGGTTTGCCGGAAATATTCGCGCTTGGTGCTGCGATTGGAATATCACATTCCCGCAGGAGCATTTGTGAAACTGGATGGCTGGGCATACGAACCCCAATTGTGGATAACCCCGCCGTCACATTTTCCGCACACCGGCCATTACTTGGCAAAACATAGGTTAATGGTCCAGGTGAAAAAGCGTTAATCAACTTATCCACAAACGGCGGGATTGCCGATACCAATTTTTCTAGTTGTTCCTTTGTTGCAACATGGGCAATCAACGGGTTATCTGCCGGACGTCCTTTTGCCTGAAAAATTTTCGCCACTGCCGTTTCGCTTGTCGCATCAGCTCCTAAGCCATATACCGTTTCGGTTGGAAACGCAACCGCCTCACCGTTTTTCAACAGTGCTGCGGCCTCCTGTATCCCTTGTTGCTCTATCACTTTCCAAAGTTTTGTTTGCATCTTCGTTGACCTCTTTTCTACCACTTATTCTAGCCGATAATAGAAAATGTATAAAATATAAAAGCCTGCCCTGGTTTTATCCACAGGCTACAAAAATTATCCACATTATTCACAATTAGGGCGCAAACCTAAAAGAAATCGGTTAGAAATGTTTGCCGGTTAGGAATCAGCTGCTCAAGCCGATCAATCGTTTTTTCCTCACCACTAAGAAGACCAACGTGATAATATTCTTTTGGGCGTTTAAAATTCAGTAACATACCTGTCAGAACCTGGATCGTACAATGAACGGCATCTACTGTATTACTGGATCTTGAAATTGTCACATTTGTTTCCTCCGCCGTTTTTTGCCATTGATACGTCCCACTATTTTCCGGGAAAAATTCATCTTTGATAACGAAAGTGAGCTTTCCATCTTGTTGGAAAGGGTACGCTTGTAAAAATCGCTGAACATCAACAATCCGTGCCATAAAGTAGGGATCCAGTTTCTGCTCAAATCTTGGTTCATCAAGTAACAGCGGGAGTTTATCATTTTCCGGAACGGTAAGCTTCACCTTATCGGCCATGGAATCATGATTGGCAATAAAATGAAGCAATTGCTTCCATCCATTCAGGTTGCTATAAACCATTTCCGTCACGTCAAATACATGCTCCTTCACATTATAAATGAGGTACCCTTCTGGATGTCCCTCCCCATTATAGGCTACCGCAATTTGTTGCTTATCCTTTAGTACACGCTGCTTCCACCATTTCTCATCCCGTACGAGCATGCCATTATAGACTTTCGCATATTCTGTGTAAATACGATGCAATAATGGTATATCCGGCTGTATTCGCCGTACATATCCTTCAATAGGACTCCATTTCTTTTTCAACTTTTCTAGCGGAATGGCGTAATGCTGCTCCGTAAAAGCATACTCCCATCCATATTTCCGGTAAAAGGCAAACGAAAAAGGATGAAGGAATGACAGGCTTTGTCCATTTTCCCTCATATATGTTAAAGCATGATAAAGCAGGTGCTTCACCATCCCTTGTCTGCGGTATTCAGGCCATGTCGCAACAGCACTAATTCCTCCCATCGAAAAAGCGTTGCCATTTATGTAACAGGATAATGGAATAAGATGAAGTTTCGCTGCCAGCCGATCGTCCTCCATCCAGCCCCAAATCATATGGCGCTTTACTTCCTCCTGTTTTTTCAACAACCCTTCTTTTGATAATTCATACTGAAAAGCAAACTGTGACAGGGAAAAGACAGCATCATAATCAGCCTCTGTCAGTGTTTTGATTTGTTTCAAAATATCTCCTCCGTTGTTTGTGGCTATTGTTCCCTTAGCATATCATTTTTTACTTGTACGGCGCGATGCTGGATTTCCTGTTTTCACAAAAAAAGTCCATGGAAATTATCCACAGACTTTAAGAAGGTATTTTATTGTTATACACATAATCCACATATTTTATTAGTAAAATTAATACTGTACACATTATCAACAGCTTTTAGGATGATTATCCACGGAAATGTGTGGATAACTCATTTAAGACACGTTATATGACCACCAATTCCCTTTGTCTGCCGAATAATTATCCACAAATACATTTTCTTTTTGTGGATGGAATTGCAGTGCCTCAAGCAAGACATCTACCATTGGCTGATGACTATGCACATAAACACTTCTCGCATTTCGTTCTTTTGCCAGAGCCAAAACGGATTCCAGCAAGACGGGAAGCGATGGTGCTGCTTTCTTCGTTACATGAAGCTGCTTTAACCAGTAAACACCAATATCAACCTGTTCCAAAATAAAGCACCCTTCAATTTGCTGATCCATTTCTATTACATAACCATTCTTAAAAAGTGAATCGCGGACAACGTCTTGATTATGATCCAAAAATTGTTCTACCTTTTCTTTCGATGCATGCTTGATCGCGACTAGATTCATCTTCATCACCTCAGCTAAATTTAGTAGATTTGGATTTTCCTTTTCTATGATTCTATGCGGTGGTAATGGAATCTATGACAAACCTAACCATTCAAACAAGAAAAACTTTACTTCAACTTCTTCTTCCTTTTCCTCTTCCTCTTTTTCCTTTACTTCTTCCTCAACACTGGCAGCCTCTGCAACAGTGGCCCCGTTGGAAAAGTCTAAAAAACATAACGGCGGGAACAATACACACCACCAGTTTGCCCCTTCTCCTTCGCCAAGCGTGATCAGCACTGCTTCATATTCACCCGCTGGATATAAATAAGTACCGTACAATTTAGTTGGAAATGTAACATTTTCACCGTACTCTACCTGATAAGCTTGTGATACGCCTTCTTTTTCCAGGACTTTACCGACTATTTTTTCAATCGCTGGCAGCTTTCCTTGAATTACTTCCCGAGCTTTATTAATATCGGCAATATCTTCCACCCATCCAGCAATCGATTTATTTACCTCATCACGGACTGCTCGTTTAATCCGCTGATCTTCATCCCCATCACTATTAGCCAAAATCCGCAGTCGAATGGCCTCGTCCGGGATCACTTGATAACCCTGATCTGAACTAGCTTGTTGAAAAATGCCTTTGGTCGGCAGCATGATAAAAATAAGTATAACTATAAAAGCAAAAAATACTAGTTTCTTCATCATTTCGAACCCTCTCTTGTTTAATTTATAAACAGTATGGGCGGGAAATCATGTTTTTAAACTAGTATTCTAGTAAAATTTATATTTTTATAAAGTGAAACTTCATCCAGTGGAGGTTTCCCTCGCCCACTGAACGAAAGGAACAAAGGCTAAAGGTCGCAACGTCCTGTTAAAACGCCTTTGTGACCTGCATCGTGTAGGCCCGAACGAATCAGGTATTTACGGGCTGTGTTTATCCCCTTTTTGGTGTACTCATGTTTACAGGGGTATATTACAGCCCGCTAATGTGTGCTAAAGTGGTCTAGTCGGCTAAGGTTACTTGGTGATTTTTGCCAAAACAATGCGATCCTTTTGATTAATATCCTGATGAACTTGCACGGTGCTTTGCGGTAACTGTGCTTTTAATAGACGTTTAACCACTTCTCCTTGCTGATAGCCGATCTCAAAGGCCACCATTGCATTTCGCTTAATAACTTTCGGAAGCATCCCAATTATTTTTCGGTAGGCGGCTAACCCATTTTCCTCGGCAAAAAGCGCCAGCTCCGGATCAAACTGGATAACTGTATCAGACATCATGCTTGTTTCTGACCTGGCAATATACGGTGGATTAGACACGATGATATCTGCTTTTATGTTTTGCTGAAGAAGTGGCTGTAAAAAATCTCCTTGTAAAAAGGTGACGTTTGCGTGAAGTTCGTTAGCATTTTTTTCGGCAACCGTTAAGGCATCCTCCGAAATATCCGTTGCATAAATGGTAGCATTTTTCAATTCAAGCGCTAGTGTACAGGCAATAATCCCGCTTCCTGTTCCAATATCGGCAATCGTCAAGGACTTATCCGTATTACATTGCTGTACGAACTGAATGACATGCTGTACAAGCTCCTCTGTTTCCGGCCTTGGGATCAGTACATGTTCATTAACATGAAACCTGCGGCCGTAAAATATCTCATAGCCCGTCAAATGCTGAACCGGAATCCCTGTTTCCGCATGGGCTTTTACAGCTGTTGCAAATTGCTGGGCAATGGTTTCCGGAACCGGATCCCGCATTCCGGCAAAAAACGCTGCCCTTGACATACCCAAGTAATGCTGCAGTAAAATTGAGGCAACGTTTTCTTCCCGGTTATGTTCTGCTAAAAAAAGAGAAGCCCGCCTGAGGACTTCATATTGTTTCATTGGCTTTTCCATTTTATTCACCAATCTGTTCCAATTTTTTCGTTTGTTCTTCAATAAGCAATGCATCGATAAACTCATCTAATTTACCGGTTAAAATCTGATCCAATTTTTGAATCGTTAAATTGATCCGATGATCGGTTACACGGTTTTGCGGAAAATTATACGTGCGAATCCGCTCAGACCGGTCACCGGTACCTACTGCTGATTTTCGCGATTCATCATATTCCGCCTGTGCTTCCTGCTGGTATTTATCATAAATCCGCGCACGCAACACCTTCATCGCTTTTTCCTTGTTTTTGATTTGTGATTTTTCATCCTGAATGGAAACGACAATCCCAGTCGGTTCATGCGTCAAACGGACAGCCGACATTGTTGTATTGACACTTTGCCCACCAGGACCACTTGATGCGTATGTATCAACACGGATATCCTTTTCATGAACTTCAACCTCGACCTCCTCTGTCTCCGGTAACACCGCGACGGTAGCAGTCGATGTATGGATTCTGCCACCAGATTCTGTTTCCGGAACACGCTGAACCCGATGGGCACCATTTTCAAACTTCAGCTTGGAGTATGCACCAGTACCATTAATCATAAAAATGATTTCCTTGTATCCGCCGACTCCGGTCGTGTGTGCTTCCAATACGTCCGTTTTCCAGCCCTGTGATTCCGCATAGCGAGAATACATCCGGTACAAATCCCCCGCAAACAATGCAGCCTCATCACCACCAGCAGCCCCACGAATTTCCATAATCACGTTCTTGTCATCGTTCGGATCTTTCGGCAATAGCAGCACCTTCATTTTTTCCTCAAGCTCAGCCTTGGAGTCGGCAAGCTCAGCAATTTCTGCCTTAACCATCTCAATCATGTCATCATCCAGCTCATCTTCAAGCATTTCTTTGGCATCTTTTAGCTGGGTAGTCACATCTTTATATTCGCGATAGGCCTGCACTACTTCTTCCAAATCCGATTGTTCCTTTGAGTATTCCCGCAATTTTTTCGTATCACTAATAACATCTGGGTCACTTAGCAGTTCATTTAATTTATCATAGCGATCTTCCAATGATTGTAAACGGTCTAACACCACGTCCACCTCTTTCTGATTAACAGTCTAATTATAGTATACTCGCTGGTGGAGGTCAAAATTCTTTTGGGTGGGTGTATGGTTGGTGGTGCTATCGAGTGGGCGATGCTAATCGGGTTGCTCCGTTCGAGATCGGCGGCTTTTCACCTTCGATCAACGGGTTCTCCTTTTCGATCGGCGGACTTCCGCTTTCGATCAGCGGATTCCCACTTTCGATCAGCGGCTTCCCACTTTCGATCAGCGGATTCCCCTTTTCGATCAGCGGATTCCCCTTTTCGATCAGCGGCTTCCCACTTTCGATCAGCGAATTCTCCTTTTCGATCGGCGGACTTCCCACTTTCGACCAGCGGATTCTCCTTTTCGATCAGCGAATTCCCACTTTCGATCAGCGGATTCCCACTTTCGATCGGCGGATTCTCCTTTCGATCGGCGGCTTTTCTTTTTGGAATTTATTTCTCATCTTAATTTATAACGTCGCCAACCGTTTTTTCCAATTGGCAGGTAGTTACTTGATAAAATCCTTTTGGCAGCATGCGGTGAATCAATGCGTAAAAATGCTCTGGCCTCGCGATTAGTAATTTCCTTATTAATTAGTAGACTATAATCATTAAGCGCCGGTATGTGTGCGTTTTTTGATATATGCATGCAAACCGGACAATACCATGCACCATTTAGCCAATCCATGGGGTTTGCGGAACACTTTTGACAAAACACCCCGTTGATAAGTTCGTTTTTAGGAATATGAAACTTTTCCAATACCTTTACTTTCTTTATTCGATGTGCATTACGAACGTGTGCGGCCACTGATTTGAGCGTATTCTCGGGCAAGATGTTTTTACTGTATTGCTGATTTAGTTCTTCTATTTTTAATGGGAGTAAATTACTGTGGAATATTTCATCTGGAACTGGTTGGTCTGTATACATGGGTTTAATAATCGTGCTAGGAAAGCTGATTACAACGAAATGGAGCAGGGGAATTTGCGGGATATCTAATTGGCGCAACCATTTTTGCAACCGATGCCGTTGCAGTTTTACCTGTGGAATCGGATTGGGGAGCCCTTCTTCCTTACCATCATCACCAACACGAATAACTTGTTTTTCACCATCAAAAAATAATGTGCCATACCAGTTTTTTACCTCTACCAGGAGAAAGTATTTGTTGGATAAAATAAGGTTATCAATTTCGAAGTGCTTATTTCCATCATCAATCCGCGGGTTGCGTAAAATGTAATAATCTTCATCACGCAATAATTTCAAATGGAAGGTTAATGCGGACTGGCCCTTGGCACCGGCCATTTCTTTTTTTAGATGACCTTGTATAAGCTGCTTTTCGGGATGTTGTAGTGCGATCCTTTGATCCAAGGCTTTTAATTGGGGGATATAATCCGATTCATCAAGGGGGATAATCATTCAACCATATCCTTTCTTGTAGTCTATATCCTATCATACTACAAAAATGGTTAAGATAAATAAAATCTCCTAAAAATCTGTTTTAAAGCGTAAACCGTCACTACTTTCTATTTTTCAATGTCATTTTTTATCAATAGCACGGATTTATGGCTATCCGTCACCAAATAAAAAATGCGCCTAATAAACGGCGCATTTTTCCAAACAAAAAACTATTAATCTCTATTGTTGCTGATTTGCTGCATCTATTGCATTTTCCTTCACATCTGCCGGCACTTCGATTGCGTCGACTTTATTAATGTTCGAGTACTCGGATTCCATATTCTGCACAATATTTAAGGCAGAACCATTCTGTTTCATGGCCATATCCATGTCCATATTGAATGTTTTCATTTCAAATGTTTCTTTATCGATCGTAATTTCATAGTTCATGCTGTTAATCTTTGTATTCTCAAGAGCCTGCTTTCCTTCCTCACCCATTTGCTGCATCAATTCTGGCGGCAAGGAGTCCTTTATCGTTTGTTGCATCAAATCATTGAATTTTTCCCCGTCAGCAGACAGCTTTAAGATAAATTCATTATCTGACTGTTCAAATGAAAGATCTTTTGCATAATCTTTCAGCATTTTCAACTGATCAGACGGATTTGGCTGCTGACCAGCCATTTCTTGGATAGCGTCCATTGAAGTACCTTCCATTTTCAACCAGTTGCCGCCGCCAAGCTGATCACTAAACATATACATTCCATCATCAACCATATACATTTCCATATCCATTTCTGGCATTTTCTCTTCGGAACCGTCCATCGTCATTTTTGTAGTTCCTTTCAGATAAACTGCCATTGGATCCATCGTCATTTTTGTATCAAATTTACTTTCCGTATCCATTGCAACCGAATCTGCCTCAGACTCCATTCGCTGTTTCAAGTTCATTGATACTTCGGCACTTTCCATTTTCTCAGAGGTTTCCAATGCCTTCGTATATACTTCCTCCGCTGTTAAGTCACTCTCTTTTTCCTTGCTCGTGCCTTCTGTTGGTTCGGCAGTCTTATTACATGCAGCAAGTACAAGTGCCAATACCCCGGCCACGATTAATAACATCCATTTTTTCAAATTGTATCCACCTTTCCAAAATAATTCTACAAATATGTATACGGACAACGAAATAAAAGGTTTCATTTTATTCACTTTTTTAAAAATATGGTATCAAGTCTGTGCGTTTCATCATGAAAAGATTATTCGTTTTTTCCGTATGTCTTACATATTTTTTCCACAATATTATACTACCATTAAAAAATACAATTGAATATGGTCACATGAAAAATTACGATGAGAAAGACGGTGAAAGCTTTGGAATTGTTAAATTTACATGGTCTGTGCCATATCGTTGACGTTCCACAAAGTACTGCAGAAAATTGGATCGAGGAATTTAACGTGTATATCCCAAAAGCAGAAAAGCAGGATGTAATATACTACCATCCTGAGGCAATCGACGTTTTGAAATTTATTAAACAATGTAAAAACCAAAATTATAAAAAAGCATCCATTAAGAAAATGCTAGGTGACAGAAGTTTTATGGTTACAAAGAAGAGTTCAATAGAAGATGTCCAGTCCGCGTTGGATCAGGGGAATTACAAGGATAACATCTTAACGGTGATGCAGACAATTGGAAAAACCGTAGCCAATGTCGCCAGCCAGGAAAAATCGATAACGGCTGTAAAAGAACAACAGGACAAGCAAAAGAAGCGAATCAAAATGATCGAAAAACAAACGGAGAAAATAAACGATCTAAAACAGGAAATCAACGAATTAAAACAAGAACGGACAACAAGCGATTACAAAATCAAGAAGGAAGCTTTTGCAAAGCTATTTAAATAAATGCCCCCTGCATCTTTTCAATAAAATTTAGCCAAACTAAACGAAAAGGAGGCTATTTTAATGGCAAAGGATAAAACAAAGACGAAAAACAAGAGCAAGGAAGAACTGAACGATATGAAGAACCAAAATAAATATAAACGCAACCGCCCGCCAGGCAATTAACCGATACAAAACCGTACAAAAATCCTCACCCGATTCCCCCATCGGGATGAGGATTTTATTAGATAGAGGTTTTTCAAAAAGGCCCCCAAATCATTCGCGGCGAACTGGACGATTACTTGTGTTCTCCGCAGCTCGAAACTACGACGTCAACATACACTTCCAAAACTACAGCAAATAAAAACCAATCCCCATAATGAAATACGCGGCGAGCAAAACAAGGCCATCAAACCAGTTGGAATCCCCATCGACGGAAATCATAATCATTAGCAAAATTGCCATTACCATGCTGATTAATTCCGCCCAGGTAAAAACAAGCGGCATGGAAGTTGTGAAAAAGAGTGATAGTAAAACGAGAACCGGTGCCACAAACATCGCTATTTGCAGCGTTGAACCGACGGCAATTTCTACGGCTACCTCCATTTTGTTTTTATAAGCCATTATTACCGCGGATGCATGTTCTGCAGCATTCCCGACGATCGCCACAATAATTACCCCAATAAATAACTCTGACCAGCCGAATGTATCGCCAACGGTATGAAATGTATGAACCAAGTTTTCCGAAACATAGGCAACTGCAATTGTTGCCGCAGCCAGGATGATAACAGCTTTTCCTTTCCCCCACTCCGGTGTTTCCTCTTCCCGATCCGTTTGCTCCGTTTCTCCACTATTCGGATATACACCGCGATGGGTTACCAGCTTAAATACCAGTGCCGCAGCATACAAAATAATTAAAATAACCGATATCCCGATACTGAGTGTCATTGTGTCCTGATCATTCATTGTATGGGAAAATACTTCCGGGATAACAAAAGCAACCAATACAGCAAAAATGAGCAGTCCAGCATTATGTCTTGCATTATAAATATCAAAAGACTGGCGCTTATATTTTAAACCGCCAATAAAAAAGGAAAGCCCTGCCACAAAGAGCAAGTTCCCCAGCACAGAGCCGGTGAGCGATGCCAAAACAATCCCGATAAGTCCAGCCTTAAGGGAAAAGATAGAAATAATCAGTTCAACTGCATTCCCAAACGTAGCATTCATTAACCCGCCAATTCTCGGCCCCATCACAATCGATAAACTATCCGTCGCCCGTCCGATAAACCCAGCCAGGGCAACAATTGTCAAACAGTACACAACAAACATGATAACCTCGGACCAGTGAAATAGGGAGCCAATTATTGATAGTGGCAATCCGATTATGACGAGGATGATGAAAAGTTTGTTTACCATTTTGTAACCCTCCCCTTTAAAAGTTATTCATTACATCCCCACAGCACCTATTTTCTAAATTTACTACTGAAAACTAAACTTACCCTGCGCAAGCCTTCTCATAGAAAAAAAGAGACATTAATGCCTAAGGAAATTTGAAAAGTGTTCTTGTACCCGAAACTACACTAAAATAGGTGTGATTTTTATACAATATCTTTACGTTAACAAACGTTCCGACATCGATGGATTTTTTCTTGTTTGAACTTACAACATCACCTTGAAGGTATTTTACCCAATTTAAATGGATATTATTTGCTTTTTAAACCAGGCTTACGTTTGTACCCGCACTCATACCATAAATCTGTAACTTCATACATCGAATAATGCAAGTTATCCCTGCTTTCGAGAAATAAACGAAAAACATTTGCGATAATGTGATAAAGGAAGGTGGGACCATTGATAACCATTACAAATGTTACGAAATTCTACGGAAAAAAGGAGGCTTTAAAACAAATTTCTCTATCCATTTCTGAAGGCAGCTGTTTTGGCTTAGTAGGACCGAATGGGGCAGGTAAATCGACATTATTAAAAATTATTGCCTCCATCATCCAGGATTACCACGGAAATATACAGGTGACCAACGGCCGCAATAGAAAAGAAGAGATTGGTTACGTACCACAAGAAATATGTTTAGAACAAACCTTATCTGCGTACAGCAACCTCTGCTTTTTTGGAAAGTTATACGGTTTAAAAGGAAAAACACTCCAGCATAGAGCAACAGAGGTTTTGCATCAGATCGGATTAGCCGATCGGGTAAAAGACAAGGTACTCCATTTCTCAGGAGGAATGAAGCGTCGTTTAAACATTGGCTGTGCGTTAATGCATCAGCCGAAGCTGATTATTATGGATGAACCTACTGTCGGTATTGACCCACAATCACGACGTTATATTTTTGAAATGATCCGGCGATTACAACAAAAGGGATGTACTATTATCTACGCCAGCCATTATATGGAAGAAGTGGAGCAGTTATGTGATGAGGTGGCATTTATGGATCACGGAAAAACCATACACTATGGTAAGACCGGCGATTTGTTACAACAGTATGCAGTCCCGGCTATTTTTGTAAAAGGGACCATACCGTTGCCAAAGGAGATGGAAAGGTTTGGAGAAGTATCCCCTCATAAAGACGGTTATCTGTTAACGACAAAAACTCCGCTATCGGCAATGGAGGAGGTACTGATGTTTTATAAAATCCGGGATAATGGATTGGAACGTTTAGAGCTCGTCCGGCCGCGTTTGGAAGATGTCTTTTTTACGGTAACCGGAAATAAGTTGAGGGATGAAATAATTTAATTAGGAGAGGTTTTATGGGAGCCATAGTTACGTTGGAAATTAAAAAGAATCTGCAAGATCGGGGATTGCTGTTTTGGATGCTTATCTTACCAATCATTTTCACTGTTTTATTTATTGCTGTATTCACCTCAGGAGTCGACGAGTCGGCCAGACAACAAATTATTACTTCCATTGTTCCCGGTTATACGGTTATGTTTGTATTTTTTATTATGATTTCAATGGTATCTACGTTTCTTAAGGACAGAGACTTGGGAATGACAGCTAGAATTGCCAGTACACCGATTTCCCCTTATTTTTATTTGCTTGGAAAATGGATACCATATATCTTTATAGTATGGGTGCAAATTATTATTTTATTTTTGTTTGGTAAACTCGTTTATCAGATACCATTAGCACAACCGATATTTCTGCTCGTTTTGTCAGTAATTTTAGCTTTTACCTCCACTGGACTGGGGTTAGCATTAGCATTACTTGTAAAGACAGACAATATGGGGCTTGCCATCACCCAGATTATCGGGCTTGGTGGTGCCTTGTTAAGCGGGCTGTGGATACCAATTGATATGATGCCTGATTTCCTGCAAACCATCGCCCACTTCCTTCCACAATATTGGGCGCACCAAGCATTTCAGGATGCAATGAATGGTACACTAATGTTCAAGGAGCTCTTTCAGACATTACTCATTTTATTTGCATTTGGCAGCATTGGTTTTATCATTGCAACCGTACGCTATCCATATTTTTTAAAACGAGCACGGGGCTAGTTAAGGCATAAGGGGGATGGGGATGAAGGTAAACATAGATATTGATGAAAAACACACGGAAACATCGATTACCATTCAAGCCAGTCAATGGTCTGAAGATCTGGATAAGATCGTTAATCTCATCAGAAAAAGAAAATCAAGACGTTTATTTGGCATAGAAGATGATCAAACCGTGCTGCTTGATCCAAATGATATCGATTTCGTATACGCTGAAAAGAGAAAAGTATTCGCAGCCATAAAAAATAAAAGATTTGAAATTAAAATGAAGCTTTATGAAGTAGAAGAAATACTGACTCCTTATCACTTTATGCGTTTTTCCAAATCAGTTATCGGCAATCACCATCTTATCCAGCGATTTGAGCTATCGTTTAATGGAAACCTTTGTGTCTACTTCCAATCCGGAAATAAAGAGTATATTTCACGAAACCATGTAGCAAAAGTAAAAGAAAAATTGTTAACAGGAGGGGTGGCAAATGATGATTGAAATACTTAAAAGAGGCATGATCGGTGTTGCCTTCGGTGGGATCTATACATTTGTTGCCCTGACCATTATAAAGTTTAATCATATAGAAGTTTCCATATCCGAGGTATGGACGCATATGCTTGCAAGCCTTATACTTGGGATTTATTTTGGGTTATCCTCATTTATTTATGAAAATGACAGATGGAGCCCATTAAAAAAGACGGTCATCCATTTTAGCCTTTCCATCATAGTTTTTTTTCTTATTGCGATCCCGATTGGCTGGATTCCATTCCAAATCTTGTCTATCCTGCTTGGCATTTTACTGTTTATTATCATGTACAGTTTATATTGGACAGGGTACTACTTATACTTTAAAAAAATGGAAAATGACCTGAATGAGCAGTTGCAGAGAAAGGATTGACAAGACCGGGCAAATTGCTCGGTCTAGTTTGTCAGCCCAACTGTCGAACCTTTTGCTGTAAAAAGGCAGCTGTTTTGGTCTTTCCTCACTTCGATCGGGCTTTTCTTCTAGTCGATCGGGGTTTTTCCACTTCCGATCGGGTTTTTCTCACCTTCGATCGGGGTTTTTCCACTTCCGATCGGTTTTTTTCCGCCTTCGATCGAGTTTCCTCACTTCGATCGGGTTTTTCTCTTAGTCGATCGGGCTTAGTAGGTACAAAAAGGATTGGTAACGCCACCAACGTTCTCTATCGAAAAGAATGTTTCTGTATTACCTCAAAAACGTTACACAGACTACTTCAGGCACCTTAATTTCAGAACCCATTCTAGAGAGCTTTCCCGTTTCATTATTACGGGTAAACAGGACGAGGTTTCCGGTATGCTGGTTGGATACGATAATGTAAGCTTCACTTGGATCTATAATAAAATCTCGTGGCCACTCCCCACCTGACGGGACAATTTCTACCATCGAAAGGGTGAATGATTCTTCATCAACTTGGAATACAGCAATACTATTGTGCCCACGATTCCCGGTATAGACAAATTTTCCGTCAGCAGAAATGCGAATGGCACTAGCATCATTTTTATCTGTAAAATTATCGGGAACCGTTCTTATGTATTGTTTTTCGGAAAAAGTCCCCGTTTCCGCATCATACATTAAAACAATTACCTCTGAGCTTAATTCCGTAAGAAGATAAGCAGTATTTCCATTTGGATGGAATACAATATGTCGAGGGCCACTACCTTGTTTTACTTGCAGTGTAGCGACACGTGTAAGTTTATTGTCCTTTACCTTATACGTAACTAGCTCATCTGTACCAAGGTCAACAGCAACGACATGCTTCCCGTCTGGAGTAAACCCGGTATAGTGCACATGTGACTTTTCCTGGCGTTCGTGGATACCGTGCCCTTTATGCTTTAAAAATGTTCCCGCTTCCAGCGCCCCTTGCTTCTGAACATGATGAAGCCCAATTTCCCCTTTATGATAATTACCGGTAACAAGTACGTTCCCACAAATATCCAAATGGCAGGGAGGCGCTCCTTCTGTCAGTTGGCTATTAATGTGTTGCAATGTACCTGTTATACGATCTAGTTCATACGCATTTATACCACCTCTACCCCCATCTTGAACTACTGAATAGAGATAGTGATTGTCTGCGCTGATGGTTAGATAGGTTGGATTTCCGATCTCATCCGCTACCTGTAACATATCAAGTGTCCCCGTTTCGGTATCCAACTCAAAACGGTAAATTCCTTTACTATTTTGGCGTGTGTATGTACCGGCAAAGCCGATGTATTTTGCGACCATTTGTATCTCCCCTTATTGAAATTTATAGTCTACCAAATCGTCCCTATCTCTAATAATACCAGAGCACCTTTCACAGATAATTGTTTTACTCATTTATTCAATCCCCCGGCCCGTTATTTAATACATGAAATGAAACGTATGTTATTTACCAGCAAATATTTCTTCGTTTCTAACCAATCGAATAGAGTTCAACGTAACAAGGGTCAATGAAACTATAAATAAAATGTATCCAAGTATACTTAGCGTTTGTGCAATCAATGTTATTTTACCAAACTGAAAATGATTTATCATAAAGGCACGAACAGCATCTTTACGGTTTATTTGTATAAATATGAAGGCTGCCGCAGCGCAATAAATTACGGCTAAGCTAAATAAAATGGAAAATTTATTCATAGATCGTGTTATTTTCTGTGAACCATATCCCGCTAAATTTCTAACAGCAAAGGATCTTTCACTGTCCTTCCTTTTAGCTCTGTTTACTGTTTTAACAATCAACTGAGGAATTACAACGAGCAATATTAAAAACAATGAACAAATCCCAAAAAATATATTGTACATACTGACAATGTTAATCAATAGACTGAAAAAGCAAATCAGGAAAATATATCTTACTCTCACTTTTTTCCTCCTTTCTGCCTTAGAACAGCAATTGCTTCCAATAGTAACCGAATCATTAAATAATAATAAACAATTAGCCCCAAAATAGAGAGTACTATAAATAGAACACGAAAGTCACTTAAATAAGTATAAACTACATATCTCATACTTAAAATCCAAATAATGCCCATACTTGTACTGATAAAAATTATCACACATAACATAAACGTATGAATAAACCCAAGCAATCTTTTATCCTTTTCAATTTTTTCCGAATCCCGATTATTAACAGCAAAAATCGAGAATATAAGTAATACAATTGACCAAACTCCATAAGCAACGTTGAAAACACTTGACTCATAAGCCCCTAAATAAACTTGGACACTAAGAGTGGAATGTATTATACTACTTAATGTGTTAGGGAGGCTTACAACATGAAACGCACAAGACATTCAAAAGAATTTAAAATAC
>BMJD01000043.1:0-27772 GCA_014642895.1 Lentibacillus populi
GGCAATAAATGAATGTGATATACCTCCTATCCAGGCTAGAAATTCTTTTTCATCATAGATGGTGGCTGCGCGAATGCGGAGCCATGTTGGTTTCTTACCTTTTTAGAAAAGGCTGGTGCACCTCATTAAAAAAGGAGCGAATCGCATCCCCGCCTTTTCCTTTCAATGCATCTTCCAGGCCGTAAAAATCCCGTACTGCACGCTGCATCGCACTAATTTGATCGTAAAAGGTATCAATATCACGAACAGCATTGTCAACACCGGTTTCCAAATCACTAACCTCTAAAGCTTTCAATGCAAGCACCTCCTAATCAACGTTTCCCTAGGCGTTAAGTCCATAACATGTATATCGGTCTTATGTATAATGTGCATGAGATTAATCCGTCATTTCGATTGCTTCTGCCGCCTCTTTTTCTTTCTCCAGAAAATCTTTAACAGCTTCATCAGCTGCTTGAACATTATTTAGAAACAATGCTTTAAACTGACTAAGCAGCTGATCATAATCCTTTTTAATTTCATTGAATGCAGTGACCATATCAAGTTTATTCTGTCCTTCGATTTCTTTTGCAAAAGTAGTCTTCAGCTCCTCTACGGATGAACGTAAATCAGCGATGCCCTTATCTATTTTATCAGGCTGAAGCTTAATTTCATTACTCATAATTGATTTTCACCTCCAGTTACAATGCTGCTGATAATGCCGCTAACTGTGCTTCAAGTGACGAAATTGTGCTTTCGAGGCTTGCTATTTCTTTTTCCACTATTGCAATCTGATCACTAATTTTCCCCTCTGCGGCACTAATTTGTTCATTTGGGACAGCGACAAAGCTTGCCTGCAAACCATCTGCTCTAAACCCATCCAAATCCTCGGCATTTTCACCATGAAAGGTTTTAGCTGTAAACTCAGGTTTCAGGCAGATCCCTTTCGATTCAATAAAATCACTTTTGTTCATTCCCAACTCGGACAACGCCCTTTGTAAACGTTTTAACTCTTCCTGCTTCTCACTTAACCGTAAACGGTATGCACTTATAAGACTCTGAATAGCCGCAAGCTGTGCACTCACTGCGCTCATGTTTACCACCCCACCCCACTAATCCATTCTTCTCAATTTAGGTTTTAAATTTAGGTATTTTTCTAGTAATTTAATCATACGTGATGACAGGTTCAATTTGCAGGGTATTTTGTGCCATTTTACCCCATAGAAAAACAGCATACGGATTCAAAAATTGGCAAAAAAAACCATTAAGCGTGCCAGGCACCCAAACAATTCTGAATTGCTTAGGTGCCTGGCACGCTTTCTACTTCCGCTGCACGGACAGCAGCATCACAAACGAAATAATCACAATCGAGATCACCCACAGCCAGGCCATTTGCATATTACCCGTATCAATTGCGATATAAATGGCAGTTGGGATCGTTTGCGTTTCACCAGGGATATTTCCGGCGAACATTAGCGTTGCCCCGAATTCGCCTAACGCCCGAGCCACACTTAAAATACTTCCCGAAATAAGTGCTCTGGAAGCCAATGGAATGGAAATCAGGAAAAAAATCTTCCATTCCTTTGCCCCATCTACCCTGGCCGCTTCCTCAATATCTTGGTCGACGCCCTGAAATCCTGATTTCGCGGACTGGTACATGAGCGGGAAGGCAACAACGACAGAAGCAATAGCCGCGGCCACCCAGGTGAATATGACGGGCTGCTGGAAGATCCATTCAATAGCCTTCCCTGCTGGACTATTCCTGCCAAAGATAACAATCAGGAAGAATCCGACAACGGTTGGCGGGAGAACCATCGGTAGCATCAGGAGCGTTTCCAGGATGGCCTTTCCCCTGAAGCCTTTCCGCGCCAATAATCGCCCTACAATAGTTCCAACTAAAATAACCGCAATTCCGGCTACAGCGGCAACTTTTAACGATAACCAAATTGGACTTAAAAACTCGCTCATGGATACCTCATTCAATATTGAATCCATATTTCTCAAACACCTTTAACGCTTGATCACGTTGTAAATATTGATAAAAATCCTTGGCTGCATCATAATGTTCCGTATTCTTTACAATGCCAACCGGGTAAATGATCGGGGTATGGGTCTCCGGTTCTGCAGTTGCAGTAATTTTCACCTTATCTGAAAGCACTGCATCGGTTTTATAGACCATTCCAGCGGCGACATTACCGGTTTCGACATAGGATAATACTTGTCGGACATCTTTTGCATAAACCATTTTAGACTCGACATCCTTCCATATCCCCAACTTCTTTAGGGACTCTTTCGCATATTTCCCCGCTGGTACAGATTCCGGAGTACCAATTGCCATTTTGTTGATATTCGTATTGGTCAAATCGTCAAAGCTGCTAACCGATTCCTCCTCATCCGGAACAACCAGGACAAGCGAATTACCAAGAAGATCCACACCGTCTTCCTTCTCTATCTTACCTTCCTCCACTAATCGATCAAATTTATCTTCTGCGGCTGAGAAAAATAGATCAACCGGAGCTCCCTTAGAAATTTGCTGCATAAGGGAACCAGAACCAGCAAAGTTAAATCTCAACGTCACCTCCGGATGTTCTTGCCTATATGTATCCTGAATCTCGGCCATCGCATCCTTCAAACTGGCTGCTGCAGAAATAGTTAACTCCACCTTTTCCTTGCTGTCAGATGATTGGTCAGTTTCCTTATCATTAGAACATGCCGTAATAAACATTAATAAAAAAACGAATATCAAAACGATTTTAATCGGTTTTTGCATATCCTGCCCATCCTTTTACAATAATTAATTATAACTAAATATATCCTATTATATCTAAATATATCTTTCAATGACTTTTATCACACAGCCAAAATTATAGTTACCTGCTCTATTACGTTTTACGGCGTTTATTTCACCGAATTATTCATAGCTTAATGCTGCAACCATTAACAATCCAGTTGTATCAGCTGTTTTGAAGACAAAGTAATATCACCCAAAAGGTGAAGGTAAAAAACATGAAAAGGAGCCCAACTTTTGGTAATTTAATAGGTGACAAAAGCCAAAAAACATACCAAGGGGGCTCCTTCTATGACGAGTGTAAACGAAAAAGCAATAGGAGTGGAATCTTAGAAACACCCAATTTTCAAACATGATCGTGATTGCTTTCTTCCATAACCTTATTGGAACTTTTTCGGTGGTCGTAATATTTGGAAATATTAATTTTATAGGACAGATTCTTTTTATAATCCTTGGAAAATACACATCCATAGAGAACATCCAAAAGGAAGGAGATAGAATCATTCGAACTGAAGCTGCCTATTTTCGAATACAATTTTTCACGCGTCGTAATTCGAAAAATACAGTCTGCGTATTTCGTTAATGTATTGTCTCCAATACTTGTCAACGCAATAATCGGTGTTTTTCGTTTCTTTAACATCGGTAATAAACCAGTAATAGTTGGCGTTTCTCCTGTATAGGAGATCACAATTGAACATGTATTTGAATTGCAACTGGCCGCTTCATGTTCCCGATCTACCGTGCAAAGATTGACCTTTTTGCCAATTCGAATCATCTGTGATTTAAAATCATGACAGAGAAGCAGGTTGTTGCTCAACGAAAATATTTTGATTTCTTCTGCCTGATTCAGTAGATCGGTTGCCTTTTGTAATTCATCATGGTTGATTAACGATAATGTGTCGCTAATGGTCATCTGATTCAATAACGCCATCTTGTTTGCAATCGTCAAAGCGCTGTCCCGTTCGTTAAATGGATAATTGGCATCAATATCTTTAAAATGACTATTCAGGTAGTCAATTTCTTCCATAAATATATTTTTTAGTTCAATCCATCCATTAAGCCTGAGTTTTTTGGCAACTCTTATTAGTGTCGAGGGATGTGTGTACGTTTCTTCCGCTATTTGTTTTGCTGTTTTATCATGGATATTCTCCCGCTCGTCAAACATATAATCAATAATCGCTTTTTCAGCTGGAGAAAAGCTATTTTCCTTCATTTTTTCCGTCAACAACATACGCATCACCATCCATAGTATATCCTCTGTAAACAGCATTTACAAAAATAATAGATTTTTGTAAATGAATTGTAAATGAGAATTGAGAATTCCCTCATTGCCTTGTTTATTGTTTTTGGTGTTTTACAATAGAAGAAGAGGAGGAATGATGTATGTCAAAAGGTGTAAAAATTGTAACGATTGGCGGAGGAAGCAGCTATACGCCAGAATTGATGGAAGGATTTATTAAAAGATATGATGAACTTCCAATAAAGGAAATTTGGCTTGTTGATATTGAAGATGGCAAGGAAAAACTGGAAACGGTTGGTAAGATGGCCCAACGAATGTGGGATTCGTCTCCTTATGATGTAAACGTTCATTTATCGTTGGACCGCCGGGAGGCATTAAAGGATGCTGACTTTGTAACAACGCAATTTAGGGTTGGTTTATTAAATGCCAGGGTAAAAGACGAACGAATTCCATTATCCTATGGTATGGTCGGACAGGAAACCAATGGGGCTGGTGGAATCTTTAAAGCGTTCCGGACGATTCCAGTTGTTTTAAGCATTGTGGAAGATATAAAAGAATTATGCCCGAATGCCTGGTTAATCAACTTCACAAACCCAGCCGGAATGGTTACCGATGCCATCATTCGCTATGGTAAATGGGAAAAGGTGATTGGTTTGTGCAATGTTCCTGTCGGTGCGATGATGGCTGAACCGGAATTAATCGGAAAAACGCTCGATGAACTCGTTTATGCCTTTGCTGGTATAAATCATTTTCATTGGCATCGGGTGAAAGATTTACAGGGAAATGATGTTACGTCTGAAATTATTGATAAAATGTATAGCAATGATTCGGGAATTCCGGCAAATATTCATGATACACCATTTTTTATCGAACAACTGAAACAGATGAATATGATTCCGTGCGGCTACCATCGTTATTATTACCGCTCTGAAGAAATGCTAGCGCACATGCTCAAAGAATATAATGATCCAGATGTTGGTACAAGAGCACAGCAAGTAAAACAAACGGAAGCGGAATTGTTCGAGTTGTACAAAGATCCTAATTTAGATTATAAACCCGAACAATTATCAAAACGCGGCGGCGCCCATTACTCCGATGCTGCTTGTGAAACCATTGCTTCCATCTATGCAAATAAAAATACGCAAATTGTTGTTTCAACTAAAAACAATGGTGCTGTTCCTGATTTGGCACCAGATGATGTTGTCGAGGTTTCCGCCTATGTCGGGGCTGCAGGAGCAAGACCAATTGCTTTCGGTTCTTTTCAACCGGCTGAAAGAGGCTGGCTGCAATTAATGAAAAGTATGGAGTTATGTGTGGAAGAAGCGGCAGTAACCGGCAATTACGGTTTAGCATTACAAGCCTTCACGATGAACCCGCTGATTCCAAGTGGTGAAACGGCAAAACGTGTATTAGATGAACTATTGATTGCCCATAAAAAATATCTGCCTCAGTTTGCTGAGAAAATTGCAGAACTGGAAGCGGCTGGATGTATTGTGAAAGGTGAAGTAGCCAAAGATTTGGACTAAAAATGTTATGCCACAAAAGAAGCGTCCTAAAAATTTAGGGCGCTTCTTGTTTTTTTGTGTTCATTTTAAATTGTTGAGCGTAATTCAGCA
Source organism: Lentibacillus populi (assembly GCA_014642895.1). GTDB lineage: Bacteria > Bacillota > Bacilli > Bacillales > Amphibacillaceae > Lentibacillus_C > Lentibacillus_C populi. The sequence goes on from BMJD01000043.1 coordinate 5,621, forward strand.
AAATTATCTAATGATTTTAATCAAATTACTGCTTCCCCACCTTCCTCTTGCTCAACTAACTTTTTATCATACATTTTAATGAACGGAAGCCAAACCAGAAATGCTGCAATACCACAAATCAATGCAACAATGATCGCCATAAAGTCGCCACCCGTACCAATAAAAGCGCCTGCACCTATTGGAGTAGGCCAAGGCATCATTGCAATAATTGGCTGAACAATATGCAGGCTAATTGCCCAATAAGCGATTGATGCTGAAACCATTGGTGCTAAAAAGAACGGTATAGCCAAGAATGGATTATAGACAATCGGCAATCCAAATATTAATGGTTCGTTAATATTAAAAATACCGGGGGCAAGAGCCGCTTTGCCCAAAACCTTTAATTGTTTCGATCTAGCTAAAAATGCAATAAATATACATAAACCTAATGTTGCCCCAGAACCACCCATAACTACAAATGCATTTTGGAATTCGCCTGCGTATGGAATATTTGCGCCATCAATGTTGGATTGCAAATTTGCAAGAACGATTGGCAACAGGAATCCACTAACAATATTTGCTCCATGGATACCCACAATCCAAAGTGCATGGATGATAAAGAATATAACCATAAGACCTAACCAGCTATCTGTTAAATGAACAACAAATCCAAAAGGAATGACTACTAATTTAAATATATCCGTACCTAATGCAATTAAAATACCGTTTATTAATAAAACGACAATAGCAACTAAAAATGCTGGAATTAATGCGGTGAATGCTCTAGATACACCATCTGGCACTGCTTCCGGCATTTTTATAATCCAATTTCGTTTCACACACAGCCTGTATAATTGCACAGCCACAATACCCATAATGATAGCCGTAAATATTCCTGTAGCACCTAAACGACTTAAACCATCTGCAACAACTTCCCATCCATGAATAATGGTAGTGTCATCATCCATTTGTTCTACTAAAGACATTCTGCCATCTTTAAAAACTAATTGCGGAATAGTCATAAAAAAGGCAAACATGGATAGTAAAGCACCATTCAATGGGTTTAGATTTAACTCTTCTTCTTCAGCATATATTTTTGTATACTCATACCCAACAACAAGGCCAAAGTATAGTGCTAATAACCCCATCGTTGCTTTATTTGCCAACATGTACAAATCACTGATTCTAAAAAATGTATTATCGAAAAATCCTTCCAAAAATGTAAACGTTTGTGGTAATACGTTTAACACCAGAAACATCGAACCTACGATTACAAATGGAATGGTAGCCATCCCTGCAGCCATGATGGCACGTACAAAACGCCAGGATGCGACTTTACCCATGGGACCCATTAGATACTTTTCCAAGAGACCGAATACTTTGTTTTCTGAAGCCATAGAAATCCCTCTTTTCTATTGTTAATTAATAACCTCTTCATATTTCTTAATGCGTTGATAATGCTTATCCTTATTATGTTTAATCTGAATTAAACGATAGAGAATGAATACACTTAGTAATATCCCAACAATCAAAATAGTTAGAACCAATATTTTAGACTTATCTTGATTTAAAAGAAACGGATATAATTGAGTGAAGGATGAAGAAAAACATGTAGTTACAATTAAAATTACATTTGTAGAAAGCAAAATCATAAAACAATACTTTGTGTATTTGGCATTATTGGTATGCTTGCCATACATCTTCACTTGCTCTGCAATACTAAATAATAATACGATCATTAATATCAACGGGATAACAAATAGTGATGAATCGCTCATTAACATTGAAATGAACCAGTATAAATTGGTGAAAAAGAATAATGCAGAAACATATCTTACAAGTAAAAACCGATTAAAGTACATCGATTTAATACTAAATTCTTTCCTGTTTTGTTCGATTCGTGCCCTTTCATCGCTTTTCATATACAAATCCCTCATTTATTTTTCTTTTTCGAGTTTTTCATACAGATGTAACATTTCTAGTGCAACTTCTCTCAATGTCATCGTCGTCATTAAGTGATCTTGTGCATGCACCATGATAATATCCGTATTGATTGTTTCTCCTGAAGAATATTGTTGTAATAATGCTGTTTGGGATTGATGTGCCAATAAAACTTCATTATTTGCTTCTTTTAACTTGTTTCGAGCATTTTCAAATTCATTATTCCGCATCATTTCAAATGCTTCGTGTATCATTGTTCTAGAAGAGCCGCTATGCAAAATAATTTCAAAGGCAACACTTTGAATTTGTTCTTGTTCCATCGATTTCTTCCTTTCTTCTATCTAAAGTACAGCAACCGCTATCCTATTTTAAGGCGAATACATGAAGACACCTAAATGTTATCCGCCTCGTTTTTTACTGGAACATCATGCAAAACAAATCATTGATCCGGCAGTTCCTGCAAGATTACGTTCCCTAATTTTTCAATGCCCATAGGAATAGGAACGTAAGCCTGTGGCGGAATGTTTACAACTGGTTTCCCCGCGCGATCTCCTGCTTCTTTAAGTTGTTTATAATACATTTTTGTTTGAGGGCTAACTAAATATAAATCAAAGTTGCCCTTTTCAATCATCTTACCGCCTTCAGTAGCAGAGGTCGCCTCTACTGCAATTTCGTTCCCTTTACTTTTCAAGAATTCTGTTGTCTTCTTTGCCATTAAAGAAGATGACATACCACCTGCACAAATAATTAAAACGTTTTTCATCCTGCAATCCTCCATTAAAATATAATATTCCTATAATTTCTCACCATTTGAAGCGATTACTTCTTTATACCAGTAAAAAGAATCTTTGCGATATCGATCTAAAGTACCGTTACCTTCATTATCTTTATCAACGTAGATAAATCCGTACCTTTTCTTCATTTCACCAGTTCCTGCTGATACTAGATCAATACATCCCCATGGCGTATATCCCATTAAATCAACACCGTCTTCATTCATCGCCTTCATCATTTGTTCTATATGTGCCCGGAGGTAATCAATTCGATAATCATCGTGTATCTTGCCGTCTTCACTGAATTCATCAATTGCACCAAAACCATTTTCTACAATAAAGAGTGGCAAACGATACATATCGGTAAACCAGTTTAAGGCATAACGGAGGCCTTCAGGATCAATTGGCCATCCCCAATCAGATGCTTTAATATATTCATTTTTAACTATATCTCGCGACTCATTATAATCATATTCTTCACTCGATTGTTGATGACTGATTGCAAATGACATGTAATAACTAAAGCCGATATAATCTACCGTGCCTTCCTTTAAGATTTCTAAATCGTCTTTCGTTATATCTAAATGAAATTTTTTACGTTCAAAATACTTCGTCATATGTCCAGGGTATTCTCCGTGGACGTGAACATCTGTAAAGTAATAGCGTTTTTGCATTGCTTTTTGCGCCATTAACATATCTTTTGGATGAGAAGTCGATGGGTAAATCGGACACATGGCAATCATACATCCAATTTGGAAATCCGAATTTATTTCTTTACCAATCTTTACTGCTTTTGCACTTGCAACAAGCTCGTAATGTGCAGCTTGATACATAATGCGTTCACGGTCTTCGCCATCTTTATATTTCACACCAGAGTTTGTAAATGGTGCAAAATCTTCATGGAAATTGGCTTGGTTATTAATTTCATTAAATGTCATCCAATAGTTAACTTTATCTTGATAACGCTCAAAACATACACGTGCAAAATGAACGAAGAAATCAATTAACTTACGGTTCCTGAAACCACCATATTCCGTAACCAGATGATATGGCATTTCAAAGTGAGACAATGTTACAACTGGTTCAATCCCATATTTTAGGCACTCATCAAATAAATCATCGTAAAACTTTAACCCTTCCTCATTCGGCTCCGTTTCATCGCCATTTGGAAAAATACGTGACCAGGCAATAGATGTTCGAAAACATGTAAAACCCATCTCGGCAAACAGTGCAATATCCTCTTTGTATCGATGATAAAAGTCGATCGCTTCGTGGTTTGGATAATTTTTACCTTCAATAACGCCATCGGTAATTTCACGGGGTACTCCATGTGCGCCTCCAGTCATAACGTCAGCAACGCTTACCCCTTTTCCGCCTTCTTTCCAGGCACCTTCTAATTGATGTGCGGCGACAGCGCCACCCCATAAGAAACTATCAGGTAGTTTTGACATCTGAAATCCACTCCTTCTGATAAGCCATGTTCTTTACGTCGAATTTTATAGATGATATAACGGGACTTCCATCTCCTCCCATAACCATCTTGTCTTCATTGTAAAATGTAAACGCATTCAAATACAGAGACTTATTTTCCGTTAGCAAAGGCAATTCCTCACACCGAGTTGGAATTTTAACATAAAAATACCCGGGAAAAGCATTCATTTCCCAGGTGTTCGTGCACATAGTTCACTTCATTATCCTTTTTAACTGTTGATAAGTCTTACATTGCAAAATTTCTTTCACCATATTTTTATCGTCTAGCAGCCCCATTAACATGGAATACATTGGTTTTAAATCATATTTTATATCTTTGCTAATATTTAATAGCACGATTAACTGTACAGGCTTGTCCCCCCATTGAATAGGCCTCCGAAGTGTAACAACCGACCAGAATGTATCTTCTGTTTGCGGTTCAATTGGATGAGGAATAGCGACCATATTGCCGAAACTAGTTGGAGAATAGCTTTCCCGTTGAAGCACTGACTCTACATAGCTTCCATCAACCTTCCCGTCCGATTGGAGTTCTTTACAGATAAAGTGCAGAACATCTTCTCGCGTACAAAAGTCCTTTTGAAGATAACTATATTTTTTCCGTAAATACTTATCTGATACAACCTCTCCCTGGATTAGTAACGTATTGATTTTACTTAAATCTGTTTCTCCAAGAATGGTACTTACTTGTATAACGGGAACAGGTAATTTCTCCTCAATTGGAATCGTGCTGATGATGAAATCGATGTCATGAAACGACTGTTGACGTAAATTATAGTATTCTGTTGACCCGATAATATTTAACTGGTCCCCAACTTCATTTTGCAGCTTGTACATTAAAAGCTGCGCACTTCCCAATCCAGATGCACAGACAATTAAGCAGCTTGGGACATCTTTTCTATTCTTCTTTTGCCTTTCTTGTGCCACTTCAATATGAAGGGTCAAGTAACCAATCTCATTCTCATCAATCGTGATGCCCATCTTTTCTTGTACTACTTGTGCTCCAATTAAGGCAGCATCAAAGGAGAATCGGTACTTTGATTTAATATCGCCTAACATTGGATTCCTAATGTTCATCTTGTATTTATACCGATTTATTGCCGGTTTTAAATGCAGGCTCATCGCTAACAGTAGTTCTTCATCATTAGCTAAATGAAATCCGTACTCATCATCGATACGTTTTACCATTTCCTTAACTGTTTCTTGAATATCATTATCGATAACGAAATTAACCTCCATATTTCGAATAGATGAATTTGAAAGCTTCGTTCCTTGTAAATGAATGGCCAAGTATGCAACCTCGTGATTGGAAAATGAAATATTAAGTTTTCCATGAATAGCCTTTGCGATTTCTTTTGCAACTAAAAACTCTTTTCTCGTCTCTACCTCTTGCAAGTGATGATGGACGATCTGAACGGAGTTACTCTCCCGAACCCGTTTACAGGCAATAGCAATATGGGTAATTAAATTTTGTAAGCTGATATCCGAAATAATAATATGATGTTTTCTTAGGTTAAACAAAACACCATCTTTAATAACTTCCAATTCCCCTTCAGGTAAAATCTCCAACCAGTCATCCATATTATCTTTTAAGGTTGATTGCTGATTAAACAAATACTCGGAGATACAATACCTGATTTGTGTTTCATCCCCAATAACCTTAATACCATAATAGGGCCTTTGATCCAAAGCTAAGTTATATTCCTTTAATATATCGCGAATATGTTTTAAATCATGCTGTAATGTAGAACGGCTTATATACAGCTCATCAGCTAAATCTTCTATCTTACTATAATCCGAACTCATCAGCAGCTTTTCCATTAAATAGTTGACACGTTCTTGATGATTGGAAGGAATACCATCCCGATAATCATTCTCTTGGGACTGAATAAATTGATGGAATAATTGTCCATTTTGAATAATAAGTTGATATCCTTTTCCTCTTAAGGATGCTACATGTGCACCATATGATTCTAATAGCTCATTTAACACTTTTACATCATTGCGTATCGTTTTGGAACTGACCTGCAACAAAGATGCAATTTCAGAACTGGTCAAGGGCCCCCCAGCTAGTCTTAATTGTTTAAGTATCTGTTGTAAACGTGTGTTCATGCAATCACTTCCTAAGCGAGAACAATGGCTGCGATTCTATAATATATAATGTAGTACTTGTGTGAAAAATGTAACACTTATAATTGTATCATATTTTTCTAGGTAAAAAGTGGGGTATCTGATTGTTTGAACTGCCCTTTGTCAATTAATAACCGGTCTGTTAGCTTTTCATGTATATCCTTGATATTCGAAAAAGATAGCTTGGTGTCGTTTGTTACGTTCTCCATGACATAGTAACTAACACCAAAAATAACCATATCAGATAGCTAATCATAAAAGATCAATCCAAATTCTTCCTGGCTTTTAGATCTTACCTTCAAAAAATGCTTTGTTTCTATGAATAATTCAGGTTTCATGAGTACTTATATCCAGCTATACTGAAAGCATTATTTGCAAATTCGCCCTTCGGAAAAAATCACGTTATAATAGGGAAAGGAGTGATCGATTTGAATACGAACTCATCATATACAATTGAAGAGGTTTCACAATTACTGCGTGTATCGAAATTGACCGTTTACGATTTGATTAAGAAGGAAGAACTTCCCGCCTATCGAGTTGGCAGGCAGATGAGGGTGGACGTCCAGGATCTGGAAAGCTATAAATCGAAAAATAAAACCGGAACCGCGGAGAAAGGAAGTCCTCACGGCGGAGGAACTAAGGAGTCAAAACATGATCAGCGGGAAATCGTAATTAGCGGGCAGGATATGGTGCTTGACATACTAAGCAAATATATTGAAACCCATACAGACCTTGTCCCACTACGATCTTATAACGGCAGTTTAAATAGTCTTGTTTCCATGTATAACGGAGAATGCGATGTTGTCAGCACCCATTTATTTGATGGTGATACGGGCGACTACAATGTCCCTTATGTCAAACACATTTTGGTCAGCCGCCCATTTATCTTGATCAATTTAGTTTGCCGAACAGCGGGAATTTATGTGCAAAAAGGGAATCCGCACAGCATAAAGTCGTGGAAAGACTTAGCCAATCCACAAATAACACTCGTTAACCGTGAAAAAGGTTCAGGTGCAAGGGTTTTATTGGACGAACAACTGCGGATAAATCAGATTGCCACCAATTCCGTAAAGGGTTATGACAAAGAATTGACCAGTCATTTCTCCGTTGCTTCAGCCGTCGCCAGCGGGCAAGCAGACGCCGGTGTTGGCATCGAAAACGCCGCTAAAATGGTTAACGTTGACTTTATCCCACTAGTCAAAGAACAATATGATCTCGTCATTTTGAAAACGAAAGAAAACCGGGAACTGCTCCAGGTCATTAAAGACGCCGTAAACGCAACTGAATATCGTTCCCAACTTGAACAATTAAAAGGGTACGATCTCCGTATGACAGGGAAAATTTTATATGAATCGTAGTGACGTGGCTGTGGGCAAGGTTCTTTCCTAATTGGGTGTGATTTGATCGGATTTAAGAGTGATCTCGGTCGATTGTCCGTGTGGTTCGATCGATTTTAAGGCGGGTTCGTTCGGCTTTCCACGCGTTTCGATCGATTTCCCGCACTACTCGATCGATTTTCTCTCACACACTCTGATCCCCCCTAAGCTTGACCGATTTCTCTAAACAAGGAACCTGCCTCCCTGCCAACTACTTCAACATGAGTGTATACCCTGTTTGCTGCAACACAGCCTCACCGACTTCCGTGAATTCTGTTTCCGTCGGCTCATTGGCGACTTTAATCGAAACTGCTGCTTTGTCCATATGAACGGATGGATTGCCTTTCATCCCCCAAGCTAGCGGTATCGCATCTCTTGTAATCCGGATAATTTCATTTTGTTTTGGCTGTTTCGCGTATTGAACCGCCATGCCAATTTCATTACTTAAATCCCGCAGCATATCGCCATATTTCATAGCAATCTCCGGGGAAATAAAATGTACTTCCATTAACGGCTGCCCATTCAGTTGTTTCATACTCGCTTTGTAAATTTTAACGTGACGATCCTCACCATATTGTTTGGCAACCGCAATGGCTTGATTATTTTCCATCGGCTCTGCTCCGGATGTAGCTTCGTATAAATCAGACCGATCACCTTTCTCATCACCCAAACCACCTTCGTCAGCAAAACGCAAGTCAAAGCCGGTCGTTTTCTTGAATTGGTCAGCAATTGCCTGACTGTTTTCCGGTTTTGTCTCCTTTGTCACGACAAGTGATTCGTTAATGTGGACTGATGGCATGTCAATGTTTTTCCCCAATAAAGATGCAAGCAACGGCTGAAATGCTTCGTGCCGGACAGCATCAGAAAACGCAACCTCCCAGCCCGTCCGTTTCCTAATGTCTCTTTTGATTTGTTCCCGCTCTCTATCAGTAATACTTTTCGGAAAATCAAATGACAGAAGAATATGTTCCTGCTCCGTTCCGTTCTGTTGAACACCGCAGCGTAAAAAACGCGGATGCTCGGCAAAATACGTGCGAATAAGATCCATGGCGTAATTTGCATTCATTTTTATCGCCTGTATCGGCAAATCAAGATTGCTTAATTGAAAACGCAAATTCTTATCCAGCTTGTACCCGATTCGGCCTTCCGGATCCACATGCCGGTGTTCATCGGGGATACTTTGTAATGCTAGTGCAATGGCAAATTGCTGTGCTTCATTCTCTACCTGCAACAGGGTAAATACTTCCTGCAAGGATACAATGTAATCCGGCAGCAAATCCCAGTTGACATCTTCCAAATATGGGCGGCTAAACGTCAGCACATCAGTCGCTGCTTCGGCAAACGTTTCAATGGAGGCATTCCACGGGCCGAGTGTTTCAGCTACTCGAACCGATTCCACCTTATCCAATTTTCCCTTGGGCGTTTCACAAAAAAAGGTTGCTATTTTGGGATGAACATTTTGACAAAGGCCAAATTTCAATGCCTGGCTGCTTTCCTTTTTGTACAGCAGTACGGATCCGATATAACTTCGTAACCGCTCCTGTTCCCGATTGCGTTTATATTTTTTGCCGACAATTCCTTTTCCTTCTTTTCTTTTTTCAAATGGATAGGTCTCGCCGTTTTCCACCAGTACTGGTTGAAATCTTGGGTGAATTTTATTTGCCAGTGAGCTTCTTGCATCATCATCACCATGTACAAGCAGGGTGTACGTTGGATCAAGTGTTTCAATAAACCTGGTCATTTCACTGGCATCCGCATGTGCCGACAGACCGAATTTATCAACAAGGCAGTTCACCTGATAGGTTGTGCCATCAATATCCAACGTGCTTTCTGTCCCATCGGCAAGTGCGAGCAGCTTTTTACCAGGGCTTTCCTCATCCTGATACCCGGTAAGATAAACGGCATTCTTGTTATTTCCAACAAGATGTTTGGCATACCAGGCACTGGCTCCACCTGTCAGCATCCCGGATGAAGCAACAATACACGCAGGCTTTCCTTTCACAACGGTTTCCCTTTCTTTTGGACTAACTGCGATACATCGGCCTTCTGTTAAAAATGCATCTCCATTTGTGCGAATGCGGTGAGCAACAGGGCCTTTCAAGTAATGGGGGTAATTTTTATAAATCCGGCACACTGGTGTTACCAAACCATCAACATAAATCGGAAATGTCGGGATCAGCCCTTTTTCCATATAGTCCTGGAGGATGAGCAGAACCTCCTGTGCACGTCCAAGTGCAAAGGCGGGGACTAAGGCAAAACCGCCATTCTCGATTGTTGCGGCAACATGTTCGGCCAATCGCTTTTCCTCGGTGTTACGATCCGTATGCAGGCGATTGCCGTATGTCGATTCCATGATGACAACATCCGGCCGAATATTTTCTGCAACTTTTGCACCCGGAATTGTTCGTCCACTGCGAAAGGATAAATCCCCTGTAACCAAAATGCTCTCCCCATCCCCCTCAATCAGGAACATCACCGCACCAATAATATGTCCTGCGCGGTAGGCGGTGATTTTTACATCACCAATTTGCAATACCCCTTTTGCCGGAAAAGTACGAGCCCGCTCCAGAAACTGGTTCATTTGTTCCTCCGTATAGGGCATGAGCGATTGCGTCAGACGGCTTTGTTCGGTCAAAATTTTATAAGAGTCTTTCATCATAATTTGCATTAAATCTGCTGTCGGCGGCGTTGAAAATACCGGAACATCCGGATACAAGGCATGTACAACCGGCAACGCACCAATATGGTCTGCATGAGCATGTGTCACAACGATGGCGTCCGGCTTTGCCAATTCATCCAGCATCCCGAACATCGGTAAGTTATTTTCCCCATGCATCCGCATTCCAGCATCAATCAGAATACTTGTTTCATCAAATTGAATATGCAGGCAAGAGGCTCCAATTTCATTTCCTCCACCTAATACTGTTACTTTCAAGAGGATGCTCCTTTCTCTTTTCTAGACAAAGTTTCAGGCTCCCTGTCCCGTTTATTTAGAAAAACTCTCTCACGCTCGGTGACGATCGATTTCAAGTTGTGCTCGAGCGTTTTTCCGTTTGATTCGAACATTTTCCCGTGTGGCTTAAGGTTTTGCCATTCGTTCAATTGCTTCTCCCTCGCGCTCAATCAGTTTCCAGCACGGTCCGATCGTTTTTTCCCTTCTTCGATCGACTTTCCGCGCGACTCGATCGGTTTGCTATTCGCTTGATCGTTTTCCACGACCCGATCGGTTTATCCATTCACCTTCTGGACCGCGCGATCATTTCCACCATGGGCTCCATCATTACCTTTCCACTCCAACTATTTTACATCTTCAAGCATGGCTGGAAGTCCATCCCTTCTATTCAGATCAAAAAAGGCAAGAAAACGCTTGTCGGATTTATTAGCACCCTTCATTTTTTTCATCATTTTCCTGCTTCTTCTCAGTATATATTCCCGGTGATCCGGGCTAAATAGAAAGAGCAAACCAGACGTCATACTGTAAGAACCAAGATGAAAAAGACGTGTACATATAAGTGTCTTTTCTTTTGCTGAACCACTAAGTGCCACATCAATAACCTTATAAACATGAGAAGGATTCAAAATATCCGCCAGCATAATGGTATTGTTTTCCGGATCAACCCCGGTAATTTCATAAAAGGAGACTACCGATTGTTCCATTATCTTTAAAAATCCTTCTTCCTCTTCATTTTTTGCATCGTGATCGTTTAAATAGTTCGATAAGGCGCTATTTCCATCCTCAATTTCTCCATATACCGTAAAATCCAAATGTGCGTCTCTTTCGGGATATGATTCAAAAACAATCCGTTTGTTCTCCAGAATTCCCATAACCTCTGCGGCTTTGTATCCATAACTTGAACTTACACTGTTCAGAATTCTGGAATGTAAATCGCGAAATTTTTTACGTTTTTCTTTATAATCTTCTAACAAACGCATGGAAAAACCCCTTTTCTATCGCTCATCGAGAATCTATTTATTGGTGGGGAAAGTCGGAAATCTATCTTTTCACGCTTATTTAGCTATTTAGCCAGCTCTTTAGCGGAATTTTCCCCATCTACATCCGCCAAACTTCCATTCTTCTCTACAATCTATCATAACCCTCACCACTAACCGGCGCAACCCCAATCACCGCTGCCTTTTTGCCGGAGGGAAAATGTAGTAAACATAGGATTCGAGCAAGTCTCCATTATGGTTCAACACATATCAATTTTAGAAAGAAATTTTTTCAGAACAGGTGATAAAATATGTACATAAACTTGTCTTAAAAAAGGAATATTTGCAGGATTCCTGGTTTTGCTCACCAAACACTGTTCAGCGGTTAAAGGAGATACAATATGAACATGTAGGGGAAAGGGAAAAGGGTAATAGATCTTTAATTCTGCTACTACTCATTAACATCATGCCTGGAATGTTCCATTGTTTCAAGGCTCCGAATACTAAGTAGGTTCACTTTCAGAGGACGGTTGCAGTATTTTATGACAAAACATGGCTTTTCTTAAGTTATAATACCTAATTTATTGTCTCCATGAGCCACTGGTTAATGGATAAAACGGGGCATGTTAACTTTAATTCATTTTCGACATTATTTAACGGGCTTTATTCATCCAATATTCGTTTTTCTCGGCAGTTTATATTTTTAGAGGAACTTAACGAATAATGTAACAAATCCAGTCACAGGATTCCCCCCTTAATTGCATGCTTTTATGTGAACACCAACATTTCCCGGGAAATATCTACAAAATAATTGGCGTTATATGACTTTGTTCGTCTTCCTGGTGTTACTTTGTAATGGAAACTGCAATCACTTACAATTAAAGTTTTGTGACTGCGGAAATATAATAAGAGGAAAACCCCGGTATTGGTAAGCTATCATATTAGGGGTTTCCCGTGCTTCCTTAGTCAAACCACTGCTGCTTTCGGATTTAACTTACCGCAGGCCTTGAAGCTAGACATGCACCCATTTAGACTAATACGCCTTAATAACTCCACAGCCTATTCGTTTTCCAGCGTCTCCAGCTGGTTGTGTGCGGTAGTCATCCGGGTTTTGATGAATCATGACGGACTTGCCAATTACATCTTTACTTTTAAATCTGTTTGTAAAAAAGGACATTCTAGCATATCCGTTATTGGAAAAAAGAACTGGAAAGTCTCCGGGATGGTGACCATGCGGCTGATTTTCCGGATTCCAATGCCCGCCAGCCTGCTGAAATGGATCCGTTTCATCTCCAACTTCGCAATTCCCTTTTTCATGGATATGGAAACCATGGGGACCTATTGGTGCCTGATCCCCTTGTGCGGGTTTGTATGGTGGTAATCCAACTACTTCTACAGATACCTCTGTCCCGTTCGGAATATCTGTAAATGTAACATACCCCCGTAAATTGGGAGCCAGTTGACTACCTCTTATTTCAGCATACGCCCTGCTCATCTCTTCTCTTATCGGATAGTACATTAAATATGGATAATACATATATGGATACAATTTATTTAAACCTCCTGTCATTTCATTCTTTCTTAATTTTATGCCCAGAAGGATTATTGTGTGTCAGCAACCATTTGCCGCAGCAGAAGAAATAGGTGTTGCAAACTTGAGCGCTGAAGCAGGACGCAACAGTTATAATTTTTTATTTTCCCAAACAGTAAAAATCTAGTTTTATAACAGAAAAGGTATGAAAAACCCGCATGTAACTGGACTTTTAGTATAATTAGGGTACCAACCAGATCAAAGAATCCCTGTGTTCCACTTGTAGATGAAGTATGTAAAACAGGTAAAAAAAGGTTACGGAAAAATAGGAAAAAGTGATATAACGTGCAAAAGGGATAAAGTACTGGTTTGTTAAAGATACCCAAAATTGTAGGGAATCATTTGGAAACATAGTATCCGATCAAAATTATTCCGACGTAATGGAATCACTTTTTATACCCGCTAGCACTATAATCCATCGCTATCAATTCAAGACAATGATTCAACGTAGGATTTTTAAATCATAGTTAAAATTAAAAAGAGCTGAAGATTAAATTTCTCCAGCTTCTTTGCAATTTTAATCAACAATTCATTACAGCCTTTGCCATTTTCACTATATATTTAATCCTTTTTTCACATCTAACATCAAGCTTTCCAATTCTTGCTTCTGCTCGGGTTTTTCTTTACTTACTTTTTGCACCTCTTTAATAAGATAATCATAGAATTCCTGAAAAGTTAAATATGCCTCACAATCTTGATCAGCACTTGAAGTAGCTTCATCCACTGATAATAGAACCTTTCCATCTCCTTTTAAAACAGCATATGCTTCATCCGATTCATCTAAATCATTAAGAAATAGAATGGTTTTTCCACCACTTCCAAAACCCTCTTTTTTACCAAAATACTTTAATGCTTCAGGAAGTAACCCTCTTACACCTGATACCTCAAAAAAGTAATCATTTAGTAGATTAGTAATTTCATTTTTATCTATAATTAATTTGTATGTCATTTGAAACTACACCTTTCAATTTATTATAGGGTAGAAATTTTTAACATTTCCGGATTCATCCAGCCAACCAATAAATTTTAATCCATTGGACGCGGTACCTTCAACTCTTCTACCGTTTATGGATCCATTATTCATTGCTTCTTTTCCCCAATTAAACATTTGTTCATTACTAATCAGTTCGGGGTTATAAACGGTTTTAGGATCCTTAATTACCCTGTATTGTTTTGGAATAAGCAAGTTTCCGGCTAAGTCCTTCTTAGGAACCTGATATTTAATTTCATATACTCCTTTAACAGTAGGGTGAGGTGTCTTTTTAATAATACAATCGCTGGGGTTGAATCCTTGTGTTTTCAGTTCATTATTAAATGAATCTAAATTATGGCCACCTTTGACACCATTTCGATTGAATCCTTCAGAATTAATTAAGTGATTTTTGGCGTTACTTCCAAATTTAAAATGGTTTGTGCTGTTGGTTCTCTGATTATTACTACTACTGCCATCATTCCTTCGCACAAAAAAGTAAGTTTGCCCTGTGCCAGCCTCCTGCACAAGCCTAACTTCCGGCATATTCTTCTTAAACCAATTATATAGATTACTCACCGACCGAATCAATACGGCTGAAATGTCCCATCCTTTAATTTTGTAGCCGCACCCTTAACAGTGGTATTTTACAAACGATATAATAATGAATAAACCAATGTATTTTAATGTACAAAATAAAAATGTGAGACCTAGTAAAATTTTTGGCCCCACATTTTTTTATTCTTCCTACATTTCAAGGAATTCATCAAAATTTTTGCAAACAAAATATGTTACAGGATCTAATTCTCCCGATTCCTCATGACTCCAAATGCAAACACTTGCGTATGTATTTGTATTTTTTGAAATCCAACCACAAATAATCACCTGAAAAAAAATAGCAATAGGCAACAATTCTACTCCTGTCAAATCTTCATTGTCTGTAAGTCTTTCTTCTATCCTTGTTAAGGTTACGTCAATATCATAGACACCCAAATCATGATTTTCAGTTTCTTCTAAAATACATAGAAACCTATCAATTGCATACGAATGTCCATTACTGGGAAATGAACTAGTCCTTGGAATTGCCCCACTATATTCTTTGATAAATTTTTTATAGCTTTCTGGTAAACTTATCTCACATTTGCGTTCCCGTTCAAGCAGTAACTCGTCGTCCGGTAAAGGGGTAATTATTGACAGTTCTTTAAGCTCCATTTTATCCTCCCTTAAAAATAAACCCGTAAATCCCCCTAAATAACCTAAATGCTTCATTTACACTTTTTAAACTATTAATCAATATCTTTTACAGTACTTTCCCTATACACATCTATAAATCAATTAACTTATTTTTCAGTATCCTCGTATAACATACCAAGAAACTCATAAATGTCATTAGTAAGGAAATACATGTTCTTCATATCATTTGGGTTTTCTGATTCGTTCTCATGATCCCAAAATAAATATTTTTAAAATAGGGCTCTTTTGTTGCCTAAACATATGACATTTCCTCCAGGCTCTTCTCCAATTGGAATGAATACTTCGGGTAACCTTTCACCAAGTATATCAATATTATCCTCCAAATTGTCATACAAATCTCCTATTCCAAAGAATGCATTTATAACAATTGGCCCCTGTACATCCGAAATTTTAAATACATTGGGTCTAGCCTTGCCGCCATTGTGTTCAAGTAGGAACTTTTTATATAATTTTGTAAAATTTATGTTGCTCTCAAATTCAAAGTGCTCAATTTGTTCGATTGAAAGCTTTCATGTGAATTAACAACTTTCGCCATAAGGGGATTACTTCTTTATTCCTATTCACCATTTACGGTATGACCCCCCAACTTGCGTGAACTCCCTATGAACTTTTTTTCCTACCAGAGTCTGGATTGTAAGGCTTCTGTTCAAACCAAACCAATATCAATTCTAATTCCTTATTCCCCCAAAAAATTAGTTTTCACCGTATTTAATATCTCCTCTATTTCCGATTTATTATCAGGGATACCTCTCAGCCATTTGCGCAACTCTTGCTTTGCTCTTAGGCTTACAAAGAACGTTTCAAAAGGCACCACAAACATACATCAAAAGCAGGATATTCTACAGAATCCAGTGATTGACACTTGTATCTCACTGGATTTTCTTCATTCCATAATCTGAATTTAATTTTGTTCGCATTAGGAACCCTAAAATTTTAAATGCAAGTTTTACTCAATGAATTCCGGCTTCAACCACAATGATTCAATCTCCCCTGTATTACTTAGCGTAACAATCGTATTCGTAAAAAACTCCACACTGTTATCCCTGCTGGAATTTTCAGGATTTCCAAAACATATCCAACCCGATTCCCGATCATAATAAGTATTCCATTCATTTGGTTGATTAAGTCTTTTGGTATCACCCGGATCAAGATCCAGATTTAAACGCAAAATACCTTTTGAAGCATTAGGAGATACTATTTTTCTCTCAATCCAATTAAAATTGTGATGAAATCCCCAAACCTGCGTTGCAGTTTCTGTTTCCGAATTAAATCTAATGTTGATATAGCCTAGTAATAATATGATATCGGAATTTGCTTCAGGGGCTGATTGAAATTCATTACTCTCCTTAGAATAGGTTAACTGACCGATTTTGCAGTTGTTTGTTATCTTTTTTGTTGGCATATTTTCGCTCCGTTAGATTATTTCATTGCTTCCTTAGCAAAATCTACATCTGTTTTTAAATCTAGTTCCGGATATTTTTTTTGAAGAAGTTCAATGCACTCGATAAACTTTTTACTTTGTAGTTTTTCAGAAATATCTTCAAACACTTCACTTATCCATTCAATGTCCTCTTTGTCACAGTTTACTAAGCAATGGATTGTATCATCCTCATTTTTAGTGAATACATCTATTAATTCTTGCCACTTAATTTTGGTTGACGGATCGTCCGGATGTATTTTTTTCCGTTCATTAATTATTGTCTTCACTTGATTTGTATCAATCACTATATATCATTCTTTTCCCATCCAAGCATATGCCTTATAATCAAATCGAGTCTTGAGCATTCAAATTGGATGTAATCATTTACTAGTAGGTCTTTGGGTATAGTGAATTCATCAATCTCGAGTTTAATACTTGCCAATCTAACGACTCCATTTTTAATATCAACTAATTTCGCATTTAGTTATAACTAAATAATCTTCTAGTTTCATTATTTTAAATTCATTGTAACCCTTCTTCACGTTTTTACATCCAGGCAATATATTGGTTCTTTCAATGTTTCATTAAGCTTTTAATCTAAGGGCTGTGAGTAGCACTTAAAAACCGGTTAATACAATTGTTTACTTGTTGTCTCGGATCACTATTTAATTCCCCATAACTGTACTTAAATTTATAACGCTCTGTATCTTCCAATATAAAAGTTAAATGTATCTGCTCCTCACAACTCTCCCCGAGTTCGGGAGATAAGGCAAAAAGTCAGTCGTCTAATTCAATTCTTAAATTTAAATATTCATCGACATTTATCTGAAATTCATTTGGTATATTCAAACTGCAGAAAGGTTTACCATGTTTTGGTATATAATAAAATAACACTGTTCCTCATCTTCACCAAGCTGTCCATACAGGTAAACTTTTTCCCATTCTTCGGGTATCATCTCATCAATAATTTAGCGGCTTCTTGATACAACCCTTCCATTTTTCGACTTCCATTATTATCCTACTGACTGATCCGGAATACTTTCGTATATGGTTCTCGATCAATTGTATAATCTACCATAAATCTGTTGGCCATCCGAAAAACTTTTACCGAATTCAAAGAAACCATTCGCAATTATTGATGCTTTATTCATAAACAATATACACTTTTTTTCCCTTTTCTTTTGAATCTTGTAAAAAAGAAACTATTTCTCTCGATAATTCAGGAAGAATTGGTAATATATTTTGAATTTCTTCTTTGTGCCTTATATTATTTATGTCCGATTTCTTAAATTGCTCTATGGCTAAGTCAAGATCTTTAATTTCCCATGGACTTTCATCATACCATCCTTCATGAAAAACGTATTCTTTAATCAATCCAACGGGGTCCTCTTCATTGAATAGGCTTTCTAACAAAGTTTCAAAATAACCATTCCATATTCTTAATACCTTTTCCCCTTCGTTGACTATTTCAATCTCAGGCTCTCCCTCGAATCCTTTATAGTATTTTTCTTTTATATCCACTATCTCACCCCTAATCCTTCCAATGCCCATCATTTAATAGTTTTAATTGTTCATTTGTAGCAACTCCTGCTTTCCTTGCAGCTATTGCATCATACCACTTATGTGCTTCTATCCACTCGTTTTTTCCAACCATGAAAAATGTTTGTGGCATTGAACCTCCATTTCCTGGAATCGTTCTTTGTATAACCCACGTATTACCTTGAGATTCCGGAGCACCTGGTGTCCTTGTGTGCCATCTTACTTCATATTTATAATCCCCATCGTTCCATTTATACGTAATTTGCTCATAGCTAGTTTTTGATCTCACCTTCACTTTTGCGGCACTAGGAATTTCTATGGGAGACCGTATTGCATATTCTTTTGTAATCTTCAACTTTTCTTCATGAGTTAAATCCGAAAAATTAAAATTATTAGAATCAGTTGATTTATTCCTATCACGAAACGAACCTCCGCCATTATTCTCCCGCGCAAAAAAGTAATACTGCCCCGTACCGGCCTCCCGCACAAGCCCAACTTCCGGAACATTCTTCCTAATCCAATTAAACAAATTACTCACTGACGGAATCAGAATTGGCTTAAACATGTCATCCTTTAATTTCGAAGCAGCACCCTTAACCGAACTACGAGATGAAGCTTTCTCCTTCCCCTCAACAGGCTTCACCTTTTTCTCCGCGTCCGCTGCTTTCCCGGCAGCTTTCACCGCGGAAGAACCGCCTGACGTGACAGGTGCTTTTGCTATACTAAACAAACTTGCAAGACCGAAGCTAGCCATCAGATGCTCTTTCGAAAGCGCCTCATCCGGATTGACAGCACCGTTAACCAAATCTAAACCGCCTATACTAATCCAATTTGTTACACTATAAAAGGATGGTGATTCCAATACCTCTTCGCCTCGGCTCTCCAAACCTTCGCCAAATCCCTTACCAATATCAAGAAGTCCACTCGTCCAGTAGTTGGCATAATCATACCACGAATCATGGCGCTTATCCGCCCGCTCTTCAAATCCGTGCTTAATATCTTCCCCTATCTCCAGTATACTCTGTCCCGCCTTTACAAACGGGTTCACTTCTTCCGGCTTCTCTCTATTTTCTGGAATGTCTCTCACAAATTCATACTTTACATTTCCGTCACCATCTTTAAACTTCCGAACAATTCGCCCATCCGCAAACGCAAGATATTTTCCTTGAAATTCACCCTTATAATCGGAAACTTGTTCGATGTCCGTGATATTAGCCTGAATAGTTGCAAATTCTTGAGCTGTAATGGAGTCACTTTTTATATCCATTAGCACCTTCATCGCCCGGGCACTATAGTCCACCGTCCGCATTTCCAGCTTTTTCTGGATATAGGTTACCGCGGCACCCGGTATTGGCAATTTCGTGAACCGGGTCAAAAATTCCTTTGCACCATACATTAAAATATTATCGAATGAAAACGTATTTCCTCTCACTTTACTTTGCACACTTTTCAGCAGCCAGTCATAAGCATTATTTCCTTCCAGCTGCTTCACGGAATAGTTCTTAATACCCAGTTCCCCACTCGCAAACTTGCTGCCGATCTGCTCCAAATAGTTTTTCATCACCTGCAGATCCGTTTCTACGTCCTCAAGTTTGGCGGATTGCCTGGTATCATAATCGTGAAGCTTTTCAAGCGTGTCATATATCTGGGTTCGACCCTGTGTCAGGTTAAACAGAAATTCCTCATCATCAAGCGTTGGCAGGCTGATAATATCTCTTACTGTCTTGATCGAAGCATTTACCTCATCCGTTAACGCAGTCGTCACCCGTTCCGCCTTTTTTAAGCCGTCCACTAAATCATGCTCTAAAAATTGCTCGTGAATATAGCCATCCTCCGCACCCTCCAGCGATTGCAGGGCATTCTCCATTTCCGTCAAAATTTCCTGATAGTCCGCAATAAATCCCTCCAGGAACAGCAGGAATGGCATATGTAATTCCTGATAAAATGAGCGAATCGCCTGGGCACCTTTCCCTTTAAAGGCTTCATCAAGTGTGATAACCGCCTGCACCCGCTGCTCCAGATCCTTGACCTGATCGTCCAGTGTCTGTAAACTTGTTTTTGTAGCCTTCAACCCCGCACGCAAACTTTTTGCATCTAATACTTTGATAGACCAACACCCCCCGCTAGGTCCCGTATTCTCGTGAAAATCTCATTAATTCCATCTGTATTATATAGGAAATCACTACCATTTCGAAAGGGAAGAAATAACTGTTTTTTTGCGGACAACCAGGAGAAAGGTTTTGGTTTGCGGCTAGGCGAGTTCAGCTTAAAGCAAAATCGCACGACAATAAGCGTAAGCGCTCAATCAACCTTCATATGAACACCTAAATGATTCGTGTAACAAGCGAACGTAGCGTAAAGCCAATCGTGTTGTAACGCTTTTCGACCAAGCTTCCTCCAAAATCGATCGAGCAATATGAAAAAAACGAGATCACCCTAATTTGATCGAGCAGCACACGCAGGTCAATTCTAAATTCACAATTCCCGACCCGAAGCGTAAAAATCCCGATAGATCTTGGAAATATCCCGATCCAAATCGCAATTTGCCCGATCAAACCCGGAAAAACCCCGATCCATAAACGCAATTTGCCCGAACAAAAGCTCCGGCTACAATACCGGAGCTTTACCTGGTTTCCCCTATTCCAAAATTTATAAATTTACTACTTCTCTAATGCTATCCAAAATCACAGACGGTTTCACACGAGAATCCTCAACCATATCGCGATTCGTGATCCCAGTAAGAACAAGAACTCCCTGCAATCCGTAGTCCAGTCCCATCTTAATATCGGTCTCCAGCCGATCGCCAACAATAAAGCAATTTTCCGGTGGAAGCTGCAAAATCTCTGAAACAATAAAATGTGCAGCGTGTCTCGATGGTTTCCCTACTATTATCTCTACTTTTTCACCAGTAGCTCCTTCCATCGCACCGATCATCGCCCCACAATCCGGAACTTGCCCACCTTCAACAGGGCAAGTTCTATCGGGATTCGTCGCAATAACACGTGCCCCATTTCTCCAAGCCTGAAAAGCATTATTTAGCTTTTCATACGTAAACTGACGATCCCAGCCTAAAACAACATAGCTTGCCTCTTTACTATTTTCGGTTATAGCAATATCCAAGTCATTCAATTCATCGAAAAGCGGCTGCTCCCCAATGACCATCACTTTTTCATTTTGTTTCAACCTCGATTTTAAATACCTAGCGACCAAATAATTGGAATTAATCACCTCATGATAATCCGTGTTGATTCCCAGACGGTTTAACTTTTCCACGTAATTTTGAATAGTTTCAATCGATTTATTCGTTAAAAATACGACCTTATCTCCACGGTCCCTTAAATGGCTTATTGTTTCAGCAGCACCGGCAATTAATTTGTTATCCAAATAGACAGTTCCATCTAAATCAAAAATAAATCCTTTAGCCAACTATCCATCCCCCTGTCGTTGCGCGATTCACTGTCGATGTTGCCCGCTCCTCTGTTGATGTTTCACATTCTACTGTCGATGTTGCTCGCTTTTCTGTTGATGTTTTACATCCTACTGTCGATATTGCTCGCTCCTCTGTTGATGTTTCACATTCTACTGTCGATATTGCTCGCTCCTCTGTTGATGTTTCACATTCTACTGTCGATGTTGCTCGCTTTTCTGTTGATGTTTCACATTCTACTGTCGATATTGCTCGCTCCTCTGTTGATGTTTCACATTCTACTGTCGATATTGCTCGCTCCTCTGTTGATGTTTCACATTCTACTGTCGATGTT
>BMJD01000043.1:27869-37859 GCA_014642895.1 Lentibacillus populi
GTTGCTCGCTTTTCTGTTGATGTTTCACATCCTACTGTCGATGTTCTGTTTTTACTATAATTGCTTTCGCGAAAATCGATTGGCTATTGCTTGCAAAACCAGAACTAAAACAACCAGGACAATCGACATTGCCGCTGCGGAGTAATACTCGGCCCGTAAAATATTTTGAAAGATCGCTAAACTCATCGGCGCCCAATTAGCGGGGGCCATTAAAATGGATATACTTGTTTCTTTGATGACCGTTACAAATACCAAAATTGACCCTGCTGCAATACCTGGTAACATAAGTGGTCCAATTACGGTAATAGCTGCTGTCAGTGTGGAAGCACCGAGATTAACAGCTGCTTCTTCAATATCTGCTTTGATTGATTTCATCGTTCCTACCGTCGACCTGATCATATACGGAATACGCCTAATGGTATACGCAATAATTAATATCACGGCTGTTCCTGTTAACTGCAATGGTGCCGTATTAAACGTTTGAATCAGGGCAATACCAAAGGCGATACCCGGAACAATAAGCGGGACGGTTGTCATGAAATCCAGGCCCGTGGAATTTTGCCGTACTACAAAATAGGAAACAAACGTCGCAATAATAATACTCAACACCAATGCCCCAAGTGCCAATATAATACTGTTTTGGATATTCCCGAGCGAATTTGTAAAAATATCTTTATAGTGATTTAATGTATACCCGGCAGGAAGCGGCTCAACTCCCCATGTGGTCGCGATCGACTGCATAAAAACGGTCAGCATTGCCAACAAAGGGACGAGCACAACCAAGCTAGAGAAAATAGACAATGACACTGTCAGTACTTTATTATTATTCATTTTCACCTGTTTCGGCTTCCCGGATAGCGAGCCATAATCCTTCCCTTTAAAGAACGCGTTTTGCAGCCAGAAGACAAATCCAGCAACAGCGATCATGATGACCGTTAAAATTGCTGCACCACCCCAATTGAAAAATCCAGCTATTTCCCGATAAGCCTCGACCACGAGTAAATTCAGATCGGTAGGCGCGAGAATGATTGGCGTACCAAAGTCGGAAAAACTTACGGCAAAGATAACTAACGCAGTGGAAAGCATCCCCGGAATAGCTAGTGGAAACGTTACTGTGAAAAATGTCAGCCAGCTTTTCGAGCCCATGCTTCTGGACGCTTCCTCCAATGAGACGTCACTTACTTTAAACGCCGCAACCATCGGCCAAAGCGCGTACGGGAAAAAGAAAAACACCTGCACCAGAACAATGCCGGTAAATGAATATGGATCAATTAAAAACCCTTCCCCACCTAACGCCTGGTAGATATAAGTTACCCACCCGGCTCTGCCGAACATAATGATAAATGCATACGCCGAAATGAATGTAGGGACAATTAATGGAATGGTACATAAAGCACTAATCGTTTTCTTAAATGGCATTTTCGTTCTGGCAATACCATAAGCAATCGGGACACAAATCGCTAATACGATCACCGAGACTAACAGCGATAAATATAAACTGTTCATCAAGGCTTTAAAATACGTACCATTGGAAAAGATCGATTTAAAATTATCTAACGTTGCATTCTTAAATTGATCAAACGTGAGTTGCATTGTATCAAGGCTAATAAGTGACCCAAAGAAATTAATTGGCTCCCCTGTGAAACTAACTAAAAAAACCGATAGCAGTGGAATAATCAAGAATAGAATAAAAAAGGCATAAATCAGCAGCTTTACAATTCCAATGCCAGTCAAATTCTTTTTTAAGCCTTTCATATCAATAACACCCTCTCAGGGGAAACGCCTAATTTTACCGAAGCTCCACTTTTCAGGATATGATTACCAGATTCATAGGTTGTATCCGCGGTTAATGTATAGTCACCAACCTTAATATCGTATCTGACGGTTGAACCCAAATATGTGGAAAATAAGATTTCCCCATCAAATGAGTTGTCATATTCCATGGAGTTCTCATTTAATACATTGATATTTTCTGGTCTAATAATAACTTGAACCTCTTGTTTATCAGCAGTTGCGACTGATTTTACAGTTTGATTGCCAATCTGAACGACGGACAAGCCATTTTCCTGGTCAATCACTTTTCCCGGAATAATGTTTGATGTTCCTACAAAATCAGCGATGAATGGACTTTTTGGGTTACTGTACAAATCTGTCGGTGTACCAATTTGTAATATTTCGCCATCCTTCATAACCGCTACCCGGTCGGCCATACTCATTGCTTCTTCCTGGTCATGCGTAACGAAAATAGTCGTTATTTTTAAATCCTGTTGAATTTGCCGGATGGTATTCCGCATCGTATGCCTTAGTTTCTGGTCCAAGTTGGATAACGGCTCGTCCATCAGCAATACTTCTGGCTCCATGACAAGCGCCCTTGCTAATGCCACCCGTTGCTGCTGCCCACCCGACAATGCACTTGTCAGCTTTTTCGCATGATCGGTTAATTCCACGTACTCCAATATATCCATTACTTTCTTCTCTATATCTTTTGGATACTTGGCAAGTTTGCTATTAATCATTCTGGTATAAACACCAATTTTTCTAAAAATATTGCTTTCCTTCAGTCTTTTGATATTAAGGCTATACGCGACATTATCGAATACATTCATATGGGGAAAAAGCGCATAGCTTTGAAAAACCATCCCGCAATTTCGCTCGTTCGGCGCCAGTCCGTTTAAATTTTTATCCCCAATTTTTATAACACCTTTTGTAGGCTTCTCAAATCCGGCAATACAGCGCATCGTCGTTGTTTTCCCACAGCCAGATGGTCCCAAGAGGGCAAAAAACTCGCCCTCTTGAATGTTCAAATTGATGTTTTGAAGTACAGTCACACCTGAAAAATCCTTTGTTAGTTGTTCAACCACAACTGACCCCATGTATATCAGCTTCCTTTACTTTATTTTCGTTTTCCATTCGTCCCTGATCCGGTCGTAGTTTTCATTTACCCAATCGATATCCAAGTCGACAGCATGTTCTTTTATATTGTCTACGGATAAGGAAGTCTTTGACTCTACTTCCGGATTAATTGGAATATGGTACCAATCAGCCAAAATCTCTTGCGCTTCCTTACTTAACATAAAGTCCATAAATTTCTTTCCGCCTTCAGGATTGGGGCCATCTTTGACAAGTGTGACTGGATTAACAAGAATAGGAGTTTTTTCCGGTACGATAAAGTCGACCGTTTCTCCATTTGCTTTATGCTCATAAGCCATGAAATCGAAGCCTATCGCGATATGTGCCTCCCCCATTGAAGCACCCTTTGTTGGACCTGAACCTGAGTCAGGGATGGAATTTGCCTGATCTTTTAATTTCTGGAAGTACTCCCAGCCTGCCTCTTCCCCATGCTGCATCATATAGCTCAATACCATTAATGTAGCCGTCCCGGACGCTGCTGGATTAGGGAATTGAATTTTTCCCTTCCATTTTGGATCCAACAAATCCTCCCACGTTTTTGGGGCTTCTTCTTCCGACACTAATTCCGTATTGTAGGCAAATCCAAGCACAAACATCTCCGTACCAACATAATACCCATCCTCATGCTTCACCTTTATACCATCTTCCACTACCTCCCAATCCTCCGCGCTCTCAGGAATATAGGATGTAATGATATCTTTATCCACCGCCGCTTCAAATGGCAAAATGCCTCCTCCGCCATACCATACGTCAGCCTGAGGGTTCCCCTTTTCAGCCATCATTTTGTTAACGAGTACGTTTGTACCTGCATAATTAACATTGACTTTTGTACCATTTAATTCCTCGTATTTAGCCGCCAGCTCCTTGGAAAGCTCCGGAGTTTCTGGTGAATATAACGTTATCGGCTTACCTCCCCCCTCCTCTTCACCCGATGCATCATCCCCGGCACAAGCACTAAGCAAAACAAAACTTAGTAAAAAACAAACGGATATAAATAGCGATAATGTTTTTTTCAAACTAGCTCCCCCTTGTCTATACTTTTCTCTAGAAATATATGAGGGTAAATTATTTTTATGTATAACTTTGGACGCGTTAGGAGTGTAGATATGGGCATGACCATGATTTGCAAAGAAGATGGCCTATACTGCACAAGTTCCATGAGTTATTGCACGACTTTCATTGATGGTTTAGTAAGTTCCATACTTTATTGCGCGTCTCTACTGGGTAAACCGGAGAAGAAGATAGTTGGTTTACAAAGTCATCTATTATATAAAAGGTTCCCATATAAGGTGATATTCCCATGTAATCCATAAGCCTCCCCCATATAGATAATAGTTTTCATCTATCACGCGGGAATTCTGTAAGCATTCCTTTGACATCATTTAGTAGCAGGTCCAAAGGCATACTATAATGAGAAACTATATCTTATTTATCCCACTTTCGCCCCATTTTTTAACAACTATTCTATTCCCATTGATTACATATCGCAATTTTGCTACTATTAACTATATTATGAGAGAATAGTATTTGGATAACCTCTCCTAGCGTGCGGTTGCTATTATCGTATTCATAGTTTTGGCTGGGTTTATTTTTATATCCTGTATTTTTTTCTTACTGATAGAAATAGATTGCTTAGTATATTTGCTAACTTCATAGCTTGTTAAGGTCATCTTTTATTAATACACAGTGGAGGTGATTGATCAATTTCTGTAAATATTGATATGGAATAAGGAAGGAGGATACCTATAAAGCAAAATTCCTAAGGATGTTTGTCGATAAAGACATGCGAAAAGTACCTTGTTTCTTAGTTCAACCACTTTGTAAAAAAACAGTAGTGAATAAGTGTTAATCAAGCAGGAACTAAAATCCAACAGTTAAAGGGTGGAATTAAATATGAAAACCTGGTTTAAAACTGCTTCTGCTTTCATGATTGTCACTTTAGTAGCATGTTTCTACATGCCAAACATAGGATCAGCTGCAGAGAAAGTGATTCCAGCTAACCTTCAATACCCAGAGGGAAAAATTGTAAATGTTGCTCATCGCGGAGCTTCCGGATATGCACCTGAACATACAATCCCCTCTTATGAACTTGGAGAAGAACTAAACGGGGATTACATTGAGGTTGATTTGCAAATGACATCGGATGGCACGCTCATTGCCATGCATGATGTATCAGTGGACCGGACAACAGATGGGACTGGTTTGGTAGAAAATATGACGGTGGAAGAAATAAAACAATTGGATGCTGGTTCATGGTTTAATGCAGCTTACCCGGAAAAAGCAAAGGAAGAGTATGTTGGTTTAAAGGTGCCCACGCTAGAGGAAATCTTTGATAGATTCGGTTCTGGATCAAACTATTACATTGAAACAAAATCACCGGATGTCTATCCAGGAATGGAAGAGGAACTATTGCGTTTAATAGAAAGTTATGGTCTCTCAGACAATGTGCTCATTCAGTCGTTCTCTTCTGACAGTTTGAAATTAACTCATTCATTGGATCCATCTATGCCCCTTGTTCAATTGATTAGTCAGCCGGCTTTGGGAAATAATGCTGAAGACGAGCTTGAAGAAATAGAACAGTACGCTATAGGGGTTGGACCAAACTTTAATAACATCAATGAAGAATATGTTCATACTGTTAGAAGCCATGAATTACAAATCCATCCATATACAGTTAACACCAAAGAGGCCATGAAAACAGCTTTGGAATGGGGGGTCACGGGGTTATTTACAAATTACCCTGACCTTTTTAGTGACGTCATTACTGAATTTCATAGTGCTTCCTATATACAAAGTCTAGTAGATAAATTTTATGACAAAGGAGCAATTGAAAACGAGGAAGCATTCAATGCTCTAACTATCCATTTAACATCAATAAGTCATTTTGAAGATGAAGCAGCAAGAGACAAAGTTGTTAAACATGCAAATGGCTTTAAGAACTTGCTTAATCACTATCAAAGTGAAGAATGGATAACTGAAGAAGCATATGACAGCCTGATGCTTCAGGCTAATCTATTGATTGAAAAATGGCAATCATAAAAAGGTATTGAAGCCAATCATAAGTTAGGATCAGCAATTAGCACATTTGCAACTGTTGAATCTAACATGGATAAAGATATAGGAAACATTGTCTTTTGCTGTAACGAAAGGGTTTAGAAAATAATGTTCTACACAGATTTCGTTGCTATGATAAAGATAAGTTAATAAATGCGTTGGAAAAATGGAGAAACTGCAAAGATGTAATGAGGTCATTTTTATTCGTATTTTTGCGGTTTCTCTTTTTTTGAGGATTTCTGTATCTTAAGTTTCGCACCCCATAGAAAAATTTAGGAATTGGATTCTATTTCCAATGTAACAAAGGTCAATGGGATCATGTGAATTAATTAAACTGGAAGGAATTTCTGGTATGTTCTACTAGTCATGTTCCATATGTTGATTGTTACATTTTGGCAGCATATCTATCCTTCATTTCTTAGCTCTCGTGTTTAAAATAAAAAACGGAACCTCCTAATAGGAAGTTCCTAATGAAAATCTTCTTATCTTTGGACATTTCAACGCTCACCAAGTTTAGGTTTAAGGCCATAACCCGGCTGCCAACCCAATTCCTCTGAATAAAATTTTTTGCTGACAAATCTGGTATTGCTTTCTTAGTCTTTAGTCGACTTGGCAAAATGTCAAAATCCCCAAACTTCATTCGCAATATCGGCAATAAATTTCAGCTTCTCCCACTGTTCCTCTTCTGTCAATTTATTTCCATGATGGGTAGAAGCAAATCCACATTGTGGGCTCAGGGCTAATTGCTCGAGCGGTACATATTGCGAAGCTTCCTTAATCCGCGCCTTAATTTTTTCTTTGTCTTCCAACTCACCAAATTTGGATGTGACAAGTCCAAGTACGACTTGAGCCCCTCCGTTTGGAATATATTCCAATGGTTTAAAATCACCTGAACGATCATCGTCATATTCCAGGAAGAATCCATTTACGTTTTCTTTGGCAAATAGTGTTGGGGCAATAAGTTCATAACTTCCGGCAAATGCCCAGTTAGATCGGTAGTTTCCACGACATAGATGGGTTGTCACATGCAAATCTACTGGTTTTCCTTCCAACACGCTGTTAACAACTCGCAGTGCCAAATCAATTAGCTGATCTCTGGAGTATTTACCGTCGTTGAACGGAATGTTTGGTGAAGAAAGTCCGGCAATATAAACATCATCAAACTGCAAGTATCGTACACCAGCTTCATAAAATGCCTTTATCGCATCCCGGTAGGTTTGGATAATATCATCTGCATATTCCTCGATGTCCGGATAGATAGTTTCAGCGCGGATGCCTTCGTTAAATAATTGGTTAGGGCTCGGGATTGTTTGCTTGGCAACTGCACGGCCTCCTACAATTTCATTAAACAGGATAAAGTCTTTGATAAACGGGTGATCTGGATTGAACGAAATCTTTCCTGTGTTTCGAACATTGTACCTTTCTGTTTCCTCATTGCCATGAAAAATGTAGCCCGTTTCAGGAACATAGCCTTCTACGCCGTTTAAATGTTCCAGGAAATCCGTATGCCAGAATCTGCGTCTGAACTCGCCATCGGTTACAGCTTTCAAGCCGACTTCAATCTGCTTGTCAACGATCCGCTTGATTTCCTTTGTTTCTACCTCACGTAGTTGTTCAGCAGAGATGTTTCCTTCCTTGAATTCCTTTCTTGCCAGATGCAAATTTTCTGGACGGAGCAAGCTTCCGACATGATCAGCTTTAAATGGTGCTTTCGTTAATGTAATAGACATATTCTATTCCCTCTTTCCTCTTTTTTTATGTTCCTGGTTTAACGAACAACATGATTGCAGCAAAATTGGTTTTGATACTCCCCGCAACACCTCTCATTCCCTGCTAGATTACGAGGGGCCTTTGTATTGACAATCAAAAAACCCCCTTCCT
Organism: Lentibacillus populi; assembly: GCA_014642895.1. Classification (GTDB taxonomy): domain Bacteria; phylum Bacillota; class Bacilli; order Bacillales; family Amphibacillaceae; genus Lentibacillus_C; species Lentibacillus_C populi. Next base: position 35,715 of record BMJD01000043.1, read on the forward strand.
GAAATAAGAAGAGGTTTCGTTACCATAGCTATTCGCTCCTCTTATCTTCAAGCATTACGCTTCTGGAATTGGCACAGTACTCTTTCTCGAGTCTGTTGCCGAGGCTTCAAAGGGCCAGTCCCTCCACCTCTCTGGATAAGAAAAAATTGCATATTGAAATTGTTATTATTTAAATTACATCTATCTGTTCTGAATGTCAAGAAAAAAATAAAAGTTTTATTTTTACCTTGAATTATGCATCCTTAATTTCGTACTTATAGACCTGTAACAATTACCGTTTTGGAAAGGAGCCAAATTGAACAATACACAGTGGGAATTGATATAAGCCGTAAGAAGATTGACTAGGATGTATGTGCACAAAGCTCGTTAGCATAACTTACTTATCACCCCAATACGGTAAATACCAGAGAAGGTATGAAAGAGTTATTGGACTGGGGCGTGACCGGAATAGTTTACGAATGATCCGGATATGTTAAATGAGGCTTTGCGTGATCGGTGATTAAATAGGGAACGAAGCAAAATTGGTGCTTTGCTTCGTTTTTTATTAATTATGATCGGAGTGAAGTTCATCCTATACTATACCTGTATATATAAATTGTGGTTGTCACTGTTATTAGTTCCATCGATAATAAAGGGGGTATCCAAAGCTCTGGATAGTTGCAATAATGTTTCCACCCTAGGGCTAGTTAAACCAGCTTCAATTCTCCCTATTGTGGATTTGGGGACACCTGCCAAATCCGCAAGACCTTGCTGAGACAAGTTTAGGCTTTTACGTATTGTTTTAATTTGTGCCGCTATACGTCCTTCCAGTTGCAGGGTTTGCACATGATTTTCTCCACGGATTTCAGAGTACTTTTTAAAAAAGTCGCTCATTTTAAGACCTCCTTACACTTAATAAAGATTCGGATCTAAAGCACAATATTTCTCATATGTTAATTCAGCAGGAACGATATCCCTTCGCTTAATTAAGCCATTGTATTGCTTGTCAAAGTAATAAAGCATGATTACCTTATGATAATTATGGATCGTATAAATAATCCGATGATTCCCAGTCCATCCGCCTTGTATACCCCACCTATAAAGGTTCCCATATATGGAGTTTTTATAAATATGTTTTACAGATGGAGGTGTTTCGTCATCCATTGATTTTCCCCCGTCAAGTTCCTCTGGATAAGGATTGTGACTAATTATGGCAAGTTGCCGTGCATAAACATCTGCCAATTGGCACCAACCCCCAGGCTTACCCTTTATAACTTCTTGATCCGAATTGTATAAAATTTGCTTTTCAAATTCACTTACATTTCCTTCGTATATTATTTTAAATTTACCGGATTCACTCATTTTTTTATCCTTTATTATATTATTACCAATATGATAGCATTTATGCCATCAACATTCAATATTTTCTATAAAAAGTTTTGAAGGGCAGGAGGAGTTTTCTAACATAACTTTGGTTGATATACTCCGACACTGTAACAATTACCAAAAATACGAGTAATAATCCCTCACCTTCCGCAATAAGATTCACTATCAAGTGCTTTTTATAGGGAGTGGTATCATGATCGAGCATGATTCGTTTATTACTGGGGAAACATTGGCCAAATATTATGATCTTAACAAGAAAAAGAAAGAAATCGAACAGGAAATGAACCAGCTAAAGAACCTGTTTCACACTTATTTTGATCAGCAAGTGGGCTCCGATGAAAAAGGGGAAATAACAGATGGCGGTTACAAACTCCAACGGCAAATCCGCAAAAATGAAAAATTTAATGATGAAATTACCGTTAACCGCTTAGAGGAATTAAAGCTGAATGATTTGATTAAAGTCGTGAAAATACCGGACAAGGAAAAGATAAGTTCAGCTATTAGCTTGGGGTTATTGGATGAGAATGATCTTGAGGGATGCAGAAGTACGACTTTTACCGCGGCGATTTCGGTTAAGGAAGTGTAGTCATTTAAGTGAACCACTCCCACCACTTACCACCCTTACGGGTTGCTTGAAGTGGGGGCTTCTTGGGTAATCGCCACTTTTGGTAGCTGACGAAATGGACCAAGCTAACCCTCTTGTTCCAAAAGTTTATATTTTTATTAGACACTTGCTAATAAGCGAATGCCTTCTTTTTTGATATTGAGTGCTGAATTATA
>BMJD01000044.1 GCA_014642895.1 Lentibacillus populi
CTTGCGGTATGAAGTTTTTACTGGATGGCCTTGTTAAGGCGGGTAAATTAAAAAACGATGGTTGGGGAGAGATTCAGAGCATACATCATCATTTTTTAATAGACAAGCAGAGTCCGAGGGTTGAGGTAATACTGTACGAAAATATACGAAGTTAGCTAAATACAAACCCACAGCAGGGCGCTAACTACATACGGATAGTTTTATAGTCAGCGAGATTAGAGGCGCTCTGTGGGGGTTATATGGAGGGTATCACATGAAAACAATCCAAACATTTCTGTCTGCTGTTGCAGTGTTTATCGTATTAGCGGTGATTACAATAGCTTTATCAGAACTGGCTAAGGTTGAGATAGTATTTACGGGGATGATTGTCACAATGGCGGTTACGAGTTTTTATATGGCTTATGAGGTGGTGAATAAATAATGGAATATTCAATAACGATAATTATATCAGTTGGCTTAGTTTATGCACTAGGGATAATAGGTATGGTCGGATTAATATGCCAAGTGTGGATATGGATGATTGATAAGGTAACGTCTTTAATAGGTGTGAAAAGTGCGATAATCAAATTTATCCTTAGCAATAGAAACACAAAAGAAGCCAAAGCCAATCGCAGGGCATAAGGGGTAACATATGGCGTATGAAGTGATTAATAAATAGCATCGGGGGAGGTTAATACATGCAAGCAATTAAACCGACAAAGTTAGCATTTAAAAAAGTAGAAGCAGAATGGTATGACTATCACCATACATTGAAAGAAATTGCTAAATTGAGAGAAGAAATCATGAATCCTTTTGATGAGGATCCGGACGACCCGACAATTGTAAAAGGTGCTAACTCGGTACGAATGCCAGGAGATCCAACAAGAAGGATGGCGACTAGGCTGACAACAAGCAAGCAATTAACTTATTTAAACGAGATTGTAGATGCTATTGAGAATGTTTATAATGCCTTGCCTGATGATTATAAGAAATTGGTAAGGGTTAGGTATTGGGGCAACAAAAACCTTAACTGGAACGCAATTGCTAATGAATTACATGTTAATAGAACAACGGCTTTAAGATGGAGAGATGAAATAATACAAGCAACTATTGAATTGTTGGGGTGGAGATGATGGAGGAATTAAGTGCTGCGATTAAACGGTTAAGAGAAGAAACAGGGATACGAAAAAGCGAATTAGCTAGAAGGTCGGGGTTAACAAGAGCATATATAACGGATATAGAATTAGGGAAAAAGAAAAAACTGTCATTAGAAAGCGCAGGAAAAATTTCTGAAGGATTAGGATTAACTAAAATAGAGTTTCTTCAGGAAATAGGCTATCTGGATAAAGCGCAACTATAATGCGACTTTTAAGCTAGCAAAATGATTTATTATGGTAGTATAGGAAAAAATATCATAGAACAATTAGCAAAAAACAAATATCATAGCGCCATCCTAAGCATGATGTAAAAAGGCTTGTTTATTATGCATTCCTGTAAGACTTATAGATAGGCCATACAGTATATCATTGGTAAGTGGCGTGTGTTGTCATCCTACTATAAGCAGGGTGTTATAGGGAAACTTGCATATTTGATTTTGGAAATGAGCCTTCTTTGTCACATTGAGTGATAAACTCCTAAAAAGTGGCAGGGATGAGCAATTGGGGCAAGATAATAACGGAGTGGTTACCGTTATTTGCTCATCTACCATGTTGTAGATAGAGCCAGCCGGGCATCGTAAAACGATAACTGGCTTTTTGGAATCGAGGGTTTCACGGTCGGACGTAGTGGCGGAATAGGTAGACGCTAAATAAACGCGGCCCTAGTTCCAGACGGCGTAGTTGTATGTTGGAACATAGTAATGGTGCATATAACATGTAAGGTGCAAATCCTTACCTACGTCATAGCAAGGCATCTAGCATAAGCTGGGTGTCTTTTTATTTGGGCAGGAGTTTTTGGGTAGATTTTCGCACAGGTGGGGGGACGGAATATGAAAAATGTGTTTTACAAACTTCATATAGTTCAATTCAAAAATTTTTTAAAACTCTTGTTCGGGAAAAGGCGAATAGTTGGCAGATATTATAATTTATACAAGAATGGGTATTTGGACGGATGGCACTTAAGGCTATTGATTAAATTTAAATATTTATAAACAATATAACGAACAATCCAAAATGCATATTGCATAAACTTTCCAGATCGATCATAATTAAGTTAAAAACTTAGGGGTTGATCGGGTTGAGGAAGGTGGCATTTTCTTCAGTTATTTTATGTTTAGTGGTTGTGTTGGCTATTCTTTTATTTGGAACAAAAAAGCCAATGCAGCGCGAAGGTATCGATAAGCAATTGGCCGAGGACTCTTTGGAGGTAGCGCGGATCATCTATAAATGGAACAATGAGTTGAACATACCTTACGATGAACTGAATAGCACTACCAAGGATATCATAGACGATTACGATTACAAGAATTATTACGGTGACAACGAAGAACCGAGCGATGAAGAAAGAGAGATAGTTGAAACTACTTACATGATGATAGTTTCCTATGACTTGAACGGAAGAGAAATAAGCGGAGAGACACGGTACAACGATAACGATATAGCAGAATCCAAGGAAAGAATAGAAGAACTAACAAAGGATGTTGTCAATGAGTAGATATACTAAATGCGAATCATGCGACACTCTAATACAGCCTAACCAGATTAACATATATGATAAGACAGTCAAGCCAGGCATACAGGCTAGGTTATGGGAATGCCCGAGTTGTAATCATAAACAACTGATCATGGTATCAGATAAGACAGCCAGACGTATGATGCAGGATAACAGAAAGGATAGAGAGAAGATCAGCGGCATTAATAAGCAATCTGCGCTGCTTAGAAAGAATAACAAGTTAACACAAACCAAAGCGCAAACATTTTTAATGCAAGTCGAGAAGATACAGCGACAGATTGATAAACGAACCGAACAATTAGATACACGGGTAAGGAGTCTTACCAATGAATATCAAGAAGCGCTGTAGCAAAGTCGGATGCAATGAACTGATACCGACAAGCAAAACATATTGTAAGAAACATACCAATCATAATTACAAACGATACGAGAAGATACGAACATCAACCGAAGAGGGAAGAACATATAAACGGTTCTATGATACGAAAGAGTGGAAGTCATTACGCTATCAAGGTTTCTTGCGTGATGGCTTTTGTTGTGTTAAGTGTGGACGTGAAGCAGAGATTGCAGATCACATCATACCAACTAAGGTTAGATGGGATTTGCGGCTGGATATAAACAATGTCCAAAGTCTATGCTTTGAATGTCACAACAAAAAGACGAACGAGGATAAGAACAGATATTCTATTTGACCCCCCGTTCAAAATTACCCTTAGATATTCTGATAATTATAGGACGGTGCGGAGTTTTCTCTTTGAAAAATGCGATTTTGAAAGTCAAAAATGGTCAAAATGGGAATAAATGGTGAAATGAGGTGGTGAAAGTATGAGAGGAAAGCCTACACGCGGGTTTTATTCGGAAGATGAACTAAAAAAGCATAAAAAAGGTAAAGGATATGTGGCTAAAAAGTTAGCCGAACAGGAAACATTAAAAGAACATGAACAATTACAGGCCGACCGCATACCTAGCCACCTTTGTTATTACGGTAAAAAAGAATGGAAACGAATTATACCATTGTTGAAGCAATTACCTATCGCGGAATTGGATAGAGAGTTGATTGAAACTTATTGTATGCTGCATGGTTCCAGAAGAAGGTTAGAAAAAGATATTCAGAAACATGGGGAAACTTATAAAAACTACGATGAAGATGGTAATTTAACTGGAATTAAGAAAAACCCATCTTATGATTTATTATTATCGACTGTAAAAGAATTGCGGATGATTGCTAACCAATTAGGCATGACGATGAATAGTAGGTTACAATTAGCGGTACCAGACGATGATAAAGAAGAAGATGAGATATTGAAGTTGCTTAAAGGGTAAGGCACTCGCCAATGTGGGTGTCTATTTTTATGGGGAGGTGCACCAGTGCAATTAAAACATTTTAATTATATAACTGTCCTGTTAATCATCTTACAGGTAACAGAAGTTATCGATATTAGTTGGTGGTTTGTATTTACACCTACACTAATATTTTTTGTGTTGAGTTACATTGTACTCTATATTTATTTTTATGCAGATAAGAAGTTAGAAGGAAAATGAATTAAAAAAACAAATTATTTTGCTAAGGCGTCCACGTTGCGGGTGTCTTTTTATTATGGGGAAAAGGTCGTGAAAAAAACAATGAAAATAATCGTAAATAGCTTAAATAGAGAAATAACAAAAATGTACGGTGATAATAAAACAATGGAAATACTACCGACAAACAACATAAGCGTAAATTTCACGATTGCTGTAAATGGATAATTTATAGACTCAAATATCGATATTGAAAACGGTGGAGATATTTCCTTCGATGAAGCGGAACGGATGATAAAGGAAAAACTAATCAGCGAATGATAGGGAGGATGATGAAAGATGTTATTGATCGCAAAAGTTAAAGGTACGCACAACGTTGAAACAATTAAAAGGATTAGAGAAAACCTAAAACAGCAAATAAACGAGGGTCTTGTCGTTATTGATGATATGGTAGAAATTTTAGAAACGGAATCCGATTACAGCTTTGCAGAAGAAAACCCTTGGAAGGATAAATAAACCATGTTCAACGATCCAGGCACCCAATACGCAAGAAGGGTTGTCAATGGCGATATTATAGCCGGGAAAAAAGTCATTAAGGCCTGTAAACGGCATCTGAATGATTTGGAAAAAGAAAACTTTGATTATGTTTATCTCCCAGAACGCGCCGAAATTGCAGTAAAGTTTATGGAGATACTACCGGATATATCGACCGGAAAGCCTGTTAAACTGGCTCAATTTCAAAAATTTATTGTTTATTCATTGTTTGGGTGGTATAGAAAAGATAATAATGATCTAAGACGATTTAATAAAGCGTTAATTTCAATGGCCCGGAAAAATGGTAAGTCAGCTTTAATATCTGGTATTGCTATTTTCGAATTTCTAGCTGGTAAACACCCCATACAGAATAGGCAAATATACTGTACGGCGCAATCAAGGGAGCAAGCATCCATCGTGTTTAATATGGTGGTGCAGCGATTAGATGGATTATTAGCGCAATCCGAGCAAATACGTAATTCAGTTCGTAAGGTACGCAACGAGATTAACCACAATCCTTCATACAGTGTATTAAAGCCGTTGTCAAAGGAAACAGGTGGTATTAACGGTTTTGCCCCCACGTTGTCTATATTGGACGAATACGGGGCGAGTAAAGACAACAGTATGATGGAAGTATTGGAATCCGGTGTTATACTGCAGCCAAACGCTTTGACGTTGATCATATCAACAGCTTATTTTGACTTAAACAGTCCGATGTACACAGAAGAATACATCCATGGTGAAAAAATACTCAACGAAAAGATAGTCGATGATAACTATTTTGTCCTGGTATATGAACAGGATGACGAAGATGAAATATACGATCAAGGCCTATGGATTAAAAGCAACCCTTTAATTGAAGTGGAGTCAATTAAAGAGACGCTAATTCGTAATTTAAAAAGAAAATTGAATGAAGCGGTAGAAAAAAATAGTTTATTAGGAACGATCGTCAAAAACTTCAACATGTGGAAGCAAGGTGCGGAAAATTCATTCCTACCGGATAAAGAATGGCGGGCATGCGAAACGGATCCGATCAACATTTATGGCCGAGATGCTTTTCTAGGTCTTGACTTATCCCGTATTGGCGACTTGACAGCACTTTATTTTATTTATCCGCTAGAAAATCAAAAGTTTTATGTAGATGGTCATTCGTTTGTAGCAACTGTGGAAGGATTAGAAGCTAAGTCTAAGCGGGATAAAATTGATTATCAAATGTTAATCTCTAAAGGATATGCTACACAAACAAATTTACAAAGCGGCTTTATTAATGTGGATCAAGTTATCGAATATGCCGCACATATGATTATAAATTACAACTTAAATGTACAAGCATTTTGCTATGATAGCTGGCATATTGCAAACTTTTTAAGTGAGTGGGAAAAAAGATACTCCGACTTGGATATCCCATTTATTGAAGTGCCGCAGAATTATAAATATCTGTCTGAACCGATTAAACAGTTTAGGCTTGGAGTTTATGAGCGTAAGATACTGCATAGCAATAACCCGTTACTGAACATAGCGGTCAATAACGCTATTATGAAGTACGATAATAACGCAAATATCATGTTGGACAAGCAAAAGAATAGGGAAAAAATTGACCCAATTGTTGCTACGATAACAGCATTCGCAGAAGCAAAAGACTATGAATATCAAGGGATGGACATTAAACAAATTGAAGCTTATATATTGAGTGATGATTTTGGTTTTTGAGGGTGGTGAACAAATGAATAACAAGCTAAGTGAACTTATTCAATTGATAGGTTCTTTTTTTATGTCCAATTATATCGGAATCGTTCTTTTAATTGGCCTAGGGATAATCGTGTATGGATTTTATCGCATCGGAACGACAACAGGAACCTTTGCATTAGGTGCATCATTTATCCTTATCTCTCTCATCTTTGTGAGGGAAGGGAGGTGACTAGATGGGAACGTTTTTTAATCGAACAGAAACGCGCGAATATACCGAAGAGGAAGCGGAAGTCCTTATCAGTATGCTCCCAGGATTTAGCGGAACCGGCACAAGCTTCACATCCGCAAAAGCAATTGAAAACAGCGACGTGTTTACCATCGTTAATTTATTGGCTAGTGACGTTGCTTCATTGGATATTGATATGGTCAAGAATGACGTTGCAACACCAGATAGCCTAACGAATTTGTTGAACGTTGCACCAAATGGATTATATTCCGGTGGCACACTTAAATTTATCATTACAGCCAATGCGCTATTAAACGGTGAATCGTTTTGCGAGATTATCAGAAATCCTAAGGGTAAAGTCATCGCCCTCTATCATCTTAGTAACTCACAGGTGGCAATTAAACAGGATGCAACAACAAATTTTAGGCTTGTATATGATGTTAACGACTTAAAAGGAAACATACGCAGATTGCAAACAACGGACATCCTTCATTTTAAATTTTTCACAATTGACGGAATCCGCGGCGTAAGTCCTTTAAATTCGCTTAAAGATGATCTTTCAATGCAGAAAGACAGCAAACGTTTCTTGGCTAACTTTTTCAAAAATGATACCCAAACCGGCGGAATTTTAAAAATGAAGGCTGGTAAGTTATCAAAAGAAGCTAGGGATAAGATCAGGGATGAATGGCAAAAATCCAATGCTGGTGTGGATAAAGCGCATAAGGTACTAGTAATTGATGAAACATTCGAATATGAACCTATTGAAATCGATACAGAAATATTGAAGTTGATCAATGCCAGCACATTTTCAACCGAAACAATCGGTAAAGTATACCGTATCCCGCGGCATAAATTGGGACTAGAAACGTCCAATATGTCACTTGCGCAAGCTAATTTAGACTATCTTACGTCAACTCTTAACAGTTATTTGAAGGTTATTACCAACGAACTAAATTTTAAACTGACCGCTAACACAGGTAGTGTATTTAAGTTTGATACGGCGCCATTTAAAACAACCGATGTGGAAACTCATAACAAGATAGTAATAGAAAAATTCGATAAAGGTCTTATCAGCCTTGATGAAGCTAGAAAGAGTTTAGGAGATAAGCCTAGGGGTGATGAGAACGGCCGTAAACATTTTATCAGTCTCAATTACACCACACTCGATCAGTTAGAGGAGTATCAAATGGCTAAAGCCAAATCGAAAGGGGGTGGCTCAGATGGACAAGACTGAAACGCGGGAACTCATGACGGATAAGATCGAAATTCGTGAGGATGAAGATGGTAATAGAACATTAACCGGCTACGCGGTCAAATGGGAGAAAAAATCACATGTTTTAGGGTATTATTACAAATTCCGCGAACAATTCAAAAAAGGTGCATTTGCTGACTCTCTCAATGATGGGGATCAGCGTTTTTTATGGTCACATGATACAGGGAAAGTGTTAGGCCGCACAAAAAACGGTACTTTACGTTTAAAAGAGGATGATTTAGGTTTGCGATTTGAACTCGACTTACCTAAAACCACGCTTGGTAATGATACCTATGAATCTATAAAAAGGGGTGATGTGGATGGGGTGAGTTTTGGCTTCAGGGATACCGACGATCATGTAGAAGAACCAGAAGATGATCTGCCCCTGCGTACTATAAAAAAAGCCAAACTCATTGAAGTATCGGCTGTTGCATTTCCCGCATATCCAGATAGCGAAGTTAGTGCTAGAGGATATGACAGGATGAAGGAATATAGTGAGGAACTAAAGGCTTACAAGGAAGAACAAGCAGCAAAAATAAAAACACTATTGGAAATTTAGGAGGAATAGAACACATGAACAGATTACAAGAAATTGAAGCAAGGCTAGCAGAAATCCGCGAAATGCTAGATAACGATGAAAAACGCGGGGATGCAAAGTTTTCCGATTTGGAAAAAGAAGTGCGCGATTTGAAAGAAGAAAAAGAAGAAATTGAAGCACGTGAACGTATGATGGATGAACAAAATGGTGATGAAGGCCAAGGACAAGGCGAAGATGAAGCGCGCAGCTTTGCAGGACAAGCCCATCAACCAGGGCAAACAATGATACAACCAAACAATGAACAGCGTGAAGCGTTTCAAAAATATCTTGAAACCCGAGAAATTGACGGTGGAGCACTTAAAACAGATTCTGGTTTCGTGGTTGTCCCAGAACAAATTGTAACGGAAATCATGAAATTGAAAGAAAAAGAATTCAATCTTGATCAATATGTAACAGTGAAATCTGTGGGTTACGGCAGTGGTAAATATCCTGTTGTACGTCAATCCGAAGTTGCGGCATTGCCAGAAGTTGCTGAACTAGAAGAAAACCCTAAACTTGCTGTTAAGCCATTTTACAATCTTGGATATGACATCAAGACATACCGTGGCTATTTTCTAGTATCTCGTGAAGCAATCGAGGATGCAGCAGTTAATGTATTGTCTGAATTAATGACATGGATGGCTCGTACAATTGCATCTACTCGTAATGCAGCTATTGTTAAGGCGATTAAGTCCGGTACCCCAGGAGAAGAGGGAAAAAAGCTTAAACTAGCAACGATAACAGCAGAAGGAATTGACGGAATAAAAGATGCCATCAATCTTAACTTGAAGCCAAACTACGAGCATAACGTTGCAATCGTATCTCAAACAGCTTTTGCAGAACTTGATAAGCTGAAGGACAATCAAGGGAATTATCTATTGCAAAGCGATGTAAAAGAACCAACACAAAAACGGTTACTTGGTGCGGCGGTAGTAGTGTTGCCGGATGAAATGTTAGGGGAAAAATCGGATAAAACTATCATCATCGGTAACTTAAAAGATGCGATTGTACTGTTCGACCGCAGCCAGTATCAAGCGGCTTGGACAAACTACATGCAATATGGTGAATCTTTAATGGTTGCTGTACGTCAAGATGTCCGTATCCTTGATGAAAAATCAGCAATCATTATTAATTTTGGGAAAGAAGAAGAAGAAGTAACACCCTAATGAGCCCGTAAATTTAAAGGCTAGTGGTACAACCGATAAGCAAACAACGCTTACTTGGGACTAGCCTTTAAACAGGGCTATTAAAAAAGGAAGGAGATTATAAATGGCTTTAACTTACAACGTATATAGAGATGACGAAAAAATAGCCAGTGATTTAGAGGAAAAAACTTATAAAGACACTGGTTTAAAGGCTAACACTGAATATAAGTATCAAGTTTCTGCTGAAAACGAACACGGTGAAAGCGAGTTGTCTGAGCCGTTGATTGTTAAGACGAAAGCAACGACCACAACAACGACAAGCACTACCAGTACTACGACAACAACTAGTACGACAACGGAGCCGACTACTACGACAACAACGACTGAGAAGCCGACTACTACGACTACGACAACGGAGCCGACGACGACAACAACCACGACTGAGGCGGACGGCGGGGATGAATAATGAAATACATCCTTTGCCAACCTGCTACGAATCGTTTTAAGTGGGAACTAGATGTATGCTTAACTAATTTAAAATCACACGGAATAAAAAACATCGTTCTACTGTTTCAGAAGTGGGACGATGACATTCCAGTTTATTTTGAAAACAAATACGGAGTAGAAACTCATGTTTACGAGGACTTACGAAATGACAAATCATATATACCAAGTATTAAACCCTATTTATGGTGGCAGTACCTGACGGGAGACCCATCGAGAGAAAAGGGAAAATACTTTTATATGGATTCAGACGTTATTTTTCGTGAGAAGTTAGATTTCCGAAAGCTACCCGTTAAAGATGACGTTTGGTATTGCAGCGACTGTAACGGATATTTAAACCTTGATTATATTCGGCAATGCAAAAATGGAGAGACCGTTCTTCAAGAGATGGCTAGTATCGTTGGGGTTACAGTCGAATCACTAGAAACAATTAACAGTAATTCTGGAGGCGCTCAATGGCTTATTAAAAATCCATCTGTTGCATATTGGAAAAAGGTCTATGAGGATTCCAATAAGCTATTTCACTATTTCAAAGACCTTGATTCCAACATTCAGAAATGGACAGCCGAGATGTGGGCACAGTTGTGGAATATGATGCACTTCAACATTGGCCCAAAAATATCCAGTGAATTAGAATTCTGTTGGGCTACTGACCCGATAGAACGTTGGCATGAAACAAAAATCATGCACAACGCAGGAGTTACAGATGATGATAAAGATTTATTTTTTAAAGGTAAATACGTTGATATATCTCCTTTTGAAGATGATCTGTCATTTGTTAGCAAAGATAAAGTATCAAGCAAATATGTAGAAGCCATCGAGAAGGTGATTAATCATGGCTATTAATTTAGAAAAAATTAAAGGACATTTAAGAATCCCGCACGATTTAGAGGACGAAGAAATAAAGGATTACATGGACTTTGCGAAACATGATGTAATAGAGGCGGTGTTTGACAGTAGAGACCCAAATCTTGACAAAGATTCTTTAGAAGAAGATCCTGCTTTTCAAAAAGCGGTTATCATGCTTACTGCCTATTATTATGAAAATCGATTAACAATATCGGAAATTAGCCAAAACGAAGGGCCTTTTTCGGTAACACATGCCATTCAAACACTACGGGCGCACAGGGATAGATACTTATGAAGCTGAATAATATGCGATTTAATTTTTCAAAGCTTAATCAGCCAATCGGTATATACGAGGTAAAGTCTGTAACAGAAAATGGCATACCGCAAAAACCGAAACCGGTGCTATATTTAGAGTGTTTTGCACATGTCGAGACTGTTAGCCTTAAAGATTATGAAACAAGCATACAGACTGGCACACAACACAATATAAAGGTGTTTATCCGTAACTATCCCGGCATCACTAACAAAATGACAATAAAAGACACTGTCAACAGCCAATCTTACAATATTAAACAAGTTTTGTACGATTACCGACAAAGTGGGTTTACTGTGCTTATTGCAGAGGACGTGAGCAGATCATGACAGTAAAAATAGAAGGCTTACGGGAGTTAATATCCAATCTGTCCAAAAAGGAAGAAGATATTAAACGGGCAGCAAGGGCTGGTAATTTGGCAGGTGGAAAAGTGGTACTTGAAGAATTAAAACGCAATGTACCGCGAAGCGGATATAGCGGCCCTAACCCACAAGCTAGATTATCTGACAGTGTTGTTATGAGTGGAAATCGAACCGATGGAGCAACCGGTGAAAGTTATGTTGCTGTGGGGTTTAGCAAAGCAGCCAATTTCCGAGCCCACATTCCCGAGTTCGGATCAATATCTCAAGCACCGCAAGGTTACATGACAAAAACCGTACAAGCAACCGAAGGCCAGGTACAAAAAGAAATGGCCGATGCAATTAAGAAGGTGTTACGATGAATGATTTGATTAAGGGGCTAGATTTATACGAAATTGATTCATTGGACATTACGTATCAGTTATTGTTAAATGATGCAGAGTTAATGTCACTTGTGGGGGATGAAAGCAAAGTTTTTAAATACTTTATCCCAGAAGAAAATCGAGGCCAACCGCCGATAATCAGAATTAGCCCAATATCAGAACTTCCTACGGAATACGCTGACAACGAACAGCTTGCTTGGGATTGCATTGTCCAAATTGACGTGTGGGATAGTTCAAATGCAAGAAAAATAGCGTTACAGATTAATAAGCTCATGAAAACCATTAACTTTAAACAAAGCACACCGATTTATGAATTTGACGAGGAAACATACCTAATACGCGATGGCAGGCGCTACCGCGGAAAAATAGTAGCAGATTTAAAGACTTACTAATGTGGGTCTTTTTTTAATGCAATAAATTATAAAGGAGAATGAAAATGGCTGAACCAAAAAAGAAAAATTTAAGCGCAACAGTTGGTATTGACAAGTTGCATTATGCAATTTTGCAGAGTGATACAGAGGAAGCTGTCACTTACGACGAAAAAGTACGACTTCCTTTCGTGCAAACAATCAATATCGAAACAGAACAAGAAATCGCGAAAGCTTATGGTGATAATAAGGTTGCGGAAATGGCTGTATCTACAGGTGTATCAACTGTAGAATTCCAGTTCCATGCTTTGCCACTTGAAGATCGGGTTGCATTATTAGGTCTGGAAAACGATGGTGAATTAGTTATACAAAAATCACAGGTGAACCCGCCTTATGTTGCGGTTGTACTTGAAAAGACAAAAGGCGATGGATCTGCTGAACTTGTGGGATTGACAAAAGGCATGTTCACATTGCCGCCAACGGAAGCACAGACCAAAGAGGATTCTTTGGAATTCGGTAATGACACAATTAGTGGTGAATTTTCGGGCCGTATATATGACGATGTCGCTCAAGTATTCGCTCATGTAGACGAGGATGATGAGGAAAAACGCCAAGCATTTATGGATAAGGTATTTAATCCAACCGGGGAGACTACACCCTAACAAGCCCGTAAATGTAAAGGCCAATACTACCGATACAACAGCAACCTTATCGTGGGACTAGCCTTTGCACAGGGCTGACTATAAAAAAAGAGGCGGGTTATCCTGCCTTTTTAATTTTGGGAGGAAAGCAAATGAAACATTACGATGAAAAAACCAAAACTATCACTCTGGTAACTGGCGTGAACGGTCAGGAATTAGAAACAAAAGAATATTTATATCCTATTTTCGTAAAAGGCATTTTTACAAAAAAAGCCATCGATCTTGGTGCTGAATTAGAAGAAAACGAGTTTATTGTTCACTCTGATTTATTCGATCGATTAACTACTTTTATTACGGAATTATACGGAAAACAATTCACAACAAAAGAATTGACCGAAGGTATTGACGCCGGAAATATTGTTGAAATCTATGTCGCTATTTTGATGGGCACGTTACAGGGTGATGGAAAAAACGAATAGACGGCGAAGAACAACTCAATCAAGAGGATTTTAGTTTTATCAAACAAAAAGAGTGGATTGACGAGCTCTTTGCCGATTTATTACAAAGACATACATTAACCGAAATTTATGAAATGGACGTATTGGAATTATTAAGACTTTTAAACAGAAAAAACAACAAGAAAAAAGAATCGCGCAAGACTGATTCTCTCTTTGCTGCATTTGGAAAATAGGCAAAGAAGGGAGGTTAACTTATGGCAATCGGTGGCGCACCAGTCGGGAATATGGTCATCAAGGTTGATTTAGATAGCACTGGTGTAGAAAAATCCATGACGGGATTGCAACGGCAATTAAAGTCATCTAATAAAGCAATGGGCGCTCAATTATCAGCTTTTGATCGTGGAGAAAAATCATCACGAAAATATGGCGTAATGATCGAAGGCTTAACTAACAGGCATCGCATTCAGGCACGGATGGTTGAGGAAGCACGTAAAAAATACGAACGCATGTCTAGTGAATACGGCGAAAACACTGTCAAGGCACAAAAAGCATCACAAGAATTAAACGAGCAGATTGCCAAATACCAAGAAACCGGCAGAGAGCTAGACAATGTTACCGCTGAATTTAAAGAATTTCAACGTGTCCAAGAGATTCAAAACAAAGGCTGGTACAAAGTCGCTGATGGAATGGACAAGTATGGTGGCAAATTAAAAGCTGCAGGTACAGCGATGGATAACACTGGCAAAAACCTAACACGTAACGTTACTTTGCCGCTAGGCATCGCAGGCGGCGTTGCTATCAAAACTGGAATGGATTTTGAAGCCGGGATGTCTAAAGTCGGAGCGGTTTCCGGTGCTAGTGCTAACGAAATGCAGAAATTAGAAGCTAAAGCGCGCGAGATGGGATCGAGCACAGTATTTAGTGCAAAAGAAGCTAGTGATGCATTTTACTATATGTCCTTAGCTGGTTGGGATGCCGCGGATATGATGGATGGTATTTCGGGAGTTATGGATTTGGCGGCGGCATCTGGTGAAGACTTGGCAAGTGTATCTGACATTGTAACAGACGGATTAACAGCATTCGGGGAATCAGCTAAAGAAAGTAGTCGTATGGCGGATATATTAGCTGCCACATCGTCAAACGCGAACACGGATGTCAGAGGACTCGGGAATGCATTTAAATACGTTGCACCAGTTGCCGGCGCGCTTGGATACACGATGGAAGATACATCAAAGGCAATCGGTTTAATGGCAAACGCCGGGATAAAAGGCGAAAAAGCCGGTACAGCGTTACGTACTATGATGACAAACTTGTCTAAACCGACCAAAGCAATGCAAAAAGCAATGGATAAGTATAATATTTCCTTGACTGATTCAAGCGGTGAAATGAAATCATTTGATGATGTGATGAAAGATTTACGTATAAATCTTGGGAAATTGGACAAGAAACAGCAAGCTTCGGCAGCGGCGACCATATTCGGAAAAGAAGCCATGTCTGGTGCACTTGCGGTTATTAATGCATCGGAATCAGATTACGAAGATCTAACCAAAGCAATCGAAGGATCTGAAGGTGCCGCGGGCGAAATGGCTGATACAATGCAAGATAACCTAGCTGGAAGCTTGAAAGAACTAAAATCTAAGCTGGAAGATTTGTTTATTACGACATACAAGAATTTAAGGCCAGCTTTGGAGTCTATCATTGATAAAGCCAAAGACTTAACCGATTGGTTTGCTAAGTTAAGTCCTAAAGCGCAAGAAAACATTGTCAAATTCGGATTATTAGCAGCAACAGCCGGCCCTGTATTAAGTATCATGGGCAAACTGTCGTTCGGCATTGGTGGCGTTATGCAAGCAACCGGAGCATTAACAAAAAGAATTGGCGTAGGTAAAAAAGGTCTAGTTGGTGCAATGGTCGGGGGATTAACCAAAGGCGGTGTTGCCGGACTCGCTATTGCAGGAGTTGCTGCTTTGAGCGCGGGCGTTTATAAACTTGTTAAGAAATCAAAAGAAGCCGAAGAGGTTAATTTAGATGTCGCAAAATCCCTAAGTGATCAATCAATAGATTTAGAAAAAAGCGCAGAAACATTTGATAAGTTATCAGGCAAGGCAAAAATTAGTAATGAACAACTAGCCGAATTAAACGATTTGAATATCCGTATTTCCAAATCAAGCAATCCCGGTGAAATTGATCAGTTGCAGAAAAAATATGATGCACTTGCTAAAAAATCTGGGTTGTCTAAGGATGAGTTGAAAAGGCTATTCGATGCAAATAAAGATATTATCGAACAAACACCTGATGTCAAGAAGAATGTATCCGAACAAGGAAATGCTTTTGCTGAAAACACAGATGCAGTACATGATTATATTGACTCTTTGCGCGAAGCTTCTTTGATTGAATTAGAATCAGAAAGGCAAAAGTCGTTAGCAGAGGAAAAACGGATTCAGAAAGAAATTACAGAGGAAAAGAAGAAACAAAACGGCTTAGATCAACAACTAAAAATGTACACCGATGCACAAAAGATGAGTCAAGATGAAATCAAAAGTCGGCTTAAAGAAATTAGCGAGTTAACAGAAAATAAAAGCTTAAATCAAGCCGAACAAGCCAGACTTCTTTATGAAGAAAGTGTATTGAATGACGTTCTGAACGGTGACTATGTTGAAATGGTTGACAACCTTCAAAAGAAAAAGGAAAAGAGCCGCGAATCCGTTCAAAATTCTGAGGAAGAACTAGAAAAAATCAATGCCTTAAATAGTCAAATGGCTAACCTTGTCTTAAAACAAGCCGGCATCAACGCGGAAGGCGCAAAAGGATTAGCACAACTGGATAGTTCCATTGCAAAGAATGACCAGGAATTACAAAAACTTGAGGAGAAGCGCCAAAAAAATGGCGAATTAACCCAAAAAGAACAAGAGCGATATGACAAACTTACCCAAACCAACGAAAAGCAACGCCAAGCCAGAGATTACCTATTTGAAGAACTGGGAATTTACAAAGATATTAATTCTCTTGCACAGGCAAAGCTGGAAAAAACATCCCAAGAAACGCAGAAAAAAATAGCTAATCTAGCCAAAACGTCAGAAATCAAAGTTGAAGAGGGTAACATCGTCAAGCAAATTCAAAATAAAAATCAAGAATTGCTTGAAGAGCGCGCCAACCTTGAAGCAAACCGCAAGAAACAAGGAGCCAACAAACAGGAAATTGATAAGCAGATCGCGGGCATTGATCAAAAAATATTGCTTAATGATGGCGTCCTCGAGCAAATTCTTAAAGAACTCGGAGTTTGGGATCAGGTAAAAGACGAAATCCATAGAGGTTCTGATGCTATCAAAGGTCAAGGCTCTCAAATCGACAAAAATAATCAGAAATCTTCTAAAGGCGTAGACATAGAAGAGGAACGTACCAAAGAAGCTAAAAAGGATGTAACTAAAGAAGTAACAGTGACTGACAACGGAACCATTACCGCTATTGATATAGCAGCTAAAGCAGGAATGATTAAGCCTGTAAAAGCCACCGACAAAGGCACGATCAATGATCTTGAAGAAAAAGCAAAAAATCCTGTACAAAAGGTAGTCGAATTCGTTGCCAGCGGTTTTAAATGGTGGGCTAAGGGCACACCGCCAAGCGGACACCCAGGCGGTATGGCTGTTGTGGGTGACGGCGGCGGACGTGAGTTAATCCGCACGCCAAGTGGTGCAACATTTTTGTCGCCGGACACGGATACAATGTTGAATTTGCCGCGCGGAACTCATGTTATCCCGCATAAGGAGACGGAACGATTATTAAAATCGGCTCGACATTATGCTGGCGGTACTAGTGACTGGAAGGGTTTATTCGACTATGATAATGTCCGGAATAACGAGTTTATGAAGTTGTTGGCGTTGACGAGCAAGGATAGTAAGACAAAAGTTAGGATGTCCGGACAGAATGGCGGCAATGATGAAATGAAAGAAATGATGAGTCTCATAAAAGAGTTTATTAGTAAAGCAAGCGAAATAAAGGAAATACATCAACAAATCACAATCAACAGTCCAGAACCAACATCACCGGCAGAAAACGCACGAAAAATGAAACAAGCCAGCCGTCAACTAGCAATGGAATGGAGGTGATAGATTGAGACGATTAACATACGAAAATAGTAGAGGTGAGATCATCCAGTTTTATCTATCACCTCTAGTAATAGAATCACTTACCGGAATCGGTGAAGTGGATGCAGAAGTACAAAGCCAACGGGCGCCATACCAAGATGGAGATACGTATATCGATACGATTCTACAGCCTAGATTTATAGATTTAGAAGGAAGTATAACAAAAACGGATTTACAGGAGATCAAACGGTACCGCAAACATATATTGCGGGTTTGCAATCCAAAATTAGGCTTAGGCAAGATCACACTTGAATTAGATGGGGATATTAAAGAGATACGCGGCTCACTTGATGGGGCGCCTGTTTTTCCAGAACGCGGGCAAAACGTTTGGCAGAAATTTATGGTGTCGTGGAAATGTCCGAGCCCCTACTGGCGCGACCCGCAGGAGGTAAGTCGGGCATTACACGCTTATCAACCTACTTTTAAATATCCGGTTAAATATCCGGCTATGTATGGGTTTAGTGGTGATTCTACTATTTTAGAAAATGATGGAGATGTAGACACACCGGTTACCATCGATGTCCAAGGACCGGTCACCAATCCACAAATTAAAAATTTAACTACGGGTGAATTTATAAAGATAAATCGCTCCTTGTCGGCTGATGAGATATTGCACATTGATACAAATACTCAAAATAAACGTGTGGAGATATATCGAAATGGAAGTGTATTAGAAAAAGCCTGGGGATATGTGGATGATGATTCCACTTTTCTAATGCTTATTCCAGGAAACAACGAAATTGAGTACTTGGCTGATTCCGGGGGAGTCAACGGGATTGTGGCCATTGGTTGGCATAACCGATATGCCGGTATATAGGGAGGTTTTTGAATGGAAAGAAGTTATTTTTATGATGATGTCTATTATTCAGCGGAAGATCATAGACGGTTTTTTGCCCAAATTATAGGAAACGGGGTTTCCAATACGGGCAGTTTGATTGTTTCTGAAAAACAAAACATGACCGTACAGTTGGGAGCAGGTTGGGCATTTGCTGACGGTGCTTCTTATGAAAATACAGCAGCCAAAGATTTAACCTGTGATATTGCTGAACCTACTATAGATAGGATTGACCGAATTATTATTTGCTTTGATAATAATCCGGCCCAAAGGCGTAGTTATGCATATGTAAAAAAGGGTATTCCAGGTGCCAATCCGGTTCCTCCTGCTATTACCAGGGACGGTTATATATTTGAATATAGCGTTGCCCAAATATTAATAGCGGCTGGAAAGTCTTACATTGAACAGGATCAAATAACCGATGAGCGGACAAATGAGGCAGTGTGTGGGTATTCCAATTTACACAATATTTATAGGGGTTTAATAATAAATGAAAACGGCGCGGTTACGATGCCTCATCAATCATTTATCAAAACAGAAAGTAAAGCGAGCGTTCCAATTACGGCAAACTCAGATTTTATACTTCCTATAGAAGGGGTTCTACTTGATAAACAGGGCGAAATCATCGGAAAGAATTTTGTACCCAAAAATGATGGAATTTATAATTTATGGATTGAGTTAGGTTTCCCAGATGGTACTTTCACTCCAGGTGGAACGGTTGAGATTTATGTTTACGTAAATGGAAAAGAAAGTTTTCCTATTTATGCAAGTGTGGCTTATGACGGAACAGATAACTATTTTATTGGTTCCGGATTTGACCAATTAATGGCTGGAGATAAAGTTGAGTTTAAGTTACGTACACGTAGGGTTGGGGAGGGGCTTTCAATGCACCTTATTCGTATACGTATAGCCAAAATGGCATAAGGTGGTGTTTTCATGAAAAGACCAATTCGAATATATAGCCCATTTTTAGATTTAAAGATGGAGACCGACAATTACGAGTCTCTACAGTTTCCCCGTAACTTTTACGGGATAGGGAAATTTGAATTGCATATTAACAAGTACGTGCATGGTGCAGAGGAATTTAAAAAAGGAAATATTATCGTTCTGGATAAAAAATCAAGAGAAGTAGCAACTAAAGTAGCAATTATACAGTCGAAAGAAATTGCACTTGATAAAGAGGGGAAAATTACTGAGAACTGGAAAATAACAGGTTATACACTTGATGGATTAATTAGTAGGCGTTTAACTGTACCACCAGATCATACTGATCAAGATCGTAAGTCGGGTGATGCCGAAACAGTGATGAAGCACTATGTAGATAGGCATTTTGTTAATCCGGAAGATCCCAAACGAAAAATGCCCCGTTTGGAAATTGCTCCAAACTTGCACCGGGGAGAATATATTGAATGGGAATCACGTTATAAGGTCGTTTCAGATGAACTTGAGACAATTGGTAAACGTTGCGGGTTAGGATGGACAGTTTATGCCGATACAAAAAATAAAAAATTTATATTTGATGTTATCAGATCCAGGGACCTTACAAAGGGAAATCCGGAGAACAATTCTCCAGTTGTATTTTCCCCTGATTTTGGAACTGTTGAAAGTCAAACCTTCTTTGATAGTGATGCCGAGTATAAAAATGCTGCATATGTAGGAGGTCCAGGAGAAGGCAATGAACGAACAATTGTTCAACTTGGAGAAAATGTAAAGGGATTAGAACGAATTGAAACTTTTATTGATGCCCGTGATGTTGGGAATTCAACAGACCAAGACGAAGAACTAACGCCAGAGGAAATTGAACAACAATTAATCGAACGTGGCGAAATAAAACTGACTGAAATGGGACGTCAATTATCTTTTGAAGCGCAAATATTAACACCGGTTGTCCAGGAAATAAATCGAATCCCAAACGGGAATAAAATAGTTCGTACCCCTTATGAGTATGAAGTGGATTTTGATTATGGGGATAGGGTTTCGCTTTTAAATCAATCCTGGGGCATTACAATGGTTGCGCCTATTACTGAGATTTTGGAAATTCACGAGTCGGGCGGTTTTGTCCTTGAAGCAACGTTTGGAGAATCACGTCCAACCCTGACAAGTAAAATTGAAAAGAAATTTAATGAAATTAGTGGTGTCGAGCAGCAAGAGTTACCGTCCAAGTTTGCCCAAATTCAAGCGCAAAAAGCAAACGAGTATACAAAGCAACAAGTTTCAAAAGAAGAAAGGGAACGCATTGAACAAGCGCTTAAAAATTTAGAAGAGGCAAAAGGCTACACGGAAAAATATGCTGAGAAAAAGCGTATAGAATCACCAACCGAACCAGAAGACAAAGATGTTATCTGGATTGACACGTCCAATCCGGAGAATATCATATGGAAAATATGGGATGGTTCGGATTGGGCTGCTGGTCCTAGTGGCCCACAAGGTTTACCTGGCCCAGCTGGAAAAGATGGGGAAACCTTATATACTTGGCTCAAATATGCTGATGATGCTGAAGGTAACGGAATGTCAGATAGTCCTGCCGGAAAAGCATACATGGGTATATCGTACAATAATGCATCACAAACGGAATCGTCCGATCCTAATGAGTACAAATGGACGAAAGTTGTCGGACCAAAAGGCGATCAAGGTATACCAGGACCTGACGGTGAGGATGGAAAACCGACTTATACTTGGATTAAATATGCCGATGATGGAGAAGGCAACGGTTTGTCTGACGACCCGACTGGCAAGGAATACATCGGACTTGCGTACAATAAAACGGATATAAACGAATCGAACGATCCGGCGGATTATACGTTTGCGCTTATCAAAGGTCCGAAAGGAGAAAAAGGCGCAACCGGTCCGCAGGGACCAAAAGGCGATCGAGGTCCACAAGGAGTTGAAGGACCGCCCGGGGTAGACGGAAAACCACGGTACACATGGATTCGGTATGCGGATGATGTTAACGGAAATGGGATGAGTAATTATCCGGAGGGGAAAGCGTACATCGGTGTCGCGCCCAATAAATTGACAGAGACGGAAAGTACGAATCCGGCAGATTACACTTGGTCTAAGTACGTTGGGCCTCAAGGTCCAAAAGGTACACAAGGGCCAACAGGTCCGGAAGGTCCGCGTGGCCCACAGGGACCGAACATAGTCAACAAAGATACTACATTTGCTGATAAATGGTTTGTAGCTAGCTATATCGAATCGTTAAATGGTCTTAATGTAAATGATCAGTTTATTATCGATGAAAATGGTAATGTATCGGTCGCAAACGATAACGTTCGATTAGACGGAAAAGGCGTATCAGTAAAAGATGGTGGATTCTTTCTTGAGGAAGACTCTACCCAACTTAAATATAGCGCTACTCCCGGAAGAAATTTAATTAAAGACCATTCGTTTGAACTTGTTAGGCCTGATTGGGATTCATTTAACCAAAGTACAGTAGATTATAATTGGCTGGAAATGCTGCAATCGAATATCGCAGCCGAAAACTTTTGGGAAAAATACGGAAGCCCAATGGTAGCCATACAATGGAACCCTGCGGATAAAAATGCACTTGCAATATATGGTGAACAAGCAGTCTGTGTAAGAAATTCACATTTTGTAAGGCAACACATATATGAAGGGGTTGGTGGTAATGAAACATATACACTATCAGGTTTCTTCAAACGACAGTGGAACGTCAACCCCGGCGGAACTCCGAGATTTGAGGTTGATCACATTTCTTGGGACGATCAAGGTAACAGTACACGAAACAGATTGTTAAACGAAGTATTCGCTCCTGTGCCGAATGATTATAGTGTAGTTAGACATTCGGTTACATTCACAGTCCCTTCAAGTTTTAAACGTGGAGACGAACTTGAATTAAAAATCTCGGGCGGCAATACAGAATGGGTTCAATGTGATGGGATTCAGCTAGTAGAAGGAAATGTAGCCAGTGTTTATGACCCAGAAGATTCTGTATGGCAAGTTACAAAAGGTGTTTATCGGCCATCGACTGATTTACACCTACTTTGGGTAGGGGCACAATATGTAAATTCGTCACAGACGATAACACCTTTAAAGAAATTGTCAGATTGTAAAAACGGTTGGATATTAGCATGGAGTGATTATTCTGGTGGTGCTAACGATTATAACTGGGTTTATTCGCATATACCAAAAGCGCATATAGATGGCAATCATGGAGGTCAAGGAATATTAGTACCTACCCCACACATGGAAAACGTCGCAGTTAATGCTAAATATATTTATGTTAGTGATACACATATAACTGGCCATGCTGAAAATCAACACGCACCACTGAACAATGTTGCATTACGCGAAATATATGAATACTAAGAAGGTGGCAGGATGTTATTTTACTTTTCAGTTGACGAAAATAAACGGTTACAAGGAGTGTCATCATCTCCAAGCGGTAATCCGGATGAAATTGCGTTTGAATTTGATGACGATCACGAAATTGTAAAAGACCCGATGATGTCCTTTTTTTATAAATATATAGATGGGGCATTAATTAAAGACACTGAGTACATGGAGCAATGTGAGAAAGAATTTAAAGAAAAACAGAACAAGCCAAGTATTGACGAAATGAATGCAGTAGCCATTTTAGAGTTAGCAGAAACAATAATGGGAGGGAAATAGATGTTGGCACTTTTATTTGCGACTCAAATAATCGCTGGTAATTGGACATATGAAAGGGTTCCGGATCTTTGGAAAGAAGATGTAAGAACACTGCTGATCGCGGAAGGTAGAGAGGATTTAATTAAGTAAACGCCAAATAAGGCGTTATTTTTATGCCGTAAAAAGGGGGCTAATGATGACAATTGAACTAGGAATCTTGATTTCTATTGCATCTATATTTGTAGCGGGGATAGGGGTATTTATTGCTTACCTAACCTACCAATCCAGAAAAAGTAATACGACTAAAAACGACACGAAGGAAAGTGCTGAATTAAAAGCCGGATTAGATTACATCCGGAAAGGGGTTGATGATATTCGCATTGACTTGCGATCGAATGAAAAGCAAATGGGTGTAATGGGTGAACGGTTGACAAGGGTTGAAGAATCTAGCAAACAAGCACATAAACGTATCGATAATATTGAAAAAGGAGAATGATAGAAATGATTACATTTGAGGATAACAAGCACGATAGAGGATCTTTAATCAGGACAGGCGTTTTAGTATTGGCGCTCATTAATCAAGGCTTATTGGCACTAAATTTGAATCCTATCCCAGGTACCGAAACGTTATGGGGCGAGGTAATTTCAGCAGGAATTACGATTGTTTCTGCTGGGGTTGCTTGGTTTAAAAATAATTATATAACATGGAAAGGCCGTAAACAGAAAAAGGTTTTAAAGCAGCATAATTTGACGAAATAAAGGTATCCGGTAGGGTGTCTTTTTCTTATTTTGATTGAAGGAGAGGATAAGTAATGGAATTTATCGATGTGTCACACTGGCAAGGTAATATTAATTGGTCTAAAGTGGCCGGCGCTGGAATAAAAGGCAGCTATATTAAAGCAACAGAAGGCTCTGCAGACGGTTCGGCATTTGTTGATAACAAGATGGATTATAACTTTAAAAACGCAATAGCAAACGGTCTGTATGCAGGATTTTATCATTATGCTAAATTTGTATCTGTCAATGATGCTGTTAATGAAGCAAAGTGGTTTGTGCAGCATATCAAGAAATATAAGTTTACGTTGCCACCAATGCTAGACTTGGAGGAAAACAACTGTAAAAATAATGCCGAAATGAATAAGGCAGCACGTGCATTTTTAGAGTATGTAGAAAAAGAAGTAGGCTCGGCTGGACTATATAGTTTTGGCGTGTTTTTCGAGGACAACATTGACAAGTCCTTACTTGATCGATACGCGTATTGGCATGCTCGTTATGCAAGCGATCCGGTTAACGTTAAACTGGCCGACATCTACATGTGGCAATACAGTAGTACGGGTTCGGTTGCGGGCATTAGCGGTGATGTCGATAGGAATAAAACTGGTGGTAAGTTTTTTACGGTGAATAAAGCATCATCCAAGCCAGCTAAGAAGCCCGTTGCTAAGCCTGTCAAAAAGCCAAGCAAGCCTAAAACAAGCACGTATACAATCAAGTCTGGCGACACATTAAGTGGGATCGCAGCTAAACATGGTACAACAACTAGCAAATTAGCTGATCTAAACAACATTTCTAATCCAAATAAGATTTATGCTGGGCAAAAAATTAAAGTAACCGGATCAGCTAAAAAATCAAACAAAAAATATCATACGGTTAAATCTGGTGATACAGTTTCAGAGTTGGCAATCAAGTATGGTAGCAGTCAATCGCAGATTAAAAAATGGAATGATCTTGAAAACGTAAATAAAATTTATGTTGGACAGAAATTGCGTGTTAAGTAATAAAAAAGGGCCCTCACTTATTGTGGGGGCTAAACATATACTTGATCTTGTATATGTGCGTTAATCATAATAGACAAAACTGAGTCATAGTATTATTATATTTATAAACATCTGTAGCAAAGGAGGTTTAATATGGAATTCCGAATTAACCAGTTATGGAAAAGAACACTACACATTATTTCTGTATCCGGTGTCTTCATGATCCTTTTTGGAACCTTATCTTTATTACAAATGTTTACTATTGGAGTGTTATTTAACCTAAATAAAATAATCTATTTGGGTGTCCCAATATTTCCCGTATTGTTTTCAATAGTGTCAATCCTTATTATTAAAAAGTATTTTAAAATATCGTCACCATATAAATAAAAGAGGAGCATTACTCTGTCTTAATCGTCTAAAGTTTCGGTACCCTGTTTTTCGCTAAAATAAGAGTCTAACTCCTTGGGAGTTTCTATTTTAAGGTTAGCTTTCGCTCTATCGAACTTTCCTTGTAACTCGTCAATTTCTTCTTTTTGTTTATCCTTTTTGTTTGTTTGATCCCTCAATTTGAATATTTTTTCTAAAAGTCCCTCGGTAGATAATTCTCCCTCAACCTTTTCTTTACTTGCATTAAATTTAAATTTACCTCCCGCTAGTCCAACAATGCCTAAACCTAGTAATACAACTAAACTGAACGCTCCCCCGGATGATACAAATTCTATAATACCTTGCGACTGCACTCTGATTTTCGCGTCTAAATCTTTTTTTCTATAAGTTTTTTCAGGATAATAGGGGTTATGGATTAACTCAACTAAATCTAATGGTGTTTGTAAAGCGTCTAATAAATCAACTAAAGGTATGTTTTTGCTTTGATTAACATCCAGTACAAGGTGTGCCTTATCCCCTTTGTAGTAAAACGAATAGAGGGTTCGATCTATAGAGTCTGCATAATCATTTGCATTGCTTATTGTTAAATGAGAATTCATCATTTTGTACAAATACGGATCTAGCTTCCTTCTGTCAACTGATTTTATCCATTCAACACTTCTTCTTTTTTTGTAAGGACAAGCACCCTCATCAATTTCAGTTTGGCTAACCTCCGTAATGTATACATCTGATGTAACTTTCCCAAAAGCGATATGTTTGGAATCTTCACTCGGAATCATAACAATATCGCCAATTTTTATTTCGTGAAAAAACCTTTTTATGTGAGAGAAAGTGTGACCTGGCTGTTTATTACTAGTGTATTTTTTTGCAATCTGATTTGTAGTGTATTCTTTGTTTAGCGGGATGAAATCATCAGGATTATTAAATTCATTCCAATTAATACCTACAAAGTTTTCTAAGAAGAAATCTTGAAAGTATTCTCCCGAATTAGTTCGTACTAGCCAATAATTAGTATCAGTTTCAATCTTTACAATCGGAATGTTGTAATCTTCAATTAGTTTCAGTTCATTTGTCATATGTATTTCCCCCTTTTATTTTCCTTTATTCTAACATTTCCAGTCATAAAAAGGGTTTTTTAATAATATTTTTAACGAAATCGTACAATGAGGAATAAATTTCTAATAAAAAACACGCATGCACGTTCGCGTTTTGTGGTATAATAGAACAAACGTTTCTTAATTGGAGGTTTTACAGTGATTGAACCTGGCAACAAACTAGAAATGATTTACCTGGACAGCAACAATCAGATCACCCAGCGCACTATAAAAGTGTTACGGGCAAATGAGGATGCAATCCTTGCTTATTGCTACACAAAAAGGCAAGTGCGGTCTTTTAAAGTCGATAACATACTATCCTTTTTACCAAAACGATTGGGGGCGTAAGGAATGGTTAATGATCGCGGTACAATAAAATGGACATCTATCATGATGCCGGAACATATCAAGCTTTTAAATGAGATGTGGGATGAATTGGAACGTAAGGATAAACCAATTTTGGACGATCAGCAAAAGCTGGATATTGATTTAAAGCTGCAATGCGCCATCAAGGATGATCTGACTGTTGAGGTTAAGTATTTTTCTGACGGCGATTATTTAACCGCAAAAGATAAGCTACAAATGATCGATCGAAAGAAAATAATGCTGCAGGATGGAAAAGAGATACCTTTAAATGATGTTTTAGATGTTTATATTGATTAAGCCCCGGGATGGGGCTATTTTTTTGTGTATAAATCCGTCACGCTGCAGCCTAATATGTCGGCTAGGCGGACTGCTTGGTTAAGCTTAGGCCAAGATTTATTTTTCATCCAATTACCAAGCGTGTTTTCGTTTACCCCCACTTGCTGCGCTATGTATCTCTGCTTTAAACCACTATCCGCGATTAATTTATCAATAACTAATTTCATCATTATCACCTATATAATAAATTCGACTTGGCTTATCCCTTGTCCTTCTAAAATTAATTAGAAAAAAATCTAAAATAAATGCATAATTTTTGATTGAACTGCCTATACTATAACTACAAGCGCATATTCACCAGCATACACCACAGCACACGCACCAGCACACCGCGCGCCGGCCGCACCACCCATCCCACCCACCCTCCTACTATTATTTTGTTTATGATATAGAAATGATAACTTGTACACATAATCTCAAGTACTACTATTACTAATCTCTTATATACCAATGTATATTCAGCGCTTGAATAGACAAATGAAGGGGCGAATGTATGGAGATTATAACAGGTGCTATTATTGCTTGTGGCGCCATGTACGTGGCTGAAAAATATGAGCCGTTGGAAACCAAGAAAATAAAGCACACATTTCGAAATATCAATTACAAGGTGGGTGATTACGAGCCGAAATTAATCCGGATCCGTAGAAAAGAAAGCTGGAAAGAGTATATTTTCAATGTACCGTATGGATTGATTGATGATCCAAAATTACAACCGATCCTGGCTAAAACACTGCATAAACCAGTACATGTGTATTTTGACGGAAAACTGCATATTAGGGTATATAAGCAAAAGCTAAGTAACAAAATTGACTATAATTGGCACATAGCAGATGGATGGACTGTACCGATTGGGCAATCTCAAGATAAAATGATATATCACGACTTTGATAAAATCCCACACATGACAGTTGCCGGGATGACAAGACAAGGAAAAACAGTCCTCTTAAAATTAATCCTCGCACACTTAATCAACAACCATCCGGACGATGTGCAGTTTAATATCATTGATTTAAAAGGCGGTCTTGAATTTGGCTGGTATGACCGATTGAAACAAGTAAAACAAGTGGCTAGTAATGTAAATGAAGCGTATGCCCTACTCTCGTCTGTTTTAAAACAAATCAAGTCCGATATGTCACGATTTAAGAAAGGAGGCTATACGAACGTATTAGATACCAATATAAGCACACGTAAATTTATCATCATTGATGAAGCGGCTGAACTGGTACCGGGATCCCATCTTGACAAAGAGGAAAAGAAAATATATCGCTATTGCCAGCATGCGATGTCGGAGATAGCTAGGATTGCTGGAGCGTTAGGGTACAGATTAATATTCTGCACACAATACCCAACGGCTGACACCTTGCCTAGGCAAATAAAACAAAATGCCGATGCAAAAATAAGTTTTCGATTGCCTACTGAGGTTGCAAGCAGGGTAGCGCTTGATGAACAAGGTGCAGAAAGGATAACGAATATTGGCCGGGCCATATATCGGACCCATGAAAAGCATCTGGTCCAGGTACCGTTTATAAAGGATACTGATATTAAAAATAAATTAAAGGAGTGGATTGTGGATGATGCAAACACAAAAATGGATCCAACGCCAAGAGAAAATATTGTCACGTTTGGATGATTTGACTTACGCGACAAGGGAGCAATTACAAATTACCGAACAATTAGGTGGCTCACGTAATGCCCACAGGATATTGTTTCGTATGGAAAAAGAAAAGAGCATCTCAAGCGTTAGAATGGAGCGTAAGGTGTATTACCTATCCAACAAAGGGAAAGAGCGTATAGGGAGCAACCAAGGTGAATTAAAACGGTCATGGATTACGCATACATTAATGCGTAATGATTTGTATATCAAGCTAGGTATGCCGGATACATGGGAAGTGGAACGGCCGGTTACATGGGGAAATAATAAATTAATCCCGGATGCTCGGTTTACAAGGAATGGCATACATCACTTTGTGGAGATCGACAACCAACAGACCATGAGAACGAATGAGGATAAAATAAAGTTGTACAAAGATTTGTCTCATGTTATATTTAAACAATTCCACCACAAACCTGTATTAATATGGTATACTTTGTCAAAAGTAAGAAGGGAAAAATTAAAAGAAGCCTGCACAAAGGCAGGCGTGAAACATGTTTTACACTAGAATATTTTTTACACAAATTTTACACATAACAATTATCAAACATTGATGCACCAATGTTGCCAACGCATTATTAAACGTCTGCCGGGGGCGTATCAAAATATAAGCAATTTGCTGCTTTGCTTAAAAACTGTCCATCAGTTGATAGGACAGTTATTTATTTTTATTTTAGTGTATCACTTTAAAAATGTCACAAAATGTTCTAAAATAGAAAACAGTTAGCGAAATGTTTGAATAATTTTCAGATTGCATGTTTGTTGCGGTTTGAAAATAAACTATACTTACAACAGGTTTTGTAACCGATTCCAAATTTACAAATGAGGTGATAGGATGGATATGCAGCGAGTACCTGCACGAGCAGGTAATTACAATCTAGAAAACTATGAAAAAGTACGCGAGAATTTTTCGTGGGAGGACATGAAAAAGAATTTCAGCTGGAATGAAACAGGAAAAGTAAATATTGCGTATGAGGCAATTGACCGGCATGCCGAGGATCCAAATAAAAAGGATAAGCTTGCCTTACTATATTCTTCACCAGATCGGGAAGAGAAAATGACATTTGGTGAAATAAGTGAACAAAGTAATCAATTTGCCAATGTATTAAAGAAATATGACGTTAAAAAGGGAGATCGTGTTTTTCTATTTCTTCCAAGAAGTCCGGAGTTCTATGTAGCTTTCTTTGGCATTTTAAAAACAGGTGCTATTGCCGGACCTCTATTTGAAGCATTTATGGAACAGGCAGTTCGGGACAGATTGCAGGATAGTGAAGCAAGTATACTGATTACAACACCGGAATTGCTGGAACGCGTTCCACAGGAAGATTTACCGGATTTGCAGAAAATTGTGCTTGTTGGGGACCATAATGAAACCTCAGACAAATACATTGATTATGCTAGTGAAATGAAGCGTGCATCAACTGATTTTGCAATCGAATGGGTTGATTTGGAGGATGGGATGGTTATCCATTACACATCCGGTTCAACTGGTAAACCAAAAGGCGTTTATCATGTACATAATGCGATGATCCAGCATTATGCTACTGCTGAATGGGTGCTGGACTTAAAAGATAATGATATTTATTGGTGTACAGCGGATCCGGGCTGGGTAACCGGTACAAGTTATGGCATTTTTGCACCTTGGTTAAAAGGTGTGACAAATGTAATTCGTGGTGGCCGTTTCACCCCTGATGACTGGTATGGCACCTTGGATAAATTCAATGTAACCGTTTGGTATACCGCACCGACGGCATTACGGAAGTTGGTTAGTTCTGGTGAAGATGTTGTGAAAAAATATG
This sequence comes from Lentibacillus populi, assembly GCA_014642895.1. GTDB lineage: Bacteria > Bacillota > Bacilli > Bacillales > Amphibacillaceae > Lentibacillus_C > Lentibacillus_C populi. The sequence goes on from BMJD01000044.1 coordinate 30,444, forward strand.
ACCTTTCTTCACTGCGGCATGTCATGAGTGTTGGCGAGCCGCTTAATCCGGAAGTTGTTACATGGGGATTGAAGGCCTTTGATTTACGAATTCATGATACTTGGTGGATGACCGAAACGGGGGCACAGCTCATTTGTAACCTCCCTGCCCTGGAAATTCGCCCAGGCTCGATGGGGAAACCAATCCCGGGAATTGAAGCATCCATTGTTGATAATGAAGGAAACGAATTACCACCAAATCAAATGGGAAATCTGGCTATTAAACAAGGCTGGCCTTCGATGATGCGTAAAATCTGGAAACGTCCAGAAAAATATGAAAGTTACTTTATAAACGGCTGGTATGTTTCTGGTGACAGTGCCTATAAGGATGAGGACGGTTATTTCTGGTTCCAGGGTCGATTAGATGATGTAATTAATACATCTGGTGAACGTGTAGGACCGTTTGAAGTAGAAAGCAAACTAATTGAGCATCCTGCTGTTGCGGAGGCAGGTGTTATCGGCAAACCGGATCCAGAGCGTGGTGAGATCATTAAAGCGTTTATTACGTTAAATGAGGGCTATGAAAATTCACCTGAATTACTGGAGGAAATCCGCCAGTTTATTAAAACTGGATTAAGTGCTCATGCAGCACCTCGTGAATTAGAGGTGAAGGACTCCATTCCAAAAACGCGCAGTGGTAAAATCATGCGCCGCCTGTTAAAATCATGGGAGCTTGGCTTGCCAACTGGGGATACATCAACATTAGAAGAGTAATAGAATAGGGTGCCAGCCTGTTATTACTGGCACCCTATCGTTTTTTATGCTGTAATGGCTTGGGCTGGTCCGAAAAACTCAAAATGAATATCCTTCTCAGCCACATGATATTGCTTTAACGTCCTGTACATGGCTTGCATGAACCCTTTTGGACCGCAAAAATAGAAATCGGCATTATTTGTCGGGAGAATCGATGTCAACCATTCATAATCAATGTACCCTTCTTTGTCATAGAAATTTTCATCGGCAGGGGACGGGTTATCATATACTGTATAAGCATGGATTTGTTCATGTTCGCTAGCCAGATTACGAACAACTTCCTTCATCGCATGTACATTTCCATTTTGCGCTGCATGGATATAATAGATTTCACGTTCCGGTTGTTGTTTGATTGTAGCTTCGAGCATACTCATCATCGGTGTTAAGCCAACCCCGCCGCTAATTAGAATAAGTGGTCTTGTGTCCTGTTGATTGAGTGTAAAGTCACCGGATGGGGCGCTAATTGGCAAAATGCTTCCTTTTTCAATCTGGGAATGCAAATAATTGGATACGATCCCCGCCGGCAACTCCCCATGGGCATCCTCGCGTTTAACACTGATTCGGTATACACCTTCATCAGGTGCACATGAAAGGCTGTATTGTCGCAAATGTGTATACGGCTCGCCTTCAATTTCCGCTTTAACCGTAATGTATTGTCCTGGCTGGTAGATCGGAAACGGATTACCATCGGCTGGTTCCAAATAGAAGGATGTAATCACATCACTTTCAACTATCTTATCGACAACCTTAAAATCACGGAAATCCACCCAGCCGCCAACTTTATTTTTCGTTTCCTGATACATTTGTCTTTCTGTTTCAATAAACACATCAGCAATAACACCATAAGCCTTTTCCCATGCGTTGATCACATCATCACTAGCTGCGTCCCCCAACACATCTTTCATCGCTAATAATAAATGTTTGCCCACGATTGGATAATGCTCTGGTTTAATATTCAAGCTTTTATGCTTGTGTGCAATTTGTTTTACTTGTGGTAAAATGTCCTCCAGCTGATCAATGTGAGCAGCAGCAGCGTACACTGTGTTTGCCAGTGCTTTTGATTGATCGCCTTTTCGCTGATTCGTCTGGTTAAAGATATTTTTCAATTCGGGATGATTTTCAAACATAAGCTGATAAAATCTGCTGGTGATCTCATCCCCTCGTTCTTGCAAAATCGGTACAGTAGCTTTTACAATATCCCTAGTATCCTTTTCTAACCCTGTTGTAGCTTGTGTTGTCAAAGCAAAGCACTCCTTTTATTTTTTAAACATGTATTTCAAATACATGTTTATTGTATAATAACTATTAGCACTGTATCAATAGGGTAAAAGGGAAATACTGTTACAGTTTTGTGAAATTATTTACAAGGAGCATGACAATGAATCTAAAAAAATATACAGACTATGCATTGCGAGTACTTATTTTTACAGGAATGAAGCATGAAGGGGAGCTTGCTAGTATAAAAGAAATCTCCGAGACGTTCTCAATATCCCAGCATCATTTAGGAAAAATCGTTTTTGAATTGAATAAACTAGACTTACTAGAAACTGTCAGAGGTCGGAATGGCGGGATACGTCTTGCTAAAAGACCTGAAGAAATTAATGTCGGCATGGTTGTACGTCAGCTGGAGAATGATTTTGTCCTGCTGGAATGCTTTGATCATAAGAACAACTATTGTGTGATTTCACCTGCCTGCAAATTAAAGCATGCTTTAAACGAGGCACTGCAAGCCTTCCTGCATGTGCTTGATCAATATACGATAAATGATTTGATAACAAACGAGGATGATTTGCGCCAATTAATGGGAATAGACTAACTATGTTTTATTTTATGTATCCAGGGGAAAACCCGTTATGTATCATCTTTAAAGAGGAGCGGATAAAAAATGGCAAAGAAAATAGCAGCGGTTCTGACAAACATGTTTGAAGATGTAGAATATACAGAACCAGCAAAAGCATTTACGGATGCCGGACATAAAGTTGTGACAATTGAAAAGCAGAAAGGTAATGAAGTAACTGGAAAAAATAATGAAGTAACGGTTACAATTGATGAAGGTATTGACAATGTAAATCCGGATGACTATGATGCGTTGTTTATCCCGGGTGGCTTTTCACCGGATCAATTACGTGCGGATGACCGGTTTGTCGCGTTTGCCAAGCATTTTATGGATGTCAAAAAGCCGGTATTTGCGATTTGCCACGGACCACAGCTGCTCATTACAGCGAAGTCCCTGGAAGGTCGTGCAGCTACGGGATACAAATCCATTCAAGTGGATATGGAATATGCAGGTGCATATGTAAAGGATGAGGAAGTAGTCGTTTGTAACAATCAATTAGTAACGAGCCGCCAGCCCGATGATATCCCGGCATTTAATCGGGAAGCATTGAATCTGCTGAAATAATGATGTTTAATATCAATAGTAAAAATTGAAACATCGACAGTAAAACACAGAATATCAATAGTAAAAGTTGAAACATCAACAATAAACCGGGCAACACCAACAAAAATCCCCAACGTTAAAAGCGAGGCCACTGAAAAAGTCCCGAAAAGATATGATTCCCAAATTTAATATGGGAACCATATCTTTTTTTAGTTACAATAGAAGTATCAAGTTAAAGTG
>BMJD01000045.1 GCA_014642895.1 Lentibacillus populi
TGTAGTCGGCTTGCGAAACCACGCCCTTAAGGCGTTGCAAGTAACATGCCCTTATAGGGCTAAGTCAAACCACCTGTTGAACAGGTGGTATGTGATTGAATGTCGATCAATAATTTTTTCTCAAATGGACAACATACTCATAAAGAATCATAACAGGAGGGTTCATTTTGTCGGAACAAAATAAAAACCGTAACAAAGACAAGAATCGGCAGAACAACAAAGACAACCACCAAAAACTGGGAAATGATGTTGGAATTGCTAATGATAGCGAATTTCTAAATCTGGACAATAAAAAGAATAAGCGAGAACGGAAATAACATATAAAAATGGGCAAGGCCGCTGTGATATGCAGTCTTTTTTCTCTTGAAATCCGACTGAGTTTGGTCACTCATAAGCTTGATGAGTGGCTTTTCTTTTGAAATCCGACTGAGTTTGGTCACTCATAAGCTTGATGAGTGGCTTTTCTTTTGAAATCGGACCGAGTTTGGTCACTCATAAGCTTGATGAGTGGCTTTTCTTTTGAAATCCGACTGAGTTTGGTCACTCATAAGCTTGATGAGTGGCTTTTCTTTTGAAATCCGACCGAGTTTGGTCACTCATAAGCTTGATGAGTGGCTTTTCTTTTGAAATCGGACGGAGTTTGGTCACTCATAGCCTGATGAGTGGCTTTTCTTTTGAAATCGGACGGAGTTTGGTCACTCATAGCTTGATGAGTGGCTTTCTTTGCCATTTATTTAACACTTTTCTTACCATTTGGAAATACCTGTATCCACGTCATTATGCAAGAAAAGGTGTTAAAACAGCTATTTACGGGTAATCTTAGGTATGAAATCATAAGATGATTTGAATCGCCGATTGTTATCTCGGGAAAACGGTTTCTGTGATTTATTTCACATAAATTTATACTTTTTGTGTCGATGATTTAACAATAACGTGAACTTTTTATAATTAGCCTTGAAACTACTTATGTTTCTTATTGTAATTTGTTAAACTAATCATCATTGGTTTACAAGTTATACATGTTGTTAATAGTGAATTCAAATTTAGCGAAACATTGGGAGGGTTACACATGCTTGATTTTATGCCTTTTCGCAAAAAAGGATTAATCTTGTTGTTATTTGGCATTGTGCTCTTGCTCGGCGGCTGTGATCAAATGGCTGTTTTTGATCCGAAAGGGCCGGTTGCGGAAAGTCAAAGGGATCTAATTGTTTATTCCCTTTTCTTTATGGCAGGAATCATTCTTGTTGTCTACGTGGCATTTACCATAATTATTATAAAATATCGTGATCACCCAAAGCGTAAGGAAAACAGTTATAAGCCTAACTTCCACGGAAGCAAGACTATTGAGGCGATTTGGACGATCATTCCAATTTTAATTGTTACTGCACTGTCTATTCCAACCGTAACGACATTGTTTGATCTGGAAAAGCCGCCAGAAACAACTGCTGCAAAAGAGCAGAAGGAACCACTGGTTATCTATGCTACATCAGCAGATTGGAAATGGTTTTTTAGCTATCCGGAGCAGGATATAGAAACGGTAAATTACTTACACATTCCAACAGACCGACCGATTGAATTCCGGCTCTCATCTACGGCATCGATGGCGGCACTCTGGATCCCGAGGCTTGGCGGGCAAAAGTACAATATGGCCGGCATGGAAACCATCCTTTATTTACAGGCAGATGAACCTGGTATCTACGATGGACGAAATTCCAATTTTAATGGAGAAGGTTTTGCCGAGCAGACATTTAAGGTACATGCAGAAAGTGCGGATAAGTTCGGGCAATGGGTAAGAGACAAACAAACGAATGCACCAAAATTGACCCAGGAGCAATATGACAAACTGCTGAAACCTGGTCTAACTGATCGCCATACATTTTCATCGACGCATTTGGATTGGGTAAACCATGGTACACATAAAGGAATGGATTATGACATTATCCGTCACTGGAAAGAGTATGAAACGTTATTGCATTTGGAAGTTGGGAATATAGACGAAAGTATTGAAGAACACATTGAAAATTAACGTGGGGAAGTTGGTGAAACCATGAAACTTGATGAATTTTTTGTTACCGGGGAACCGCTGATTTATGGTGGAATGGTTGCGATTGTACTTGTTACATCAGCGATCATCTTTCTCCTTACTTACTTTAAAAAATGGAAGTGGCTCTGGCGGGAATGGCTGACGACCGTTGATCATAAAAAAATCGGGATCATGTATATTTTAAGTGCACTTGCCATGCTGTTTCGCGGTGGGATGGACGCCTTGATGATGCGAACACAGCTGGCTGTGCCGGACTTGAATTTTTTAAGTGCACAGCATTATGATGAAATTTTTACAACACATGGTACGGTTATGATTATTTTCATGGCAATGCCGTTTTTGATTGGTTTGATGAATATAGTTGTTCCATTACAGATCGGGGCAAGGGATTTCGCGTTTCCATTTGTTAACGCGTTAAGCTTCTGGTCGTTTTTCTTTGGCGCTTTGCTATTCAATGTTTCCTTTGTTATCGGCGGGTCACCAGATGCAGGATGGACCAGCTACACGCCATTATCGGGGGCAGCACTGAGTCCGGGACCAGGTCAAAACTTTTACCTGATGGGACTGCAGCTCGCCGGTATTGGGACGTTAGCTACTGGAATCAATTTGATGGTGACGATTTTGAAAATGCGCGCACCAGGAATGAAAATGTTTAAAATGCCTATTTTCACCTGGTCGTCATTAATAACTTGTTTTATTATTATTTTTGCCTTCCCAATTCTGACGGTTGCATTAGCATTATTAACGATTGACCGGATTTTTGGTTCGCAGTTTTTCACCCTTACAGGGGAAGGCTTGCCGATGATGTGGGCGAATCTGTTTTGGATGTGGGGACATCCGGAAGTATATATTGTTGTCTTGCCAGCATTCGGTATTTTTTCCGAGGTGATTGCAACATTTGCGCATAAACGAATCTTTGGTTACAGTGCGATGGTCTGGTCGATTATCATTATCGCGGGACTTAGCTTCCTTGTATGGGTGCATCATTTCTTTACAATGGGGGCAGGGGCATTTGTCAATTCCGTATTTTCGGTTTCGACGATGCTGATAGCTGTACCGACCGGTGTAAAAATATTCAACTGGCTTGGGACGTTGCATAAATCAAAAATTGAATTTAGCACCGCTATGCTATGGGCACTTTCGTTTATACCAAGCTTTGTGATCGGCGGTGTGACTGGCGTTATGTTAGGCATGGCAGCGGCGGATTACCAGTTTCATAATTCGTACTTTCTAGTTGCACACTTCCATTACGTATTAATCGCCGGAACCGTATTTGCGTGCTTTGCCGGTTTAACCTACTGGTATCCGAAAATGTTTGGACACAAATTGAATGAGCGGCTCGGAAAATGGAGTTTCTGGTTGTTCCTAATCGGTTTCCATGTTTGTTTCTTACCGCAATACTTTATTGGACTTGATGGAATGCCACGAAGAATATTCCATATCGGACCAGAATGGTTTACACTCAACTTCCTTTCAACGATCGGTGCGTTCGGGATGGGAATTGGTTTTGCAATTTTTGTCTATAACATTTACTATAGTTTCCGGTATAGTAAACGGGAAACAACTGGTGATGCTTGGGGCGGTCGGACATTGGAATGGGCAACACCAACACCGGTACCACCATACAATTTTGCAACACTACCGGAAGTGAACAATATTGATGCCTTTATGGAAATGAAAGAAAAGGGCGAAACAACCTTTGATGAGAAAAAGCTGCAGCCAATCCATATGCCAAGCAACTCTGGTAAACCATTTATTATGATGGCTATCCTGTTTTTTGCCAGTTTTGCACTTGTCTTTGAATGGATAACACTTGCAGCGATTGGATTAGCAGGCGGGCTCATCATGATGATCATCCGGTCATTTGATTATGATGAAGGGTATCATTTCAGTGTAAATGAAATAAAACAAATCGAACAAAGCAGAAGGGGGCTAGATCATGAGTGAGCAAAACTTTAGTTCAGGGCCACTGGAATATCAGACGGAACAAAGCAGGCTGAATATTCTCGGATTTTGGATATTCCTTGCCGCAGAGCTTGCTTTATTTTCGACCCTGTTTGCAACTTATGCTGTGTTATCTGGCCGTACCGCTGATGCACCTGCACCTTTTGAACTGTTTGAGCCGACAAGTACACTGATCATGACATTTCTGTTATTAACAAGTAGTTTTACGTGCGGGATTGCCGTTCATGAAATGCGGAACGGTTCTAAAAAGGGGCTGCTTACTTGGTTAATTGTTACATTACTATTAGGGTTTGCCTTCCTGGGTTTCGAAATTGATGAATTTATCACGTACGTCCATGAAGGTGCGACATTACAGTCCAGTGCATATTGGTCAGCTTTCTTCATTCTGGCGGGTACACATGGGTTGCACGTTACGCTGGGAGCAGGTTGGATGATTTTACTCGTCATTCAGCTGATGCAGCGCGGAATTACCAGGGTAACAAGCCGAAAAGTATTTATTGTTAGCTTGTACTGGCACTTTTTAGATGTTGTTTGGATTTTCATTTTTACAAGTGTTTATTTAATCGGGATGGTGATGTAGCATGGAACACAAAACCAAAAGAATCCCCGTAAAGCATATAATCGGTTTTATTCTGTCACTAGCATTAACAATCGTCGCTGCCTGGGCTGCACTTGGGTCTGATTTACCGAAAGGGTGGGTTATTACGGGTATCATGGTTTTAGCTGTTATTCAAGCAGCGATCCAGTTATTCATGTTCATGCATATGACCGAGTCAGCCAGTGGAAATGGGCACATTCCCTGGAATATGATGTTCCATGGGTTTGTGATTGTCGCAATTGTTGTTGCTGGATCGTTATTTACGATGTCATATGGCTTTGGTCACCATCACAACGACAGTCCGGCACACCAGCAGCAACACGGGGAACATATGCATGATTAATTGGAATGGGATGTGGCAGAAATGGAGTTAAACAAGCAACCTTCTAAGCGTAGTATATTCAGTCTGCAGGCAAGGTGTATCATTGGGTTTTCCCTATGCATTATATTGACTGCTTTTTCACTTTGGGCGGCAATGTTCTCTGGATACTCATTTAAAGCAATATATGCTGTGTTATCGGTACTAGCCTTTATTGAGGCAATCATTCAATTGTTTAGGGTTCCGACCTCTGAACAATAATCAAAAATCACCTTTTCTCATCTGAAGAAAAGGTGATTTTTATTAATGATTAAAGGTTTTTGTAGTTCTTGTGTTTGTATAGGATGTTTTAACGATTCGGATGATAAACATAACCCAGGCAACCTCAGCGAGAATCATGCTTACGTAAAACATAATCCACATAATCGAAAAAGCAATTGGTGCAGTATGAAATTGGGCCTCAATATAATACAGCCACATTCCCACAAGCATAACGGTTTGCACTACAGCAAGTATTTTCCTATGCAAATGAATAAACAGGAATGGGGTTAGTGTTGCCAGTAACATAAACATCACTATAATACCCATTTAAATCATCTCCTAGTTGTTCAAAAATGATGCAAACGTTTTCTATATATTTATTGTAACAGATATGTTGAAAAAAAGACACAAAAAGTTCATATTTTTTCTGGAAAAAGTGCTGGTAAAAATAAATCATGGATGCCATCACGGCATCCATGACTATTTAACGTATTTGTCCGTATCGTTTCGTCTCGAGTAAATCAACCAATTTAATATCAGGGTGCTTCTCCTTGAATAAACGTAAGGAAAAATCGTTTTTGAACAGAACGACGAAATTCCCTTCCCTGTCACGGGTCAGCATGCTTCGCTCGTCAAAAAGCGATTCATCAATCTTGTCTATTGTCAACCATCGCGGAATTCGCTCTCCAATTGATTCAAACATAACTTCTGCATTATACTCGTTTTTCATGCGATACTGGAATACCTCATATTGCAGCTCACCGACTGCACCTAAGATATTGGCATCTGTTCGATGTCCTTTATATAGTTGAATTGCCCCTTCTTGTACAAGCTGTTCAATTCCTTTTTTAAATTGTTTGGACTTCATGACGTTTTTTGCTGTAACCTTTTTAAATAGTTCTGGTGGGAATTGCGGTAGTTCATCATATTCGAAATTCCCTTTTCCTTCGATTAATGTATCACCAATTCGATAGGCATTTGGATCGTAAATACCAATAATGTCCCCGGCATACGCTTCCTCGACCGTATCTCTTGAAGATGCCACGAATTGTTGTGACTGGGAGAGCTTAATCGGTTTATCTGTTCTCGAAAGCTTCACCGTCATACCACGCTCAAATTTACCGGAGCATACCCGTAAAAACGCAACTCGATCACGATGGGCAGGATTCATGTTTGCTTGAATTTTAAAAATAAATCCGGAAAAATCTGAGTTATCAGGTGAAATAGCTCCGTTGGTTGATTTTCTTGGTGTAGGAGCTGGTGCCATTGAAATAAAGGTATTAAAGAATGTATGCACCCCAAACGGCGCCAGGGCACTGCCAAAAAATACCGGTGTTTGCTTTCCTGCCAGGATGTCATCCAATGAAAACGTATCTCCGGCTTCATCTAATAAGGAGAGCTCCTCCGCTGCTGTTTGATAGGATTCCTGGGACAGTAATTCCCGATAAGCAGGATTTTCCAACTCGGCGAATGGAATATATGTCTCTTCCTCATTCCCGTTAAATTGCACAAATTGTTTGTTCTTACGGTCAAAAATACCTAAAAATCGCTTCCCCATTCCTACTGGCCAGTTCATTGGATACGTGGCAATATCCAAGACCTGCTCAATTTCCTCCAAAAGCGCAAACGGTTCTTTTCCTTCCCGGTCCAATTTATTGATAAACGTAAAAATGGGAATGCCGCGCATTCGGCAGACTTTAAATAGTTTAATCGTTTGTGCTTCAATACCTTTTGTCGCATCAATAATCATTACTACACTGTCAACAGCAGTCAGTGTCCTGTACGTATCTTCACTGAAATCCTCATGACCTGGCGTATCCAAAATGTTGACTTCATAACCTTCATACGGAAAATTCATTACACTGGAGGTAATTGAAATACCGCGCTGCTTTTCTAATTCCATCCAGTCAGATGTAGCAAATTTACCCGATTTCTTGCCTTTTACTGTCCCGGCTGATCGAATTAAATTACCATACAACAGCAATTTCTCGGTTAATGTTGTTTTTCCAGCATCAGGGTGCGAAATAATCGCAAAGGTTCTTCGTTTATTTACTTCTTCATACAGACTCATAAAAAATCCCTTCCATATCATATTTCGTTTATTTGCTTGTCATTATCTGCTTAACGGGGATTTTTTACATCGGAATGATTCTCCTTCTACATAATTTTATCGCACCTTTTATCATATTCAACTTCAGATTTGAAGTCAATGCGTGACCTTGATTGAGAAAATATTATGAAATAAAATAAGATTATTTAAAATTAATTACTTTCTAAACAGGAAAATTAACCTCCGTATCGAATATTATAATATAGAGAGCTAGAAAGGTACTTTTAAACTATTGAAGTGTAACTACTAACACATTAATCAAGCCTATTCAGACATTGGATCTAGCCATTGAGGCAAAATTACCATTCAATTCTTAAGAAATGTTTATCCGCTTACGTAAGCGTTTTCGCGAAGGGAGGGACGAACAGTAGCTGAAAAGAGAGAACTTGGGTGCAAACACTAGAAAAAATTTAGGAGGATGCGTATGGATGCAGAAAAGAAAATTCAAGCAAATGAAGGTGAAAATAATGCGATTGATTATGTCCGTGTAGCAAACAGCAGTCGATTTAAGACGTTAATGCAGGAAAGAAAAAAGTTCATCGTGCCGTTAACCGTCTTTTTCCTGTTATTTTATTTTTTACTTCCTGTTTTAACATCCTATACAACATTTCTTAATACCCCGGTGATTGGTGATATTTCCTGGGTATGGCTGTTTGCGTTTGCCCAATTTATTATGACATGGGTTTTATGCACAGTTTATGTAAAAAAGGCTGCCTCCTTCGACCGGCAAGCAGAGGAAATAATTAGTGAAGAGCTTAAAAAGGGAGGAAAAGCCTCATGAATATGACTGTCGTTGTTCTATTTCTGTTAATTGTAATAATAACACTGGTTATTACCTACTATGCAGCTAAACGGACGCAAACAACCGGTGACTTCTATACGGCAGGCGGGGGATTAACTGGCTTCCAAAATGGGATTGCTATTGCCGGAGACTATTTATCGGCAGCATCCTTTCTTGGAATTGCTGGTGCAATTGCCTTATTTGGATTTGATGGTTTCTTTTATAGTATTGGATTTCTGATTGCTTACTTGGTCGTTTTATTTTTGGTTGCGGAACCACTTCGAAATCTCGGTAAATATACACTTGCTGATATGATTAATTCCCGTTTTGACGCGAAGAAGGTCAGAGGGACAGCTGCACTAAGCACGATTACAATCAGTATTTTTTATATGATTGCACAGCTTGTTGGTGCAGGTGCTCTTATCCAGCTGCTGTTTGGCTTGGACTATTGGCTTGCGGTATTAATCGTTGGTGTCATGATGACGATTTATGTCTTATTCGGCGGTATGATCGCGACAAGCTGGGTGCAGATTGTCAAAGCTGTCTTGTTAATGGCTGGCATGATCATTATTTCTTTCCTCGTTTTATTAAAATTCAATTTTAATCTTGGGGAGATGTTCAGTGAGGTAAAAACCGTGACAAGCCATGGGGCGGATTACCTGAAACCTGGATTAAAGTACAAAGAGGGGCTGGGGACGATATCACTAATGATCGCCTTGGTGTTTGGAACTTCCGGCTTACCGCATATTTTAATGCGCTTCTTCACCGTGAAGGATGCCAAGACGGCTAGAAGTTCCGTTATCACGGCAACATGGACAATCGGTATATTTTACATACTGACATTATTTCTTGGGTTTGGTGCAGCGGCTTTCGTTGGAGAGAAGAATATTCTTGCGGCAAATCCGGGTGGAAATATGGCGGCACCATTATTGGCGGAAGCGTTAGGCGGGGAAATCTTATTTGCTTTCATTTCTGCGGTTGCATTTGCTACCATTTTAGCGGTTGTGGCTGGCCTTGTTCTATCAGGTGCTTCGGCATTCGCTCATGATCTATACGGTCAAATTTTTAAAAAGGGAAAAGCATCAGATAAGGAACAAATGATGGCAGCACGCTATGCGGCGCTTGCTGTTTCCGTGCTTGCAATTATTCTTGCCTTGTTTGCACAGAACTTAAATGTAGCGTTCCTCGTTTCACTTGCATTCTGTATCGCCGCAAGCGCAAATTTGCCTGTTATACTTTATACTGTGTACTGGAAAAAATTTAATACGGCAGGAGCGATTACCGCAATGCTGTCGGGACTGCTATCGGCATTAATTCTTGTTTCTGTGAGTCCAAGTGTTTTCTCGCCGGTCGAGGGTGCAGCATTATTTGTTGGCGAACCGATTTTCCCACTGGCCAACCCAGCATTAGTTTCTGTGCCATTAGGTTTTCTTGGCGGGTATCTTGGTACGATCTTATCAAAGGAAACGAATGCAAAACGATATGCCGAAGTGAAGGTGAAAGCAAATACGGGATATCGGGAAACGTAAGATTTAATTGGCTCGTTCGAAGTATGATCCTGGGCATTAGCCTGGGGTTTTCTTTTTGCCCGAGGAGATACGGGAATTGGGTTTGGCCGTGCTACTGTGAACTTTGTCGTAAATATTGTGAATTTCAACATTAGTAATTGTAAACTTCAGCATAAATCATGTGAACTTCAGCAGATAACACATGAAGTACAGCGTGACGACGGATGTTTGGATTACGGCAACATATTATATGATTTTAGTGAGCAATAGTGGTAATATCTATACCATAGTTCAATTAATTTTGGTGAAAAGGGTAATATAAGTGAAAAAGCACACGTGATAAAAGCGTGTATTGGATGGTTTTAGGTAGCCCTTTGGCACAAGCAGCATTCTTGCGCTTGACGGAAAAATTTGTAAATGTATCACCATTATCGGAGGTTTGAGTATGACTTTTACGGATGACAGCTTAGCTCTACATACTGATTTATATCAAATTAATATGGCAAAAACATATTGGGATGATCATATCCATAATCGCCGCGCCGTATTCGATTTATATTTTCGGAAATTACCATTTGGGAATGGATATGGTGTATTCGCAGGGCTCGAGCGAATTATCGACTACATTAAAAATTTCCGGTTCAGTGAGTCAGATTTGGCATACTTGCAGGAGGAGTTAGCTTATGATGCTGATTTCATCGGATATTTAAAACAGGTTCGTTTTAGTGGCAATATCAAGTCGTTAAGGGAAGGGGAAATTGTTTTTGGAAATGAACCTATTTTACGGGTAGAGGCAAATTTGGCAGAAGCTCAATTGGTAGAGAGTGCATTGCTTAACATTGTCAATTACCAAACATTGATTGCAACAAAAGCATCGAGGATGAAGCAAATTGTCGAAGATCAGCTAGTGATGGAGTTTGGAACGAGGCGTGCACATGAATTAGATGCAGCCATATGGGGAACGCGCGCAGCGTTTATTGGTGGGTTTGAGGCAACAAGTAATGTCAGGGCAGGGAAAATATTTGGTATCCCAGTAGCTGGAACCCATGCACATTCCATGATTCAGGCATACAGGGATGAATACACAGCATTTAAAAAATATGCGGCAAGCCATAAGAATTGCGTTTTTTTGGTGGACACATACGACACGCTGAAATCCGGGGTACCAAATGCGATTAAAGTTGCCAAAGAATTAGGTGATTCCATCAATTTCTTAGGTATTCGTCTGGATAGTGGTGACTTGGCTTACTTATCAAAAGGTGCCCGCAAAATGCTTGACGAAGCAGGCTTTCCTAATGCCAAAATTTATGCTTCCAACGATTTGGATGAGTCCACTATCATGAGCTTGCAGGCACAAGGAGCAAAAATCGATGTCTGGGGAATCGGTACAAAACTGATTACGGCTTTTGACCAGCCAGCATTGGGTGCGGTGTACAAACTGGTTGCAATCGAAGACGAGAATGGTGAGATGGTTGATACGATTAAAATATCCGGTAATCCAGAAAAGGTAACAACACCGGGAATGAAGAAACTGTACCGGATTGTGAATACGATAAATAGTCATGCGGAGGGAGATTATATTACATTGGACGATGAAGCACCTGAAGAGGAGAAACGTTTAAAGATGTTTCATCCGGTTCATACCTATATAAGCAAATTTGTGACCAATTTCAGAGCGGTTAATTTGCATGAGGATATTTTCCGGGGTGGTAAATTAATCTATGAAAATCCGAGTATTTTTGACATGCAGGACTATGCGAAGCAGCAATTGAAGCTGTTATGGGAGGAATTTAAACGGACAACCAATCCGGAAGAATATGCAGTTGACCTGAGCCAGCGGACATGGGACAACAAAATGGAGAACATCCGGGAAGTGCGGGAAAAGGTTAAGCAGATGGAACAACCGGAGAAGGAATGAATATACTTTGCTATGAGTTGCAAGGAAATGGCCGCATTATACTAGAGTATAGTGAATGAGAAAAAATGTTTGCAGAAGCGATGAATCTATTTGGTTTATCGCTTTTTATTGATGGCACTATCCAGTGAATGCATTATGTTAGAAGACGGTTTATTATTATTTTTTCCAAAATAATAATCTGCACATCCAGGACAGTTATCTTTCCATAACCCCCCGCTTTTGAATAACATACAACAGACATCTTTTACAGGAGGTGCTTGTATGTTTCCTGGCAGACCAAGACGACCAGTTCCGCCACCATCACCGTTTGGATTTGGGCCTGGACCAATGCAGCGACAGCAGATGCAAAACCGGCCTGGACTATTGTCGATGTTCCAGACACCTGATGGGAATTTTGACTTTGAAAAAATTTCATCGACAGCCAAACAGGTAAATGATATTTATCGTCAAGTAAGTCCTATGATTAGTCCGATGGTTTCCAAGTTTTTCAATCGTTAAGATCGGTTCTACAGCGGCAGATAAATATCTGCCCTGTTTAGAAGCGGGAAAAGGATGTGAAATGATGCCAATTCGCCAAGCCGGAAAAAAAGAACTGCAGTTTATTATGCAGCACGCCGAAGATGTAATGAAAGATTCCGTTACCGGTAATGTAAAAACTTCACGGGAAAAAGCGCTGCAAAATGTTTCTCAATTATTATCCAACGGCGGAACTTATCTCGTCCAGATGGAAAACAGTGCAGTACAGGGCTGGATCGGTGTTGGTCGAAATTTTGATTTTTATAATGATGAAATGGTCGGTTTTATTTCGGAGGTTTATGTACTACCTAAATTCCGTAACCATGGAATAGCAGAGCGATTATGCAAAGCAGCGTTTAAACGGTTAGAAGAACAAGGATTCAAAAGTGTTCAATTACAGATGTTTTCCGGCAACCCTGCTAAACGACTTTATGAAAGACTGGGCTTCCAGGATGTTTCTGTGCTAATGAGAAAGAAGCTGGACCATGGTTAATTTGTAAAATAAACATGTACATTTTTAGTAAAAGCCGGGTTCGACTGACTAGAAGGACCCGGCTTTTAGGCATGCATCAAACTACGCAAAGCTGGTTCACCGGAAAAATCGACCGATTCACTTTCCCAACCCCCACATCGTTACCGTTTTTCTTTAGGATCGTTTATATCAATAAACTTTCTGCTTTCATTCTTTTTCGGGATCGTTATTTTGAGGATGCCATTGTTTAATGCTGCTTTTGTGTCTTTTTCGGAAACGGTAAATGGCAGTGTGATCAGACGTTCTGCTCTTTGAAAGGAATGTTCTTTGTTATAGAACATACTTTTATCATTTTTTTCTTCATAGGTAGAAGTGTCCTCGGCCGTAATTCGTAATTGATTGCCGATGATCTCCAACTGAATCTGATCCCGTTTATACCCAGGTAATTCCGCTTCAACGATGACATTGGATTTCGTTTCACGCATGTTAACTCTAATCGATCGTTTGTTAATAAATGAGTTGAAGTGATTAAAGGAATCATTAAAAAACGAATCGATTTGATCCAGTAAATGATTGAATTGCGGCCGTTCAAATCTTCTTGGCTGATTATCTTTTTTCTCACTCAATTTTTGATTCACCTCGCTCATACCAAAATTACACTAATAAAGTATGCTAAAATAGGATAAGTGTAGTGGGCAGCAGCACATCATTGTCACCCCGCGAATTTTGCCGAAAAATATATACTTAGAGACTAATCAACGGAACAGGAAGGAGTTTTTGTATGGACACATTGACAATAAGAGAACTTCAAACAAGAGAAGAAATAATAGAGGCATTCCCAATTATGAACCAGCTGCGAACACATCTCGATAAACATACATACCTTGACCTGGTTGTGGATGCCCAGAAAAATGACAATTATAAACTAGTTGCTTTATTTAATGACCAGAAAATCGTTGCAGTTACTGGATTTAAACCAATGATAACCCTCTATTATGGCAGGTTTGTCTGGGTCTGTGATTTGGTTACAGATACTAGCAAGCGGTCGAATGGTTATGGTGAAAAACTGCTTTCATTCGTTCAAGAGTGGGCAAAAGAGCATCATTATACAAGTGTTGCGCTGTCGTCAGGATTACAGCGTAAAGCTGCCCATCGGTTTTATGAGAAAAAAATGGGCTATGATAAAGTCAGTTATGTATTTAAAACTATATTTTCATAACGTTAATAAAATGACTGTGCCGCAAAATTTACGAATGGCGCAGTTTTTTATTGCTTTAATTTGTCAAGTGATTAAAATTCCGATTATTCCATACTATTTTACAGCTATTTATAAGCATTGTTCATTAAACACGCTTCATCGTTACTGATCGTGTTTAACTGCGGTATATCACGTTTAATGCCTTTTGACGAACAAATGGCAGTCGTATAAGCTATGAAACGTACCATTGTTTTTGAAAAATCAATCCGGAGGTGAAAGCATTATTAAAAGTGGAACGAAGGAATTGGTGAAACCAACAGAACTGACTAAGGAATTTCATTTTCGTAAGCCCACGAAAGACGATGGGGCTGCTGTTTGGGAGCTAGTTAAACATACTGGTGTTTTGGATCTCAACTCATCATACAGTTATCTTATGTGGTGTGAAATTTTTTCGGAAACATCCATTGTAGTGGAAAAACAAGGGGATATTGTCGGATTTATATCCGGGTTTATCCATCCGAAAACACCGGATAGTCTATTTATCTGGCAAGTGGCTGTACATGAATCTGTAAGAGGCAATGGACTGGGAACACGGATGCTGTTCCAGCTGCTCGAACGGGAGTACTGTACCGATGTTCGCTATGTGGAAGCAACCGTATCACCATCAAACATACCATCACAGCATTTATTTTTAGGTCTTGCAAAAAAGCTTGATACGAAATATTCCATTTCTAATTATTTTGTGTCAATAGACTTTCCACGAACGGGACACGAAAATGAGCTATTGTACAAGATTGGGCCGTTCGAAGAGAAAAAATTAATGAAAAGGATGATGTAATTGACAACGGCAGTACTAACCGATACGAAAATGAAAACGTTTGAAGAATTGGAATCAACAGTTAGAAGCTACAGTCGTAGCTGGCCGACTATTTTCACCAAGGCCAAAGGATATAAGCTGTGGGACATCGATGACAAAGAGTATATTGATTTTTTTGCAGGGGCAGGGGCGTTGAATTATGGCCATAACGATGCTGCCATGCAGGAAAAATTGATTGACTATATTCGAAACGACGGAATCATTCATAGTCTTGATATGGGTACAACCCCACGACAAGAATTTTTGCAGCGTTTCAAAGAAGTAATCCTTACCCCTCGCGAACTGGATTACAAGGTTATGTTTCCCGGACCAACTGGAACCAATACCGTTGAAAGCGCATTGAAGATTGCCAGAAAGGTAACTGAACGCGATACTGTCATCAGTTTTACCAATGCATTCCACGGTATGACGATCGGTTCGCTTTCCGTAACAGGAAATTCATTTAAACGCCATGGTGCCGGAATTCCGCTTCATCATACTGTGTCGATGCCATTCGATGAGTATGTAGAAGATCAGGATTCGATCCGCTATTTGGAACGATTTTTAGAAGATAGCGGCAGTGGTGTCGCACTGCCGGCAGCAATTATTTTAGAAACCGTTCAAGGGGAAGGTGGCATTAATGCTGCTCGTATGGAATGGTTGAAAAAGATTGAGAACATCTGCCGCCGCTGGGATATTCTGCTGATCGTTGACGATGTGCAGGCAGGATGCGGCAGAACCGGAACTTTCTTCAGCTTTGAACCTGCAGGTATTGTTCCAGACATTATCTGCTTGTCAAAGTCAATTGGCGGAATTGGCCTGCCAATGGCGATTACGCTTATTAGACATGAGTATGACAAATGGGGACCGGGAGAACACAACGGAACATTCCGCGGTAACAACCTTGCCTTTCTGGCGGCAACAGAAGCACTAACCTATTGGGAAACAGATGAATTCAGTATAGCCATCCAAGAAAAAGCAAGCCTTCTACACAACGCAATCAAAACAATTATCCAAAAATACCCGGAACTTGGCGGAGAAGCCCGTGGCAGGGGATTAATGCAAGGGATCGCAGTGGAGAACACTGACAATCTTTCCGGCAAAATTTGTGCGGAGGCATTTAAACGCGGCTTAATTGTGGAAACCTCAGGGCCCAATGACGAGGTTGTCAAATTTTTACCCCCACTCATTATTGATGAAGCAGGATTAAAAAAAGGGTTAATGATTCTGGAAGAAAGCATTAACCACGTTTTAGATTAATATACTGGCAGCAGATTAACGATAGAGAGGAGATATGCAAATGATCGTAAAATCATTGGAAGATATCATCGGAACAGAGGATGAAACATCTGGAGAAAACTGGACAAGTCGCCGGTTTTTATTGAAAAAGGATAATGTCGGTTTTAGCATGAATGATACACTGATTAAAGCAGGGACAGAAAATTATTTTTGGTACAAAAACCATATTGAGGCTGTTTACTGTATTGAAGGAGAAGGGGAAATTGAAAAAGTAGAAACTGGTGATATTTACCAGTTGAAACCAGGTACTATGTATATTTTGAATGATCATGACAAGCATCTTCTCAGAGCCAGAACTGAAATGCGCATGGTTTGTGTATTTAACCCACCGCTTGTCGGCAAAGAAACACATAACGAGGAAGGTTACTATCCACTATTAACTGAATAGTGTTTTCCAATAAAAAACAGGCATCAGCATTTGCTGGTGCCTGTTTTTTATTGGGAATAAACGTATTCCAAAAACAAATCATGCCCTAAAATCAAGAAAACCGAAGAAAAACCTAGATATACAGTTTATAAAGTTTATAAAATAAAAATTACACGTATTTTCTAAAGTTTACGGATTGAATTTTTTTCATTATACTTAAACAGGATATTTCGACAAAAATTAACACGGAGGTGTTTGGTACTTTGCTAGAATTTAAAAATGTAACGAAAAATTATGGCAGGGATAAACCTGCTGTTAACAAATTAAATCTTAAAATTGAAAAGGGAGAATTTGTTTGTTTTATCGGACCAAGTGGATGTGGAAAGACTACGACGATGAAAATGGTCAACCGATTAATTGATATTACGGAAGGGACAATATTGGTAGACGGTAAAGATATTAATGATCAGGATCCCGTTGAATTACGCCGTTCGATTGGCTATGTTATTCAGCAAATCGGGCTGATGCCACAAATGACGATAAAAGAGAATATTGTTCTGGTTGGGACACTTTTAAAATGGTCGAAGGAGAAAAAAGATGAACGTGCAAGGGAATTGCTCAAATTAGTAGATTTACCTGAGGAGTATTTGGAAAAATATCCACATGAATTGAGTGGTGGACAACAGCAGCGAATTGGTGTACTAAGGGCACTTGCTGTCAATCCGCCGTTAATATTAATGGACGAGCCATTTGGTGCACTTGACCCAATTACCCGCGACTCATTACAGGATGAATTTAAAAAGCTGCAAAAGGAATTGGATAAAACGATTGTATTCGTTACACATGACATGGATGAAGCATTGAAATTGGCGGATCGTGTTGTCATTATGCGAGATGGGGAAATCGTTCAGGTGGATACCCCGGATGAAATTCTGCGCCATCCCGCCAACGATTTTGTGGAAGAATTTCTTGGTAAAGAACGATTGATTCAAGGCCGTCCTGATGTGACAACCGTCGGACAGATTATGGAGACATCCCCAGTTACTGTTCAGGTAGGTGAATCCCTTAAATCGGCCATTTCTACGATGCGTGATAAACATGTCGATTCCTTGCTTGTAATAGATTCCGAGCATGTCTTAAAAGGCTATATTGATATTGAAATTATTAATCTGGCATACAAAAAAGCGGATAAAGTGGAAGAAGCAATGGAGACAGAATTTCTGTTCGTTTCTAAAGACAGTCTGTTAAGGGATACAGTTTATAAAATCCTGCGGCGAGGCGTAAAATACGTGCCTGTCGTTGATAAGGAACATCGGGTTGTAGGCATCGTAACGAGAGCAACGCTAGCAACCCTCGTCTACGATACGATCTGGGGAGATGGATTTGACATAGAGGAAACTACTGCATCGGCAGAATAGGAGGTAGAAAAATATGGCTGAATTTTTATCATTGCATGGCAGTGAGCTCGTTATTAAGACATGGGAACATTTATATATTTCATTAGCTGCAATTTTGTTAGGTGTCATTGTTGCGGTTCCCCTTGGGGTCCTGTTTTCCCGGATTCCTAAAATGGCTGATCGGCTTATATCATTCATTGGCATCCTGCAGACTATACCAAGTCTTGCTATTCTCGCATTCTTTATTCCCATAATGGGGGTTGGTAAATTACCTGCTATCATTGCCCTGTTCTTTTATTCCTTGCTGCCGATATTGCGGAATACGTATATTGGTGTCCGCGGCGTTGATAGTGGAGTGCGTGAAGCTGGAAAAGGGATGGGCATGAGTAACTGGCAATCGATTTCTAAAATCGAACTTCCATTGGCACTTCCAGTAATTATGGCAGGAATTCGGTTATCAACTGTCTATCTGATCGGATGGGCGACCCTTGCTGCTTTCATTGGCGGTGGGGGACTCGGAGATTTTATTTTTGATGGATTGAATCTTTATCAGCCTGCATTAATTGTTGCTGGAACGGTTCCGGCAACGATCCTTGCTTTAATTGCAGACAGGCTGCTTGCACTTCTCGAGAGGAAGTTGACACCGAGCGGATTTAAAGAAACATATCAAACTACGTAAATGGAGGTGACCTACGTGAATAAAACGATTATCAAAATGATTAGTACAGTAATGGTATTGCTGGTATCAGGGTGTTCACTTCCTGGCCTTGCCAGTACAACGAAACATACGATTACAATCGGCACACTTGGGACATCAGAATCCGAAATCCTTGGGGAAGTTTTATCGATTATGATTGAACGGGAAACCGATCTGGATACAGAACTTGTCACGCATCTTGGTTCATCGATCGTTCAGCATCAAGGCATGACAAGAGGAGATCTTGATATCACATCTACACGTTATACAGGAACGGATATTTCAGGTGCATTAGGAATGGATCCGATCACAGATCCGGAAAAAGCGATGAAAATAGTGAAACGGGAATTTCCGAAGCGCTTTGACCAAGCATGGACGGATTCGTATGGATTTGAAAATAGCTATTCAGTAGCTGTTACAAAGGAATTTGCCGAAGAAAACGATATTAAGACTATTTCCGACTTGGCACCTTATGCGGATGAATTACGTTTTGGTGTTGATAATGCTTGGATCAATCGGAAAGGGGACGGCTATGAAGGATTTAAAGAAACCTACTTTCCATTTAATGAAGTGTATCCGATGAACATTGGCCTTGTTTATCAGGCTGCTGCCAGTGGTCATATGGATGTTGTTTTAGCGTATTCATCTGATGGCCGAATCCAAGAGTTTGATTTAAAAGTGCTGGAAGATGATAAGCAGTTCTTTCCGCCTTATGATGCATCACCTGTTATTCAAAATGATATTTTAGAAAAATATCCGGAAATAAAAGATATTACAAAACGGTTGGCTGGAACGATTTCCACTGAGAAGATGCAGGAATTGAACTATAAAGCAGATGTGAAATTAATGAATCCAAGGAAAGTAGCAAAAGAATTCCTGGAAGAGAACGATTATTTTGAAGCAGAAGGGGAGGGAAAGTAAATGGAAACATGGGATCAGCTTATCACGTTTGTCGGTAATAACTCGGGGTATATCTGGGAGCAATTTTACCGGCATTTTCTGATGGCTGCATATGGTGTATTCTTTGCAGCTTTATTTTCGATACCGCTAGGCATTTTGATTGCTAGATATAGTAAACTAAGCAGCTGGGTACTTGCTTTTGGCAGTATTATTCAGACAATCCCTGCCTTGGGTGCACTGGCAGTAATTATGATTGTGATGGGACTTGGTACGAATACAGTTATCGTGACTTTGATGCTTTATTCTATACTGCCAATTACACAAAATACGTATGTCGGGATGAAAGAGGTAGACAAAACAGTAATAGAAGCTGGGTTTGCTTCAGGCATGACACGTTTTCAACTGCTTCGAATGGTTGAATTGCCACTGGCCATTAGTGTTATTATGGCGGGACTTAGAACTGCTCTTGTAGTAGGAATCGGAATTGCTGCAATTGGCGCATTTGTTGGAGCTGGTGGACTTGGTGCGATTATTTTACGTGGGACAAATGCCACGGATGGAACGGCAATTATTCTTGCAGGTGCCATTCCTACTGCGCTAATGGCGATTGTTGCAGATCTGCTTATGGGATGGATTGAACGTAAGCTGCACCCTGTTAAATCATCCAAACCACAAACAACCTAATATAGAATGTTCAAAAAGTCCGGTAAAACGACACATCGGGATAGGGGATCTTCGACTAAGTACCAACAAGTTCTGTGTCGAACGTCGAAGTCACCACACCCTGTGAAGCTCGTTGGCTTGTTTCTGTACTGCTGGAATCTATGCGCCTCGAACTTCAACGCACAGGACGTGCTAGTGTCGGTGTGGCAACAGGACGCCTGAGACTTTAGCCGACCTCGGCCTTTTTTATCCTCCTTTTGATAACAACTTAGTATGTAAATGCAGCACTTGGTAGTTTTAAGTGCTGCATTTACAGGAAAGGGGCTTAATGTTGTGAATGAAAAAATGATTGTAGAGGAAAATGTTCCGTGCGAATTAAGAGACGGTACAATTTTGCGTTCCGATATATACCGTCCGAATGAAGGTGGGTACTATCCTGTTTTAATGTTACGACTACCTTATGATAAAAAGACAAAGCGTTATTACGATCAATATGTGGAAGTACCACGAATGGTTGCAGCGGGATATATTGTTATTTTACAAGATGTTCGTGGCCGCTTTGCATCGGATGGGGAATTTTATCCGTTTATCCATGAAAGAAACGATGGCTATGATGCAGTAGAATGGGCGGCAAAATTACCATATGCCAACGGGAAAGTCGGACTGTTCGGTATGTCGTATCACGGTTATACACAATTAGCCGCAGCGGTGGAGAAGCCGCCTTCTTTGAAAGCCATCGCTCCTGTTATGACAATGGCAGATCCTTGGCAAGATTTGTTGAGCGGATATGAAGCTGCAAGCAGTTCAGCCAATTTGCAAACATGGACACTTGGCTCTATCATATTCGATCAGTTAAAACGGCGTAATGATCCGAGAGCAGCTAAGGCTCCGGAATATATCAACAAACTTACTGAATGGCTTTACGAAAAACCAGCCAAAGACTGGACGCCGATGAAAGATCTTGATCCGGATTCATTTTATTTTGATGTTATCAATGAAAAGCTTGCTTCTGACCATATCGCAAAAATGCAAGTGAAGGAGAAGTTAGCTGATATAGAAATTCCGGCCTTATTTATGGGTGGCTGGTTTGATTCATTACTCGGTTCGACATTAGAAGCATATCAAATATATCATGGACCGAGAATGCTGTGGATCGGGCCCTGGACACACGAGCAAATGACTGGTCAGGCTGGTGATAAATATTTTGCTAATGCTAAAACAAACATCGGTGTTGATAAGCTGGAAGACCCAACGGAGATTCATATTAACTGGTTTGACAAATGGTTAAAGGATAAACCATTGTCAATGGAAAAACCGGTTCATCTTTACCTTATGCAACAGAAGAGATGGGAGGCTTATGTAGAATGGTCACCGGTTTCTCGTAAAAAAGAACTGTATCTCGCTAGTAATGGAAATGCGCAAACACGTAATGGGGATGGGAAATTGCTTGATACTCCGGAAGCTTCGGAAACGAAATGTCAATTGTGTTTAGATCCCGGTAAACCCGTGCCAACACGGGGTGGTGGTGTTTTAATTGCTGGACATAATTCAGGCATGTTTCAGATTGGGGATATCCAGGACAGAGAGGATGTACTTGTTTACAATTATCCATTCCAAGAAAAAGATATCCATATTTTAGGTACCGTTAAAGCAAGTATCTGGGTTTCTGCTTTTTCACCGCTTCTTGATCTTGCTGTCCGTTTGTCAGATGTTGAGCCAACTGGAGATGTTTATAACATTATCGACACATTCTACCGCCAAAAGGTGACAGAGCTAGACATGCCATTTTGTGTGGAATTGGTGATCGGGCATACGGCATACACAATAAAGAAGGGACATCAATTGCGCCTTGATATAACGGCAAGTAATGCCCCCCTTTATGATGTTAACCTGAATAATGGGCAAACAACCAGAACAGCATCGTCGGGAAATCCGCAGTTTCAACAGGTCTATCAAGGTGGAAATCTTCCATCAAAAATTACATTGCCACTTTCGACTAATGTTGGGGTGTAACAATCTCGGGACATATACCGAAACGGGTTCCATTGGTTGGGACCCACCTCTATTTTATTTTTGCGACACCTAATGCAAAGTGATTCCACAGAATTTCTTCAACAAGTTCACTCTGTGTTTCTTCACAATCAATAATGAGTATAACTTCAGAATGCTTTCCGATTAGAACCCGTTTTCGTTTCTCAACAAAAAATACAATAAATAATTTTATCGCAAATCCAAGGGCAAATCCGGTAAAAGCACTGATTAAACCCCAGAATATCGGCCCCCACGCCAACTTAAAACCGATGCTTATCCCTACTACGGAGAAAGCTGTTGCAAGTGCCACTCCTATATCAATTAATGAAATTCCATCCGCTCGATGAATGCTATCAAACACTCGGCGTTTTTCCGTTCGGTTGTCAAGGGGAACCGCAAAGATATTTTCCTTATGGATACCTTTTTGCTCTAATTGAGAAAGAGCCAGTTCCAGAAAAATGTTACTTTCGAAGGTTGCATACAGCTGCATGATTGATCACTTCACTTTTTTCCCTTTTAAAAGCGTAAACTTAGAATGCTGATAATTTTTTTGTAAAAAATCACGTTGTTCTTTTTCAAAAAGCTTATTATTTTCAACGGTATTCATATACGAATCAAAGAGCGAAAACCCGTAAACAGATGGCAAGAACAGGAGCCATTCGGGTTTTACTAAAGAGGTAGCTTTATCAATCTCACCTAGAAACAAAAAAGGGATAGCCTCCAGTATATGGGAAAAGTAGAAAAAGATTATCGTCCAAATGATAACATAGAAAGCAACTCCTATTCGATGAATATAGAGCTGTCCCAACCCAGGTACACAAAGGGACCAGACAACTGCAAGCAAGGGATTCCTTTTATCTAAATAGTTAATCTCCAACGCCCCTATGCTAAAAGTATTAAAACGATGATTTTCACGGTCGGCGAGGATGAAAACCTTGTTCATGTCAACCGTTGTTCGGTAACTATCCCAAATGGCAAATAAATATACCGGCATGTACAACAGAAGCCAGCGCGTATCCAATACTTGTATTACTTTTTCAATATCACCTTGAAAAGAATAAATGATACCTAAATTTATATTTGCATTCAGATTTACGATAACTTCCCAAATGAATAACACAAATCCACGAATATACTTTGATAAAAGCAGATGACCAAATCCGGGAAATGCTGCACTCCACCAGGCAATAATATAAGGATTTCTTAGGTGGATTTGCGTTGTGCCAAATATACTTACATGTGCTATATATCGTCTCGCGGTATTGTCGTTTGTATAATTATCCATCTAGAAAACTCCGATTTACTAATTTATCCATAGGGTTGCCCGAAAAGGGGAGTTTATTCTGATAGAAGTGTTATGTATATATATTGCCGAAAAACAAATTATACATATAATGCATTTCAGTTGAAGGTGTTGACCAGAAATGATGTTTGCAATTGTTGATGAAATGATTAAAACGCAGGAAAAGTTTGCTGAGTTAAAAAAACTTTACTTTTTTGAACATGTGATTTTCTCATATCAGTGGTGGTTTTTGATTTTTGTAACGGTATTTGTGTGGATAGTTTGGGCAATATTAGTTGACAAAAAAAACTTGAATCGCATTCTGCTTGTAGGCTTATTTACCAGTTTAACCGCAGTTGTTTTGGATGACATCGGGCTTTCGCTAGTATTTTGGTTCTATCCCTATCAGATTGCCTTTTTCACAAACCAATTGTATTCCGTTGATATTGCCATCATTCCAGTGTTTTATATGCTTTTATACCAATACAGAACAACGTGGGTATCGTACTTGCTGACACTTGTGCTGTTGCTTTTATTTGCGGTTATAGTAGCCGAGCCACTATTCGCAAAAATGGACATATACATGTTAATCCGATGGGAGCATTTATATTCCATCCCTTTTTATATGTTGATAGGCATCTTTGTTAAGTGGCTGGTTGACAGGCTGGTTAAAAATAATGATACTTTTTAAAAGGACATTTCTGGAATGACAACTGGGAACCTTGGAAAAGAGAAGGGCGAAAAAATATAGTATTTCAAGGCCGTCCTACTGTCCTATTATTTCAGGGGCGCAATCAAAAAGGATTTGCTCGATGCAGATCCTTTTTTGGTTCAGAAGGATATTCAAAAAGACTATCCTTTTATTCTGTGTGTTGCAGTTCGATTAGCACGTTACAATGTTAAAGAGTTTGATGGTGCTTTTTACGGAATTCCAATTACGGCCGCTGGAATCGTGATGATTCTTAGTTCATTATTGGTGCCATATTTACCAGTTATACTTTTTGCGGTTCTAACATCGCTATTAATGGTTCTCATGGTCAGTAATATACGTATTACAAAATTTTTTATTTGTAATTTATTCCATTCCCATCAAAGAAGTATCATCACTGGTAATCGCTTTCTTTATTGTTAGAACAATAATGTTGAAATCTTAATTTAATTTTGTCGTTCAACTATTCAATTAATTTTATTTAAATGTCAAAAAAGTTTGTAGACAAACAATTTTCAATGTGATATATTATCAAACATTATAGAAAAAGGAGGGACTAATATGTTAAATAATCCGATAATTGCTACAGTTATGATCTTCTCTCTAATCGCACTAGGTGAGTGGCTATCCATTATTTCCAGAGCCAGGATTCCAATGCTGTTAACCGCGATGGTTGGGTTTTTAGTTTGTGTCTGGACAGGCATCTTCCCTGATGACATTCTCGAAAAATCACAATTTCCTGCTTTGGGCGCCATTCTTATTGGTCCCGCTATTTTGCATATGGGTACGATGATTCCCTTTTCTCTACTGAAACAACAAATAAAAGCGGTTGGGATTGCTTTAGGGGGCATTATTGTTTCGGGGATATTAATTTTGGGAATTATTCCATTCATTTTTGATTATCCAACTGCAGTTGCTGGAGTTGGGCCGATTAGTGGAGGAATTATTGCGGTAATTATTACGTCTGAAAAATTGACGGAAATCGGCCTGCAGTCGCTAATCATTATCCCAGCATTAGTTGTCGCTTTTCAGGGGGTATTTGGGATGCCACTGGCGATGAATTTTATGCGGAAATATGCATTGCGCATTCAGGGTGAAATGGATCATGGGACATTTGTTTCGATGGCTGATGAAGCTGCGGCGACTACAGAGCCCGCGGAAACGAAAAAGTCAAGTCCGATAAAATCCAGTATGACACTTAAATTATTCATTGTTTTTGTTGGAGCAGCGATCGGTGTTGCGCTTGGGGAAATAACACCGATACATTACAGTTTGTGGTGCCTGGTATTTGGGATTATTGGTCACACACTTGGATTCTTTGAAGCGAAATCACTTGAAAAGGCAAATTCGTTTACGATTGTGATGATTGGTATCATTTTTGTTGTAATCGGTCAAATGGCAGGAGTAACACCATCAGAAGTACTGGATAATTTGCCTGAGATCATTTTAATCCTAGTGATCGGTACATTCGGAATAGCCCTTGGTGGATATATTACATCAAAATTGTTCAAATGGCATCCATATAAAGGCATGCCTGTCGCATTAACAGCGCTTTTTGGTTTCCCTGGTGACTATCTTCTCTGTGAAGAAGTTGCAAGAAGTGTATCCAGAAATAAACAAGAGGAAAAGCAGATTTTTGATGAATTATTGGCACCGATGCTTATTGGTGGTTTTACCACGGTTACCGTCGCGTCGGTTGTGATAGCAGGTATACTAGTTCAAACATTGTAGAGGGAGAGACTGTGAAATGAAACAACTTATAAAAAATGGATTGCTAATTGATGGAAATGGCGGAGAGGTAAAGAAGGATCATGTAGTAGTTGTTGATGGGGAGAAAATTACTTATGCAGGACCGGAAAAGGCTTATGCCGCTACTGGTGAAGAAACAATAATTGACGCCCAGGGTGGAACTATTCTACCAGGGTTAATAGATTCACATGTGCATATGATGATGGAATATCAGCCGGTCGCTGAAAAACTGGCAACACCATTTTCCTTCATGTACTATAAGGCGGCTGAATATTTGAAGGCAACACTTCATGCCGGAATCACTTCGGTTCGTGATGCCCTGGGAACGGATCTAGGGGTGAAAAAAGCAGTTGAAGAGGGACTAATCCCCGGACCTCGATTGCAATTAAGTATTAATGCCTTGACGATTACAGGTGGACATGGAGATGGCTATACTGTTTCTGGCAATGTAATGGATATTTTGCCATCCGACTTTCCAGGGATGCCAAATGGAAAATGTGATGGTGTTGAGGAAGTTCGCAAAAAAACACGCGAAATGCTACGTGCTGGTGCCGAAGTGATTAAAGTCCATGCGACAGGCGGTGTGTTAAGTGCAACAGACCATCCGGAATTCACGCAATTTTCGTTGGAAGAATTAAAAACAATTGTCGAGGAAGGCCGTTTTCGTAAAGGGGTAAAAGTAATGGCTCATGCGCAAGGTGCTGAGGGAATTAAAAATGCAGTAAAAGCAGGCGTTCATTCGATTGAACATGGTATTTTTATCGATGAAGAGGCAATTGAATTAATGCTTGAAAATGGCACCTATTTAGTACCGACCTTACTTGCGCCGGTTGCCGTGCTGGAAACGGCTGAACAAGTTGGAATGCCGTCAACTGCTGTGCAAAAGTCCAAGGAAGTTATTGAACAACACAAGGAAAGCTTCACAAAGGCTTATAAAGCAGGAGTGAAAATTGCAATGGGCACCGATGCTGGTGTGATGAAGCATGGCACAAATTTACGGGAGCTTGGCTTAATGGCCAATGGTGGTATGACCCCAATGGAAACAATTGTTGCTTCAACAAAGACAGCAGCAGAATGTCTAGGCTGGGATGATAAACTTGGTACGATCGAACAAGGAAAATTAGCAGACATTATCGTCGTAAAAAGGAACCCATTGGAAGATATTGATTCACTAGCCAATAACGACACTATCCAAATTGTCATGAAAAACGGTAAAATCGAAAAAACCCTCTTTTAGTTAACCATACTATAATAATAGTGGACTCTATGTTTAATATAACATGGATTATCCACTATTATTTTTTATTTTATACTCGTTTTATGTACGATTTCTATTTAGTATTAATTGTATAATATAAGATAAGATATTTCTTTATTCTGCTAATATATTTAAAAGGAGGAACGAAAAATGAAGGTTCAAGAAGTATTATTAGAGAACCAGTCAAAACGCTACATACTTTTAGATTATGCTGGCTTACCGCTTACCTGTTCTTCCTGTAATAAAAGATTTCTTATATCATGTAAACAAAGATAAGCCCTCTATTCGAAATATACTAAAAATAAAGGAATCTGGTGAAATATGGAAAACACTTACGAAAGAACAGGTACTACAAGCCGACTTGTTCATTTAGAAGATACTGAAAAAATTAAAACCTTACTTCATTCTTTCCAACTTGATCAAAAACAGAAAGAAAAGGTCAATGAACTGCGAAAACAATGGAAAAATACTGTAATCTGATTTTAGAATTGCAAATTTACTTCATTAGATACATAGGATTGAATGAATTGGATTAGTTGGAACGCCGTATGAGATGAAAGTTTCAAGTACGGTGTGAACGAAGGGAAAAGGGAGCGATAACGTCAACCCCTTACCTATACGGAGAGGTATGCGCCATATCATTGCTCACGAAATACATCATATAGGTCAGTTATCTATATGGTCTCGTGAATTAGGAAAAAACCTGTGACTGCGAATTTGAATAGAAGAGGATTGTTTGACAATTAGATAGCCCTTGCCAATTTCGTTAAAGGGCGCGTTTGTATAATGAGGTCAATCGGAATTTATTTTCTGGTTGGCCATTTTTAATGGTTTAACAGAGGAAGCCTGAGGGGAACGAACGGGCTAGTGGGACTACAATTGATCCCATCCACAAAAATGTTTTCCCTCTACTAAAGGGGTAAAGGTAGCATCCGTAGATTTTGCTGCCATTTTTCCTTAAAAAGTCATTTTTAATAACATGAATCCATCCGAAAAACCTTCTAAAAAAATGATATATATCATTTCAAAGAAGTGATATACATAACTACCGGCCCCGTCGGCTTTTCGATATACTTTTAATACAATAAATCAAGGAGGCACAAGTAATAATGAGAAAAGGTTTATTAGTCGGTTTATATGCTGGAGTTATTTCAGGAGCTGCCGGTGTTGCCACGGCTTACCTGTTAGGTGCTGTAACAGGCCTGTGGTTCTCCCAGTTAAATTGGATCTCCATTGCGGTTGCTTCGATCATCGCAAATATCGCCGGGGCAATGATTTTCGTAAAGTGGTTTCAAAAAACTGCAAGACCTTCAGTCTATTATGTTCTGCTGACCGGAGGTGTCACTCTGTTGTCGTCGCTCAATGTTTTGGCCAATCCTCCGGCAGATAAATTCGGAGTTATTGCACAGCCGGTCCATGTGGTGGTCTTCTTACTTTCGATCTGGTTGGTTCCGATGTGGCTGAAACGCGGGAAACAAGCTCAAATTTCCGGAACCCCGATAACAAATAATAAAGGTTAGGGTCACTGACTCAAAACCATATGGTATGATAGACCAAAATGAAGAAGGGGGTAAAAAATGGCTCGTATCAGACTCCCGTGGGAAACGATGATGTTGCTTCCCCCGTTGATTTCTCTGATTATCTTTCCACAACAGACTGGGTACAACTATCTTTTGTTTTTTATAATCGCAACAGCTCATTTGATCAGCATTTTGAATGCGAAACACCGAACCTTTTTCATCATTGTTCAACTGGTCGCGATTGCTTTATGGGGGGCTTTCTTGAACCCGTGGGAATTGAGCTTCGGCTTTTATCCCGCTTTGGTGATCGGCAAGTACTCATCCTTCCGTAAAATTACTGGGATGACTGTACTCATGGCTGTGCTCTTTGCCGGGTCGGCTGGGTTCTATTTCTTGCGAGAGTCGAATCCATTGTACCTCGGCTGGTATTCGATTCTTCTTATTCTTTTCCTGTTGCCCTATATGGTGAGAATGATCCGGAAATCACATGAGATGAAATTGGGGTTACAATATGCCAATGATGAAATTTCCCGGTTGATAAAAAATGAAGAGCGCCAGCGAATCGCCCGTGATCTTCATGACACGCTGGGCCATACCCTGTCTCTGCTTACGTTGAAAGGTGAATTGGTGGAGCGGCTGATTCCCCAGAATCCCGATCAAGCCTCAAAAGAAGCCCGTGAGATCCAGAATATTTCAAGATCCGTTTTGTTGCAGGTGCGGGAACTGATAAGTGATATGCAGTCCATCGATCTCGGTGAGGAGTGCCAACAGGCGGCTCAAATTTGCGAGTCTGCCGGGATTTCATTCAAAGTGGAACGGAATGATGAACTTTCAGGAGCCCCGCCGATTATCCGGAATATCCTGAGCCTGTGTCTTCGTGAATGTGTTACCAATGTCGTGAAACACAGCGGCGCGCACAGATGCACAATCCGCCTTGAAGAAGAACCTGGAAGATACATTCTTCAGGTGGAGGATGATGGGGTCGGCATTGCGAAGGAAAATCACGACCAGTTTCACAGCGGCCTGTTGGGCATGAAAGAACGGTTATTGCTGATCGAGGGAAAACTCGAAATGACAACCGGGGAAACAAAAGGAACGAAAATCACGATTATCGTGCCGAAAGTCAAGAAACCGACGATCACGAAGGAGGGAATCCAATGAGAATTGTCATTGCGGAAGATCAGGGAATGCTTCGGGGCGCGGTCAGCCAGTTGCTTGCCCTGGAAGAAGATATTGAAATTGTCGGGGAAGCCGACAATGGTAAACAGGCCCTCCGGCTGATTCGGGAAAAAACCGCCGATATTTCCGTTCTCGATATTGAGATGCCGCTGTTAAGCGGGCTGGAGGTAGCGGAAAAGTTGAGGGATGAAGGCAGTAAATGCCGGGTCGCCATCGTGACTACCTTCGCTCGAAGCGGGTACCTGCAACGTGCCGTGAAGGCCGGAGTAATGGGTTATTTGCTAAAAGATATGCCCGTGTCCGAATTGGCGGAAGCACTGCGAAAAATTCACGCGGGCAAGCGTGTCTTTAGCCCGCACCTTACTTTTTCCATGATGGAAGAAATAAACCCACTCACGAAACGAGAATCCGAGATTTTGTTGCACCTGAAGAAGGGAGATTCGGTCAAAGAAGTCAGTAAAACTCTCTATCTCTCTCCAGCTACGATCCGCAACTACATCTCCGAAATTATTCAGAAGCTGGAAGCGAGAAACCGGATGGATGCCGTCGCCATTGCTGAAAACAAAGGGTGGCTGCCGGAAGAACCATTTTTGTAAAACAAAACTGATTTTATGATGCAAGTCTGAAGAGTAAAAATTTATTTATGAGAGAAGGAGAAAAAAGTGCCACATGTCATTGAAGTTGAAGGCTTAATGAAACAGTACGGGGAAACTCGAGCGGTACAGGGGATTTCTTTTACTGTCGAAAAAGGCGAAATTTTCGGGATTGTTGGTCCGAACGGATCTGGTAAAACTACAACTATTGAGATTCTGGAAGGACTGCGGAAAAGAGATTCCGGAAAGGTACACGTACTCGACCTTGACCCCGGCAAGGAATCCGACCGCTATCAATTAAATAAAAAAATTGGGGTACAGTTCCAGGACACATCCATTCAGGAGTTAATGAAGGTCAAAGAAGCGTTGAATCTGTTTGCATCTTTTTACAACACACATCAAGAACTGAAGGCCATCATTGAACAGTTACATTTGGAAGACAAACTCAATTCGTATTTCAAGGATCTTTCCGGTGGCTGGAAGCAACGGGTAACGCTCGCTTTATCTGTTTTGCATCAACCCGAAATCGTGTTTTTGGATGAACCGAGCATGGGGCTTGATCCGCAAGCACGCCGCAAGTTGTGGGAAGTCATCCATACCCTTAAGGAACAAGGAACCACCATCCTGGTGACAACGCATTATATGGAAGAAGCCGAAAAACTTTGCGATCGGATCGCCATGGTGTACGATGGCCGAATCCGGGCACTTGGAAAACCGAATGTGTTGCTCGAAGACCTGGCGACAAACTACCTAGCGTTTGAGAGTTTCGATGTGGATCCCGATGTTTTGATCGCCCTGCCCAGCGTGATTCACATGGAGAAATCCAGAAATCGGGTGAGAATTCAAACGGAGAATCTCCAGCGTTCCGCCTATTTGGTTTTAAAAGAATGTGAAGAACGTGATTGGAGAGTGACCGCATTCCGTTTCGAGCGAGGCACGCTGGATGATTTGTTTGTCCACCTGTTAAAGGAGCGATCAGCATGAATAAAATTGTGAAACTGTCGGTAATGGAAACAAAGTTATTTTTTCGAGAAAAAATGGCCGTGTTCTGGACCTTTTTGTTTCCGGTTCTGATGATCTGGCTATTCGGGGCGATGTTCGGAAGCGCAAAAATCGGTGGGATGACTTACAGCAATGCTTACATCCCGTCCTGGATTGCCGTGAACATCTTGACCACTGCGTTTTTCGGAATCGGAACGGTGATGGCCAACTATCGTGAAAAAGGCATTTTGCGACGCTATCAGGTCACAACAGTAAGGCCTTGGATGGTGTTAACGGCGCAAACCGTGCAGGGAACCGTCATTTTTACCATCAGCGCCGTAATTATTCTCGTTTTTGGATACCTCGTCTTCAATTTACATGTACCGAAATATTTGGGAAGTACCTTGTTGGCAATCCTATTAAGCCTGATTGCCTTCTTCCCGTTCGGACTGTTGATCAATTCAATTGCCAAAAACGTTCGGACTGCCTCAGCCATCAGTTCACTTGCCTTGAATTTGATGATTTTTTTATCGGGAGCGACCATGCCGATTGAATGGATGCCAGACGTGTTACGTATGATCGCTCACCTCATTCCGCTTTACTATGTCATTGATTTAACAAGGCAAACCTGGAATTTCACACCGATTTGGGAGAATGGCGTGGATGTTGCGGTTCTCATTGGTGTCGCCATCGTGTCGATCATTTTGTCCTCACGGTTTTTCCGCTGGAGCGGGGAATAAGATGATCATGTTTGAGAAATTTACAAAAATATGTTTTTTATATTAAATTGACCATGGAAGAAAAACAATTTTTAAACGAAGTTCTTGAAGAGTTAAAGCAATATCAGATAAGTTCAAAGAATAGAAAAGATATTAAACAACAACTTTTAGAGCATATTCAAGAATCTCATGAACACGGCCAAGATAGTATTAATGAATTGGGGGATCAACAACATTTGTCAAGGATTTTTTAGAGATTAATGGAATAGATCTTCTTTCTGAAATAAATAATCAAATTTTTTATAAACCAACAGTAGAAGGGTGATACATATTGTGCATGTACAATATGTATCACCTTTTATTTTTTATGAGATAAGAAACCAACATGGCTCCGCATTCGCGCAGCCACCGTCTATGATGAAAAAGAATTTCTAGCCTGGATAGGAGGTATATCACATTCATTTATT
>BMJD01000046.1 GCA_014642895.1 Lentibacillus populi
TATTTGCCTGGTCAAAGCATACATTTTATGATAGAGTGCCTTTTCTTTTTTTGCTAGAATATAGCTCAAATACCCTCGAGAAATATTTTACACATAGGATATTATGTGAAAAAATAGCTTCTTGATTATTATCTTTAGGTCTAAAAAAGAAAAATACGCCCCCTTCTTTATCTTTAACCTCACCATTGAAATAAAAGTTACTCCATTCAACTGGAATCATTTCATTCACCTGTTGTGCTATTTGTTCATATAGTTTGTTTAACTCTGTTTCGAAGCCCACAATATCAACCTCCTGATTTATTTGCAATCTCTTGAATCACTGGAAATTCTCCCTCAATTTGGTACTCGACCAAAAATGAGTCTGGTCGCATTGAATCCTTAGAATAAACTGGTTCAATTGTAACAGAAACCTTTCTAGGTGGAACCTCTTTTAAAGCACTTGACCATTCTGTCTCCATTTCATACCACTTACCACCTCGCCTATTTATCTGGCTATTTTGTGGTACAAGATTATCAATATCTGCTGGTCCATTGAATTGCGCTCCATAAGAAGTTCACCATTTCATTAGTTAAAACACACTCTTAATCACAAAAGCACATGTTGCCTAATAGACAATCAAGTGCTTTTTGAAAATTACCATTGTAATTAAATTAGATATTCTATCCACAATGAATCTTACGTAAACCAACATTACTAAAATAACTTCTGTTACATCAAATCCACTATTCCAATTATAATTTACTAAAAATGGAGTATTAGCAGGTTGTCTACATTGCTCAACTGACTAATATAGTATTTTTATCCGTATTATAAAGCAACTCTTCCAGAAAAGTAATCACTGTGGTATCCATCATCTAAAGCTATTCCCAATATTTATTATGTTTATTCTTACTCATAATTTGTAGCAGTAATAAAATCAAAAGCGCCAGCTGAAGTAATTTTATTGTTATACTCAAAGTTATATATTAGAATTACTGCATTGTATGATTTTTTTAAATCTATACTTTTCTTAATCTTCGGGATTATAATTTCTTCATACGAACAACCATCTAATAATGTTGAAATATCACTACTACTATTCTTATAGACCGCTTTTTCTATAGTATCCTCATCTGTTTCATCCATATCAATATTAAAATCGACAAAAAACTCTGAAGGGACAGACTCGCCATCCTCATCATACATTAAATCTACATATTCTCTTATAGAGTCCTCTTCCTTAATATTACCTAACCAAATAGAAACCCATCCTTGTTTTTCCATTATAGTATCCTCCTATTTTAATCTAAGACCTTCTGGTAAGGACAAAGTCCCACCTTCAAGTCTATAATTAGCCCAATTATTAAGTCGTCTAACAAATGTATTATAGTCATTAGAAGTATCTATAATTGCTAATAATTCATTATGTGCTTTAGTTGAGCCTAACCCTCCATGAACACCATTTGGATTGACGAATTTAACATCAGATATTGCTGTTCGTAAATCCTTAATCTTTTCAGCACTAATATTCCAATACTTAAATTGCGGAGCCCTTGAAACTAAGTGCCACTCATGTAAACCTCCAGGTGCTCTAAGCTGACGTTCAATTTTCTTTCTAATCTTTTTATCTTTCCAAAGTTCGTCTAGTTCACTACTTGTAAGGGAATTGAAAAATTTATTAAAGTTCCCACTCTTTGCAGTTGGTATATCATCAACAGTTAATTTGGTTATACCTTTTATATCATTAGCATTATCTATACCCTTACCTTCACCCTTCACCGAAAACAACTGCGGTTTAACCTCACCAAGTGGTTTCACCCCATAGACCGTGTGATTAGAAAAGCCTGTCGAAACCACTTCGCGATAAAGCCATGGCACCTGGCCAAGCTTCTCTTTTGCTGCATTTATCTTGTTCTGAATAAATTCCCTGCTGTAAGGAAATTTGCTGCTAACAACTCTTGACGGTTTACTTGCACCCTTCAATTTGGAAACACCTTTAATTCCTTTTAAAGCCCAAGTACTTGGGATTACAGCCGGTAAGGCAGTCCCGGTGACATACATGATACCCTTTTCTTCCACAGTATCGGTAACCGATTGAGCGACAGATTCCACCACACTCATCGGGTCTTTTACAAATTGTATCACAGCTTGTTTGTAGGAATCACCGTTTCCTCTCTTTATCTCTTAAAAAAGCGGGTTCGATTGGATTCGGTATTGCTCCTGATAGAACGATAATGCCCAAATCCCCTGCAACGGTTAATAGTCCGGTAATCATGCCAAGGACTCTGTCAATCAATCCGTTCACAAGATCCCAGGCACCCTTGCCAATAGTTTCTGCCACATCCCATAACCCTTCGAAAAAGCTGGTATACTTGCCTTTGACATCAGCGGCCAGGTCGTTATACGCATCATCGGCATTTTCGAACGGCTTCATTTTCGTATTATACAGTTCCCACAGGTCATCCATTTTGTTCTGCAGTTTCGTTTGCATCGATTGGATACTTGACTGGATGCTTTCCAATTGTCGCCTATTGAACGCGCTTGCCTCTTTTTGAGCATCGGTCGGATCCTCGAACAAACCAAAGAGAGAAGCGGGTAACTGGTTGCTTATGTTTAATGCCTTGGTGACGTTGCTCGTGATGCCACTTTCGATCTGCTCCAAATTGGCCCAAATATCATTCCGGTCCACACGCATCATCGTGTTCCTAGCGATAGGAGAAATGTAGGCGGTTGTATCGGTTACATAATTTTCGAATAGCGAAAGAAGGTCATTCACTTGTGTTTGGTACTTTTTTATTTCGTCCGTGGACCCATCGATCCGCTGATTCCAGGCATTAACACTTTTCCCCTCATTGGTTTGCATGAAGGTCTGAACATTCGTAAGTGACTCCTTCATCGTTTTGCGAAAAAGCAAAATAAAAAGGTACAAACAGTAGGTAAATTAACTAGTTGCACCTTTCTCCACTATTTTCACCAGTTTTGGTGGGGTTTACATTTAGTATATTTACACTTACCATAAAAAAGCACCTGTTGCGTTTGCCTTGAGACAATTAAGTGCTTTGTTTTTTCTAGTTTTTTCCTTTATATCCATATTAATTAGTTACTCCATGATGATTTATGTTTTCAGATCAAACTATCACCTGAATTATTCATACTTCTAACTGAAAAGCATAAATGCAAATGGAACGGACTTATTTTCTATTTTCACCCGAAAAAATGCTGAAATAACACTTACAGAACTACAAAAGGAACGCAACTAAGAAAAATGACCTGTTTTTGGACAGACTTCTCCCGTGGTCGTCTAAAAGCTTTTAAATTTCTAGTTATTTCCTTTTACTTTCACTCAAACTGGAGACGTTGAATACGACGCAGCACTTTCCAGAAGAAAGACGCATATACAAAACCCGAAGCCAGTTTAAAGTAGAGAGAACGCCCTGATTTCACTAATTTACTGGCAACTTTGATGATACGTGTCCGAATGGTCTGGATTTGCATCTGTTGTTGTCCTTCCGGGAAACAAAGCGTGCGCAGCCAATTAGTCAAGTTGTAGGCCAATAAACTCAGCATCATCCGAGCTTCATTTGCTTGAAAAGAGTGGCTACTCATGCGATCCAAACCGAATCCGTTTTTCGCTTCTTTGATGTAATTTTCCATGGTGCCTCTTCTTTGATAGGACTGCACAATCACTTGCGGAGAAAAGACATCTCCTAAGTTTGTCACAAAAAAGCTGTGCTTGAAAAACATCTCTCCTGCAGGACGAACCGATTGGATAATGATCTTCCGTGCTTTTTTCCATGACTTTGCCTGGTATTCGCTCTCTTCGTAATAGCACTCGGACTCGCTCATATCTTTCGAGGAAGACGCAGGATGCAGTTCATCAGCCAAACGCTGGAGGTTCGCATTCGATTTTAAGCGAATCACATAAGAGACAGATTCTTCTTCACATAAATCGTATAAAGCTGGAACGGCAAAGCCACTGTCTGCACGCAGAAACGGTGTCATCCATGGGAATTTTTCGTTGTAATGTGCTATAAGCGGGCGAACAAAATCGACAACGCCATTCGACGTGTAGACATTTCCTGGGCGCAATTCCGATTTGAGAAAATCACCTTCTACTTCCTCGAAGGATGAAAGCCAATGGTACCATAATGTGCATTGTAGGAAGATTGTTCCTGGTTGCCATAACTATCTGCGTGAGTAGAATCCAAATCGAAAATAATCGCGTCTGATTGCCGGTACGTATGCATTTTGTCCAGTAATACCTGGTTAGCTTGAAGCAAAGAAGTGATAGAATGAGAATCAAAACGAGCCAAAAAACGGGAAAGGCTTGGTTGGGAGGCGAGCGCATCCTTGCCTATCATCTGCGTAAATACTGGATCATTTATCAAGGCGTCTGCCGCATCATCTTCGGTGTATCCAGCGATGATTTGATAGATTTTTTGTCGAAGTAAATCTTCATTCGCATGCACATAGTAGCGCCGTTCATCGATGAGCCTAAACATTCTGCCAAAGTCGCAGAGAAACCGATTTTTTCATCAAATTCCCGAAAAATCATTTCACCGGTATCGGAGGATAATTCTCCTCCATCATTGGATAGTTTTATTTTGCGATTGAAATCAAGTGTGATTTGCGGTAAAGTAGCCATTATAAGAACCCTTTCTATGGTTATTTGGTCGTACTTTTAACCTTATCAGAAACGGGTTCTTTTTTCATTTATTTGGTGCAGTCCATACCTGCCATGGTTACTTGGCAGGTATGGAGTTACAAGCTATTTAGATTTTTCTATGAATAATTCAGGTATCACTTATTTACTTGTACACTCTTGTTTGTTTATTGCCACTTCCCTGTCATAATTCCCCTGCCATCTAAATGTCATATCGCCTAATGTCTCGTTCCCTGTCAGTAATCTATGATACTCCATGATGGTACTACCTTTATGAGTTATGATTTCGGTAAAAGCTTCATGTCATCCAAAGTATAAATATCTCATAAAAAACATAAGTGCCAGTTACTTAAAAGGCTTGCAATCAAGTCCGGTTTTTATCTTCTACTTCTTATACATGTTTTGTTATTTTCCTTTAGAACCTTAACTCCTTATTTCAAATATACAATCAAAGGCTCATTCCTCCTTATCATTTAA
Organism: Lentibacillus populi; assembly: GCA_014642895.1. GTDB lineage: Bacteria > Bacillota > Bacilli > Bacillales > Amphibacillaceae > Lentibacillus_C > Lentibacillus_C populi. The sequence goes on from BMJD01000046.1 coordinate 5,121, forward strand.
ATAGACTCTCGGCATTCGCCGAGTCAGACGGTTCAAAGCTTTTTTTGATCCGTCAATTTTTTATTTCCTCCTATTTTTTGCAGGAGGATTTTTTATTTCAAATAATGTGAACTGGAAATGTACAAGTCACATTATTTTCAAAAATAGGTCAAAAAGCCCTTGACTTTTGGAAAACGCCCCAATAATCGCGGTTGAAGGGAGATTTTTCCCTTACTAAACCTAATTGAGGTGTTGAAAGTGAAACCAATTTTTGTCTCACATGAAGCTTACCAGCAGTTTGTGATGGATCGCCTGCAGAAACACTATTCTGGTGGTGTTCTGACACTCGTAAACAGCGATTGGCCCGTTATTACAAAACTTTGGATGACAAATCTATCAAAAATCACAACGATGCTAGAGCCTTTCTATGGCAAGAAAGGACCTGCCCCGCGGGATCCTGCATCCATGATGTGATCATACCTGCTTATGCTTTTGTCAAATCCAACCATGAGTGTGGATGATTGGGTTGACGAACTTCGCCGGGTCTCCCTTTACGCGATTCTTGGCGGATTTGAATCCAGTGACATACTTGGTGTTGGTACCACGACTTTTTCACTCGGTTGTGGGGCAGTGAAAAGAAGCATGTTACCCACAAAAAGAAAAGTAAGAAGGCACGTAAACGAAAACCGAAAAAGGCAAAAAGGGTGAAAAAGCACCTGTATCCAAGCCTGGCCGGGTAAAACAGCTAGTGGAGTGGATGATCCCAAAACTCTGATCAAAAAAGGGAGATGCCATCAGATCGTTTATTTGGATTTTTTCAATCCGAAATCCTTACTTTTTCAGCTAAGTTGGGATTGCTCGGGGATGTGGAAAATTTGAACGTTGCCGGTGACGGTACACCCATCGTCACCGCATCCCACACCCGAAACAGACCCACCTGTCATTGTCGCGCCCAAGGTATAGCGAAATGCAAGCATGGTCGCATTTATTCCCAGCCCGACTGTGATAGTGGGTGGGACAGTCATCGAGAGAAGTATTTCAACGGTTACCATCTCTATATGATCAATGCTTGCCGATAGCCCATATGACTTACCTTTGTTTCCGCGTTTGAATCCGGCTTCCAACCATGATTCTGTCAGCTTGGTCGTCAGTTGGGCTGAATTTTCGCAGCGGTTCAACTTGGGCACGGTAATCAAAACCACCAGTGTGAACTGGCTGTTTTGATTAAGCCTTGCAATGAATTTTATATTTACAACATTTATTTTACATAACCTTTTAACAGCTAAAAGCACACTATAAATTGTTAAGTCCACCATTAGAATAGGTAGTAACTAATGATATTTTCATATTCTCCCTCAAATAACAAAGGAAAAATTTATTACTCCATCCCTCTTGCAACATAAAGTAAGTAAGTAACTACTAATATATTAAAAATATTACTCCCCCTCCAAAAGCTTATTCATAAAATCATGTCTTGTTAACTTCTTATCATTATTCACCGAAAATTGATCTAACATCCGTTGCTCAATTATTTCTATTTTTTCATTAGAAATAAATGTTGTCTCAATAGCACTATCTACTAATATTGCCATACTTTCTTCTTCAATTCCTTCTAACGCTTGCGGTAAATATTTTGCTTCTTCCCTTTTGTATGCTTTCCATGCTGTATAGGATACTATATCTACCATCAGCGTCCATAAGCTTGCAATTTCTATGTCATTCTCATCCTCCGCAAACTCGGATATCCCTGTAAACTCTGCATTATCAATTAACTCATATAAGTCATCGCCGGAAACACCTTTATCTTCAACCCAAATCCAACATTTATCCAGAGCTTCCCTTCCGTCATTATATCTTTCATCGTTTTTATTAATAACACCAAACACTTCTTCACCGATAGTTAGAACAAAACCAACTTTAACATCATCTTCTAAGGTATACACTAAATTATTCATATTCCACCTCTTATTGTATAATTTTGCCGTCTTTTAAAGTGAAGGAAGTCAAACCATTAACCTTAACAGTTTTATCAATTTCGGATGTAACCACAATTTTAAGATTAGGATACTTTTTACTAGCCTGATAAAAAATACCGCATTTATCTTCAGGAAACGGCTTTATTAAACCTTTAGTACATTTATTGCAGACCCCTCTAGGGTTTGATTGATGGATATACAGAGTACCCTTTACATCATTAGAATCTAAACCAGTCTTTTTAATGGCATCATTAAACTCGTTAAGTACATCTTCTTCAGCGTGTCTGGTAAATTGGGCCAATTTTGGGTTTTTAATATGATTATACGGTGCTTTAAATTCTCTGTTTGGATTTATATCGTCTAGCGAAGGTAATTTAGCCTGATTTCTTACTTCTGGAGAAGCACCTTTAAAAATCACATTTTCTAAACCATTAATATTCGTCTTCCCAACTGCGACAGTATTGGTTTCGGGAACATTTAGTTCTTTTCTATATTCATCTAAGTCTTTTTTATTAAGTTTAGAGATATTTTCTTTTATATCCTTAGATACTTCTCTAGCATTCTCAGCCTTCGTACCTCTACCATCAACACTCTTTACCGAAAACATCTGCGGGCGGATCTCACTAAGACGTTTCATTTCCGCTCCAAAGACCGGGATATTCATATTGCCTGTCGAGACTACTTCGCTATACACAACAGGCATTTTCACCTTGCCAAGTCCTTCTTTCGCTGCATTTATCTTGTTCTGAATAAATTCCTTACTGTAAGGGAATTTACTACCGGCCACATTCGGTGATTTCTTACCTGCACCCTTAAATTTAGAAACAGCTTTTACGCCTTTTAAACCCCAAGTACTTGGGATTACAGCCGGTAAGGCAGTCCCGGTGACATACATGATACCCTTTTCTTCCACAGTATCGGTAACCGATTGAGCGACAGATTCCACTGCACGCATGGGGTCTTTTATAAATTGTACCACAGCTTCTTTGTAGGAATCAGCCGTTTCCTCTGCTTTATCTCTTAAAAAAGCGGGTTCGATTGGATCCGGTATTACTCCTGATAGTACGATAATACCCAGGTCCCCTGCAACGGTTAATAGACCGGTAATCATGCCAAGCACGCCGTCAATAAGCCCGTTCACAAGATCCCAGGCACCCTTGCCAATAGTTTCTGCCACATCCCATAACCCTTCGAAAAAGCTGGTATATTTGCTCTTAATATTTGCAGCCAGGTCGTTATACGCATCATCGGCATTTTCGAACGGCTTCACTTTCGTATTATACAGGTCCCACAGGTCATCCATTTTGTTTTGCAGTTTCGTTTGCGTCGATTGGATACTTGACTGGATGCTTTCCAATTGTCGCTTATTGAACGCGCTTGCTTCTTTTTGGGCATCGGTCGGATCCTCGAACAAACCAAAGAGCGAAGCGGGTGACTGGTAGCTTATGTTTAATGCCTTGGGGACATTGCTCGTGAAGCCACTTTCGATCTGCTCCAAATTGGCCCAAATATCATTCCGGTCGACACGCATCATCGTGTTCCTTGCGATAGGAGAAATGTAGGCGGTTGTATCGGTTACATAATTTTCGAATAACGAAAGAAGGTCATTCACTTGTGTTTTGTACTTCTTTATTTCGTCCGTGGACCCATCGATCCGCTGATTCCAGGCATCAATACTTCTCCCCTGGTTGGTTTGCATGAAGGACTGAACTTTCATAAGTGACTCCTTCATCCCCTCAAGCGCCTTTTTATATGTTTGGAGCTCGGCAATAATCTCATCCAATACGCCGTAATTGATTTTCAGGTCACGCTTCACGACCCGTCACCCCCAATTGCTTTAGCCGCCTCTTCATCTACCTGTTTCATGCCATCAAGTACGGCTTTGCCAGCTTGATAGATTGTCTCCATCTGGTTGACTAAATCCTGATTCACATCATTATTCATGTTATCCAAGAGTGCATCCACTTTTGCAATGAAGTCCGAGTTGAACGCCTCCAGCCGGTCGCTTGTATTGGAGCGAAACGTCGTCGTGTAGCCGGTAAAATCATCAATACCGGCTCGTAATTGATTCAAGATGTTTTGCAGCTCCACAAAATCTATTTTAATCGCTTGTCCTGCCACATTGGCACACCTCCAGTCCACACAACATTAACGAAAATGCACCGATTCAATTTCGCTAATTAATCGGTCCAGCTCGGCAACCATTTCATCCACAATGGCGCCCATATCCTCTCCTACCGATGCATTTTCCAGGTCCATATCCTTAAAGTTTTGCTTTATTTCATCGCGGGCATCCTTTAAATTATTGATAATCCCCGAATCCCATCCGCCATATAACAGATTATGGCAAAAATCATAATCATATAATCCCATTACACGTCACCCGCTTTTTGTTCCATTTCTTGTTGGAGTTCTTTCATATCATGGTTGGAAAATTCAATGGAGTTCAAATCTTTTTCCACAATAAATTCTTGTTTCATCAAATACACAAAGGCTTCTTCCATCCCATCACTGAATCCTTTTTGCACGACCCGCTTGATCAACGGAGCGGTAAAATGAATTTGTGTGCCGGCTTTCATCTCGCCGACCGGATAGATAACCCCCACATACGGAAAATAGCTGTTATAACCCTTTGGACCGATAAATCGTCCGGTGATGACTACCTTTGAAGGAGATTCCAATTGACTGTCAGGTTTAAAATAGGCTGGATTCAACTCAACAATCGAACCCAGTGGCAAGACTTCCCGCATGATTTCAATCGTATAAGCTAATAACCGTACATAAGAATCTTCATCCAGCGTAAATTGTTTATTGGAAAACAAAATGGTATGGGCGGCACCTTCATGCTTATAGGTGATGATGTCTTGTTGATGATGCAGATTTAAGGATGGAAGGTTTTCTTTATATGCCTGATAAAGATGCTGCAATAACCGGTTATCTTCCAGGTACAAGTCAAAAAATTCATGTATAACAGGGACAGATTCCGCTTGAATTTCACCTGCGAACGACTGGATAATTTGATCTATCTTCCTAAAAGCAAGCTGCCTTAGCTGTTGGTTTAAATCATCTGTCATGAACATCCACTCCCCCTTTCCCAAACTTGGTAAAAAAGACCTTTTCTCTTATTAAAATAATAATTCGAAATTCAAGCAATTACAATGCGCCGATTTACCCGGGTCCAAAGTTTTAATTATTGTTGCTGCACCATTTCTTAACATGACCTGCAAAAAGTGAAAGAAAGCCACCCGGCCCTAAACCGGAAGTGGCTTTTTTTCAAAGGAAGCCCCTGATTTTTTCCTCCTAACACAAATACGAAATAGGAGTAACGATCAATATCGTAAATATAGCCCTCTCTGCCCATATTACGAGTAATTCCGGGATGCTACCGGTATCTCCGCCTGAAAGAATACAAGGAACAAGCGCTGAAAAAAATGATGGCTGAAACGGATAAGACCGAAATGATCCAATAATAAGGACATAACAAACTATTCTAAGCAGTATATAGACTCCTTTCCGTATAGAACAACCCATTACAGAAATACTAACATCTTAAAGAAAGTATTATCTGTAATCCTAAGAAATGACCCTTTACGAAAGTGAAAATGTGAAGGGAAATTTAGAAAGGGGAACGAAATGAAACGAGTAACTTCGGAGGTAACAGCAGTTTTTTGGGTTACATTAACAATAACAGTAGCCATGTCTATTTGGGGATCAGTTGCTCCTAAGGCACTTGAAAATTTTTCAAACATGATTATGGTGTATATTTCTGTTCATTTTGGCTGGTATTATTTATTAATGGTATCATTGTTTGTCGTGTTCTGTTTGTACTTGATTTTCAGTCGTTATGGCAAGATCAAGCTAGGTAAGCCAGGGGATAAGCCTGAATTTAGTTACCCCTCATGGTTTGCCATGCTATTTAGTGCTGGTATGGGGATAGGGCTTGTGTTTTATGGTGTTGCTTCACCTGTCTCACATTATATAAAAACGCCGCCAACGGCCGACCCAGGTACGCGCGCGGCCTTGGAGGATTCGTTACGTATTACGTTTTTTCACTATGGTGTTCATGCATGGGCGATCTATGCCATTATTGCTTTAGTGCTTGCATATTTTACATTTCGCCGCGGGAAACCTGCATTAGTTAGCGCTACCCTTGAACCTCTTTTTGGAGACAAAATACACGGGACTTGGGGGAAGGCTATAGATATTATCGCTGTATTTGCGACGATTGTCGGTGTAGCAACTACCCTTGGGTTTGGTGCGACCCAGATTAATGGGGGTTTTACCTTTCTGTTTGGGGTTGCTGATGAATTCTGGGTTCAACTTGTTATCATTTTGGTCGTAACGGTTTTATTTATGATCTCTGCTTACTCCGGACTCGGTAAAGGAATCAAATATCTAAGTAATGCCAATATGACGATTGCGGGGCTTTTATTCATTGCTACATTAATCCTTGGACCAACGATGTACATCGTGAATTCGTTCACGGATACATTAGGGGCATATGTTCAAAGTCTTCCTAGTGAAAGTTTGCGTATATCTCCTAATAATGAAGGGGAGAGGCAGTGGGTGATGGATTGGACTGTCTTCTTCTGGGCGTGGTGGATTGCCTGGGCTCCATTTGTCGGAATCTTTATTGCTCGAATTTCAAAAGGTCGTACCATTCGGGAATTCTTATCGGGGGTTTTGATTGTTCCTTCTGTTGTTAGCTTTCTGTGGTTTTCGGCATTTGGAATATCAGGTATACATGCACAAAATAATGGTTTAGATCTTGCCAGCCTACCAGATGAACAAGTACTGTTCGGGATGTTTGAACAATTTCCGTTCAGTACGATCTTATCCATCCTTGGTATTTTGCTAATCAGTACTTTCTTTATCACATCTGCAGATTCCGCTACGTTCGTATTGGGCATGCAAACTACTAATGGATCCTTATCACCGTCTACAATTGTTAAGTTCGTTTGGGGCATTGCTCAATCAGCAATCGCTGCCGTGCTTTTGTATACCGGTGGACTACAGGCCCTGCAAAATGCTCTAATTTCAGCAGCGTTTCCGTTTTCGTTAATCATGTTATTAATGATTGTCTCCTTTTATAAGGCATTGAAAAAGGATAGTAGATTGAAGTAAAAGGATTAGAATACACTCCTCAACCTAAAAAGATATAATCCCCGCAAAAATATTATCGGGAATTATATCTTTTTATTAAGGAACTTTTTCAGCAATCTCTAACCTTCATCTAAGAGGCTATTTCTCGTTCAATAGCACTTAACCGCTTATTATTCGACGCGATAAAGTAAATAACAATCCCCCAAATAACAACTGCGATAATCGATCCAATGTTAAAGATTCCTTTTTCCGCTGTCCACATAATCGAATAACCAATCGAACCTAACAACAGTGCGTAATAGAAAAACGGAAGCAGCGTTTTTCGGATAACATGTCCTTCTTTCCCGATGAGTCCTACAACGGCAGATGCGGCAACAACGTTATGCACGCAAATCATGTTCCCAGCTGCACCACCGACCGCTTGAAGTGCAACCATCCATGTCGGGCTGGCACCGATATTTTCACCTACTCCAAATTGGAAAAGAGAGAACATCATGTTGCTGACTGTGTTACTGCCTGCTACAAATGCACCGAGTCCGCCGACGAACGTTGCAAAGAATGGATATAATGAACCAGCAAGATCGGCAACTCCTTCTGCCAAAACGATTGGCATTTGTTCATAACCCGCTGCCCCACCGCCTGAGTTAAGAAACACTTGCACCATTGGCACGGTGAAAACAAGAGCTGAACCTGCAGCGATCATTGTTTTTCCTGAGTCTTTCCAAGCCCGCGCATATTCCGAGCCTTTCATTCCATGCATATAAAATGTAATGACGGAAACGACGATAAAAATAAAGCCTGGTGAAAAAAGGATTTCCCAGCTGGAGGAAATCTCCGTGCCAAAAATATTTGGAACTGTGATTGTGGCCGATTTAAGCCAATCTCCAACAACAGTTAATCTTGAAATAAGCAGGAAGATAGCAACCAGCACATATGGCACCCATGCTCGCACCATGCTAATTTTACCAGCATAAATCTCACTTGGTGTCAGTTCCACACGCCCGGTCCAAGTTGGGTCCCAGCGGTCTTTTGATTCAAAATTCCAAATTTCGTCTTCTTTTGGCATCAGGAAACCTTTTTTAGCTGCAAAAATCACAATCGCCAACCCAATTAAACCACCAATCAAGGAAGGAAATTCAGGCCCTAGCGTGTTGGCAATAATCAGGTATGGAATTGTCATCGCCAAAGAGGCAAATAGAGCAAACTTCCAAATCTTTAAGCCTTCACTGAACGACTTGTTTTTTCCGAAAAATCGGGTTAAAATTCCTACCAAAAATAATGGGATTAACAGCCCGGCAATAGCATGCAGTATAGCAACTTTACCAGCGACAGCAAATACGAAATCCGAAACATTTGAAATTTGCGTAAGCGGCTCAACACCTGTACCAACCCCGACTACCATTGGTGTTCCGACCGCACCGAATGAGACAGGTGTACTTTGAATCACCATCCCGGAGACAACCGCGGCCATCGCGGGAAACCCAAGGCCGACCATTAGCGGCACTGCAACAGCCGCCGGTGTACCAAACCCCGCCGAACCTTCAATAAAGGAACCGAAAAGCCATGCGATAATAATGACTTGAACTCGGCGGTCTGGAGTAATATCGGTAAAACCACGGCGTATCGTGTGCAGCCCACCGCTTTCCTGAAGGGTGTTCAATAGTAAAATAGCACCAAAAATAATAAATAAGAGCGTAATAGCGACAATCAGCCCATGAACAGATGCAGCTGCAACTTTAGGAAACGCCACATCCCAAACAAAAAGTGCCAACAAAACTGCGACGATATACGAGAGTGGCATTGCCTTACTCGCTGGCCATTTTAGTCCGACTAGGAATACAGCAACAACTATAATCGGAAGTAAGGCCAGAATTGCTAATGTACCAGTACCCATTTGTAGTTCCTCCTTTAATACTTGATTTATTAAAATATATTTCCGTACGGCGCCTCTTAGCGTGACGGAAATGTATTATTATTTTTTAATAAAAATCAACGTTGCTGCCGATCCTAGTCGTCGTAAATCTGATCGCCCCGCCTCCGAAAATGAAAAATCATCGCGGTGCGTTTGGTTTCGATCGAGATATCTGCTTTTTCGATCGAGATATGTACAATTTCGATCGTGGTGCCTGTGTTTTCGATCAAGGTATGAACTTTTTCGATCATGTCCTAACTTTTCCGGTCGAGCCAAGCACTTTTTCGATTGAGATGCCTATATTTCCAATCGAGTCTCATTCACCATTTCAATCGTAATCTACCAAAATATAGACGCACCAAATTTTTAAAGATACTATACTTCCACCTTTTTCATCTCCTGCTTAACCTCGACACAACGCCCCGGCTGCGGGAACAGTTTTCCGGGATTCAATATGTCTTCCGGGTTAAATACTGTACGTATATCTGTTTGTGCGGCCATTTCTTCATCACTGAAAATAAAGCGCATTTCAGCAGATTTTTCAATCCCAACCCCATGCTCACCCGTAATGGAACCACCAACGTCCGCGCAAACCTTTAAGCATTCAGAGCCCGCTTTGGCAGCACGCTCACTTTCACCAGGAACACTTGCATCATATAATATAAGTGGATGAAGATTTCCGTCACCCGCATGAAAAATATTTGCAATCCTTAGTTCATACCTTTTACTAATCGCAGCAATTTGATCAAGTACTTCAGGTAAGCGTGTTCTTGGTATAACGCCGTCCTGTACAAGGTAATCCGGAGAAATTGCCCCCATTGCGCCAAAGCCCATTTTCCGGTTGGCCCACCAAAGGGCACGCTCCGCTTCATCTCTCGCCACTTTTACTTCACGCACATTGTTCCGTTTACATACGGTAAGAATTTCATCGATTTGATCATCAATCCCAGCTGCGATTCCGTCCACCTCAATAAGTAAGAATGCAGCAATGTCTTGTGGATGACCAACTGGATAGGCAGCCGCTTCCACCCCTTCAATAGCGATTGCATCCATCATTTCTAGTGCCGCTGGAATGATACCAGCCGAAATAATATCGGAAACTGCCTGGCTCGCGTCCGTTATATCATCATAATAAGCAAGCACGGTTTTCTTTCCTTGAGGATTTTTTAATATTTTCACGGTAATTTTCGTGACAATGCCAAGCGTTCCCTCTGAACCGGTCAAAAGGCCAAGCAAATCATAGCCCGGTTGATCCGGAATACCATCTGCCCCGATTTCCATGATTTCTCCATTCGGCAGGACAATCTCCAGTCCTAAAATATGGTTTGTCGTAACCCCGTATTTCAAACAGTGTGCCCCACCGGAATTTTCCGCAACATTTCCACCGATCGTGCATGCATATTGACTAGAAGGGTCCGGTGCATAATAATAACCTTTATCGGAAATAGATTGTGTTAGCTTTAAATTAATATAGCCAGGTTCCACGACCGCTTTTCGATTTTCCAAATCGAGATGCAGCATTCTTTTCATCCGAACCAGACTAATAATAACTTCTCCTCCAAGTGGAGTCGCTCCGCCGCTTAAGCCTGTTCCTGCCCCACGTGCGATATAAGGGATCTTTTCCTTGTTTAGACATTTTACAACCTCTACGACATGTTCCTTACTTTTTACAAAAACGACTGCCCTTGGCATCCCTTTGGCCATCGTATAGCCGTCACATTCATACGCAATGAGATCCTCTTTTAGATAAAGAACTTCCCTTTCACCAACAATGTTTATTAATTGTTGAACAACACGATCGAGATGTTGTTTTTTACGCTTTCCCATCAGCTCTTCACCGCCCTTACGATTTCACTCCCAGTTCTTCCTTTTCCTTCTCATAGGCCAAGTCAAGCAATTGAACCGTATGGACAACTTTTTCACTTCTCCCGTATTTTTTTACACCCATGGCCATTTGCAGCATGCAGCCAGGATTCCCCATGGAAATCATTTCTACGTTGTCGGGAACATCCGCTATTTTGCGTTCCAGAAGTGCTCCCGCCATCTCGGGATGTGTAAGATTATAGATCCCGGCACTGCCACAGCATCTGTCTGCATCTGGCATATCAACCATTTCCACCCCTGGGATTTCCTTTAACAGCTGACGAGGCTCAAAACGTACACCTTGCCCATGGGCTAAATGACACGCATCATGGTATGTAACTTTTGTCCTTACTTCTGCTTTCGGACGTTCGAAGTCATGATCGTACAAAAACTTGGAAACATCCTCCACCTTAGCGGAAAATTCCTCTGCTAAGGGCAGCATTTCCGGATCGTTCCGGAAAAGTTCATGATATTCCTGCAGTGCACATCCGCACCCGGCAGCATTGACAAGCACTTTATCGTAATCTTTAAACGCTTCAACATTACGTTTCGCCAGTTCCTTCCCTGTCTCTCTTTCCCCAGCATGAACATGGAGTGCACCGCAGCAGCCCTGATTTTTCGGAAGTCCAACTTCAAATCCATTATGTGTCAGAACACGAATAGTCGCTTCATTTACATCACTAAACATGACATCCATAATGCATCCCGTCAGCATTCCGACCCGCTGCTTCGTCTCCCCTTCAGGTGGAATAACTTCCGGATACCGGCCAAGAACAGGTTTTCCAACTTCCGGCAGAATCGACTCCATCTCTTTTAAGTGTTTAGGTATAACATTGAGCAGACCTGTTTTTCTTGTGACAGATTGTAAACCGCTCTTTTGGTAAAACCGCATTAGGCCACCAAGTTTATTCAAACGTGTTTGGTGCGGAAAAAAGCCTTTCAATGCTGTTTTATTTAAAGCACCAGCAAAACCGGTTAATGGCATCGCCTGGCGAATTTGCCCGCGTGCTTCCTCAATCAGAGCCCCAACTTGCACATCAGCCGGACATGCCGTTTCACAGGCCCGGCAATCAAGGCAATCAAAAATCGGTTTCGCAAAAGCTTCATTCACGTCAATTTTGCCTTCCGCAACGGCTTTTATTAAATATACACGCCCCCTTGGCGAATTCTGTTCTTCCCCAGTTTCCTGATACGTTGGACAAGCTTCCAGACACATGCCACAGTGAACACAGTCCGCCCATTTTGTTTCATCCGGAAGATCGTCCCAAAGATAGTTTCCTAGCGTCTTTGTTTGACAAGGCGGTTCACTTTTTTCCGGGTCCAGCATGTTAGCCAATCTGTTCTCTTCCACGCTCATGTTATATACCTCCTACAAAACGTTGGCGATTTAGGATTTTCTTCGGGTCGTTGGTTTGTTTTATTCCTTCTAGTAATGAAAAATAACTTGGCTTTTTCCCCCACACACTAACTGCCTTTCTTAATTTAAACGGTAAATGGGTACATATGACAACCCCGCGTTTTTCTTCTACCTTTGCCCTTAATGCTTTAATATAAGAAACAATATCTTCGGGAAAGCCTTTTACATAAACTTTTGAAATACCGTGACCTAAGCCACCATGAGCTTCAACCACAACATGATGTGCTTCAGCTAGCTGATCAGCAGCTTCCAGGCTAATGAGAACATCCAAATTATTGCTGCCAATTTTCAATGCTGCTAGAGTGTCTGCATCAATCTCGCTGTCATTGTAGCCATTCGGACCGAGGTGTCGGAACTTATCCCACCACTCGCTTGCTTTACCCTCATGCAGCACTGTATGCTTGACCCCGGTCGGCAAATGCTTGCTTATCCATTTTTCTTGTTCCAAAACCGCCTTTTTCCGATCCTCAAAAGCAATTACCAACGTATTGTTTCTTTCGCCGGTCAATTTTTCTGCAAGCTTAGCGTTCAACATTTCCAGGGAAACTGGCTCCATCATCGAATCGAGAAGTTGAACCGAAAATGCACGAATATCCGGCTTACTGCCTTTTGGGAAATGTAAAAGAGACAGCCCTTCGTATTTCGGGAGTGGGCGTAATTTAATCGTGATTTCAGAGATCACTCCAAGTGTTCCCATTGCCCCGATAAAAAGCTTATTCATATCATAACCTGCTACGTTTTTCACTACTTTCCCGCCTGTACGGATGACCCTTCCATCTGGATATCCGATTCTCATACCAATGACCAAATCCCTCGCTGATCCATACAGCAGCCTTTTCGCACCACTGTCATTTGCCGAAACAATACCGCCAATTGTTGCCATTTCCGGCCACGGTGTATCAAGTGCAATCCGCTGTCCATGTTTATGTAATTCATCGGTAATTTCCTGTAATGTCGTTCCAGGCCTCACCGTCATTGTTAAATCACCAACAGAATGCTCCACAATCCCCTTAAAACTGGCAAGCGATAATAAAATGTCTGCCTGTTCCATCAGACCGCCGTAACCTCGCTTCGTTCCACCGGAAACAATAGTAACCGTTTTGTCATGTTCATTTGCATAAGCAAGAACGCTTGAAATATCCTCCTCAGTATGAGCTTCAACGATCGTATCGCCGCCATTTCCAAGCAAATGTCCTTCTTCATTGTTATGTATTAATTGAACACTCGTCAAAATCCCTTCCAGCCCTAATGAATTCATGTTGCCGTACCCCCTTTTTGCCCTTCTACATGACGATGAAGCAGTTCTTCAACAGATGTAAGATGACAAAACATCGCTTCACTCGCTTTCGTTGCATCACCTGCTTCTACAGCACGATAGATTGCAACATGCTGTTCGATAATAGCGGACGCTAATTTTCGATCTGCCAAAATAATTCGATGGCAATCCATCATCCCTTTTTTCATTAATGTTGAAACCGTTTTCATTAAATCGATTAGTATTGTATTACCACATGCATCCGCAATTTTCTGATGAAATTGGTAATCCGCTTCCCATCCCTTTACAGTAGTGGCCTTCACTAATTTATCTAACACCAGTTTCATTGCCTTAAGTTGACTTGCTGACCTATTCAATGCAGCCATTTCAACAATCCCGACCTCCAAAATTTTACGAACCTGATAAAGTTTGTTAATATCATTCTCTCTTAAGAGCAGCACATCCGGGATTAATGTAGTAGTGTCTGTATGACAGACAAACGTCCCCTCGCCATGCTTTACATGAACAATTCCCTTCCCTTTTAGGGTGGTTAAAGCATCACGTACGGAAGAGCGGCCAACGCCAAACAGATCACATAATTCCCGAACAGAAGGCAGCTTCTCTGCAGGTGCAACCTTGCCCGTACGGATCCATTCCTCGATTTGTTCCACAACAATCTCCGATACTTTTTTCCTTGGTATCTTCTCCGTTTGGAGCATGTGGACACCCCCTGTCTATTCCATAATGGCTTCCACTTATCACATATCTGAACACTTTATTAATATTAAAACAGTGTACTATAACAAAGTCAAGGCTATTTTTACAAAAGTACAAAAATTCATTAAATACGATTTCCATTTGCCTTTTTTGACAAAAGAGGTGATGTTTCGAGGCAATGTTTTGGAGATAGAAAGAGGAGCTAAATGCAAATACGTATAACTCCTCTTTTAATAGCAGATGGTGATCAAGTTATCGGAATTGCGCGTTCGCTGCCCGGGGTTGCGCGCTCGATCCACATTTTGCGCGTTCACCACCCGCGCTCGCGCAACGAACTCCAGCCAATAAATTAATTCTTCACATGATATTTTTCCTTTACCTCCAGACGACGACGATGCAGAATTGGTTCGGTGTAGCCGCTTGGCTGCTCTTTTCCTTTGAAGACAAGGTCACAAGCTGCCTGGAATGCAACAGACTCATCAAAATTAGATGCCATTGGACGGTATTGCGGATCACCCGCATTTTGCTCGTCAACAACCTCTGCCATGCGCCTCAGGGAATCAAGCATTTGCGCTTCTGTACAAATACCGTGATGCAGCCAGTTAGCCAGCATTTGACTGGAAATACGCAAAGTAGCACGGTCTTCCATCAGCCCAATATTATTAATGTCTGGAACCTTCGAACAACCGATACCTTGCTCTACCCAGCGGACAACATAACCAAGCAATGATTGGGCACTATTATTGAGCTCATCCTCCATTTCCTCGGCAGACCAATTCATATTTATTGCAAGCGGGATTTGCAAAATCGCATCACGATAATCATCGGTTTTTTTCGCAAGCTCTTCTTGAACCTGATTAACATCAACTTCATGGTAATGAAGTACATGCAACGTTGCAGCTGTCGGTGACGGGACCCAAGCCGTATTCCCGCCTGCTTTTACATGGCCTATTTTTTGATCAAGCATAGCGGCCATTAAATCCGGCATGGCCCACATTCCTTTACCGATTTGTGCTTTTCCTTTCAAACCACTATCTAAACCAACACGTACATTATTTTTCTCATAGCCATCAAGCCAGATCGATGTTTTCATTTCATTTTTGCGAATCATGGCGCCAGCTTCCATTGATGTATGAATTTCATCACCAGTACGGTCCAGAAAGCCTGTATTAATGAAAACGATTCGCTCTTTTACTGCATGAATACAATTTTTTAAGTTCAGACTTGTTCGGCGTTCTTCGTCCATTAAGCCGATCTTGAGCGTATTACGTCTCATATCAAGCATATCTTCTATCCGGTTAAACAATTCATTCGCAAATGCAGCTTCCTTTGAACCGTGCATTTTCGGTTTTACAATATAAACAGAACCCTTCTCGGAATTTTGATATTGGCCATTTCCCAGGAGATCATGCTTAGCGATCAGGCTTGTAAACACACCATCCATGATACCTTCAGGGATTTCTTGTCCAGATTGATCAAGAATCGCGTTGTTAGTCATTAAATGGCCAACGTTGCGGATAAACATCAACACACGGCCGGAAAGGGAAATTCTCTCCCCATTCAAGCCTGTATACATACGGTCAGGGTTTAATGTACGTGTTATTTCCTTTCCATCTTTTCTGAATGTCGATGTTAAATCTCCTTTAATCAGGCCAAGCCAATTGCGGTAAACGTGCGTTTTATCCTCAGCATCTACCGCGGCAACTGAATCTTCACAATCCATAATGGTAGAGGTTGCCGACTCTAGATAAACGTCTTTCACGCCCGCTGCATCCGTTTTTCCAATTGGGTGATGGCGATCGATTTGAATCTCAACATGTAACCCGTTGTTTTTTAACAAAATAGCTGTTGGCTCTTCCGCTTGTCCCCGGTAGCCCACAAGTTTATCCGTATCTTTCAGTCCTGCAGTTGTATCGTTTTTAAGCGTTACCTTTAAATTACCATTATGAATGGCATATTTGACCGCGTCTGTATGTGATGCTGACGCAAGCGGTACGTTTTGATCAAGGAAGTTTTTAGCGAAAGCAATGACTTTTTTACCGCGAACAGGATTGTAGGCACCTTGTTTCTCAGCGCCGCCCTCTTCACTTATCACGTCTGTTCCGTATAATGCATCATATAGTGATCCCCAGCGTGCATTAGCAGCATTTATGGCATAGCGTGCATTGTCAACCGGTACGACGAGCTGTGGTCCTGCCTGAAGCGTAATCACATCATCAACATTGGCCGTCGAAATAGCAAAATCCGCGACCTCAGGCTCCAGATAACCAATTTCTTGCAAAAATGCTTTATACGCTTTACCATCAAATTCGTCGTTTTCTTCATGCCACGTATCAATTTGTTTTTGAAGCTCATCACGTTCCTCCAACAATGTTTTATTCTTGGGAGCCAAATCAGCAACAAGTTGCCCGAAATCACTCCAAAAACTTTCCTTGTCAAGACCTGTTCCCGGAAGTGCTTCAGCATTAACAAAATCGAATAGCTCTTTTGCAACCAGCAAATTGCCAGTTTTTATGTATGTCATTCATGATTCCTCCCTTTCATCTTACCTACTATTCTAAAATGATCAGGGCGTAAACAGAAATATCTGTTTTGCATGAATACTATTCCTTTAAGCTATACCTTATAGTATAATAGGCTAAAATTGGGTTATTACGGTTTGGAAAGGGGTGTGGATAATGGACGTCAGGCAGATCGAATATTTTACAGAAGTTGCGAAACAGTTGAATTTTACAAGAGCAGCTTCAACGCTTCATATTTCCCAGCCGTCATTAAGCAAGACAATTAAAAATCTGGAGACCGAGCTCGGTATTCCGCTTTTCTATCGAGGGGCTAAACAACTGGAATTAACCGATGTAGGAAAGGCATTCCTGGTTAATGCCCAAAATGTGCTTGATACTTTTGCAAACTTAACATCGGAACTGGATGAAGTGATTGATTTAAAAAAGGGTGAAATTAAAATTGGAATTCCCCCGATTATCGGTGCGGCTTTTTTTTCAAAGTTAATAAGCAGATACAAAGAAGCTTATCCTTCGATCGATATACTATTAACCGAGGTTGGCAGCAACAAAATTAAACAGGGTGTTGCGGAAGGTGAGATTGACATTGGCTTAGTATGTAACCTGCCCATTCAAAGAGAAAACTTTGAAACAATTAAACTATTAAAAGATCCGTTAATGCTGATTGTGCAAAAAGACAATCCTCTAGCGCAAAAGAAGATAATTGAATTTTCGGGTATAAGAAAGGAACCATTTATCATGTATCGGCGCGATTTCTCCCTGCATGACAGAATTATGGAAGCTTGCGGTATACATGGCTTCTACCCAAATGTCGTCTGTGAAAGCTCACAGAAAGATTTTATGATTGAAATGGTTGAAGCAAAATTGGGTGTCGCCTTATTACCGAGCAAAATTTGCGACCAGATTAATAACAAACAAATTGTCGCCATTCCTTTTTCCAAACCGATTGTTAATTTGGAATTAGGCATGATCTGGAAAAAGGATCGATACGTGCCATATGCTGTCCGTCGGTTTATTGCGATGGCCAGGGAGTTTACAGTTTAGTTCATGTGAGACTACCTGCCAGGCTTGCGGAATCCCATCACCCGAATTTTTTAAAAAAACAAAGCCAACCCTATTCAGGTCATGTTAAAAATTGAACCTTCTTCCTTTATTCCTATCTCTGTTTCTTCTTCCGCTTCTTCCACTTTTTCTTCTTTTTGGTTGCAGGTTTCGGGACTTTCAATGTGCGTAATCTATTTGGCAGTTTCTTGCTTTGCGCCCCCATATAGATTTCCGCAAATGGATAAAACGATTCCAGTTCGCCCTCAACAATATCAACTTTCATATCGACTACGTACTTTTCCATTTCCTTTAATTTTCCAGCACTCTCCAACTCTTCTTTCGTAGGCAAAAACGGGATATTCCCATTCGATTCCTGAAAAACATCAAATAAATTAGCTAATCCACTAGCAACCATTTGTCGCAAGTCTTCCGCAGCCAATAATTGATATTCACTGGCACCGAGCAGCATTTGTTTATAATGATGGGCGGCTCTTTCCAAGTCTTTTATTTGGAAAAAATATTGCCCCAATGTATAGTGAGATTCTATCTGACCGGGATCAATAACTACAGAATATTCATAAACACATGCCGCAATCTCCGGACGGTTTCCCTTATCATACAAATTACCAAGCCGATTCCAAACAAACGAATTGTCTGGATCCTCCTTCAATTGATGCAAGAGGTGCAGTTCGGCATCTGAACTAAATAAATGCCAGCTCCCATCATACAACAAGTTTTTCCCTACTGTACATCGATTTTCCATTCCAAAAGATCCTTTAGCCAGTATTCCAGCCATGGATGCTATTATAAATTGACTTGGCATCTCCCAGTTACCCGCATCGTTGCAATGCTTGCAGCGAAAATATCCCGTTGTTTGAATGGGATATTCAGTACCTTCCCCATCTTCTTCGCGATCAACATTAACAACCATCAGCCCAACATCGTACTTTCCTTTCCGCCCACAGCTTTTACACGTTAACATGAAGGAATTTTCTTCAAAATGCTTTGGGATATTTTCTTTTTGTCTATTGATCAGTCTGGCATATTTTCCTGGTAACGATGACAGGGTTGGGAACTTTTGGATTTCTGTTATTTCTTTATCGGTCAGCTGCTGAATCAACAATGGATTAATTTGTGCACCAGGCAATCCAACCACCCCCTCGTTTTAATTCTTATATGCTAAAATTCTATCCAAAGTTTGTTTAAAAAATTGTCCCGTGCTTCTTACTAGGGATTTCCTCTCCTTCTCCCCAGAAACAAGATTTTGAAGTGAGGGAATCCTATTTCCAATATTTCACAAACAAACCCCACACTTTCCTTCCCGGTTTCGTGCAGGCTTTCGTTGGCATAATCTGCGCTATGACTTAATCTCCGCAATCATCCCATGAACCTTCGCAACCTCTTCATCCGGAACAATCAAGTAGTAAACACCACCGATTTTCTGCCCAGTACCTTGCATCATGTAACTAACGGTATTTTGTCTAACATCTTTATAGTGGAGCAGTAAACTTTTCATATCATCAAAATCCAGGTTTGTTTCCATGTTGTTGCCCAGTACATCGATCATGTCATCAATCTTCGTAACGGATGCGACACTCGCACCTTTATCAACAATAGCTTCAATAACCTTGCGCTGCCGTTTTGTGCGGCCAAAATCACCATTCGGATCCAAATGACGCATACGTACGTATCCCATTGTCTGTGGACCGTTTAGGGAAATCTCACCTTTACTAAAGTGATATCCTTTTTTATAATAGCCTTCATCGTACCAATCCAGCTCGTTATTTAACGTAATACCGCCGACAGCATCGACCATTTCTGATAAACCTTTCATGTTCATTTCGACATAATAGTCCAATTCGACACCAAGGAAATTCTCAACCGTTGCGACGGACATATCGGTACCGCCAAAAGCATAGGCATGATTAATTTTATCCATTGATCCCTTGCCAACGATTTCTGTTCGCGTGTCCCTAGGTATACTAATTAATTGCATTTTATTCGCCTTTGGATCAAGCGAAAGAACCATTAACGCATCGGATCGGCCATTGTCACCCTTACGTTTATCGACACCAAGCAATAATATGTTAAGCGGCTTCTGCTTGCCAATCTTTTTCTTGCTTGCACCCGGGTCAATCGAAGTTACCTGCTTGTGCATTTTTTCATTGACCGTTTCCTTTGCATTATGATAAATCGAATATGCATAAGCACCGACACCAAGCACTAGTATTAAAATCACAGCCAAGCTAATTTTCAGCCAACGACGTCTTGGTTTTTTTCGTCTATCTGATCGTTTTTCTACCATTATTATTCCTCAATCCTTAAAAATTTCTATGACTATTATACCATTTGCCCTCGAGTATTCAATGATAATAGCAAATTTGACAGGATTTTGTCTAATTGTAGTTTAGTAGTACAGGACATTTTGCGAATTATTGGAAACTATTGATTTGTACGATGTAAAAATCCTGCTCTTCGCAATTTATTAATAGTAATGAAAATTATTGTACATCTCAAAATACATTCTACTGCTCAAATACGTGTTATAATTTTTAGTAAAAGAGGTGTTTAAAATGAAGTTAGGGCAACGGATGCTAACCCCCTTTGTAAAGGCAAAATACTTATCTGAAGCCAATTATAGAAGATATACAAGTATCATTCATTAAAAATCAAAACGACCGATCTCAATATCTCATCATCACTCATCTTCTCCTCAAGTCCTAGATCATTACCGGATATCCTTTCACTTAAACCAATATGCTGTATAACCTCCATCAACAAGCAGGGTTGTCCCATTTTAATTCGATCTTAATCTGATATGCCTTCATTTTTCCTACCTCTTTTACTGGGATTATTTAAAAAACCGTCACTTCCAATATTATCCATCATAGTACTGATTAAAACCACGGTCTATCAAAACCTAGCCTGTGTTCTATTTGTTTTTTTACTTTATCCTTAGCTAGTAAACCCATCGGATCCTAGGGCTCAGTTCGATTGTTTCCTGTCCCCCCTTGCTATTCTACTTATAAATGACAAATCGTGCGGAAGTTGTATTCGTACAATAAAGACATGACTAATCAAATTAATATACCCATCAAATCAAACTTTCCTTTTGTTCTTATACGTACGAATTCAAATTTTTTGTGTTATCTTTCTAATTATCTTAATTGTGTATGGCGGTGTAGCGACAGGTGAATGCTTTTCCTAAATGCCCTAAACCCTCTAAATCTGGTTCATATCGTTTATTATCTTGTCTTGCGCCAAAAAAGTGTGACACCGATACAACATCTGTTATATTTAAACTTGAATTATCATTATGTTCAAATACCTAAAATCTTAAATGAAGGAGACAAAGCATTGATTGAAGTATACACAGATGGGGCATCAAGTGGTAATCCGGGAATGAGCGGGGCCGGGGTTTATATTAAAGCCGGCGGAAAAATATATGAGTATTCTTTTCCATTAGGAATGTACTCCAACCATGAAGCTGAATTCGCAGCTGTTATCAAAGCTTTAGAAATATGCAAGGAGCATTTTCCAGGTGAAATACTGTCGTTACATTCTGACTCCCGGCTGGTAGTAGATGCTATCGAAAAAGATTTTACGAAAAACCAATCCTTTCGCCCTTTACTGGAAGAAATTAATAAAGAAGCAAGCCATTTTCCTTATTTTTTTATTAAATGGATACCGGAGAAGCAAAATGGTCATGCGGATCACTTGGCCAGGAAGGGGATTCGGATGCAGTAGGGGCGGGTTCCTACTTTATTGGTATGTACCCGCTCTACCTGGACACATTGAAAAAATGCATTGGACATTAAAGATATTAAGCAGATTATATGGCTAAGAATAATGGGTGGCGATTAGACTATTTAGATATCTTCGCAATGGTTAGTCCCCAAAAAAATAACTTTTACTTGATAAATTCCTCTATACCTGCTGAAATTATCAGGATATCCACAATAAAACTATAAATTTTCACTGTCAAAAGCATGATAGTATAAACTCATGCATAATGACATGCAACCCAGTGTTCCTCTTCTACTTCTCTCCACTCCGGCATTTCTATGCACAGTTCTGTTGCCAATGGACATCTGGTACGAAAACGACAACCTGTTGGCGGAGAAATAGGACTTGGCAAATCTCCCTGTAGAATAATTCGTTCCCGTTTTTTCTCAATTGCCGGATCAGGCATTGGGATTGCCGACAATAAGGATTGCGTATATGGATGCAGCGGATTATTATTTAGTTCATCTGCTTCCGCTAATTCCACGATTCCCCCAAGATACATCACACCAATCCGGTCGCTTATATACTTCACCATTGATAAATCATGGGCAATAAATAAAAAAGTAAGATCTCTTTCTTTCTGCAACTGCATAAGCAAATTAACTACCTGCGCTTGAATCGAAACATCCAAAGCAGAAATAGGCTCATCCGCAATAATCAACTCCGGTTCAACTGCAAGAGCACGCGCAATCCCGATGCGTTGCCGCTGTCCACCTGAAAATTCATGTGGGTATCTGGATGCATGATCTGCTTGTAAGCCAACAATTTTTAAAAGTTCCTCAACTCGTTTTCTTCTTACCTGCTTACTTTCCATCAATTGATGGATGTCGAGACCTTCAGCTATAATGTCTTCCACTTTTTTTCGCGGATCCAGCGAGGCATACGGGTCTTGGAAAATCATTTGGATCTTTTGTGTGAAATTTTTTTTATTCTTTTGTGTAAGTCGTACATTATCGTATATTATCTCCCCTTCAGTCGGTTCATAAAGTCCCAGTAACGTCCTGCCAGCAGTAGACTTTCCACATCCGGACTCTCCCACCAAGCCAAGCGTTTCTCCCTTTTTTATTTCTAAGTCAATCCCATCAACAGCCTTTAAAATTTGTTTTGATTTTAAAGGGAAATGTTTCTTTAAATTCCTTACTTTTACGAGTATCTGTCTGTTTGCTGCATTCTTTTGATCCGTAGTCTGACCCGTAATTATTTCATTGATATGCTGGTTAAATTCAATCTTAGGTGCCTGCGGATGAAGTAACCAAGAAGCGGCTGTATGCGTATCACTTATTTGGAACATCGGCGGTTCTTCATCATAGTCAATTGCCAAGGCAAATTCATTACGTGGAGCGAAAGCATCGCCCTTGGGAGGATCCATCATATCAGGCGGACTTCCCGGAATCGAATATAATTCCCCCTTCGTATTCAAGGTTGGCATCGATTTTAACAATCCCCAATTATAGGGGTGAGAGGGGTGATGAAAAATTTCTTCCGCTGTCCCTTTTTCTACTATTTTACCAGCATACATAACCGCTACGGAATCAGCAACATTTGCAACCACTCCTAAGTCATGGGTAATAAAAATGATAGATGTTCCCGTTTTCTTTTGGATTCTTTTCAGCAAATCCAAAATTTGTGCTTGAATCGTGACATCTAATGCTGTAGTAGGTTCATCAGCTATTAACAGCTTCGGGTTGCACGCAAGCGCCATAGCTATGACAACCCTTTGCCTCATCCCACCTGAAAATTCATGCGGGTACTGGTTAATCCTTGCTTCCGGATTAGGTAAGCCTACTAACCGAAACAGGTCGAGAGCTAATTCGATTGATTCCTTCTTGCCAAGTTTTCGGTGCTTGATAGCACTTTCAATCACTTGTTTACCGACTTTCATCGTTGGGTTTAAAGCTGTCATTGGGTCTTGGAATATCATGGCTATTTCCGAACCACGTACCTTTTGCATTTCTCTTTTTTTCAAAGTCAGCAAGTCCTTGCCAGAGAATTCTATTTGCCCATCGTCTATCGAAGCATTCTGGACAGGAAGCAGACCCATTATCGCCTTGGCAGTAACGGATTTACCTGAGCCGGACTCACCGACAATCGCAAGTGTTTCCCCTTTTTTCACAGAAATATCAGCACCTCTTACTGCCTTAACTTTTCCAGCATACGTTTGAAAAGATACGTGTAAATTTTTAATCGATAATAATGGTTCCATATTAAAAATCTCCTCAATATACGTTTTATAAATTTACCATACAGCTATTTTCGCATTCTTGGATCCAAAGCATCACGTAAACCATCAGCCAACAAATTAAAACTAACCATCAGACCCACGATAACTATGGAAGGGAAAGCCAGTAAGTAGAAATGGCTACGCATCGATTGAAATCCATCATTAATCAGCACTCCAAGGGAAGCAAGTGGTTCCTGAAGCCCTAAACCTATAAAACTTAAAAAAGCTTCTGTAAAAATGGCACTTGGTATGGTAAACATCATATTTACGATAATGAGCCCCAATGTATTTGGCAGCATATGACTCGTAATAATATGTTTATTTTTTGCTCCCAGCGCTCTGGACGCAAGTATGAATTCCTGCGTCTTCAGTTTAAAAATTTGCCCACGGACAAGCCTGGCCATATTCACCCAGCCCGTTATCACCATGGCAATCGTGATAGTTAATATGCCCGGTTGCATAATCATAATTAATAGAATAATAATGATTAAATTTGGGACCCCTACTAATATTTCAATAATCCGTTGCATGAAATTATCTACTTTTCCACCTTTTAAAGCAGAAATAGATCCATAAGTAATTCCGACGCAGATATCTAATAAGGCAGCTAACAATGCAATATATAAAGATATACGAGTCCCTTCCCATAAGCGGGTCCACTGATCACGGCCAAATTTATCCGTTCCTATCCAATGGTCGCTATTGGGTTTGGCAAAAACGTTATCATAATCCGTTTGTTGATAGCTATATTCGTTCAAATGTGGTCCAATAATAGCCATGACTATGATAATCATTAAGATTACCAAACTGGCCACCGTGCCTTTATTTTTTTTAAAACGCAGCCAGCCCTCTTGAAAACCACTTATCATTGGTCGATGGATTGCTTCCATTTTTTCATCTTTACGTCCAACTATTTCAAATCTCTCAACTGAATAATTGTCATGAGTCGGATATTGTTTTGTCTCATTCATGAATCGGTTTACTCCTTTCCACGGATCCTTATTCGTGGATCAATAATGCCATATAATAAATCTACTACCAAAATAGTCAAAATAAAGAAGGAACTATAAAAGAGAGTCAAGCCCATTATTGTTGTATAATCATTTGTTTTAATAGAATCTACAAATAAACTTCCTATTCCGGGTATACTGAATATGTTTTCAATTACTAACGAACCAGTTAATAAACTTACAAAAACAGGGCCTAAAATGGTTACAACCGGAATGAGTGCATTTCGAATGGAATGCTTGATAAGCACGGTAAGATCACCTAATCCCTTCGCATGTGCAGTGGTGATATAATCCTGTTGTAATACGTCCAGCATTTCATTTCTTGTAAATCTGGCAATAAGGGCAATAACCGTTACTGCCAAGGAAATTGTCGGCAGGATGGAATTCAGATAGCCTTCCCAATACGCAACAGGGAACAGACCCCATTCCAAACCTAAATAGAATTGCAGGATTGCTGCCAATACAAAATTCGGTATCGAGATCCCCAAGACAGCTACAATCATCGTAAAATAATCCCAAATCGTATTCTGTCTATATGCAGCAATGATTCCCAGAATAATACCAATCGACAATCCTAACACAACAGCTTGTATTCCAAGTAACGCAGAAGGACCAATACGATCCATAATCAATGAATTTACAGTTTGTCCCTTATAATAGTACGATATCCCCAAATCACCTTGAACAAGGTTACCCAAGTATTTTATGTATTGAACCGTTACGGGCTGATCAAGTCCATATTTAGATAAAAACTCCATTCTATCTTCGTCAGATAGTTTTGCGAGTTTTTCCTCATCAAAAGGGGAGCCCGGCAACATTTTCATTAAAAAAAATGTGATCGAGGCAATAATAAATAACTCAAGTTTCGGAGTAAAAAAATCCGTTCAAACCCATATCAAATCAGGGTTTACTATCAAAAACAAATCAAAAAAATACAAAAAACACCCTATT
>BMJD01000047.1 GCA_014642895.1 Lentibacillus populi
GAAGGTGAGACTGAATATTCTTTATAATTGATAAATGTAAATAAGTTACAAATCAAAATGGTTGACTAGATCTTTTATTTTTTATGCAACGCTAGTGGGAAATTATAAAATTTGGTGGTTGTGGATAACTTAATAACCGGATAAGCCACGTCCGGCTCCAGCACCCAGCGGCTAGTGTGCTTCCTTCACCTCCGTACGATAAGTCAACATCGACTCCCTTCGGTCGTCGTGTTTCCTTTATCTCCTACGGCTCAGTCCAGCACATACGCCGCTAACCGGGCGCTTGCGCCTTTGTTCTGGCGTTTTGCTTGCGATAAGTGAGTGGGTGACGAACGTTCAATCTCGAGGTGCGAACGCGTAATCACGAGGTGTGAACGAGCGATCTCGAATCTCAAACACGCAATCTTGGGCTTCGAGTACGCAATCCTGAGGTGTGAACGCACAATCTTCAGGTCGATGTCCAGCCATAATCTGTAATTAATAATAAACTCAAAACTTGAAAAAACTAATCTGTACTAAAGCATGGTAAAAGGATGTTTAATGATGCGGATTTTCAAGGTTTTTAACGTTGTTTTCATACTATTATTATTTACGATCCCAAACCCCAGTTTTGCTGCAGAGCAACAGCAAATGAAGGTTCATTTCATTGATGTTGGGCAGGGGGACAGTATCTTGATTGAAACGCCAAGTGGCAAAACAATACTAATTGATGGCGGACCGCCGGGAGCAGGCAAAACTGTCGCAGAATTTCTCAAAAAACGTCGGGTTAAAAAAATTGACCTGCTAATTGCAACCCACCCGGATATTGATCACATTGGGGGACTGCCATTAATAATGAAATCGTTTAAGGTTGATAAAATAATCGATTCCGGTAAGCTCCATTCAACAAAAACTTACGTACGCTATATTAATCAAATCCAAAAGCATAAAATTCCAGTTGAGATTGCCAGAGAAAACGATGTGATTACACTTGATCCATTGGTTGACATGCAAATCCTAAATTCATATGCCGAACATAAAAACAATAATCAATCCTCCATTGTGTTAAAAGTAAGTTTTCGCGAGGTTGATTTTTTACTTATGGGTGATTCGGAACAGGCACAAGAAAAAAGAATCATGCAGCAGAAAGATATCGAATCGGATATTTACAAAGTCGGACATCATGGATCGAATACGAGTACATCATACCCATTTTTGAAACTTGTTAAGCCGAAGATTGCGATCCTGACGTACAGCAAAAAAAATCATTATGGACATCCGGTAGATCGGGTCATTCGCAATCTGCAAAGGGTTCATGCCATGATTTATTCTACAGCAGTATTTGGTGATATATCGATAGTGACAAACGGGCAAGGCTATTTTGTTTTAACAGAAAAAACCCCGCTTGATGGATTGACGGAAAAAGCTGGGTAATAAATTTTCTGCAAAACCGTATTTACAAATTTAAACAAATATGATATCATAATAATATAAATTGGATATAAGGGGGAGGAGTCGCTATGCAGGAGCGAAATGCATGGTCGATGAATGGATTTCTAGGAATTATCGTTATCGCTGCCCTAATTGCGGGAACAGTATTCAGCTTTATAAACCAGCAATTCATTGTTGGCGGGATTTGTCTTATCATTGCCATAACACTGGGAAGTGGTATCACGTTAGTCCAGCCAAATCAGTCGGTAGTCGTTATTTTCCTCGGGAAATACATGGGGACGATCCGACGGGAAGGGATTGTCATCACAGTTCCATTTTCGATAAGAAGAACCATTTCTTTAAGGGTCCGGAATTTTAACAGTAAGCGGTTAAAAGTGAATGACGTGAATGGGAATCCAATTGAAATTGCTGCCGTGATTGTATTTAAGGTAGTTGATGCAGCAAAGGCTGTTTTTGATGTGGATCGCTATGAACAGTTTGTCGAAATTCAAAGTGAAACCGCGATACGTGCTGTGGCAACGAAATATCCGTACGATACGTTTGAGAATGTTGAACTTACATTAAGAGGAAATGCGGAAGAAGTATCGAATGAATTAACGGTAGAGCTGCAGGAGCGATTAAAGGTTGCTGGAGTGAAGGTGATTGAAGCACGATTAACACACCTTGCTTATTCGACCGAGATTGCTCAGGCTATGCTGCAGCGGCAACAGGCAGATGCCATCATTGCTGCCCGCCGGAAAATCGTTGAAGGTGCAGTGGGGATGGTTCAGGATGCCATTGAGCGTCTTGAAAAGCAAGATATTGTTGATTTGGATGAGGAGCGGCGTGTTGCGATGATCAATAATTTGCTCGTCGCAATCGTTTCGGACAATGGTGCCCAACCGGTAATTAATACGGGGACACTGTACCAATAATAGGTTTAAAAAGAGGGTTTCTATGGTGAAGAAAAAGAATTTCCCGTTACGAATGGACCCAAAATTATATGATATTCTACAACGCTGGGCGAAGGATGAATTTCGCAGTGTGAACAGCCATGTGGAATTCCTGCTTAGGGATGCAGCCAAAAAAGCTGGCAGGCTGCCGAAGAGCGAAGATAAAAAAATAGGTGAGGATTAAAATAAGGTTTCGCACGAATTGACGTGCGGAACCTTATTTTTCTTTCTATTCACTTGTTGCTGTAGGAAGTCGTTAGAAAAAGGGGGCTACGCGATTTGGGAAGAAATTCAGGCACTTTTGGTGACGCTCTCGCCCTTTTTTCACTCAGTGTAGGTAGTCTCCGTAATTTTCCATAATGATTATTGACAAATATAGCTTCATGTTATAGGGTTAATTACATGAGTAATTAACCATTTAGCTGAGGTGGTGTACATGAAAAATACGTTAGACGAAAACAAACCAATTTTTTTACAAATAAAAGAGCAGCTAGAGGATTCGGTTATCAATGGTGCGATTAAACCTGGGGAGCGAGTGCCGTCGACCAATGAATTTGCGCAGTACTACAAAATTAATCCGGCCACCGCTGCTAAAGGAATTAATGAGCTGGTACATGAAAATATTTTATTTAAAAAACGGGGTGTGGGAATGTTTGTGACTGATGATGCAAAGGATATTTTGATTGAAAAGCGAAAAGAACATTTCTATGAAAACTTCATACAGCCGCTAAAGGATGAAGCCAGAAAATTACGGATGGGTAATGATGAACTACTGGAAATGATCAAACAGGGAGGGTTCAATCATGCGGATTGATGTCAGGAATGTGACGAAAAAATATAAAGACACGTTAGCACTTGATAATATTTCATTTACGTTGGATGAGCCAAAAATTTACGGACTGCTCGGTCGAAATGGGGCTGGGAAAACGACGTTTATGGAAATCTTATCTGGGCATATTCTAGCAACAGGCGGTGAAATTTTAGTCGACGGGGAAAAGCCGTTTGATAATCAGCGATTGACCGAATCTGTTTGTCTAATTAAAGAGGGGAATAATTTCAAACGTGAATTAAAGGTAAAGCATGTGCTACGTATATATTCCCTGTTTTATCCAACATGGGACCAGGAACTTGCAGATGATTTGATTAAGGAATACAACTTAAACTTAAATTCACGGGTTAAGGCCTTATCAAAAGGAATGGCCTCGGCCCTTGGCATCATCGTTGGGCTGGCATGTAAAGCCCCAATTACAATTTTTGATGAACCATATATTGGCTTAGATGCTGCAGCGCGACGTAAATTTTATGAAATTCTGCTTGAGGAATACGAAAGTGAAAAGCGGACAATTATTTTTTCGACCCACTTAATTGATGAAGTTAGTTTGCTTTTTGAAGAAGTGCTGATAATTCAGGACGGCAAACTTGTTCTGAAAGAAGAAGCGGAAAATCTGCGAAATAATACATGTGCTGTAACGGGAAGTGCTGAGGCTGTTGAGCATTTTATTAAAGACAAGGAAATTATTAACAAAAAAGAGCTTGCCGGGATGATGACCGCATATGTTTACGGCAGTCAGGAACAGGCTGAAGCAGCTGGACTATCTGTTGAAGGGATACCAATTCAGGAATTAATGATTCATTTAACAGAAAAGAAGGGGGCTTAACGATGGGAAGACAATTGAAAGGGTTACTTTATTTTTATGCGACAGATGCACGGTATTCATTGCTGATTTTTTGGAGCATTTTGCTGAGTACATTACTGGTTAGTATTGTGGGGGCATACTTCCTGTTAAATGTGGAAAATGGTCAAATGACTTTTGCGTTGTCAATGGCAATTTATATTTATTGCGGTATAACCGGGTTCATTCAAGCGAAGCACGGGATCCCATTTTCGATAAAAATGGGGTCAACAAGGAAAAATATTTTTGCAGGAATGGGGCTGTTTTTTCTAGGTTTGGCTTTAGCAAAGTCGGTGTTGGCCAATACGGTCCATTCTGTCATCCTATTTGGTACGGACAAAATGGGTATCAGTTCATACCAGTTAATCCATCCGGCGCAGCTGCTGACTGATACATGGCTGACACGTGTTATTATCGATGCAACAGTGATGTTCTTTCTTTTGTCGTTCATGTTTCTGCTTGGATTATTATTTTATAAATATGGGTTATTAGGTGGCGGTGTTGTTGTCGGCACACTTGCGATTATATTATTATTTGGATTGGCACAGGGATGGATTGCCGACTTCTTTATCGATATTTTTCAATCCTTTGATATGACTTTCTTTTATGAGGTATTTGCGGTGGGTATTGTGCTTTACGTAGTTACGTGGATAATGCTGCGCAGAATAACAACGGAAGCAGCACGGTAGAACAAAGGTGGAAGCGCCCGGTTAGCGGCGTATATGCTGCGCCCTGCCAAGCAGGGTGGTTCGGTTGTCGCGCAAAGCGGCGGTTTTAACCGAACATTCCTACCGTAGGAGATAAAGGAAACACGGTGAGCTGAGGCCAACAGGACGTTGGTCAGTTCGGTGTGGCGATTGTCGTCGCGGTTTTAACCGAACTTCCCCTGTAACCGATGTTGACTTATCGTACGAAGGCGGGTGTTGCATACTAGCCGCTGGGCGCTGGAGCCGGATGTGGCCTACCTTGGCATGAGCAGAATAGAGCCAGGATTTTTATACTTTCTTACCTTTAAAGTAAAGGGATGAGCAGCTCATCCCTTTTACAGTCGTTCAAATTCCTCAATCATATTCGCAAATAAAAGATGGAGCGATTTTTGTTTTCGGAGTGGCAGTTTCTTCAATCGGTGAATTTGTTCCTTTAGCTCTGGATGTTTCATAAGGTATTCCACAATTTCCATTACCTCAACATCAAAAGGTTTTTCCTTAGAACTGTATACTCGTTTAAAATCTTTGAGCAGATCCTCACGTAATGAACGGTTTCCGACGATATGGTCAATAGTTACATCGAAAACTTCACTAAGTTCTATTAATGATGACACATCAGGGGTCACCACGTTATTTTCCCATTTGGCTATAACCGAACGCGATGTTGACAGCTTTTCGGCTAGATCCTTCTGTGTCCATTCATGCTGTTCACGTAAAAATTTAATATTGTAGGAAATCTGCTCCAAACTCATGTTATCACACTCTACTAATCAGGATTAAAATTTGATTTCTCTATGTGGAAATCTTAGGTAAGACACAATTAATCCTATCACGACTAGGAGAAAAGAAATGCTTTTCATTGTTCTAATAAGGAACATATAGTAAAATGTTCTCAAATAGAACGAAGAAAGGGGAATTGTGATATGGTCAGCTGTTTGATTTTGTATCATCACACCATCACGAGTTTGACGAAATCTTTCATGTTACGTGCCATGTTTCACGAAGAAGATTTCGAAATACATGTATCAGGGAATAATACGGTTACGATTTTTCTCTGGAACGTTAACAAGGAGGCTGTTTGGCAGGCTGCACTGGAATTTGAAATGGCAGATATTATGACAGGATACGGATTTGGCAAGCAAAAGAACGATGCAGAGAAGGAAGCTACAAAAACGTTATATAGGCGGATTTCCCAGAATGGAGAGTCTGATGACGGTTTTGAAGTGAAAGAAAAACCAGCTGCATATCAAATTGGAATAGCTAATTAATTCGGTATAAGTTATCAACAACGTTATCAACAAAAAACAAGCTTGTTTATCAAAACTCAGCTAGCTTATTAACATAATCAACAGGAATTAGCTAAGTTATTAACAATCCTGTTGTTGATAACTTGGACTGAGAGGAACCAGTTTCATGACTGTTATGCACAGATATTGTATTTCTGTGGATAAACAGAAGGGATAACTATTACAGAAAAAGAGTTTACCCCAAGCTGTTTTGTTAGCATGGAAAAAATAACACACGAATGAAAAGCCGAACTTACATATGGATTTCGGTTGTTTACGATAAAAGGGAGCTGTCTTTTATCGCTATCGTTTTTTAAACGTAAACCGCATCATTAAATTTGCTGCATCTCTACAATGAGGGATATACAGTACTTAAAATTAAAAAACCACTAAGTGTGGTTTTTTAATCATGCATTGCTCCCGCTTCTCGGGCAGTCATTGCACCTTGTCCTTCGCTAATATCTTTTTTGATTTCTTGTTTTACTTTTTTGGCATCGGTTCCAGCAAATCCCGGTTTTATACTGGGACTCAAATTCTTAGCCTGTCGATCTTGCTGCATACAAATCCTCCTCTTATTTGTTGTTTAACACCTTAATGATTGCTTTCTATGTTAAGCAATGCGAACAAAAATAGCATACTGTCCATCACGTGATACGGTATGCTATTTCAACTGTTAATCTTGGTTTCCTCGTCATCGTGAGCTCCCGTGCTTATCCCCGGTTTCCTTTTTGACTAAACTGATTATACACCCTGTCCGCGCTTTTGAACTCGCGTTGGTAATGTACTTGTTGGGTCTTGTTTAAAAAGCTTTCGTCCTGTTGATGGTTTTTCGGATTTTTCTTCACAGACATCCCTCACTTTTTGAATAGGATTTCCTATACAAGAAGAAATATACTTAAATCAGGAAACTTCCTCATCGGTGGCAAGTTGTTCGGCATTGGCAAACTGCTGATAGGAGATGAAATGATCTTTCGTAATGACAAAAAGATCGTAAATCGCTTCCTGTGGATTAATCTGCTCATATACTTGTGGATAAATCGTGTTTGCTAACGCTGCGTACGGCAATTTCAGCACAGCCTTCAATGAACGCGTATTTGTCTTGCGCACTTTCATAAAAATAGCCTCGATAGAACGCTCGAAAAATACTTCATTAAAAAATTGCTCTTTTGCTGGTTTATTGTAGCCCATCCCGAAATAAGGTTTACCGATCCAGGTAGCCAAAAACCCGTAATTGTCCTGGATATCAAATAAATTTATCGTACCGATCGGCTGCCCGTATTCGTCTAAAATGGTTCGAGAAATTAATTCACCATTTTCCTCTGCTTCCATCGTTTGTCTCGTAATAAAATAATATTCATCACATGTTGCCGCCTTATGTCTGACATATGGAAACACTTCCGGGTGTGATACTAGATCAAACAATGCAGGAACTTCATGCAACTCACGTGTTTTCAGCATAAAAAATACCCTCCTTATTTACAGGTGGGTATATCCTAATAAATGGAAGGAATGCTTGCATCAGGTACACCCACGAATTTTTAGTTAGCGATCAACAAAAATTCGGGGTGGGAATCGAACCCACTAGAACCAGTAATCACTGGTGGCGCACCATTTGCCTTCCCTATATAAATCAAATCTGTGTTCATTTTGCCAGTAAAAGCAATTACCATTTCAGAGATTGGTTTTATAATTGAAATCGGCTATTCACCAATTTCAGCCAATCCGACTTCCAGTTTCAGACCTCTTGCCTCTATTTTACACAGGTTATTTGCAAAAAGGAATCATTTTTTTTAAGACAAATTGTGACAAATTGTTGCCGGTTATTCGGACTGCAGAATTTGCTTCAATGCTCCCTCCAAATTAGGATAGCGGAATGGATAACGAAATGTTTCTACTTTTCTTGGCAAGACATATTGACCCTTTGTGATAAGCTGACTCATTTGTCCTAACCCAACGCGAACCAATGGGGAAGGGGCAGGCAGCCAGTAAGGCCTGCCCAACACGTTCGCAAGTGTCCTGGTAAATTCCTTATTGCGCATTGGATTTGGTGCGGTCACATTTACTGGTCCGTCGATATGCTCATTGGCTAAACAAAATAAAATTAACTCGACAACATCAGTGATATGCACCCAGGAAATCCATTGTTCACCGCTACCGATTCTGCCACCCACAAACCATTTCACAGGCAAGTCCATCAGTGGAAGGGCACCCGCCTCTCCCAGAATCACGCCAAATCGGGTATAAACCGTCCGAATCCCCATTTCTTCCGCTTGACTGGCTGTCTTTTCCCACTCCATGACAACACTAGCCAGAAAATCTTCACCAGATTTGGTTGTTCCCTCGGTGAAAATAAAATCCTCTGACGTTCCATAAAAACCGATAGCAGATCCGGAGATAAACACAGATGGTTTCCGATCCATTTGGTTCATCAGGTCGATTACGGCTTGTGTTGTCTCAATTCTGCTCGTTAAGATAGCCTTCTTTTTCTTTCTAGTCCAATAGCCAAAAAGCGATTCACCCGCAAGATTTACAACGGCATGGAGAACAGGCAGGGTCTTAGCATTATGCTGGTAGCTTATGTAGGTTGTTTTATCGGTGTTCTGGTAGAGATCAGGGGAGCGGGTCAAAATGTATACATGGTGATCTTCATCCAGCAACCGTTTTGTTAAGTGGCGGCCGACAAACCCCGTTCCGCCGGTAATTAAAATGTTCAAATTGCTCACTCCTTCTTTCTATAAGTATATTCCTGATAGAGGTTTACGATTCTTTAACTACAAATTGTCGTACACACGTTTCTGGACAACTTTTGTTATTATAAAGAAAAGGGGTGGTGAGTTATGTCTGTAATTTCCCGGATTACGACACAAAAGAAGCATAGAAATCGCTATAATATTTTTTTAGACGATGGTCACGGTGAAAAATACGGTTTTAGTGTCAATGAAGCGGTGCTGATCGAATACAGGTTGCGAAAAGGGCTTGAGCTGGACGATGCAGCAATTTCCACACTTGTAAAACAGGATTCCCTTCATAAGTCATATACCCTGGCGATAAGCTTTTTAAGCTACCGGATGCGGACAAAAAAAGAAACAATGGATTATTTAGCGAAAAAAGAAGTCGATGAGGTACATATTACAAATATAATGGACCGCCTGCAAAAGGAAAAATTAGTTGATGACGAGCAATTTGCTGACGCTTTTGTTAAAACACGAATTCAGACATCAAGTAAGGGGCCAAGGCTTATCCAGCAAGAATTACTGGAAAAAGGTGTTTCAGCGGCAATTGCCAGTTCTGCTGCCGAGCAATATACATATGGCATGCAATATGAAAAAGCGTATAAATTAGCAGAAAAAAAACTCACGTCTGGCAGCAAGAAATCTTTTCGGCAAAAGCTGCAGCAATTACAAGCCAGCCTGATGCAAAAAGGGTTCGATCATGATGTTATCAAGGATGTTCTCACGGAAATAGACAATCAAAAAGAAAATAACGCCGAATGGGATGCACTTATCTATAATGGCGAGAAATTGTTGCGAAAATACCAGCCAAAGTTTTCCGGGTTCGCGTTACAAAATAAAATGAAAGAAGCGCTGTTCCGGAAAGGATTTTCCCTTGAGTTAATCAATCGGTTTCTGGATGAGTATGAAAACGAATAAGTTACCGACCGGAAGCATGTTATTTTTCCGGCTTTTGCTTTTACGACCTGCTTTCGTAATTTCATGCTGAACCATATGTAATTTCTTATCGGTTCGTCCCTAGTAAAAACACACGATATCCATTTTTAGTATATTGCTAATGCCCGCTATTGGTCATTCCCTCACTTTATTCTCATTAATACGTGATCCCAATCATTTCTTTTTTTCCTAAACTGTTGATAAAATATAACTGTTAGATGGAAGGGAGAAGAAATAATGGATTATCGATATAGTGATTATTCGATTGAACAGCTAAGAGAGGAAGTAGGGCGGCTTAAGGAAAAGGCACAAAAGGCTGAGCAGCTTGGCAACATTAGCGAAGTGGCCATCAATGAACGAAAAATGCAGGTAGCAATGGCGTACATGCTGAACCCGGAAGATTTTCACGCCGATGATATCTATCAATTGAATGGAGATCCCGGCCATCGGTTTAAAATTAATTATCTTAATGGTGTATTCGCTTGGGGTCACCGGATTAATTTGCTTAACGAAACATATGAGAAGGAAGAAGCCGTACCAATTTCGTTATTAGGGGATAAAGTAGGGGACAGTCTCTCTTAGCAAAGGGACTGTCTCCCTCTATGTGAACAGGAGCTTATTTTGCAGTTTTTGTTCGGAATAGATCCATCCCGTATATGAGCTCATAATGTGCATATTATCGTCGATATGCACGACCGCAACAAATGGATAATGGCCTTTTGACCGATAGCGAAGGTCAATAAATCGAACCTCAGTGAAATCGTCGAAATCATTTATTTCCCAGCGATAAATGGGTGAGAAGGATAAAAATGCAGCGATATTTGCATCTTTTTGGGCCAGCTCCATTATTTTTGTCTTTGGTAATGGTATTTTCTTGAACTCATCGACAATTTGAATGTGACCATTTTCAACTGTGCCGACGTAAAACTTATCCTTTGCGGTAATGGCTACCCGCCACTTATTTTGTTTAATCGTTGGTGATGTGGCAATCTTTTCCGTATCAGGGAAATAATCGTTTATTTTTCTTACAATTTCCCGCTTATCAAGGTATCGTTTAATGTAATATAATAGGATTACGGTATAAATGATTAGCCAGGTATAGCCGGGATCCGCACCAAGTATCCAGGCAATGATACCTGCTATATGCAACAGAAAAATGTACGGATCAAATGTATTGATGAATCCGTGGGCAACCCATCGGTCAGTGAATGGACGGTATGCTTGTGTTCCATAGGCATTGAAAATATCAACGAGTACGTGGATGATTACCGCCAGAAATGTCCAGGCCCATAGATGAAACAGATTTACTTGCGGGACAAATGCATGGATGATACCAGCAATTAGAATACCCCACATAAGAATGGCTGGAATGGAGTGTGTCGCCCCACGGTGATTACGTATATAAACAGCATTGCTTTTCATTTTTAAAATTGTATCAAAGTCCGGTGCATGGGATCCTGCGACTGTTCCAACTAAAACGGCATGAAATAATACAGGATCACTTTGCACGACGGGATCAAGCGTCGCAATACCTCCAAGTGCAACGCCCATAACAATATGGGTAGCAGTATCCATAAAACAAGTTCCTCCTTAGGACTGTTTCGATTGAATTTTGGATAAAAAATGTGTAAGGTTCTGTGTATTGTAGTGATTTTTTTTGTTTTATACAATTATTGTATCATAAAGGATGAAGTATTTTGTTGGATAAAACGTTACGAAATTTTGACATTCCTGCATTTCAACAGGATTTAATCAATTGGTATCAGGCAAATAAACGCGACCTGCCGTGGCGCAGGACGCAGGATCCATATAAAATCTGGGTTTCCGAAATCATGCTCCAGCAAACAAAAGTGGATACGGTTGTCCCTTATTTTCAGCAGTTTATTGAAAAATATCCAACGCCTTATGCATTAGCAGAAGCTGACGAACAAGATGTGCTTAAGTCATGGGAGGGTCTAGGTTATTATTCACGTGCCCGCAATCTGCAAACCGCTGTAAGAGAGGTAGTTGCAGACTATGGTGGAAAAGTGCCGGATAGCCCGGCAGCTTTAGGTTCATTAAAAGGCGTTGGACCATATACAAAAGGTGCTATTCTTTCGATCGCCTATGATCAGCCGCAGCCTGCAGTCGACGGTAATGTAATGCGCGTTTTTGCCAGGGTATTGAATATTGATGAGGATATTGCCAAGCCCTCCACGAAAAAATTGTTCGAAAAAATTGCTGCTGAGCTTATTTCTACTGCTGATCCATCATCATTTAACCAAGGAGTAATGGAGTTAGGTGCACTTGTCTGTACCCCGAAAACACCTTCATGCATGCTTTGCCCGGTACAAGAGCATTGCCGTGCATTCGCTGATGGGCTGGAACAGGAACTGCCGGTTAAAACCAAAGGAAAAAAGCAAAAGACTACCACTTATGCTGCGTTGTTAATTAAAAATGAACAAAACCAATATATGATTGAAAAACGGGCTGAAAACGGGCTGTTAGCAAATTTATGGCAGTTCCCCATGGCACCAATCGATGAAATTGGCATGGAACACATAACAAACTGGTTCTTTGCCGAATATGGTGTGCAAATGAATATTGGTGACAAAGCGGGAACATTAAAACATGTATTTTCCCATTTAATCTGGCAGCTTGAAATATTTCATGCAATGACCATGCAAACGGAAACGGCTGATGAACGAATTATCTTTGTTAAGCCTGAAGATTTGCGTTTATACCCATTCCCGGTTTCCCACCAAAAGATGCTGAAGTATATATTGGACTAGAGCTTGTCTTATATATTTATGTTATTCCTTTGCCTTTATTCGGACATGTTATAATTTTACAGCTGAAGACAACTTTACCAATCAATAATAGTGGATAACTTTTTGCTAAGTGGAGATGTTAAGTAGTGCGGAGGTGATATAGATGGCTAAGCAACCGAACCAACAGGCTTCTGGTACTAACGCTCAAAAAGTAAGACAGCAAAATCAACAAGCAGCACAAGGCCAGAGTCAAGGACAACAAGGTCAATTTGGTACTGAATTTGCATCTGAAACAAACGCACAAGAAGTAAGAAAACAAAACCAAAAATCTCAACAAAATAAGAAGTAACTACCTACCCCGATTTTAACAAAAAGAGTTTCCTGCCCAGGAAGCTCTTTTTGTCGTTTTCCCTGTGTTACGTTATAATAGAGGAAGATACAGGATAGGAAGGGAAGATTTCATGGCTGGTCCCAAGGCAGGTTCGAAAATTAAAATATATAGCTACAAACATAATGGTCAGCTGCATCGAGTATGGGAGAACAGTCTCGTTTTAAAAGGCACGGAATCGATTGTTATTGCCGCAAATGATAAAACCGGAGTAATTGAAAGTGATGGCAGAACGTGGGTAACCAGGGAACCTGCCATTTGCTATTTTCATTCCAGCTTCTGGTTTAATATTATCGGCATGCTCCGAACAGATGGTATTTACTACTATTGTAATATTGGGTCACCTTTTGTGTATGATGCAGAAGCGTTAAAATATATTGATTATGACTTGGATGTAAAGGTTTATCCGGATATGACATTTGATATATTGGATGAGGATGAATACGAGGAGCATAAAGCACAAATGAATTATCCGGTCATTATCGATCGTATATTACATAAAAACCTGGATTACCTGTTGCACTGGATTCGCCAGCGGCAAGGCCCATTTTCCCCGGATTTTATTGATGGGTGGTATGAACGGTATCTGACGTACAGATAGTGTGAAAGTTAAAACATACTATCATTAGGTTACTACAACAGGTTTTATTTTCGCTATGTGATCAAGCGGATTGGTTGCCTGTTATTTCAATTAACCATATAATGCTTTATGTAACCGATTATTCGTTCATAACGGTTGCAAATAAGCAAATACTAAAACAGGAAACAACCTTGTTACAACGGTAGCAAGGCTTTTCTATTGTACCGGTGAGGCGGGGCTAATTATGAGTAGTATTAAACAATACATGCAATTTGTTAAACCTTATAAGTGGAAAATCATTTGGACGGTTCTGATAGGAATTGTTAAATTTGCCATTCCTTTACTTTTGCCACTTATTTTAAAATACGTTATTGACAATATTATAGGCGCGGATAATATGAGTAATTCGGCAAAAACAGCCAAGCTTTTCTGGGTAATGGGAGGAGCATTTGTTGTGTTCCTTGTGTTACGTCCACCCATTGAATATATTCGACAATATTTAGCGCAATGGGTAGGGAACAAAATACTGTATGATATAAGGGATCGGCTCTTTGATCATATTCAAAAACTTAGCCTGAGATATTATTCTCAGACAAAAACCGGCGAAATTATTTCCCGGGTAATACATGATGTCGAACAATCGAAAATCTTTGTGATAACCGGACTAATGAACATTTGGCTCGATATGATCACGATTATAATCGCGATTGGCATCATGGTTACAATGGACATTCCGTTGACAATCGTTGCAATTATTCTTTTTCCATTTTTCGGTTTCTCAATTAAATATTTCTATGGAAGATTACGTCGGCTGACCAGGGATCGCTCACAGGCACTTGCTGAGGTGCAGGGACATTTGCACGAAAGAGTGCAGGGGATACCTGTAACAAGAAGCTTTGCCCTTGAAGATTATGAACAAACACAATTTGATAAACGAAACGCAAACTTTTTAGATCGTGCATTACGTCATACAGACTGGAATGCCAAGACATTTGCCGTAACAAATACCATTACAGATTTAGCGCCATTACTTGTTATTGCTTTTGCTGGCTATCAAGTCATTAACGGTAATTTGACAATGGGGACAATGGTTGCGTTTGTCGGGTATATGGAACGTGTATACAGTCCATTGCGAAGATTGGTGAATTCGTCTACCACACTGACACAATCCGTTGCCTCAATTGATCGGGTTTTTGAGTTTTTAAATGAAAAATACGATATTACTGACAAACCGGATGCGAAGAAGCTAGGCCGGGTGGAAGGTACTGTTGATATCGAGAATGTTTCCTTTCAATATGATGCAGAGGAAGCCCCTGTCTTAAAAGATGTGACATTACATGTGAAAAAGGGTGAAACAATCGCATTTGTTGGAATGAGCGGGGGAGGAAAATCTACGCTTATTAGCTTGATTCCAAGATTTTATGATGTGAATACGGGCTCTATTAAGGTAGACGGAATTGATATTCGCGATGTCAAAGCCCGTTCATTACGTGACAATATTGGGATGGTTTTGCAGGATAATACATTGTTTTCTGAATCAATAGCGATGAATATCCGGATGGGACATCCCGAGGCAACGGATGAAGAAGTAGTTGCTGCTGCAAAAGCTGCCAATGCTGACGTATTTATTCGCGATTTACCACAGGGCTATGACACATTAGTCGGTGAGCGTGGTGTCAAGCTATCAGGTGGACAAAAACAGCGCATCGCCATTGCCCGGGTATTTTTAAAAAATCCGCCGATTCTAATATTTGATGAAGCAACATCGGCACTTGACCTGGAAAGTGAGCATACCATTCAGGAAGCGGTAGAAAAACTTGCCTCCGACCGGACAACATTTATCGTCGCACACCGTCTTGCAACGATAACTCATGCCGATCGAATCGTGGTGATTGAGCATGGTGAGATCATCGAAATCGGGTCACATGAGGAATTAATGAAACGGCAAGGCAGTTATTATGATTTGTATCAGGTGCAAAACCTGGATCAGCCGGATTATATTGGAACTTGATGTTGATGAAAACTCCCCCTGTAAGGTGGGAGTTTTCATCGTCCGGAGCCCGAAAACATCGTCCGGAGCGAGGAACCATCAACCGGAGCGCAGAAACATCGTCCGGAGCGAGGAACCATCAACCGGAGCGCAGAAACATCGTCCGGAGAGCAGGAACATCTGCCGGAGAGCAGGAACATCTTCCGGAGCGAGGAACCATCAACCGGAGCGCAGAAACATCAACCGGAGAGTAGGAACATCTTCCGGAGCGAGGAACCATCAACCGGAGCGCAGAAACATCGTCCGGAGCGCAGAAACATCAACCGGAAAACACAAAACCTCGACAGTGAATCCGTTTAACGAACAAAAGTGCACACCCAAAACAAGGTGTGCACTTTTGTTAATCATTTAGCGGCCATTGCCTTAAATGCCCGGCCGCATGCTTCGATTGTAACATCAATGTCTTCTTCACTATGTTCGGTTGTCAAGAACCAGGCTTCATATTTTGATGGTGCCAAATTAATACCCTCGTGCAGCATTAACTTGAAGAACTTGGCAAATGCGTCGCCATCGCTTGCTTCAGCATCAGCATAATTTATAATTTTCCCGTCACCAAAGTAAACGGTAAGGGCGCCACATAAACGGTTTATAGAAATTGGAATCCCAACTTCGGATGCCTTATTTACAATACCCGTCTCCAAACGCGCGCCTAACTGATCAAGTTTCTCATAGACACCATCCGCTTGCAAAACCTCCAGACAGGCAATACCTGCTGCTATTGAAGCGGGGTTTCCAGCCATTGTTCCTGCTTGATACGCTGGTCCAAGTGGGGCTACCTGTTCCATGATGTCCGCACGACCGCCGTACGCACCGATCGGTAAACCGCCACCGATGATTTTTCCCATTGCGGTCATGTCTGGTTCGATCCCGTATACTTGCTGGGCGCTGCCATATGTAAACCGGAACGCGGTGATTACTTCATCGTAAATAACCAGTGCACCAGCTTTATGTGTGATTTCGTTAACTGCTTGCAAAAATCCTTCCTCCGGTTCGACAATCCCAAAATTGCCGACAATCGGTTCAACTAATACTGCGGCAATTTCGCTGCCCCACTTATTAATCGCTTCCT
Source organism: Lentibacillus populi (assembly GCA_014642895.1). Lineage (GTDB taxonomy): Bacteria > Bacillota > Bacilli > Bacillales > Amphibacillaceae > Lentibacillus_C > Lentibacillus_C populi. Next base: position 16,535 of record BMJD01000047.1, read on the forward strand.
GAAATGCAGCAAGATCGTTAAACGGCACGGTGATGACATCCTCGGCTACGGATTTAGGAATCCCCGCCGAGTCAGGTGTGCCAAGTGTAGCTGGTCCCGATCCTGCCTGGACCAATACGGCATCAAAATGACCATGATAGCAGCCGGCAAATTTGATCACTTTTGTCCGCCCCGTGTACGCACGTGCTACACGAACAGTCGTCATGACAGCCTCCGTCCCCGAATTGACAAATCGCACCTTATCAAGTGAAGGAATTGCTGCCTTCAGCATCTTGGCAAATTTATTTTCCAATGCAGTCGGCGTCCCATATAACGTTCCATTTGTCGCGGCATATGAGATTGCCTTCGCTATGTGTGGGTGGGCGTGTCCAGTGATGATCGGTCCATATGCTGCAAGATAATCGATGTATTTGTTTCCGTCGACATCCCAGAAGTAAGCACCTTTCGCATGTTCCATGTAAACGGGTGCACCACCACCGACAGCTTTGTAAGCCCGGGATGGCGAATTAACACCACCAACAATATGCTGAAGTGCTTCTTCATGTAATTGTTTTGATTTGGTAAAATCCATTACGATAATGCCTCCTGCTGAAAAATTTGTGAAAAACCCGAATCGGGAGCATGATAAAGGGATACAATTACGCAGATCTCCATCTACGACTGGGTAATAAAGTGATTCGAGCGTACAATTTCCGGCGAGACTCGTTGCCGAACGCGTGGACGTGCGCAGTAGACAGAATCAAGCGTCTGTCCGGCAGAAAGCGCTCAGCAAAATCCAAACGCACAATGATAATCTCACCGTGAACCGCACAATACATCAGTCCCGATCCCCAAGGGTTTTACATAACCTTCTTCAATTTTGCCGTATAAACATTCCGAATGAAGAAAAAGTTGATTAGATGGACAACGAAAAAGAACAAAATAATAATCATACTTGGTACAAGTACAGATGCAGCTATCATGTTTTGCAGTGCTTTAAAGGCAAAAGCAGCATGAACAACAGCGACCAGAAATGGAATAAAAAATAAAAAAACGAGTTGTCTTGTGGCAATTTTTCGCATTTCCTGGTCGGTAAGTCCGATTCTGTACAACGAATGATAATGGTGTAAATCGTTGTCGATGTCGCGATACATTCGAAAATATAAAATAGATCCGGCAGCCAAAAAGAATAGTACACTTATAAATATACCAAAAAAGAACAAATAAGCCATCCCATCCTTCATTTTCAAGTAGTAATCTGCTTGTGAATCTGGATACACTTCTTCCGAGTCAATGTTTGATAAAATTTGCTCTGTTTCTGGAATGTACGATGTCCAATTCGGAATATTCATGGAATAGGCGTTAATTATTTCACTTTCGGCAGCAGTTTGCCTGAATTGTTCAAACAACTGGTCAGATACAACAATATTAAATGAACTATAGATAGTAGAATTCAAATTCGACATTGCAGGTTCAACTGGTAATCGAACTGATTTATTTTTGGCTGCAATCGTCAACTCCGAAGGCAATGCCCACCTGTTCGTTTGTCTAGCATATTCTGGAAACAGTACGATAGCTTCCTCACTATTTACATGGAAGGGAACATTTTTACCATGGAGCCTGGAAATTGCTTGGTAATCCGAATATGCATAAATTTGAACGTGTACATCATTCCAATAATCGTTGCCTGACCCAAGCTTTGTCTGGACAGATTGAACCTGCTTTTGTGCAAATGCTATGTCTTTTTTCTTAAAAGAATTTTCGATAAAAGCTACTTCTTTTTGAAAAGCTTCCAGATTATTTTCACCTTTACTGATGAGTGATACATCCTGTGGAACAAAACGTTCTGCCTCAGCCTCGACACCATGAAATAAACTGAATAGAACGCCTGAAGCTGTGAGAGCAACTGCACTTAACGTTGTTACCATAAATAATATAGCTGCATTATCCTTTAATTTATAGGCTAAATCAGCGACAGTCAGCAGATTCAAGTTTTTAAAATAAAGTCCTTTTTTCCGTTTCAGCAGTTGAATAAACGCGATACTAAACTGTGTGAAAAGCAGGTAGGTTCCTAAAACAACGAATAATAAAATAGGAATCATATAAATAAAAATCGTATATACATCCGAAACATAAGCAAGGTAATAGCCTATCCCGACGAAGCAAACACCTAATATGCTTAGAAATGAGGAAAACTTTGGTGCCTTTTTCGGACCTCTTGACCCTCGGAAAACCTCCATAATGGAATTGGTGCGTAATGTCCAGACAACAGCAAGCGAGTTTAATTCAAACATGATAAAGAATAATACCGCCGTTAGCCCAATTGCTTTTAACGACAAATAAAATGGTAAAATCTGATTAATCCCCAATACCTGCGAAAAAACCATTAGAAACAGTTTGGTTAACAAGGCGCCAAGTAACAAGCCGGAAACGATAGAGGCGACACCAATAATCGTATTTTCCAGCATCAGCATGCGATTCAATTGTGACTTGCTGATGCCAAGCGTTGTTAAGAGTCCATATTCCTTTTTCCTGGATTTAATAAACGCCCCGGTTGAAAATAATACGAATAAAAAGGAAAATCCGTAAATAATAATTTCTGAAAGAATAATTGCTAGCTGAACAATGTCACGAAATTCAGTTCCTTTAATGTCAGGATGAAATACAACAACGGCATACATGAAGAAAACCGTCACAGCAAACATACAGCTTAAGAAATAGCTTAAATACTGCCTTGTATTTCGCTTCACATTGTTAAAAGCGAATTGTTTGAAGGTCATCCGTGTTTCCTCCTAGTAATGATAGTACGTTTAAAATGTCCTGAAAAAATGTTTGCCGGTTTTCGCCACGATGAATTTCGTTAAATAATTTGCCGTCTTTAATAAAAATGACCCGCTCCGAGAAGCTTGCTGCAAACGGATCATGGGTAACCATCACTGTCGTCGTTTGCCGGATTTTGTTTAATGTACTGAATGCTTCCATAACCTTTAGTGAGGATTTGGAATCAAGATTTCCAGTTGGTTCATCGGCAAAAATAACGGTCGGGTCATGAATAATTGCCCGAGCAATCGCAGCTCGTTGCATTTGTCCGCCGGATACTTCATATGTCCGTTTATTAATGATGGTATCGATACCAAGCTGTTTGGTTATAGGAACCATCTTTTTCTCCATTTCTTTTACCTTTTCTCCTAAAAGTGTTAAAGGTAGTAAAATATTTTCACCAATTGTCAGGGTATCAAGCAGATTATAATCCTGAAAAATAAAGCCCATTTCTTCCCTGCGAAACTTGGATAGCTTGTTTTTCGATAACGAATGGACGTTTTTGCCATTTATAACGACATTTCCGGCGGTTGGGCGGTCAATCGTGGCCAGAATATTTAATAATGTTGTTTTTCCGCTGCCGGACGGGCCCATAATCCCAAGAAATTCTCCCTTTTCGACAGCCAGTTTAAATTGGTTTAACGCTTTATGCTGTACACCGCGTTTTGAGCCATATACTTTTGATAAGTTTTCCGCTACAAGTACGTTCATTTTCTTAACCCCTTTTGATATAAGTACGAGTTCAAAAAGTAGCCGAATGAGAAGCAAGAAGGTCGAGGCGGCGTAGCTTTGAGCACCGGAGTGTACACAAAAAGGTACATGAGGAGCGGGCTTGCACAGGACGTGCTGACTTCTGCTGTTGGCGATTGTCGTGGGCGGTTTTAGCAGAAGATCCCCTTCCGCCAACGAAGAGATTCGCCGCTTATCATTTGGTGACTTTTTGAACATCCTCTATAAGCTGCTATCTTTAGTTTACCGTAAATTTAGTTGCCTAACTATTGCCTTATCTTTCATTCAAAAAAGAAACCTTACATAATTGAAAGGTTTCTTTTAGTTAAATACTGAGTTCCAACCGTCTAGCGGGCATTAAGAAGGACGCAGAATATCCACAAATTGTCACAGGACGTGGCACCTTGTCAGCATTTTGCTAGTCGGGTAAATTCTCCTTTGTAACCGTGTTTTCGAATGTTATGGTTACCGTTGTACCGATATCCTTTTCTGAGGAAATCGTGATCGTATGTCCAAGTGCTTCACATATTTCTTTTGATAAATACAAGCCCATTCCCGTTGATTCTCGGAAGGTCCGGCCATTCATACCCGTAAAAAATGGATCGAATACGCGTTTGATATCCTGTGATGGAATGCCATACCCATGATCGCGAATGTGCAGTGCCAGTTTTTTGCCAATAACTTCGGCTGTGAAATAGATCTTTTCCGAAGAATCGTGCGAATATTTGATTGCATTGGAAATGAGCTGATTCAAGACAAACCGGAACCATTTCGGGTCGGTTGCAACAATGATTGTTTCATCAATTGATAACTCCGGGAAAACCTGATTGCGGATAAAGCTTGACTTAAATTCCTGAATGGCATCTTTTACAAGTGTTTTAAGTACAACCTTTTCCACATGAAAGTCCCGATCAAATTTTTGCAGTCGTGATTGATACAATGCCATATCCAGACCTTGTGTCAGTCGTTCCATTTCTTCCTGCATACTGTGCAAAAAGTCTTCAGGTAATTGTAATTTTTCCTTTTGCATCGTTAAATGCATTACCGAGACAGGTGTTTTCATCTGGTGTACCCATTGCTGAATGAAATCAAACTCCAGCTGTTTCTGCGCTTCCAGTGCTTCTACTTGTTGACGGTAGCTGGTGTATTGTTTTTCATGCTGCGCTTTAACATTTTCCAACAAATGATTGGGCGGATCTGGAAACCAGGAATGATCAAGCTGGTCGGCCTCATCGCTATTCATATTTGTATAAAAGTCGCGGAATTTATTGTAGCGGAACCCTAAAAAGATCAGCAAAAAGCAGGTTGGTAATAAAAACATGTAAAAGATCATTCCTGCCCCCATTGGTACATGTAAACTTGTGGCGGTCAATTGTGCCGTGATGATCACTAATGCAAGCTGTGAGTAAAAAAACAAGATATAGGAAAGCTGATCGTTTAAAAAATGTTTCATACTGTCTCGCCCCATGTGTTAACCATTTTATATCCAGCACCCCGAACCGTCTGGATACTATCCTGGATACCAATATCTGCAAGCTTTCTTCTTAGTCTGGTAATGTTTACCGACAATGTATTATCATCAACAAATTGTTCATCGTCCCAAAGCATTTCCAGTAAAAAGACTCTTGATAACACGTGATGTAGTTGATCCATAAATGCCTTTAACAGAACAAATTCATTTTTGGTGAGCTGGGCGGTTTGCTCGTGATATTCGATTTCCATAGCGGTTAAATGCAGGTGAAGTCCATCTATTTCAAGTAATTCGGCTTGTTTGGCTACTGCATACTCCCCATAAATGCGCCGGATAATTCCTTTGATTTTTGCCTGGACAACATCAAAATTAAAAGGTTTTGTGATATAGTCATCACCGCCATTTTCAATTGCCATCACCTGATCCATGCCGCTGTCCCGGGCCGATACAAAAATAATCGGGCAATTAGAAATGCTGCGGATTTGCCTGCACCAGTAAAAGCCATCATATCTTGGGAGGTTAATGTCTAATAAAATAAGGTGCGGATCGACCTGCTTGAATTCGTCCAAAATAGTATCAAATTGCTGTGCGATCATGACCTCATACTCATATTTTTCAAGATAATCCTTTAGAAGTGCGGCAATTTTCGGATCATCTTCGACTAAAAAAATCCGTTTCATGGAATATCAATCCCTTCTAGCCATATCGTATCGCAATAAGGGCCAAAAGCGCAAGCGCCCGTTTAGCGGCGTATGGACTGGACTGAACCGCAGGAGATAAAGGAAACATGGTGAGCTGGAAGCGAACCGATGTTGACTTATCGTACGGAGGTGAGGGAAGTCCACTAGCCGCTGGGCGCTGGAGCTGGACGTGGCTCATTTTTGCTTAATTTAACAGCAGTTAATTTCTAAATTTATAAGTTTTTAAAAGAAAAAAATAAATGGCAAACTATTTTATGGATGAGCATATGATAGGAAAAGTATGAAAATAGAAGGGGATCCTATGCATATTTTTTTATGGATTGTGTTACTCATTATCTGTATGATTATTTTGACAAGCCTGATTAGTTTTATTCGTAGTGGCAAATACAATTTTCAGGTTGAAATGAAGGAAATTCGCTTTTCTGCAGAAATTTTTTATACATTACTCGTGATCTATGCGATTGTTATTATCGGTTTTGGATTAATCTATCTTATCTTGTCATTTCAGCATATTACATTAATAGAAGGTGGGGAATTAAGAGAAGTCAGTGTAATTGGTTCGGTTATCCATTCCTTTTATTTTAGCGGAGTCACGTTGTTAACAATAGGCTACGGCGATATTACGCCAGTAGGGATTGGCCGGTTCATTGCCCTTGTTGAAGCACTGATCGGCTACGTGTTACCAACTGCATTCGTGTTGAAACTGGTGCAGTATTCCCAGAATAATCGCAATGATTAGCTGAATATCCCTTGTAATGTTATAGTAATGATAGCATATTATCGATGGAGGGGTTTATCATGACAATTAAAGTTGGCGACATTGCACCAGATTTTACACTACCGAATCAGGATGGGAAACAAGTGAGCCTGAGTGATTATAAAGGGAAGCATGTTGTCCTCTATTTTTACCCAAAAGACATGACACCGGGCTGTACAACGGAAGCTTGTGATTTCCGTGATCAGCATGCAAGCTTTGGGGAGCTTGATGCGGTAATTATCGGTGTAAGTCCGGATCCGGTTGACCGTCATCAGAAATTTATCGACAAACATGACCTGCCGTTTCACTTATTAGCGGATGAGGATCACAAAGTGGCGGAGGAATACGGTGTATGGAAGCTGAAGAAAAATTTCGGTAAAGAGTATTATGGTATTGAACGTTCGACATTTATTATTGATAAAGAAGGAAAACTGCAAAAAGAATTCCGTAAAGTGAAGGTAGACGGACATGTAGAAGAAGCACTGCAATTTATTAAGGAAAATCTATAACGTTTCATTTCGTAAATTTGTTAACTAATAACGAAGGGCAGTCCAGTTGCTGGGCTGTCTTTTTCTTTTGCTGTCTAGGAAATTATAAAATTTGGTGGCTGCGGATAACTTAATAACCGGATAAGCCACGTCCGGCTCCAGCGCCCAGCGGCTAGTATGCTTCCTTCACCTTCGTACGATAAGTCAACATCGACTCCCTTTGGTCGTCGTGTTTCCTTTATCTCCTACGGCTCAGTCCAGCATATACGCCGCTAATCGGGCGCTTGCGCCTTTGTTCCTATCCAGCTGGAAACAGAAGAAGTCCCCCGACGGGAAAGCGTTTTTGCTTGTTCTATCAATCCGATTCCCTGAATAAGTTAGAATAGACAAACCTATTCTGATTATTCGAGGTGGTCCGAGGATGGAATTAAGACCAAATGCAAGAACGTACGCTACAAGTCGGATAAACATGTATGCCTTTGTTAAACGGTTACTGGATATTGCCATCAGTCTTGTTCTATTAACTATATTAGCCCCGCTTATCCTTGTTATTTGTATATATATTTACAAAAAAGACGGCCAGCCAGTATTGCTGAAACGAGCCAGGGCAGGTAAGAACAATCGTGTTTTTATCATGTTGACGTTTAGAACAACGACTGTCCCTTCAAGGGTGATCCGCGCATTTCCGCCACATCCATTTCCCGATTCATGGGCCGATGGTGTTCCGGCCGCCTTCACATACAAATCAAACGACAAAACAAGGGTAACAAGGTTTGGTGCTCGTCTAAGGAAATATCACATTGACAAAATACCCCAGCTTCTCAATGTTTTAAAAGGGGATATGAGCTTGGTCGGCCCCCAGCCGGAAATTCCGGAAATCACAACGTATTATAATGACATCCAGGAAAAGCGGCTTAAGGTAAGGCCTGGAATGACCGGATATGCCCAAGTGAATGGTTTCGTAATTGAAGCAAAACATGGCCTTAAAATTGCTTATGACCTTTACTATGTAAGAAATTGTTCATTCCGATTTGATATGAAAATCCTGTTCCGGTCGCTCGGCGGGGCGAAACGGGTGAATTAAGTGCGCGGTTTACTGTCTGGTATAGAAGCAGTTTCTCTGGGAGTCTGCTCCCAACTTGAAATTAAATTCGACAAAATGTAGGGAGTGAAGCCATTCCCAGTGTTAGTTTTTGAAAGCAGCCTTCTTCCTGTTCAAATCGGCCGATACCGTTTACTATATAACTAGGAATACTTAAAACCTAGTCAGGGGGGAGCAGTTTGACGATCCTTTTTTCCACAAAATTATCAGCAAAACATCAGAAGAAATTAATGCAGGATTATCCGGAGCAATCCTTTGTGTTCTGTGACAATATGAAGGAAGCCAGTGCCGTTTTACCTGAAGCAGAAGTGTTGGCAACGTACGGGGGTGATTTGACAGATGATCTTATTGAAAAAGCGGTAAATTTAAAATGGATCATGGTGCTGTCGGCAGGGATGGATCAGATGCCACTAACTAGCCTTAAAAATCGGAACATCCTTGTAACCAATGCCCGGGGAATTCACAAGACGCCGATGTCTGAATACGTCATTGCACTGCTGCTGCAAGTCTATCGTCAGACAAAAACATTGTTGCATAACGAGACGAACCATTATTGGGATAAGAGTGTACGGATGCAGGAGCTGACTGGCAAGACGATGCTGATCGCTGGTGCCGGCGCAATTGGACAGGAAGTAGCACGGCTGGCCAAAGCATTCCGGATGAAAACGATCGGTGTTTCCAGAAGCGGCCGCCCAGTCGAACATTTTGATGAAAATTATTCGACAGCTGCATTCGATCGACTGCTGCCAAAAACAGATATTGTTGTATCGGTGCTGCCAAGTACGGCGGAAACAACGTATTTTTATACATATGACCATTTTCAAAAACTGCCTGATCATGCAGTTTTCCTGAATATAGGTCGCGGAGATGCAGTAAAGACGGATGTTGTATTAAAGGCGATTCGGCAAGGGGAAATTGCGCATGCCGTTTTGGATGTATTTGAGACGGAGCCGCTTCCGGAAGACAGCCCACTATGGCAAGAAGAAAACATTACCATAACACCGCATATTTCCGGCGTTTCGCCGCAATATGTGACACGGGCATTAGAAATTTTTACAAGAAACCTTGATACGTATTTGCAGGATAGCACGGATTATATGAATCAAATCGATTTGGCCAGGGGGTATTAAATTGGTACGGATTTATACGAGGAGTGGGGATAAAGGAACAACCTCACTAATTTATGGGAAGCGTGTCCCGAAGAATGACTTGCGTGTAGAAGCGTATGGTACCTGTGATGAAACGAATTCCATGATCGGTCTTGCATTAAGCTTTTTAGAAAATGAAACATGGGACGGGAAAAAAGAATTTCTGGAAATCATGCACCGCGTTCAAACGATTTTGTTTCATGCTGGTGCGGAATTGGCGACACCAAGTGAAAAAGAGGTAACGTGGAAGCTGAAAAAGGAATATATTAAAGAACTGGAGGAACAAATCGATACGTGGGATAAAGAATTGGCAAAGCTCCGCAACTTTATTTTGCCGTCTGGTCACAGTGCCTCCAGTGCCCTGCACGCTGCACGTACTGTCGCAAGGCGCGCAGAGCGGACAGCGGTTGGTCTGGAGGAAGAATTGGCGAATCCACTTGTGTTATCTTATTTAAACCGGTTATCCGACTTTCTGTTTGTTGCGGCAAGATATGTTAATCAGTGTTTGGGTGGGAAGGAAATACCGTTAAAGGCTGATGTTTAGAGGAGTGTTCTACAAGTAGTGTGTTCTCGGTTGGGGAGATACTGCTTGTTTTTTATATAAATTTCATTAATTTTTCATGTTGTCTTGTGATAATAATTCTCAAGCAGTAATATACTTATATTGACAGAACATAGCTGGAACGGTTACACTAATTATAAGAATTACAATTTAAGAATGCAACTAGTCAATCTGAATATGAAACAGAGATATAGCTTTTGCATATCCAGTATTAATATTAATGTAATATCAAACGAAAGTGGGGTGCATGACGGTGTCAGAACGGAAATTACGTGAAGCGATTAATACATTAAAAGAATCAGGCGTAAGGATTACACCACAGCGTCATGCGGTTCTTGAGTATCTTCTTAATTCCTTGGTTCACCCAACAGCAGATGAAATATATAAAGCACTTGAGGGTAAATTTCCGAATATGAGTGTCGCTACCGTATACAATAATTTGCGTGTTCTTCGGGAAATAGGATTGGTTCGCGAGCTGACATATGGCGATTCTTCAAGCCGGTTTGATTGTAACACGACAGAACATTACCACATTATTTGTGAGGAGTGTGGCAAAATAGTGGATTTCCATTATCCAAGTCTGGATGAGGTGGAATCACTTGCTGAACAGGTTACCGGGTTTGAAGTAAGTCATCACCGAATGGAAGTTTACGGAAAATGTAAAGAATGTCAAGCAGTTGAAACACAGAAGCATTAATATTATATTCCGTTTAAAATCCAGATGTTTTAAAGACATTTGGATTTTTTATTTGGATTTGGATAATGACAGCAAAATGAAATAAAACGGCGTTGGTTCCGATATAAAACCTAAAAGAGTTCGTAAATCAATTGAGCACCAAACAGAATCGGTCGGGTGGGGAGTTAAATCAATCGAGTGCCGTGTGGAATTGATTGGGCCTTGGTGTCAATTCGATCGGGCCCTATCAAAATCGATCGAGTGCAATATTGATCTATAACCACTACGAAGTGGAGTAACGCAGTCTGTATGCCGGTAAAAACGGAAATCACCTGTATGCCAATAAGAATGCAAAGCCCATTGGCGAATCAAGGCAAACTCTGATAACATGCATAATGCATATCCCCGGAACAACAACTCCAGTATATTAAGCGTTGAAAAAACAAAAAAACCGTCTATACGACGGATTTTATTAATTATGCTTTTTCTTCGCTTTTAACTCTCTTCGGTAGTGTCTTGAATTATATCGTTCATCAAATTCCTTGCCTTCCAAATCTTTATCAAGGGTTAGCGGCTGTTTACAGTGCATACAGGCATCCACCCGGCCAAGCATTTTTGTCGGCTTCTCACAGCTTGGACAGATAATGGGAACCGCTCTTGTTGACAACATGCCAATCCAAAAGTAAACAACACAGCTTAAAATAACGGAAAGCATTCCTAAAATGAAAAAGATTGCCATGAGCCATGGTATTTTTTTGGTTAGTATCCCGACATACATTATTGCAATACCAACAAAAACCAAGCTCAGGGCAAAAGTACGGATTTTATTTATTTTACTGGAATAGACTAACTTGTCAGCCATTGGTATTTCTCCCTTCATTATTACACAGGCAAGTATACCATATTTTATATGATATTTCGTTTCTGAAAAAGGATATTTCCGTCTTCCAGCGAATTATATTAGTATACATGTATTGGAGGAATTAAAATGGAAGACTTGTTGAGACCCATTTACCAGGAACGAGCAAGTGATGAAAACACGCTCGGTGTGCTAGTAATCGAGAAGATGAAACCTAACAGTCCAATCACTGATAATTTGGATGTCATATTATTAATTATTGTCAAGGATGCCATTCAGCCATGGCAAGTGAAACATTATGAATTTGACGAAAAAACGGCAGCGATGCATGTCATTACAAATGAATTGCTTATGAAATGGATTGATACAAGCGGATATCGAAAAGCCGTTGCTTGGTTAATATACGGCAAGGTGATTTTTGACCGTAACGAATTTATTGCCAACTTAAAGGAACAGCTTCGGGAATTTCCGCAGGGGAAACGAAATTTACGCAAGGCAATAGAATTCGGAAAGCTGATAAGAAGTTATAGTGATGCAAAAGATCTTTATGAATCAGCTCAGTATAAAGATGCCTATAGTAGAATTGTTCATTCCCTTCATTATTTGGCCAGGCTTGCTGTAATTGAAAAAGGATACCATCCAGAAGTAACAGCTTGGAGTCAAGTAAAGCAAATCGATCTAGAGGTGTATAAATTATATGATGAATTAATCGAAAGTCACGAGGAATTAAATAAACGGGTGCAGTTAATGATTCTTGCTGCTGATTTTGTGATTAGCAGTCGTGCCAAAGTATCGGCCAAGCATTTATTGGATGTAATCAAATCCAAAGAAGATGCTTGGACATATGGAGAGCTAAAATCGGATCCCCGGGTAGCGGCGTATGCACTTGATTTAATGGCAATGATTGCTTACTTGATCGAAAAGGAAATTATTCAGACGGAGCTAACGGAAACGAAAGGTGCAGGTGTTTATCATCGAAAATATACGATTGACAGTGGGCGCTGATTCAGGTGCGAAACGTTTCTAGTTTAAATGGAGTGTGGTCACATTACTCCGGTAAAGACTAGACAGTCCCATTTGGGGTTGAAGGATTATATCGAAGAATCAAATGACGGGGTAACGCCCTGAAGGGTTCTCTCTTAGTCGATTAGCACTTGATTTAGTAAGAATGACAGTGTTAAAAGCTCGGTGAAAAGGCGTAAGAATTTACCGTAACAGTGAAATTTAGCTGACGAAAGCCTACCCGCGGGGGTGGTGTAAATCATGATGCTTGAGTGGAATGAATATGGTGAGTATGCAAAACAACCTACAATAAAGGGTTACGCTGACAAACTTCTGAAGGTACGGGTCTAAACGCGCAATATATAGAAATGTGTATGTCACTTAAATGTGAGGTTAGCAGTGGTCGAGTAAGATTCGGAATTATGAAAGTCCATGATATGTTATAGGCATATGAACGGCTAACAGGCTTACAGGAAGCACCTAAGTTCATTCTATAATAGATATAATTCAACGTTGTAAGCTGATGACGTGGAGGACTTACTTCCTTTGAAACGGTATTAAGGAAAGCAATAGTGACAGTAGCTATTGTATAACTTATCTTTGTATCAGTGAAAGTGGTGGCACAGTACCAATGAAATGTCTAATCAACATGGAGGGATAGCCACTAGACTAATAAAGAATCATTCAACCATGTATGGCAGTACTTTATCGGTTAACAAGGTTCTTGTAAGACTAATAGAGGTTCAACTCCCAAGGGAGTCACCGACTTGTTGAAACGGAAGAAACTGAGACACAGCGAGTATTATGATATGCAACACCATTTTGATATCTTATACGCTCAAAGTGTCAATGGTCAAAATTTTGAATGAATTGGATTAGTTGGAACGCTGTATGAGGTGAAAGTCTCACGTACAGTGTGAACGAAGGGAAAAGGGAGCGATAACTTCAAACCCTTACCTATTCGTATGGATTATTGGAAATTGGTGTAACCGCCCAATTTCCTGCCCCTCTTTAAAATAATAGTTGCTACTTATAACGATTATGAGATGTACTTTTTATTAGCATCTAACGTTAAACTAAATGGCAAACAGGGTTCTACAATTTTGGATAGTCTTACTTACGCTCGGCCTGCATTAAATAGCAGAACAAGAAAAGCTTATTTATAAAGGCTATGCTAAAGGGATGTGGCCGAAGTCTTTGTAACAAAAAGGTTTTGATATTTATAATACAGGTTTTGTGATAAATGGAAAAATTTATTTTTTAAAAAACCCGTTGACTTTGTATATCAAGCATGATAAAGTTAATTCCGTTGCAAAAAAGCAACGTGAATAGAAGTCTTCAGCAAGAAATAAAAAGTAAAATTTCTTGTTGACATGAAATGCTCAATGTGGTATTATAATAAAGTCGCTGTTGAAAAGCGGCGAACAAATTTGCTCTTTGAAAACTGAACAAAACAACCAGTATGTGAACGGATGTCAGCAGTCAGAAGCCGGATGTCAGATTCCGATGAAATGCTTTTGACACTGAAATCAAATTTTTGAAGCTAAGACTTTTTGATAAGATTAATTGGTGTTAATCTTATTGCAAACTTTTTTGGAGAGTTTGATCTTGGCTCAGGACGAACGCTGGCGGCGTGCCTAATACATGCAAGTCGAGCGCGGGAAGCAAGCGGAAACCTTCGGGAGGACGCTTGTGGAACGAGCGGCGGACGGGTGAGTAACACGTGGGCAACCTGCCTGTAAGATCGGGATAACTCCGGGAAACCGGG
>BMJD01000048.1 GCA_014642895.1 Lentibacillus populi
ATTTGCCTGGTCAAAGCATACATTTTATGATAGAGTGCCTTTTCTTTTTTTGCTAGAATATAGCTCAAATACCCTCGAGAAATATTTTACACATAGTTAGGGGCTTATGAGTTTGGACGTGTCCATTCAATCTCAAATCATTAATTTCCTATTTATTATCCAAACTTTCTCAGAATATGAAAATGTGTTCATTGTCATATTTAATTTAGGCTTATAACAACCACCTCTTGTAAAACTTCTCATTCAAGTAGTGGCTGCTATAAAATGTTTGATTTATTTCCATCTTTACACGGTTGGATGGTTCTTCTTTTTTCAAGCTTTTCAAAACAATCTATCCCGTTAAGAACTTCTCCATATTTTTAGGTTCCTATACGGTGAAAACGTCAAATTAACAACCTAATTTTTTTTGAATATCATTAATCGATTCTGCTAAAAATTCTACTTCCCTTCTTGTGGTCGAATAATGAAGGCCGATACGAATTCCCCCAATCCCCTTCACCGATCGTAAACTTGTTTTAATTCCTCTTCTTGAGAGTTGATCTATAAGCTTTTTCTCATTACTTACACCTTTTTTACTTGTTAACAACATAATGGATGACCAATATTCTTCTTGCTCTATCAAAGTCTTCAAATCTTGATCTAAATTAACTTTACTTTTAAACAAACGTTGTAAACCCAATACATGTTGTTCTGCATCTTTAACTCCATATTTTTTCCAGTTCTCTAAGTTTTTCCCGAGCATTAATGCACCTACTACATTGATCATTCCACCTGATTCAAGGATTCTTGCACCGTTCCCTCTGGGGATATCATACAGGTCCTCAAGCTGCCGATTCCGTGATTCAAGATAATTAACCCAGCCATTTTCCGGTTCCATTAGATTAAGGTATCCATAAAACATCGGTCGAATTAGTTCTAACAGCCTATCGTTAATATACATGAAGCCCGAGCCAAAAGGGCTATTCAGCCATTTATGGCCACCTACGATATAGGCATCTATTTGTTCCTCTTCTATATCTCTTCTAAATACTCCTGCCTCCTGGATACCATCAATAATCCAGAATTCATTTTTCCTTTTTTTACGACCGTGTAACAATTCCTTAAAGGAAAAACGAAATCCACTTACCTCCTGAACCGAGCTCATACACAAAATATTGGCATGGCCATCAAGCGTCTCTTTTACCTTTTCAGTTAAAACCCTTCCGTCTCTTGTTTCTATATAATTAAGGGAGTTAGAATTACCATGCCACACCAAAGCACTAGACATAAACTCAATATCTGGAACCACAACATCCAAGCTTACATTTTGCTTGCTCAAGGAAGATGCAAGAATACCTAATCCTTCAGTGGTATTAGATATAAAGGCAATATTTTTGGTGGAGACTCCATACATACTTGCAATTTGTTCCCTTGTTTCCTCAACTAAAGAAACCATTTTTAATGTATAATCTTCGCTGCTTTCTATAATATTGGATCGAATCTTTTCTGCGAACGCTGTCATTTCTTGCATAGATATTTTATCCGGCAGACCCAATGATGGATAATTAAAATAGTAGTACATTCTGCTCATCCTCAGTTCACTTTTTGTGACAACGAGTGTGTTTCTCTTTCGTCACCATAAATCTCTTTATTTTCTGCCAAATATTCCTCATCATTCATTGTTTCAAGCCCCCAGCTACTAAATGCCGCAAAAACAATTACAATTACCATGGCAATGCAGTAAAACACATATGGTGCAACCCCAACTGGATTAAAATTTGGATATATGGATGTATCAACCATTCCTCCAACAAATGCAAATGGAATCAATAACCCAACACTATATGGCAGAAATCCAATAATTGAGGTTGAACACACGTCCATCAAGTTGCCACGCCTCCATGATTGTATCCTAAACTTGTGACCTAGCCTTCGTACAAAATCACCAAGCATAACCATTGATGGAGTTCCAGCTGTTGTCAAAGCATTAAGCATTAAGGTTGAAATTACAATTACAATCTCAGCACGTTTTGGTGTTGTGGCGACTAGTTCTGCCTTTTCAATCAACCAATTCAAGAATCCACCTAGCTGAAGGGTTCCAATTAGTCCCATTAAAAATATAGTAAATACAGCTACGCCTACCATTCCATAAACACCATCCAAAATAATTCCGCCTGCAGTAAACTCTACACGATTGATTACCAATATATCATTAAATCCAATTAGATTCGCTGCCAGTCCCAAAATTATTCCAAATGCATTAGAATAAAGTAATCCCTCTACGAGATCTCTACCTTTTATCATCAAGAATAAAAGTAATGCAGGTACAAGGAGCATGATAAGTCCCAATGGATTAATATCTCCCGGTGGTTCAACAGTCGAACTACCAGATTGAAGTAACGCAAAAATAATATATAACACAATTGTAATGGTACCTGCCGCAACGGCATACTTGAAACGGCTTCTTACCACTTTGTTTACCTCCGTACCTTGTGAATATGCCGATACAATTGTCGTGTCCGATATTGGGGCAAGGTTATCCCCCACATATGATCCCCCTATTATTGCACCAATAATTAGCAAAGGATCTCCACCTAATGTATAACCAACCGGAAATAAAATGGGACTGGCTGCAATCAAAGTCCCAACTGAAGTACCTGTCGACATTGACATTAGTGCCGCAACTAAGAAGGCAAGTAGAGGAAACCAGGCAATGGAAAAACCTGTTTGCAAAAACCCCCATACCAACCCTTCTACCAAATCAGTTGACCTCAAGAGTTGTGCCATAATACCAGCCAGAAACCATGCAAGTAACATTATTGCAAGCATACGAGATGTTATACCATGTATTAGAGCGTCGATATACGTTTTTTTATTCTTAGCCAATAATAACCCTACTAGTAAAGCTAATAATGCCATTGGCCAAAAGGCTTCAGGTAAGGCAGCCCCCGTAAATCCTAGCCACAGAATCCCGATAAACATCACTGTAAATGGTACTAATAAAATAGGAACTCCACCATAAAACTCAAGCTTATTATTAGCTGGTTTTTGATTTGTCATAAATCCATTCCCCCCACTATCTTAATTTATGAATCTAGCAAGTTCCCTTACCGCTTTTTTAATATCCTCTTCCTCATTGTAAAAATGTGGCGCTATTCGAATGACGTCATTTCTAGCCGATACCAAAATATTTTTTTCCCTAAGACGATGCTCGACTTCCGAAGCATTGTTCACATAAATGGCTGTGTTCGATCCTTTCTTTTCAACATCTGTCGGACTTTTAATCAGAAGCCCTCTTTCTTCGGCTTCATCAATTGCAACGCGAGATAAATGTTGTAAGTATTTTTCAATGTCACTCATTTGATATTGATTTAAAATATTTAAAGCTGCTTCCGCTGCGAAACCGTTAATCATAGGAAAAGTACCTGTATCAAAGCGTTTTGCATGTTCACCATAATTAACATTTTTGATGTCAAAACCGAACGGATTGCTTTGGCCAAACCAGCCTGTGATCTTGGGAACTAGACTTTTAGCAAGATCCTGTTTGACGTACAGGAAAGCGAGTCCGGGAGTACCAAGCGCATATTTTTGGAGCCCGGTACTAAGCATATCTATCCCTATTTCATTCACGTCAATAATAGACTGCCCAAATGATTGATATGCATCTACAAATAAATATGAACCCTTCCCATGAACCACCTTAGCGATTTCTTTAAGATCCTGTTTATAGCCGTTGTAATACGAAACATGAGAAGTGCCAACAATCAATGTTTCTTCATCAATAGAATTTAAATAATCTTCCACCCCAATAATACCGTTTTCATTTCCACCAATAAATTCAATGTCATATTGATCGCTATGGGACAGCCATACATGCCCTATTGTTGGGAAATCAAAGTCGGTAATTAATACTTTTTTCCTAGCTTTATTGGATAAACTTGTTGCAATACTTGACACACCGTGTGATACACTAGATACAATCGCTACCTCACTTGGGCTTGCATTAATCATCTTAGCAAATATAGAACGTGCGTTTTCACAGGCTGTCATCCAGCCTTCCCAATCCATTCCTTCTTCTTCCCATGAGTGAACATAGCGATTAATTGCGTTTTTAACCTCAACATGAAGGGCACTTTGCGAACAGCTAGACAATTGAATCTTGTTATTTAGAATCGGAAATTTTTCTCTTGGCGTTTTAAAAGTTTTTATCATTTATTTCATTCCTTTCTTAATTATGAGAGGCTGGGGGTTATTAAAATGGAAAATCTGTTAAACACACTATCTCCGTGGCTAGACAATTTAGATTACGATTGGAAGCCTATTATCGAAAAATCTACCATTAAACATTTTCCATTCAATGCACATATATACTACCAAGGCGAATATGCCGGTACGGTTTACATCATACTTTCTGGTCGGGTTAGACTTTATATGACATCACATGATGGTCGGGAAAAGGCTACCTTTATCGCCGGTAAAAACTGCTTGATTGGAGAAAACTGTGTTAATTTAGATAAAACATATTTAAAAAATGCAATAACAGCTTCCAATGTTAAAGTGGCAAGGATTTCCTTTTCAGAATTCGAAGCCATCCTCTACAGTCAATCAAAACTTATGAGGCAATATATTGACCTACTTAACTTGAAGCTTCGACTGGCTAATATGTATCACCTCCAACTGACTTATGGAAACTCTACAGCGCGTATTTGTGATGCCCTCTACCACCTAGCCAGTACGTATGGTGAAGAGCAAGATAATGGAATTACAATATCAATCCATTTTACCCATCAGGAATTAGCCAACCTAATTGGTACTAGTCGAGTAACCGTAGCCAATACAATTAATGACATGATACGGCAAAAAGTCATTGTAAAAAAAAATAAATATTATCACATCCCTGAATTAAATAAGCTATTTGAATACCGTTAACCTTATTATCTACAATCCATTTAAATAACTCTGTAAAATACTTTACAAAATTAATTAAATATTTTATTAATTACCTATAAGTCGTCGAAAATTATTCCCCCTCTTTTACAAGAGGCTCTCATTGATTAGGATTGATCGCAAAAAGTTCTCATTACGATACAAAAAAATTGACATTTAGATACATTTTGATGTTCCCTGTAAAAAGTAAAGGCTGTTTGTTCTAATCGTTAACTAGAACAAACAGCCTAAAAATATATGTTACGAACTCATAGCTAAATTACTTTTCAATCCTTATCCCAAATCACATTCTCCTGTTTTTTTTCGTTTACAACCAACTGGAAAATATCAGGCCTCGAATAATGCCCTACAACATCAAAGTCAAATTGTGCCTCGGCAATCTTGCCTAAATCGATATCACCATAAATTATCTTTTCCTCACCAAATACAGGTTCGGCTATATATTCACCCAAAGGATCAACTATACAGCTGCCACCTCTAGCTAATTCATTAGGTAACTTTTGAAATTCTTCCCGAGAGGCTATTTCCTCAGGAAACATCTCCTTAGTAGTGTACTGATTACACGATAGAACAAAACATCTACCTTCCGTGGCTATATGCTGCATGGACGCAAACCAAGTATCCCGGGCATCCGCTGTTGGTGCAATATAGATTTGAACTCCTTTCGCATACATAGCAGCTCTGGCAAGCGGCATATAGTTTTCCCAGCAAATTAGCGAGCCAATTTTGCCGTATGGTGTATCAAAAACAGGTAAAGTACTTCCATCACCCTCTCCCCAGATTAGCCTTTCTGAACCGGTTGGCTTTAACTTTCTATGCTTACCTAGTAATTTTCCATCTGGTCCAAAGAATAATGCTGTACAATAAAGAGTACCTTGGCTGTAATCATCATCTTTTTCAATAACCCCAATCAGGACATAAGCCCCTATCTTTTTTACAGCCTTACTGATTTGTTCAGTCTCTGTTCCTGGCACTGTGATCGAGTTGTTCCAATAATTATAAAAATCTTTTCTTCCTTCTTCTGATCTACTTCCCACTACCGTCCCAAACGACATCCCCCGCGGGTATGCTGGTATAAATGCCTCAGGGAAAACAATAATTTTTGCATTATTTTCCCCAGCTTCTTCTATTAATCTGGTTACCTTTTTGATCCCCTTTTCCTTGTCCATAACCTCGGCGCCAGCTTGAATTACCGCTACTTTGAATTTATCCACCTTATCCAAGTAACCTCAACCCTTTCTTCATAATCTCACAACCTCAACTATCAATTAACATTTTCTACACAATCATCTGATTCCCTGTTTCCATTTTTCTGTTAAAGTATCATGAAACTCATTTTGAATTGCAGTACTTTCCTTCACTACCTCCAAAGAAAACGATACTAGCTACGATTATAATAGATCGGTAAAATTGACATTGCTTTTAATAAACATTAATTTTGCCAGATCATTTATTTTCCAGCTGTTATCATCTACATCAACTATTACAACAGGTACCCTAAATTTATCTAAAACTTCCTTTTTGAAAAAATTATTATCCATTTAATCACCTGATTACTACTGTTTATTTTGTTCATTCTTGTAGAGGAGTTGGATCTTTTCGACGATAACTAGATTAACTAACAAGTTTCTTGCTGAATATAAAAATAAAGAAATCGGCAAGTGTTACCAATTTCTTCACAAAATGGGGAAGAGTAGTTAGCTTGAATTTAGGTGCATTTGAAGACTGTTTGTATTTCAATTGTATTTAATTGCCACATTCTTCAACACCGTATAATTATAAAGTGCAGCCCACCCCTTCTCTCTACCGAATCCACTTTTCTTATAACCACCAAACGGCATTTGCACCCCGCCTCCAGCTCCATAATTATTGATAAATACCTGTCCGGAATCAATTCTACTAGCCAGATAGTGGGCTGTATTTAAATCCTTTGTCCAAATTCCAGTCACCAGGCCGTAGTCCGTACTATTTGCTAATTCCAATGCTTCTCCTGTATCTTTAAATGAAAAGACATTTAGCACTGGTCCAAAAATTTCTTCCTGTGCAAGCCTGCTGTTCCAGCTGACTCCATCAATAATTGTCGGCTGCACATAAAATCCACCTTCATACCCTCCTACCGTTACAGGCTTTCCACCAGTAAGTACGTTCCCTTCCTCATTCGCCAGTTCAATCATTCCCATAACATGCTGGTATTGTTTCTCATTTAAAATCGGCCCCAAGTCTTTATCCTGCATCCCCGCTCCAACCGTCAGCTTGCTGAACCGCTCGATGACTTTTTCCAAAAATTCTTGTTTAAACGACTCCTCCACCAATAATCTTGCTCCTGCAGAACAGGTTTGCCCCGCATTTTGAATAATTGACCGAACGACACCTTCCACGGTTTTCTCTATATCACTATCTGCAAATACAATATTTGGAGACTTTCCGCCTAGTTCTAAAGTGGACGGAACTACATTAGCCATTGCAGCCTGTCCAACTGCAATCCCCGTGCCAACCGATCCGGTAAATGTTACATGATTAATTAACGGATGCCCAGCTAAAGCTGCACCTGCTTCATGACCGATACCAGTTACATGATTAAACACACCTGCTGGCAAATCTAGCTTCTCAAAAAATTCTGTTAACCGCGTTGCTGTCAGTGGTGTATCTTCAGCACTTTTCACCACAACTGTATTTCCAGTGGCAATTGCTGCGGCAACACTGCGAGAAATAATTTGCAGGGGATAATTCCATGGGATGATATGTGCAGTTACGCCAACTGGTTCACGCACGACATAATTCAGCAATCCATCTTCAATTGGGATCGTATCACCCATGACTTTATCCGCTGCACCACCATAAAACCGAAAATACCGAATTGCTGCATCCACATCCGAATATGCCTGGGAAAGCGGTTTTCCTACATCTGTGGATTCCAATTCAGCCAATTCGTCTCTGTGTAATTTTATTTTGTCTGCAATAGCAAATAACATTTCTCCTCGTTCAAACGCTTTTACCTTTCGCCAATCTTCCCCATGAAACGCTGCTTTTGCAGCCAGCACTGCTCTATTCACATCTTCCTCTGTCCCTCGGGGAATCGTTGCAATCGTCTCTCCGCTGGACGGATTCTTAACATCGATTGTGCGGGCATTGGAACTCTTTGTCCATTTCCCGTCAATGTACATCTGGAGTGCCTTCACTAACCCTCTCTCCTTAGTCTAAAATTATATATTTCTTCCGCCATCTACATGTAAAACGGCTCCCGTAACCATATTTGTCTCATCTGATAACAAGAATTTAACCGATTGTGCAATATCCATTGGTTTCAGTAATCTGCCCAGTGGTACACTTTTTTCAAAAACTTCTTTTTTAGTATCATCCACATTAACACTGTCTGCTGAAAATTGCCCTAGCATATTGGTATCAGAAGGTCCGGGATGAAGAATATTCACATTAATATGGTATGCAGCGAGTTCCAGGGCAAGAGCTTTTGAAAATGACTCCACTGCCCCTTTGGAAGCTACATAGCATTGCAGCCCCGGCCTGGGTCTCGTGGTGGATACGGAACCAACATTCACGATTTTTCCCTGCTGCTGTTTTTTCATATATTTAGCAGCTTCCCGGCATGTTAAAAATATACTTGTCATATTCACATCCATGATTTTCCGATAGTCATTCAGACTGCAATCTTCAATGGATGCGGCACTTTGTGCAATCCCAAGAATATTGGCCAATCCATCAATGGACCCAAAACGCTCAAACGTCTCCTTAAATACCTGATGTACTGTCTCTTCTTCCAGTAAATTACCATTATATTCCACAAAATCAGTTCTGCCTTTAAATTCATCAAGCAAATCTGTATTTAAATCACAGCCAACCACGTTTGCTCCTTCTTCTAGCAATAATGCGACAGCAGCTTTTCCCATTCCTCCGCCGGCCCCTGTAACAATCACTGTTTTACCTTGCAGTGTCATTCAATCACTCCATTATTTTCTTAGTTTCCTGGCAATCGCCTTGCCGACCTCTTTAGTTGATGCTGTTCCGCCAATATCCGGAGTTAATACTTTCTTCTCTTCCAATACTTCTTCGATGGCAGCTAAAACAGCATCGTGCAGGTCTTTTCTTCCCAAATGCTCCAGCATAAGCGCTGCAGACCAGATTTGCGCCATGGGATTGGCAATGCCTTTTCCA
The DNA here is from genome assembly GCA_014642895.1 of Lentibacillus populi. GTDB lineage: Bacteria > Bacillota > Bacilli > Bacillales > Amphibacillaceae > Lentibacillus_C > Lentibacillus_C populi. The sequence continues at coordinate 9,097 of BMJD01000048.1, forward strand.
GCAATATCGGGAGCAGAACCGTGCACCGCTTCAAACATCGAAGGAAATTCACCACTCGGGTTTATATTTCCAGATGGAGCAATCCCCAGCCCGCCAACGATAGCTGAACCCAAATCTGATAGAATATCGCCGAATAAATTCGATGCCAATACGACCTCGAAGGATTCCGGCCGCTGCACAAAATATGCAGACAAGGCATCAATATAGTATTTTTCATATTTAATATCCGTATTTTTATCAGCAACTTCCTCCACAATCCGATCCCAAAATGTCATTGCATGGATGACGGCATTTGACTTTGTTGCATTAGTTACTTTAGTCAGCCCGTGTTCCCGGGCATATTGATATGCAAATTCGGAAATTTGTGTGACACCTTGTCTCGTCATCACTGTGTTTTGCACTGCCATTTCCCGTGCTTCAGCATGAAACATGGTACCGCCTGAATTTGTATATTCTCCCTCACTATTCTCGCGGATAATGACAAAATCAATTGGGTCATTTTGTTTCAATGGACTTTCCAGCCCTTTTAAAAGCTTTATCGGCCGAAAGTTGACGTATTGCTTAAAATTTTTTCGGATCGGCAAAATTAATTCCCATATGGTGACTGGATCTGGCACCCGATGGTCTCCGATAGCTCCGAATAAAATGGCATCAAAATCCATTAGCATATCCAGTCCATCTTCAGGCATCATCCGCCCATGTTTCAGATAGAATTCACTATTCCAGTTAAACTCTGTGGCTTCATATTGAAATGTCGAATCAATTTCAGAAAGTACCTGCAATACGTTCACTGCTTCCCTTGTCACCTCTGGGCCGATCCCGTCTCCTGGTAAAATCGCGATCTTATATACTCTCATTCAAATCATCCTTTTTATGTCCTTCCATGCTATGTCTGAACCTTCGTGGGCAGCCGCTGCTATAATTGTTATCAATGCTTCAGCTATTTCCCATTCTGACCATTCCATCGACAAGGTTCCAATTCCCAATCCAGAACTGCCCCAGGGAAAGGAATGGAAAAAACCCTATACTGCCCCTCAGATCCCAATGCTTTCCTTACTTGTATGCTTTAACAATACAGATCTTCACTGCCCTATCCAGCAACTGGAATTAAATTTCTGAAACATGCACTGCAGGTTTCCTCCCATGATTCCAATTCCCACCCAGTGCACGCTCGATTTGGGCACCCAGCTGAAGAAGCAATCCATCGTCTCCTTGCCGTGAGAGTGCGTGAATTCCAAACGGCATCCCATTCTCCATCTCAGCCATTGGCAGTGAAATGCCAGGAAGACCGCAGAGATTGGCAATCGAGGTATACGCGAATATGCCCCAGAGATTTTCGAACCAGTTGTAGACGGAGTGGTTATCACTAATCGTCAGATACTCTTCCGTTCCAAGCAATGGCGTAGGTAAGGCCATTGTCGGTGTCAGAATGATATCCCAGTCTTCAAAGAAGATACCCAACTTGCGGGAAGTTTCATTGAACACTGCCTGCATCCTGGCTCGTTCTGAATAGGTGGCAAAGCGCCCTTCTTCCCAGACCCGGATGCACATCGGTTCAATTAGATGGGCAGGCGGACGTTCCAGGCCCTTTTGCTCCAATATATTCGAAATCGTTTGTGCAAATTTCATGATATATGCCGTAGTCTGTGCTTCGTAGGCGGCATGAAGGTTAACATCGGGCACAAGCCACTCGACGTGATGGCCCAGTCCCTCTAGGAAATGAGCCGCCCTTTCTAATTCAGCCACAATATGCGGTGTTGCCCGATAATCCCCCCACTCATGCGAAACGGCGATACGAAGCTTTTTTGGATCACGCCGGATCAGCTCAGTGTATGGTTCTGACGGCATCCAATAGGGCATGAACTCCCCAGGAGATCCGCCTCTGCAACGGTCCACAAAGGCTGCAGTATCACGTATAGTCCGAGTGTGGCACCCTTGAGCAGAAACTACATTCATCAGATCCGAGCTGTCAGGAGCTTGGGAAAAAACGCCTCGGGATGGTTTCAGTCCGATATTGCCGTTTACTCCTGCAGGAATCCGGATCGAACCGCCGCCATCTGTTGCATGTGAGATTGGAATGATTCCGGCTGCCACCGAAGCTGCCGTTCCAGCAGAGGAGCCGCACGTCGTATAGTCTAGATTCCATGGATTTCGTGTAATATAGACGTCTGCATTCTCTGCAGAACTGCACAGTCCAAACTCTGGCGTTGTCGTCCTCCCCATGATGTTGAGACCAGCTTTACGGATTTGTTTAGTCAGGTAACTATCCGCTGCATTGCGGTTCCCCTCCATTAGAAGAGAACCCATTTCTTGCAGGCGACCTTTGAGAGTAGGTCCTAAATCTTTCATCATAAATGGGACCCCCGCAAAGACGCCCTCAGGATCCATTCCATCCTTCACGGGATCATGGACCACATCATCAAAGACTTCAATAACTGCACTGATCTCAGGGTTTAAGGCTTCGACACCGCTGGCTGCCTGCTGCGCCGCTTCCCCTGGAGTAATCTCTCCATTTCGTATCAATTCAGCAAGACCCATGGCATCAAGATTAGACCATTCATCCCAATTCATCACTAATTTCACCAAGCGTCACTCCTTTAACATTTGTTCAGATTGTTTATTTACTTCAAATCTAGTTTTCTGCAAAACTATTATATTTAATGATAGATTCTAGTTGCTACCAGAAATAATATCTCTTTATGCTTCCTTTTTAATGTTTTGTACCGGAAATTCATAGGCTTTCTGCTTAAATGCCAAACTGAAGACGATACATACAATCAACGAGAGGAATACTGGAACTGTGACGGTATGCACGCCGAACAAATCCCCATAAGCTTGATTATAGAAATGGATGGCAATGTAAGAACCAATCCCTGTGATCATAGACGCAATCGCTCCAGTTTTATTGGCATGCTTCCAGTACAAACCTAGGATAAGAGGCCACATAAATGCAGCTTCCAACCCGCCAAATGCAAATAAGTTTAAAAAGATCATTAAATCAGGTGGGCTGATAGCTAATAGAAAAGCAACAATACCGATTAGTGCAGTCACACCCATACTGACCTGTTTTACCTGATTCTCTGTTGCCTTCGGTTTGACATAATTTATATACAAGTCCTTGACGACCGTCGAACTAACCAATAATAGCAGCGAATCTACTGTTGACATGATTGCTGCTAAAGGTGCAGCAAGCAGCAAACCAGCAGCCCATGGAGGCAATACCTCTAAAGCGACAAGCGGAATTACCTGGTCTGCCACTTCAATCCCTGGCAGAATCGGTCTTGCAAACACACCGATCAAATGCATCCCAAACATGATGGTACCTACTACAACTGTTCCAATCATGATCGCTCTGTGCATGGATTTGGAATCTTTATAGGACATTGCCCTGACCGCCACCTGTGGTACCGCGACAACACCAACACCGACAAGGATCCAGTAAGAGGATACATAGGCAGCCGACAATGAACCATCATGTCCAAAAGGTGTAATCATATTGGGATTGATTGATACCAAATCGGAAAAAATATTGGATATCCCGCCCCCAGCAACGATTACAGCAATGAGCAATAATAAAGTACCAAAGAACATCACAATTCCCTGGACAGTGTCTGTTATGACAACAGCACGAAAACCGCCGATGGTGACATATACTAGGACAGATAATGTAAAAATAAACAAAGCAGCTACATAATTAATCCCCGTCAAGGACTGAATCAGATATGCCCCACCTACCCACTGTGCTGCCATTGCAGAGAAAAGGAAAACGATAATGCTGAAAGCGGATAAAAGTACAACTGTTGTACTTTTATATCTTTCTTTCAAGAAGTCGACCAGGGTCACAGCGTTATACCGTCTTGATACAATAGCGAATTTCTTCCCCAATATAAGCAATACAAAATATCCTGTTGCTACTTGGGACATGGCAAGTAAAACCCAGCCAAATCCTATGGTATAAGCTGCACCCGGCCCACCCAAAAAACTGGATGCACTACCATAGGTTGCTACCATGGTCATTGCCAGTACCAGTCCCCCAAACTCACGGCTCCCAAGAAAGTAATCACTCAGGAAACCTTCAGCCTTGGCTAATTTTCGGTTAGACCATATCCCGACAAGGAATATAACAATTAAAAATATTAATAATGGTATAATTACAGCCCAATTCATACGTTCATCACCTCATCTTCCGCTTCTTCACTCTCATCTTCGTCCTCCAGCGATATATCTGTTAGCAAAAAATTAACCGCCAGAAAAACAAGCCCGAACATGAAAAGTGTTCCCAAAATCACACTGAAAAAAATCCACGCAGGAAACCCTAGTATATAGGTATATTCTTCAGGCGGCTTTGAACCCAGTCCATAGGCAAAACCGTACCACCATACAAAATTAATGACAGCCAGTGCACAGCCGATCAAGGCTTCCCGGTTAGCTATTGCAAAACGGCGTTCCTGCTTTCCTTTTTTATTTTCCAAAATCAATACTCCTCTCTTAAAATCATGTGATTTAGATAGATAAATCCTGCTTAAATCTTTGAAGCAGTATTTTTCCGAGTTCTGTGATTACCCTGGATGTTTATCCGAAACTGGAAGTCTATCCTCTTCTCAAAAAAGGCTTTGGTTCCTTAAAGTAAAGTTTCGTTGTTAACGAGAATCAATTGCCAAGTCAAAATAAATTAATTGCTTTTTTGTATAAAGTTCCACCCGGCTCTTTTCCATTTACATGCAGGGCCTTAATAGAAGATTTCTTCCACCCGACTCCTTGATTTTTTCAAGAATTTCCACTAACAATTTAGATGACTTATACTCTTTTAATGCAGACTCCGCATAGTTCCAAATCGTCTTTGAGGCATTGATTAATTCAGCTTTGTTATGATCAATCCATTCCACGACTAACTTTTCACTCTGATTAATGATTCGTCACTCCCGTCATTATTTTTTGTATATCATCCTTTTTTAACTCCATAGCCTAAATGCCACGTTAATTCGATTATAAGAATAAAAATAAGTAAAGCTATCCATTTTGGCAACGCTTTCAAATTGCAAATAAACACGCAAAGCAAAATATAATTTAAGCTTTCTTTCTCACTTCTAATAAGATTCTTGTATATTCATTTATAAGTAAGCAAATTTTCTCCCCCTATACAGAAATGGAGAAATATAGTATATTTAAGAAAACTCACATACTACGTATGATGTAGTATGTTGTACATATCCTATCAAATTAAAATTCATTTGTAAATAGTAATTGACTGAAAAGTTTAATTTCCCGCATAATTGTAAGTACCACCATACAAAATGAACTATATAGGAGATGATAATATGACTTTTTCCATTGATAAAATCAGCCTAAGCCGCACTATATCCTCAGAAATTGTATTAATTATAAAAGATAATCTTCTCCGTGGAGTATTAAAACCAGGTGATAAATTACCCACTGAAAAGGAATTAATGGAACAATTTGGGGTAAGCAGAACTCCTGTCAGAGAAGCGATTAAAATTTTAGAAGCAATTGGTGTAATACAAATCAAACGTGGCGAAGGTATGTTTATTACAAATAATCTCTCCCAATTTACATTAAATCCGCTGATATTCAGTTTGATTATGCACAGTAATAATATGGAGCAGCTTATCGAGTTTCGCCAGCACTTTGAGGTTCTATTAATGAACATGATCATCACAAATGGACAAAAGGATATCAGCAGGATTGAAGAGGTCTATCAATCTCAAGAGGAAAGAATGAATTCTGACTTAAGTCCTGAGGAACTTGCTGATATAGATTTGGAATTTCATTATGCCGTACTCGAAGCCACGAATAACCCATTTGTCATAGAAATCGGCAAAACTATTTATGAAATTATCAAGCCGAATATGATCCATTTTAAACACTCCAGCAACATCGAGCGGACATTAAAAACGCATAACTTCTATTTGGAATTACTTCGTGGCAACATCGATTTCAACTCTGGTACAGTGGTTCAGCAGATGATAAAAAATAATGAGGAAATGGTCAAATAATAACAAACAAACTCAACTTTCGCACCGTCAAAAACATAGTTAGTTCAAGACATGCAAGTGCTTGTAGTCGTTGAAATATGATCCTTGACATTACGTTTAAACATGAAAAAACACCTCAACATTTGGTATAGTTGATTTGACGAGAATCACTACCAAAATAGAAGAGGTGCTCCTACTATGATAGCGGAAAACGACCAAAACAAGCACTGCCAAACGAAATTAAACTAATTTTTAACATATATTCATCAATATTAAATAATTTTAGACTTAACGCATCCTCCAAATCATGAGCAGCATAAGCAATCTCATCAGCTAGATCAACAATTTGTACGTCAACTGTTCGTGGGTTTACATTCTTGCCAGATAGCTTGTTTTTAATTCTTTCATAGTGGTTTCTATAAATAAACTTTTCGTTATTATCATTAATTGTTTTATAGTACTTTACTACACTTAAAATAGTCCTTAACGTCAAATTAAGCCCTTTAGCTTGGGGTAACTTCTTTTCCAAGTCATTTAGTACTCTAAGCGTTTGTGCATTTCCTTCAAATCCACCTCTACCGGCCATTATTTTGTTTAGTATTCTTTCACCGTGATGCCCAAAAGGCGGATTTCCTATATCATGAGCAAGTGCTCCAGCTTCCACAACATACATGTCATTGTCATAAACATTACTTAAATCAGAGTTACTTTTTAGACTTTCCGCTATCCCCCTAGCTATCTGTGCAACATCAAAACTATGAGTAAGACGATTCCTATAAAATTTATCACTCCTTATCCCTAATAATTGCATCTTACCTTGTAATCTTCTAAACGATGTTGAGTAAAAAATTCTGGAATAATCTCGTTGATAATCATTCCTGGCCCGCTCTACATTCTCCTTATGTAATCTGTAATTTAAGTCTTTTAACGGAATATAATATTTCATTAATTACATTATCCATTTTCTTTGTATCTCCCTTCTAATATGTGGACAGTTAGATAATATGCATCGTTAATAACATTTTTTAATATGCACGATCATTAACAAATCAGCAAAACTTATGATCAAAAAACCCACACATCCCCAAAAGATCTGTGTAGGTCTAGTTGTAATTATCCCTCTACGACTTAATCTCCGCTATCATCCCGTGCACCTTCTCAACTTCCTCATCCGGAACAATCAAATAATACCCCCCGCCAATTTTCGTGCCAATCCCTTTCATCATATAACTAACCGTATTATTTCGAATGTCTTTATAATTCAGCAGCTTTCTTCTTACCTACTCCTTGATCAATGGACGAAACTGTTTTATGCACTTTATCGTTTACGGTTTGCTTTGCATTGTTATATATGGAAAATGCATATGTACCATCACCAAGCACAAGGACTAAAACAACAGTCAGGCTTATCCTTAACCATAGACACCTTGGTTTTTTCATTTATTTGATCGCTTTCCTTCTACCATATTGACATTCCTTTATTCATAAAAAAACCTATGACTATTATACCATTTATTTTGAACTAGTTATTTTTCAAATCCATCTTGATGATTATGATCCCAATCCCATGCATGCGATACCATATACGAGGATCCAAGGCAACTCTTCGATAATTATTTTAAATCTAACCCTCTTACCTCTGCATATAAGTCTACCCGTTAAAAAACAGCAGGGACTAAGAACTACATGGAGAGAACCTAAGTCTATTCCAACAAAACAAGAACATCCACAACGAATTGCATTTTTGATTGACAGGTTAGCGTTAGGACAAAATAACTAATCACAGCACTTATTAACGCTGCCCCAACTACCAATGAAATAATCAGCAGCAATCGTTTCCTCCATGTCTGCACCTCTATATGCCTTTATGTAGCAATCAGCAATATATACCTACCTATAATTCCGACGTTATATTCGAAATTATAACACAAAGATGTAAGATGCTACATAATCTTTTAAAATCTTTCCCCCAATATTACAATAGTATTACAAATACCCTATAAATCTATTAAATTTTTACCTCTGTTGGTATAATTAGGTCATATTTATTAGTAAAATTTTCTTATGAAAGGGGTAAAAAAGTTGGCGAATAAAAAAATCATGATGTCGGTAACAGCGAGCGCAGTAATCGCCTCAGCATTTCTGGCAGCTGAAGAAGCCGATGCAGCATCCTATAAAGTTAAAAGTGGTGACTCACTATGGGTTATTGCACAAAAATACAACACAACTGTTTCCCATTTAAAATCAGTCAACAACCTGACAAGTGACATTATTTTTCCCAATCAGGTACTGGAAACGGGCAGCAAAAAGAACTCATCTAATTCTAGTAATAAACAATCAAGTAATAAATCGGCTACATACACCGTTAAATCCGGTGACACGTTGAGTGGTATTGCGTTCAAACATAACATATCATTATCCAACTTAATGAAATGGAACAACCTTAAGACAACATTAATCTACCCAGGTGATGTATTTGTCGTATCGAAGAATGGAGCATCATCTTCAAGTTCGGGAAGTTCTAATTCAAGTGGTTCTGGAAGTGGAAGCTCCGGATCATCTAACAGCTCCACCTACACTGTTAGATCCGGTGACACATTATCCGGTATCGCCATTAAGTATAATGTTACAGTTACCAACCTGAAAAAACGGAACGGATTGAAATCTGATCTTATCATCGTCGGGCAAAAACTAAAAATCGGTGCAAACGGTAGCTCCGGATCGGGGGCAGGGAATGGTAGCTCCAGTTCCGGCGGTTCGGCAGCTGATATCGATTACAACGTCAATAAATTAATTAGCACAGCAAAAAGCTTACAAGGCATTCACTACGTATGGGGCGGATCCACACCAAGCGGCTTTGACTGCAGCGGATTCATCTATTATACGTACAACAAAGCAGGTAAATCGATCGGGCGCCTATCAAGCGGCGGCTATTACAACCGCTCATACTATGTAAACAAACCAGCAGTAGGTGACCTCGTATTTTTTGAAAACACCTATCAGAGCGGAATCTCCCATTTAGGAATCTATTTGGGCAATAATCAATTTATTAGTGCTGAATCAGACGGTGTGAAGATTAATAGCTTAAGCAACTCTTATTGGAGTAAGCATTTTGAAGGATTCAAACGGTTTTATTGATTTTTATTGATAGATGCCTTTTAGTTAATGAAGGATCGGTTACAGGAGACTCCGGCGTGGTGCTGGAGTCTTTTTTGTTTTATAGACCAGATAGGTAGTGTGCAGCGAGGGCTCGATCGATTCTCCACGCGACTCAATCATTCCAGGCGCTGCTCGATCGCTTTTGCGTTACATTCAATCAAAATAGTCCGTTTAACTGAGTGTTTAACCATCAAATCAACGTTATGATACATATGCAGAAATACCACAACGATAGCAGCTATGACAAGCTGCCGGGAAGCCCCCATTCAATTGCCCTTCCCACCGGACTATAGAATATCGATTAACGGTTGGCCAAAGAACCATCAGAAGCATCGGAATCGTTTCCAGGAGAAGGAATTCAACCCTATTAGGCTTCCCTCTCTAGCTTTCATCAATTATTTACGTGCATTCCTCACCCTCATTTCCGTTCGCATTTACACCATTAAGGTTTTCTAAAGAGCTGAATCATCTTGTCGGGATAATCAATAAATGGGTTGCGGTTCCCCTGAATTTCATGGATAGCTTGATTGCGGTGCTTTTCATAAAGATCCGGCAGAAACTGTTGATGCCATTCCAGCAACAATTCCGTATCGATCATCTCTTTATGGGACTGCTCAATTTCATCCGGATACCTTATTAGAAAATACAACATGGCTCTTGCCACAGTCCCTTTCCCATATTCCGGTTCAAATAGGCTCTCCTCCGCCTTGCCGCATGCATCTTCTGCTCGCTGGTCTCCGATAGTATGCGGGTTATAGTCTGGAAAATCATGATAAGGATAATTGCTTCGAAGTGAATTGCAATCAGGATCACAAGTAAATAAGTGGTGAATATCGCCACGCATCGGCTTCCGCTCGTTGAACCACGATTGTGGGACCACATGCTCACAATTATATAGAAATTCATCCGCAACCATCGCAAGTTGATCCAATCCCACTTCTTGATCCCTATCAAGCTTGTCGATTTTCTCTTTTCTTTTTAATGATGTTTGATAATCTGCTTTAATCACATCTTCTGCCTGTCGGTTCTTTCCCGAGTAAATGCTCTTTAGATCTCCATTGGGACGCAGATCAACCCACGGGTAAACATATTCGGTTGGTTCATATGGCACCTGATTGGTATGCGTCTCCTCAAGAAGCTTCTCAAGTGATGGAATTACTTCACCACCATCACCGTCAAAATCAATACAACGATAGTATTGCTCCACTCTCCGGGCATCTTTCTCCTCATCATAATAGGATTTTTCATCTTGCCGCATCTTTTCCTTCATCCCGCTATGCTTAGAGAGTATTGATTTAAGACGCTCGTGATTGGTTAATACCGGAAGAAGAATTTCCTTTTGTCTGGGGGTTAAAATCATTACATTATTCCTCCCTTAGAAATGGATTATGAAATGGAGATTTGTTATATGTAGCATACCACGTATTGTAGGTGGTTGGAAATATTGCACAATTCTTGAACTATACTTTCAAAATTTCAGCGATAAATCCATTTGTCCTCTCTTTGTCCTACAGTTGCATCGTTAAATACCGTTTTAAAAAGCCTCAGCAAGTTATGGTCATTCCCAATTAAATCAACTTGATGCACCCGTTTAATGGCATCTTTCCGAACAAAAATAAGAAAGCTTTCAAATTCCAGATAATCTGTTAAGGCCTTCATCGACAGATCAAACGTCTAGCAAAACTTGCTTCTCAAATATTGCAATCTGTAAAAAGTACAGAGAATCGTTAAAAAATGAAGAATCCAATTTAAAAGATTGCAAATAGTTGATATATAATAAAGGAAATAATAGGTATATATGTATCATTTTACCTAAATACAATTACCTATACCGATCCTGATGATGCCGTTTTAAGGAACACACTGTTCTGTATGTTATTTCCCATAATAGAACGAAGTGAAGCTTCCTCGAACCGAACGATGCTCGATATACCGCGATAAATTTTTGATTTACAATGAAATCGCTATCATTTAACAGGAGGTGATGTGTATGCGATTTTATTTACTATTGGCTGCACATATGCCATAAATCCAATTCATGGCATTTTGCAAAAGTTTTAATTACCTCTAAGAACTGCAAACAACGAATATCGGCGTCATTGCGACTACGGGTAGCAAAATTTAAAAACCAGGTATAGAGAGGAGGATAAACAAACGTAATGTTGCCATATGTTCAGTATTGGTCTGGAAAATCAAACAGATGAAGGAGGAAAAAGCTGATGAAAAGTAGACAAGTCAGGAAGATAGTTTATGTTCTAGTTTGTTTTGTCTTACTATTAGGGATTGTCCCTATTACACCTGCTCAACCAGCCTCAGCTGCTTCGACAGATTATTTTACTTCATTTGAGCCGGATGACCCGCAACTTGACTGGGAAAATACAGTGGAAACAGATGCGGATGGAAATAAAATGACTTCCGGAATTGACGGAAACATCCCGTTTGACGGCATTCAAGGAGACATTACGGATAAGGTTGTAAACATTGAAGTATCCGGTGAAAATCCGCCAAGTGAAGTGAAGGACAAGTTAATTGATCGAGACGAGACGACAAAATGGTTGACGTTTGACGACACTGCTACGATTCGATTTGAGCTGGACCAACCAGACGCTGTCGTGAAATATGCATTAACATCGGCGAATGATTTCCCTGGCAGAGATCCCCGTGATTGGGAATTTGCCGGATCCAATGATGGGAAAAATTGGACAACCCTGGATACGAGAACGGATGAAAAATTCAATGACCGTTACCAGCGAGAGGTATATGAGTTTGAAAACACGGAGAAGTATCGCTATTATCGGTTAAACATTACCAAAAATAGCGGTGATTCCATTATTCAACTAGCAGAGCTCGCGATTTCAAACGGTATTGATGTTCCAGCACCGCCACCATCAGATATGAAATCATTGCTATCAAACGGACCAGCAAGTACCTATACCGCAAAAGCAAATGTTGGCTGGACAGGTAAAAATACAATCACGTACGAGGGTTCGCATCTGTCAGATGATAGAGCATATTCCTACAATAAGATTCTTGATGTTGACATTAAGGTGACGGAGGATACAGCGTTATCTTATTCTATTTTTCCTGCCTTTACCGACAAAGACCATACAAAATATGCAAGCACCTATGCATCCGTTGATTTAGCATTTTCTGATGGGACCTATCTGCATGATCTGGATGTAATGGATCAGCATGGTATAAAATTGAACCCACAGAGTCAAGGGGATTCGAAAACACTGTATGCTAATCAATGGAATTTCAAAAAAGCCGACATTGGTGCTGTTGCGAAAGGGAAAACGATTAAACGGATTCTTGTTGCCTATGATAACCCGAAAGGACCGGCAACATTCAGAGGGCACATTGATGATATTCAAATTGACGGAAATCCTGTCAAAAAAACATATGAGAACCCTTCCGATTATGTGAATACGCTTAGAGGTACACAATCCAATGGAACTTTTTCCAGGGGAAATAATTTTCCCGCCGTTGCTGTACCCCATGGCTTTAATTTCTGGACACCAGTGACCAATGCAGGATCGAACTGGATTTACGCTTATCATGAAAGTAATAATGACGATAACCTGCCAATGCTCCAAGCGCTTGCGTTAAGTCATGAAACAAGCCCATGGATGGGAGACCGACAGACATTTCAAGTCATGCCGTCGGATGCAGAGGGGGAACCCGATGCGAATCGCGAAGCCCGCGCATTGCCTTTTAAACATGATAATGAGATAGCGCAGGCACATTATTATGGCGTTACGTTTGAAAATGGAATTCAAGCAGAAATGACACCTACTGACCATGCAGCCATGCTAAGATTTACGTTCAAAGATGACACCTCCAATATTATATTTGATAATGTTAGTAATGATGGTGGCATTACGCTGGACGCGGAAAATGGAACCATATCGGGATATACGGATCAGAAAAGTGGTTTATCTACAGGAGCGACACGTATGTTTGTCTATGCAACATTTGATAAATCCGTTGTCGATGGCGGTAAACTAACCGGTGAAGGCAGAGATAATGTAACCGCCTACTATAAATTTGATACAACAGAGGATAAAGAGGTAACAATGCGAATTGCCACTTCACTCATTAGTGTTGAGCAAGCGAAGAAAAATTTAGAACAGGAAATCAGTGCTGAGGATACGTTTGAAACCATAAAGAAAAAATCAGAACAGAAATGGAATGACTTACTCGGAAAAATCGAAGTTGAAGGGGCAACAGAAGAACAACTTACGACCCTATACTCAAACATGTATCGGTTATTTCTGTATCCGAATTCCGGATTTGAAAATGTAGGGACGGTAGAAAAACCAGATTTCAAGCATGCTAACCAACTTTCGCTTAACCCATGCACAACAAGTACAGCAACCGAAACTTGTGCACAAATTGAGGATGGAAAAATTTACGTCAACAATGGATTTTGGGATACCTATCGAACGACGTGGCCGGCATATTCCCTGTTAACTCCTACAAAAACAGGTGAAATGATCGACGGCTTTGTCCAACAATATAAAGATGGCGGCTGGATTTCAAGATGGTCATCACCAGGATACGCAAATTTAATGGTGGGAACAAGCGCAAATATTGCCTTTGCGGATGCCTACCAGAAAGGTGTTACCAATTTTGATGTAGAAAGTTTTTATCAGTCGGCTATAAAAGATGCATCCGTTGTACCGCCAAATGGTAATGTTGGCAGAAAGGGGATGAAAACCTCCATTTTTGATGGCTATACAAACACATCAACTGGTGAAGGAATGTCATGGGCACTTGATGGCTATATCAACGATTTTGGTATCGCCCAATTAGCAAAATCACTTGATAAACAGGATAATGAAAATGATCCCTATCAAGCCTATTACAAAGACGATTATCACTATTTTTTAAGCCGGGCCCAAAATTACGATAAGATGTTCAATCCTAACATTGGATTTTTCAATGGAAGAAAGCCTTCCGGAGAATGGCGTTCGACACCGGAAACGTTTAATCCTGCTGAATGGGGACATGATTATACCGAAACAAATGCGTGGAATATGGCTTTCCATGCTCCCCAAGATGGACAGGGCCTAGCCAATCTCTATGGCGGAAAGAAAGGTCTCGAAGGAAAGCTGGATGAATTATTTAATACACCGGAAACGGCCGCCTACCCAGGAAGCTATGGCGGACTCATCCATGAAATGCGCGAGGCAAGAGACGTCAGAATGGGAATGTATGGACATAGTAACCAGCCAGCCCATCACATTTTGTATATGTATAATTATGTTGGCAAGCCTTGGAAAACGCAGGAAAAGGTGCGCGAGGTATTAGACAGACTGTACATTGGAAGTGAGATTGGTCAAGGGTACGCAGGTGATGAAGATAACGGGGAAATGTCCGCCTGGTATCTTTTCAGCGCACTTGGTTTTTACCCGCTCAAAATGGGAAGTTCCGAATACGCAATAGGCGCGCCATTGTTTAAAAAGGCAACAATTCATTTGGAAAATGGCAAAGATATTGTTATTAATGCGCCAAATAATAGTAAAGAAAATAAATATGTTCAAAGCTTGAAAGTGAATGGGAAAAACTACACGAAAAATTATATCAAACATGCAGACTTAGCTGACGGAGCAACATTAGACTTTGAGATGGGATCGGAGCCGTCTGAATGGGGCAGTAACCTAACCGATTTACCGGAATCGATTACGCCAGCAGCAACAGATGGATTATCTATTTCCGGTTCATTGCATGATTTTACCGATCAAGCGGAAGGTACTGCAACAGATAGCGAAAAAGAAAAAACCGAACGCTTATTCGATAATACATCTGAAACACAAGTTAATTTTGATAACACGAAACCTTGGATCCAATATCAGTTTAAAGAGAAGAAAAAGGTACAGATGTATACACTGACTTCCGGTACTAGTCCTGAATCTGATAAACCGGATTCACAGGCAGCCGATCCGAAAAGCTGGGTATTAAAAGGTTCCAATGACGGCGAAAATTGGAAAGTGCTGGATGAACGGAAAAACGAATCATTCGATTGGCGAAATTACACCCGGGCATTTGAAATCGACGATCCTGAAGCCTACTCATTCTACCAGTTAGAAATCACTGATAATGGTGGTAGCCAATCAACGACGTTATCAGAAGTGGAATTTCTTGGTTTTAAGGAACCGCCAGTTGGAATGGCTGCAGGTATCCAAAACCTGGTTCAACGTTTACATGATGAAGGCGACCTAGAGAAAGCTGCCGTTCGTGCATTGGAAACGCACTTGACCGCAGTAGAACAATTTGAAAAACAAGGGAAAGCAAAAAAAGTAGTAAAACACATGAAAAGTTTCAACCTATTGCTTAAACAACAGCAAGAATCCGGGATGCTAACCAAGGAAGCCTATAGCATACTTAAGGATAATGGAGATTATATGGTGAAACTTTGGGAGTAGTAAATCGTAGAATGATAGATTCATTACATCTTATGACAGGAGAGCACGGATACTGCTCTCCTGTTTCTGTGGATTTTTTGTTAATGAAGTGCCGGCTCATCTCGATTTATCGCGCGATCTTGCCGTTCGCCACGCTTTGTCGCGCGTAGGCACATCGATTACCATGACCCTTTTTCAACGTGCTCGCCGTGCATGACAACTTTGGCAATGGCCTACTTGTCACCCTTAACTTTTATAATGGTACTTGGCTCTGCAATGGCAATGATGTAGTGAATGGGTACGTTAGGAAAGCGAAAGTTGTGTAGCCAATTTTCGAGGAAGAGCTGGTGATTTTCTGACTGGGTAATCGGATACTTGAAGCCTGTTTCGGTTATTAATTAATAAATTAACCAACCCCCTTACGATACATTTCAACTCCAACTCTATCAATGTGTTCAACTAATTTATCATTTTTAATATTTTCGTAATGAACAACATCAAAAAAATATGGAAGCGGATATTCTTCATTCAAGAGGAAATCCAGATCGGCTACCGTCTTTCTGGTGACTTTTTCTCCTTGTACGGCAATATCAACATCTGAGCCTTTTTTAAAATTTCCCATAGCTCTACTTCCAAAAATAACTGCCCGATCAATTTCATCAAAATGACGTAATGCCTTTAAAATAAATTCATTGTCACTTTTCAGCAAGCCATTCATCATTTTACTCCTCCTTTAGCAGCCGCTCATACAATAACTTGAATTCCGGTAAAAACACAACTGTAATCTCCTCAACAAATTCCTTTGCCATTTCTTCATCATATGTATGCGTTGTTAAATTTCGTTTAGTCAAAGCCTCCATCCAGACATGGCCATTTTCAATTAAATCAATCTGAAATGCTTGTTTAATTGCCTCCCTTGGACTACTCACCTTATAGCCCTGCATTTCCAGGTAATCTTTTAAAACTTTCCAGGATAATTCAAATGTCATTTCAAAAAACTGAATAATTCCAGCACGCTCCAGCTCTGTTTCAATAGGCTTTTCTGCGTACTTAACAAGCAATTTATACGACCGTGAAAAGTTTTCAAACCTCTGTTTCCATCGTATTTCTTTCGATTGATCCATCTTGACACCTCCAGGATAAAAATTAATCGATGGGTTTCTTATGTTTATTATAATCCATGCATATTAAAATGCAAAAGGCCAGGATACGAAACTCTGATAATTTTTGATGCAGTCCGTCCAATATTTAAATTAGAGATTCAAGAAACAAGCATGGGCTTCTCGAATATAAACTTTCCAAAGCTAATCCTCTTTACCAATCGTTTAATGTTCAGCATCCCGCTCCATCTTTTTTATACGTTTTCCATCTTCTCCATTTTCCTCGACCCAATGAATATCATATTTCTCCATTAGTTCATCCCTTCGTTCAAGAAATGAATCATACATTTCTTGAAGCTCATTTTCATATTTATCGATTTGTAACATCTTTTCATTGGTTTCACCTTCTTTTATACCGGCCAACTCAGTCCCTTCCTTAATTGCTTTATATCCCGCCTCTTCAGCCTCTATTAGCAATTCATTTAACTCTCGTACTTCTTTGTGATCCGGTTCAACACCTTTAAGATAATCAAGTACTTCATTTAATTTTGGTAACATTTCTTCCTCTAAAAAATCAGCACTTACTTGATCATCACCTTTTTTTACAATCTTAATGTATTCGCCCACTTTAGACATGAATTCTTCTTCTTTCATTGCCTTAAAAGTTAGAAAGCTGTCATTATGATATTCAATCAATTCATTAGTTACTTCATCGCTGTTGGAACAACCAGATAGGGACACCACCAGTGTTATTCCTATAATCATAGATAAAATTTTCATGATGAATGCTTTTTAAATAAATGAGATAATCTCAACTACTTCATTAACCTATGCCATCTTTATTTTCTTTCCAGATAACATGACTCGCCATCTTGTATATCACCCATTCCTATAAAACCCATTTCATCTTCACTAATCTTTTATTGTAATAACTGCGTAAAGATTTATTTGGAATGTAAAATTCGATTATAAACCCGTCATCATTTTCCAAAAATCAATACTCAAAGTCCCTTTCAGAGGCATCAACACAAACGGTATCTTCATCTTTACAAACAAGTTCGGTAATTTTTACGCCTGTTTTAAAATACTTTGAAACTCTTTCTCTTCCTCATTTAAAAATCCTTTAAATATAACTTCAACAATATCAGAATGGTTGAATACATATGTATATTCGGGATTAATGTACCCTTCTGGATATGGCACGCCCAGATAATCATACATCGTCGTTTCTTCTTCATCGCTCGATTGCTCATCATCTACTAGTAATTGTCTTCTACCATAAATCATCAGCTTTTTGTTCCCGCCATCAAGCAAAACAATAGTCCCGTTTGGCAATAATTCATTTTCCATTTTTTGTTAACCTCCTTTTTTCATTATTATATTTCTTTATTGAATATATAGTGTCTCTTATCATAGGGATAATCATAATCATGTTATTTAATAATTATTTCTTTTCCCTTGGCAAGAGCCTTTTTCTTTTCCTTTGTACTCGGTTCCTGAAATACTACAAGATCAATATTGGTTCTTATGAAATAGTATTTGTGCAGAAACTTCACGGAGATATAAATAAAAAATATTCCAAGCATAAAAAAAACAAAAATCATAGCGTGATGTAAAAACTGTGATTCTTTAATAAAACTATGATAAGTTATATAACCAATTGCAGGACTTGTGTACAATAAAGACCACGAAGCTCGTTTTTTAGTATTCTGTTTTACTCTTTTCAAGTTAGTAATCTTTTCTTTATAATAAAATATAAAATAAAATATAACACATAAGTAAACAACGAGAGAAATTATTAAAAATACTAGAGAATCCATCCCAACCACAAAATAAGCAAGTTTTTGCGTCAGCACAAAAAGACAAAAAGCACTGACCGCGCCTAAAACCCCAAAGAATAAAACTGTTTCCAACTGTGTTGAATACACATTCCTTATAATAAAAAGGAGAGCCCAGATATTAAAATATTAATAAAAATCAAAAAAGGCGCAATTAGAAACAAAAACTCTTTTATAAAGGGATCGGCAACAATCGGTACTGCGCATATCAAGTCGAGAACCAAGAAAGTAAATAATGATATAACAGCTTTAATATCACCAACGGGAACCAAATCTAAATGTTCCGAAATAGCTTGGGGTAGATTCTTACGTTTAACATCATTTTTAATCTTTAACATTTCTTATCACTCAATTCTAAGAGGATAGTCTCTCCCTTTTATAACTTTATTTAAACCAACCAGCGATGGACTTGATACCTTTTTTTATCCCATCTCCAACCTTTTTTACTCCATCCTTTATTCCTTCACTAATAGTTTTGCCATTAATCTTTACCCCATCCAATAAATAGGAAGCGCCTACTGAGATACCAAGCCCAGCGACAGCGCCTAATATAATAGGGGCTCCAAGTGTGCCGACTACAGCAGCTGAAACCGCTCCTCCAATGGCTAGGGATGTTGCCCCTAATCCAACGTCTACCCCTGCATCACCTATTATAGTTAATGTTGATTCTCCATCCTCAATATTGTTGTGAATATTTTCAGCTGTTGTCACCCCAACCCCGAACCAGCCCGCCTTGCTTTTTAATGCTTGAATTGCTCCTGTACTCGTTTTTACATACTGAGCTATTTTTGGCGTATTCCCCCTTTTTATTTCTGCATCAATATAACTTTTATCGAATGTTTTAGTTTTTCTGCCTTTATTTGATTTACTAATACCGATTTGTTCAGGGTTATATACTTTATATTTAACATTTCTTTTGCCCTCAGTTTTATATTTCTCAATGGAAAAATCATTTACAACCTTTTTAGAAGTACTATAAAATGCATTCGCATCAGTACCCCTACTAACTATATCCCCTGGCGAATCAAAAGGCGCATTTGGATCAAAGGAAATAGACGACTCATTATTACCATCCACCTCAATTACTGATTTCCCCTTATCACCTGATTTATCACTATTAATACTTTCTAAACTTGTATCTCCTCGTCCATAAACAACATTCACTATCGCCTTTATACGCACCAATACCCTTCACAGCTTCCAAGTCAAAATTCCCAACCGATAAATCGCCACTTTTAAACCTCAACTCAATATCCGTTAAATACGTTTTCATCGTCTGCAAATCTTCTTTAGTCTGTTCAAGCTGTGACGTTCCATAGTCATCAAGAATCGTTAGCTCCTCTACAATCCGCTCCGCCTTTTTCTTCCCATCCCGAACATTGTTGAGAACCTCCGAATCATCAATGTTTTTAACCGAAACCAGATCTTGCACACTCCCAATAATACTATTCGCATCATCCGTTAGTGCAATCGTCTTCTTTTTTACCTTATCAAATCCGTCTGCCACGTCTTGTTCCAAAAATTGTTGGCTGACGAAACCGCTTGAATTCGACTCAAATGTTCTAACAGAATCTTTCATATCTGTCAGCACATTTTGGTAATCGACCACAGATTGATAAAGATATAGAACAAAGGCGGAAGCGCCCTGTTAGCGGCGTATATGCTGGACTGAGCCGTAGGAGATAAAGGAAACACGGTGAGCTGGAAGCGAACCGATGTTGACTTATCGTACGAAGGTGAAGGA
>BMJD01000049.1 GCA_014642895.1 Lentibacillus populi
GGCGGACAAAAGAAGAAGATAAACTGGAGAAAATAACGTAATTTTAAGGAAAAGCTAGTTTAAGAGTGTTATTGTCCAAAATTCGGGGGTTAATCCGATTGGTAGATCACTAACGGTGAAAGCCAGTTTTACAGACAGAGGAAAATGCAAATAATCTTTCAACTAATCCCCACCTATTAAGTATGGTGGGGATCAGTTGAACATACGGTATTACACCCTGTATATCTTCTCCCGTAATACAGTGTAAGATAGAAGTTACCAAGGAAAATATCCGCATTCATTTGTTTTTCCAGCGAGTGAAAGCTATTTTATTACCTGAAGAGAAAATAGCTTTCACTAATTTCAAGGAAGAAAAAGAATGACCAAATACAAAAAATGGCTGGATTCTTCCACTTGCGCTTTTGCTTACTTTAATATTCTCCTTTAATTACAAAGAACGAACCCCGAATTGTTCCAGCTAGTTTAGACTTTTGCCTAGCAAACTTAAACTTTCCTTCTAACTCCTTTGGTACCTCCATCCCTTCAGAAAGCTTAAAACCAACGGCCCGCTTCTTAGGGTCATCAACTGTATACATGACGTTTACCGCAAGACCATCCTCAAAAAAGACGTAGGCAAATTTGATATTTCCGACTTGAAAACGCGACGTTTCTAAAGGGTTGGCCGCAAACGCAATATCACGTTCTTCTTTCAAAATTCGGTTCACATAGTCAAGGGTCTCCTGACTTTCACTAGCTGGTTCAACCGTAAATTCATGCTTATATTTGTTCATAAAGTAACGGGCTTCATTAGCACGTAAACCAGCAAGCGCCTCTGCAACTGGTGAAGACTCTACGCCAACTGTAGACACATTCTTGAAATTCACAACAAAGGACAATTCAATCCCTCCTTCTACTTCCTTACAACAGGAACCCACATTTCACCATATACCAAGCCATTTCGTTGCCCCATTACTACGGCTGCATTGGGGCCACCTACATAGGCAACATGATTTGCTTCACCTAACACTTCACCAAATGCAGTGCCAGTAACTTTGTTGCTTAACTCTTCAGCCGTTTTTCCTTCCCCTTTCACAACGATGTATTCCCCTTTAGGAAATTGGATAACTCTAGATGCTTCCGATAGGGTTTCCTCGGTCATGACGCCGGCGTAGTGCATCATCTTGTTATTAACTGCTTCATTTACGACAAAAATGTAGTCGTTCGTAGCGACAGATTTTAGCAAATCAAGCCTTCCATCTTCATTGACTGATCGCCAAAAGTCTGCCTTTTCCTTATTAATGCCAGCATAGTCTGTGTAATTGCTTTTAAGCTCTGTTCCAATACCTAAAACGGTAAAACTGTCTTTTTCTTCTAATGTGTAATTTGCCATATTCCAAACATTCCTTTCTAAAAAATTGATTTTTTTCTTGATGAGTTTATAATAGCCTTAAATCATGTCAAAAAATGATACTGTTTAGGAGGTCCCGATGAAAAAAGTTGAACGGATTAATATCATCATGCGGTATATCAACAACCGTGCCCACTTTACAATTTCTGAAATCATGCGAGAATTTAACATCTCTCGTTCGACAGCTATGAGAGATATCAGAGAAATTGAAGCCATGGGGATGCCACTTGTCTCTGAAGTTGGAAGGGATGGGGGTTATTTTGTCATGAACAACTCTGTCTTGCCCACTATTCGCTTTACCGATAATGAGATTAAAGCTCTTTTTATTGCCTTTATGGCCACAAAAAATAAACAACTCCCTTATCTAAAGAGTCGTCAGTCTTTAGCTGAAAAATTACTTGGCCTCATCTCAGAAAACCAGCAAGATGACCTTGTTCTTTTAAATCAAACATTGATTTTTGAAGGGACCAACCCCAATAATCCCGACCTGCTTGATCTGTCAGACCTACCTCATCCTATGTTAGAAAAACTCATCCAAATCCTTCTTTTGGATAGCTATTTATTGATTACCATCATAGAAGAGAAGGTAATAAAGTCTTATCCAATTTATCTTTTACACCTTTATCATGAAAAAGGTCTTTGGCTGATTGATGGCTTTGACTTAAAGAATGAAAAGAGGCAGGTTTTCCCTGTCGACAATCTTACCAATGTCAAACCATACCCTGTGAAAAAAAGATTGAGTAAGAAAAAGATTTTAGAAAAACTAAACAAGCAGGAAGAAGTAATGAACCTTATCCTTGAACTTGGTCCAATGGCGATTGCCCAGTTTAAAAAGTACCATCCTTTAAAAGTTTCAATTTCCTATACTAACCCTTACCAAACCACTGCCATTCTAAAGACTTTTATCAATGTTCATAATCCCGAAGAATTGACCGAAATAACAAATTGGGTCCTTTTCCTCGGTAAGGATATCAAGGTCAGGGAAGTGCCAGAAGAAGTCTTAGAAGGTTTACAAGAGAGATTAGGTTTATTCTGCCCATAAGCAGTGGGCAGTTAAGAGCTTGGCCAGTTGGGCCAGTTACCTCCTATTTCCGCGCACTTGTGCCGTTGCTTTAAATGTTTTTTTATACAATCAAACCATTTCCGATCTTTTCATAATCTTTCTGTTAACTGCATATTTGGGGTTATTTGGGGTAATAACAGTGAAGCTATCACTAAACTTGTTATAACAATAAGGTGAGCATACCCATTATGACAGAAGTTTATTTTGCTTTTTTAATATTTACTTCTTTTCCTTCTTTTATTTAATAATCCAGCCCTATCCCTCCCGAAGGTTTCTAATTTTCCAGTGTCTGCATTAAATTGTAGAAGTATTTTGCGTCACCCGTATTGAAGTAATTATACCAAGCGTCAAGAGTATCCTGAGAAAAAACATCTAATTTTGCCAAGATATTTCGAGCAAAAAGCAACCCACCTGCTGAACTAGCTGTAATCAGATTATCGTCCGTAATTGCTTTTACATCTCGATAATATAATTCTCCTTTATAGTTTGGACATAGCATCTTAAGATACTCAACGCTATTACTAGTATGCATACGTTTGTCAAAAACGCCGGCCTCGGCAAGTACAGTTGTAGCACCGCAGCAGCAGTTGCACCACCTTCCAACAATTCAGTTGCCCTTTCAATTTTAGCTCGTCCATTTGGCTATTACATCAGAGAGTAGGCTCCCGGGACTCAACTTCTCTCATCTTCACATGCTTCATATAGACAAGATTATTGACACCGCTTTTTTTACCGTGCTTTTGAGGTATACGCATGAACTCTGCAAAACCCAGTTTTTCATAAAGCTTGATGGCATTTGTGTTGGTATCTGCTACCTCTAAAACATATTCGTAGTATGAAGTTGAATCCATTATTGATTTTAGCAGTTCAGTCGCTACACCCTGTCCTCTACAATTTATCGACGTTGCCACAAATTCTATTGCACCCATTTTCCCAGAAATCGGAAAGGGATATTGCTTTTTCTCAAATTCTTTTTTAAGAATTACATAAGCAATGCTACCCATGAATAAGCCAAGATGCTTTCTAAATTCACTATATTTCAATCTTACTGAAGGTAAATTGTTTGTAGTGCAGGCGGCTATAGCCACAATATTATCGTCAACTACAGCTGTATAGAAGACCTCTGTATTAAACATATGGGCAAATGTCTTGTAAAGTTTGGCTTTACCCTTTGAAAAATAATTCAGCCATTGATAGAAGCCGTCTACAAAGATTGTACTCATCTCGTTTTTTATATTTCTTTCCGCTTCACAAGCACGAATAATATTCATAGTCTATCCCTCTATTCTTTGTGAATGTTTCAACTCGATTATTGAGAACACACGTATCTTTCCAGCATATAGAGCATTGCTTCAACTGGTCTCTAGTTGACAAAACAATCCACTATCCTGACTTTTAATTGGACTACTAATTTTTCTGTTTTAGTTAGCAAAAATCCTTCATAATACCATTAAAAAGACGCTTTCCTTGTGCTGAAAAAGCGCCCTTTTATGGCAGAATATTTCAATGACCTTATTAAAGTATAGACCGTTTGATAAATAGCATTAAATGCCTTCATTCATTCAATTTTAAACTAGAATATATGAGATATAAAAGATACATATAAAATACAAGTGTAATTATTAAAGCAAATATCTGGTTTGAGGCAAGTGGAACAACCATCATTAAATCAACTAGAAATAAGATGGTTAGACCAATTATTATTGGTATTCTGTAAAGAAACCTTCGTAACATATCCTACCCCTCCTTACAACATTTTGTTAAACGAACCTGCTACGTTAAGTTAAGTACATTTCTTATCAACCCACATCAATTATAACATAAATATTCAGTTATCTTTGGAAAAGATCTTAGAAACAAAAGCGCCCGTTCGTTTTGTTTAAGTTATATTAATGAATAAAACTTTACTTTACATAATCTAACTGTGATACAATAAAATATAATAGACTGGCTTCGCATGAGGGGTTAGGTAGCACTGTCGATCTGCCGTTAGTCTTTATTGGAGACTTCCTGGGAGGAAAGTGTTTGCCTATGGACATTGTTAGTGCGCTAGCGCTCATGATATCCTTTGGGATGTTAGTAGCGTTTATCGATTCTGATAATAACCATAAAAAATAATCCCTCATGCACTTTAGCGGGTTCGTGAGGGATTATTTTCCTAAGCTGCCCACCCCTCTTGTCGGGGATCGGTCTTTATTATTTTGTATGCACTTATAATCTTTCTATTTTAATCATACCACGAAGTAAATGTTTATACACGTTTTATTTATTCTTACTTCTTTGTTATTCCAAATCATTTTCAGACCGGATCAAACACAACCCTCTCCCGATTTTGTCTCCTTCGAAAAATGATCCTTATATGCAATACAGGCGTGCAACCCTTATTCCTTAAGTACATTACTTCACAAAGATTTTTTATAAGTAACAAAGAACGGGGTCAACAAAGAACCAGTAATTAACATAAACAGCGCTATTCCAAGTGTTACAAGAATATTCTTAATAGGCGAGAGAAAATCGCCAATGACTACCATTGGTAGGATAGTCAAAGAGACAAAAATGATCCTACCAGGAATTGTTATCTTATGTGTCGTACCACATTCGTTACATTTAATAGGTTTATAATTCCACCAAAGTGATTTATAGACTTTACTCCATTAACTGGCCGTTATGTACAATACGGGCACTGATCCTTATTCCGGAGGCGCGCCCGATTGCGGTAGATACATTATCCTCAATTACTTCTTTGGATTAAAAAGTTCATACTTAACTCCCTAGCATATTATTTTTCTTTTAACATTGAATACCTTCGAAAAAACTTATAGGAAATAGTACCAAGGAAAATACTAAGAAGTACAGGAGACAATTTCAAAAGGACAAATGGAGTTTCAAATAAAAATGCCTTCCAAAATAAGTCACCTTGCATACTCCAAAGACCTGTATGATATAATTCCGAATAATCCGTGTAGGGAGTAGCAGCAAATAGCATAAGCATACATAGCGAAAATGAATAACCCATCAATCTTTTATAATAATTAGCCATTGATTGGCGATCCGAGAAGATTTCATTTTGATCATCACCTTCCTTTTGCCAATACTGTCTTCCACCCAGACGGTGCCCCTCTATGTGGCTCCAACCAAAATCTTCATATATCCCTTTGTATTCCATGAACTTTTTCTTTGGTAAATAATCTTGATAATCAAGTCGCATCACATACCTCTTGTCAGTTCTTTCGAA
Source organism: Lentibacillus populi (assembly GCA_014642895.1). GTDB lineage: Bacteria > Bacillota > Bacilli > Bacillales > Amphibacillaceae > Lentibacillus_C > Lentibacillus_C populi. The sequence continues at coordinate 5,686 of BMJD01000049.1, forward strand.
AGTGTATATTCCTAATCCACTAATATTTGTACAGCGATAGCCTTCTTGTAATTGCTCGTTCAGCCATTGCTCTTCTTTTTCAATATCAAAAAATACCTTAAACCTCTTCATTTGATTCACTTCCTTCATACAAGGCTAAAATATGCAATAGCCTTTCCTGTTCCAATTTCAAAATAGCCCTTCCTTCTGCAGTTATCATATAAATTTTTCTCCGACCTGAATTTCCAACAGGTTCAATCCAACCATGTTTATTCAAGTTTTCAATCGCACCGTATAATGTACCAGCCGCTAAAATAACGGTACCATTACTTATTTTTTCTATCTTCTGCATTACGGCATAGCCGTGGAGTGGCTCACGTAGAGCTAATAAAATGTAATGCATGGTTTCAGACAAAGGCAATAATTTATGTTTCATACTCTCACCTTCTATTCAGTTTAACTATATAGTTTGACTTTATAATAATATAATACAGTTCAACTGAATAGTCAACAGCATTTTTAAAATTCATCGAAGGAACTTAAAGTAAAACCTTTATAATTAGGCAAAAATTTAATCTAAAAAAGTCGATTTCCTTTACGTTGGGAAATCGACTTTTTGTGTAATCTTATTCAATTAAATGGCTCAATACAGGAATAATATTTATTCCGGATAAGCTCCCTTTCCTGGAACAAAATTCAGGTATTCTTTTTATTCTCGAGATCATCGACCCTTTTTTCGAGATTTGAAATTTCCTCTTTTAGATTATCAGTTGGAGTTTTGACCCTATGCGTTATGCCTTTAAGAATTGCCATTACAGCTATAATCAAAACGATTATTCCAACTAAAAACATCAAAATTATTTCCATAAATTAATACTTTCCTTTCTTCCGCTAAAGCGCCAGTTTGAAGAACATCTTTATTGTAAATGAACGACTTTATTGAAGAAACATCTTTATAACACTTAATTCGTCTGTTTAAGTCCTTCGAAATACACATCTAACACACACATCGCTTCATCAAGTGAATCAAACGAACCTTGCTCAGCGATCCATAATGCACTTTCGTTCATTGCCCCTGATAATGAGTGGGTCAGTGATTCTACCGACAGGGACGAAAAACAACCGTTCTTCTGCATTTGATCAAGCTGACTGTATAGAAGTTTCATTGAATGATTGGCATCTAATTGACGCCAACGATTCCAACCAATGACCGCAGGACCATCAATCAGAATAATCTGTTTATGGTCAGGCTCAATGGCAGACTTAATAAATGCTCTGCAGCCAATTGACAGTTGTTCCCATTGTTCTGAACCCCTGCTTGCCTGCTGTTCGATATCTTGAGCGATTTTCTTCTGAATAGATTCAATTACAGCAAAAAAGAGTCCTTTTTTATTCTTAAAGTGATGGTACAACGCTCCACGCGTCACACCTGAATCTTTCACAATATCCTCGAGTGCTGTTTTTGCGTATCCATTTTTTGCGAAATGTCGTTTTGCCGTTTGGAGGAGTACTTGTGCTGTTTCCTCTGCTTCAGCTTTTGTTTTCTTCATTTGTTATTCACCAATCCTGCACATAAATTCTAGAGCATCTCCATCATTGACTTTTATCAATGACCGTAGTCCGTGCTTTACCGTCCAATTGATTTTGTTTCCATGTAACTTATACATCTTTTTTATCCATTCCATTGTTTCCTTTTTATACATTTTTGACAAGTCATTCAGGTGATTTCCAACAGATTTTTGTACATACTTGGAGCGATCGGTGATCAATAGCTCGAGCAAGGAAAGATTCACACACGGATCGCCATTAAGCACGGCGATTCGTTTTGCCCAAGGTAAACGAGGGCGTGTTCCCTCACTAACGAGTCGTCGTACATGTGCGTTTTCATCGATCGCCCATAGACGAAGTTTCTCTAACACTTCTCGTTCATAGTATAGTAAATAAGGACGAATCGCATATTCAGACGTATGACGTTTCGTGATTTCATACAAAGCGCCCATCGACACATCAAAGTCATCGATTCCATACACTTCGACATAATAAGCAATTGGCATTAAAAAATACCCATTTGTAAACATCCCTTGTTCCGTTTTGTTTTCAGGCCCAAGAATTTGTTTCAAAATTCCAATTGCATCAACATAGGGCAAGGCGAGCGCTTTGTGCAATTCTTTAGAGATGACAGCCACCCTGTCTTTCAGCTCCAATCCTTCGACGAGACCATTCACTCTCTTAACAAAGGAATCATGAGGAAATTCCGGATAAACAGGGCATATTTGATTCCCTAAAAATTTAGCTAATTCAGTATCAAAGTAATTCTTCAAAGGAATGTAAACACTCATGACAGAGTACCCTTGAAATGCTTTTGGAATTCAGCGGATGGTGGTATTGCTTGAATTACATCGATAAGAATTCCGTTCGGATCAGATGTAATGAAATGACGCTGCCCAAAATCTTCATCCCGTAAATCGAGTACAATGGGCAGGTGATGTTCATGAATTAAGCGATCGTAAAGGACATCAACATCTTTTACCTCAAGATTCAAAATTAGACTGGTCGTAATCTGCTGCCGAATGTCTGTTGGAACTGTATCATGACGATGATGAAGCACCGCTAGCTCAAACGAATCCAACTTCAAACTCACATACCAATCAATTTCAAAAACCACTTCAAACTGAAAGTGGCGGACAAAAAAATCTGCAGATTGAGAAACATCATCCGTAAGAATTACAGGATAAAACCCAGTCACTGCCATCAAACTACACCCCTTTAAATAGTTGTTAAATCAATTTTAACATACATACTGAATGTATGTAAACATTAACTTCAACCAATTACTTCAACCACGTGTTATTTTGGAATGGCGCCCGTTTGCTTAAAACAATGCATTCCGGTTCTTACACACAATTCAATCGTTCTCCTGTAACTTATTATTTACAATGTCTCTCAGTTTAGGGAATGCAAAAATCACAATAAGCGTTAACAATATAACCACAGATAAAGAGCCTAAAACGCTATATTCAAAATTAATGAGTTCAAACCAAACTTTACTTACCGAAAACATTACAACGAGCATTATCAAATAAGGAAAGAGCATCATAAAATAAAATCCTACACCTTTTCCAGATTTGAAAAGAGCATTCCATTTATCTGCATTCATATTAAAAATCATTTTCAATAGCTTGAATGATAACAGTAGCGCACCAACGTAAAAGACAGAACCTATGATGTCTAGTAGAATGTAGGAAATGATAAACAGAAGGATATCCAAATCCATCACCCCCTAATTTATGCAACAATATGCCCAATTGCGCCCGATTGCAGCATAGTTTACAAACTTGGCTTACGTGATTGTAAAAGCCATAAAAACTTCCCTTTTGTATATGTATATACCGCTGGCGTCGAAGTATTTTCTGTCGCTACTTCATCTTCCAACTGTATATGATTCGCATTTATCTTTCTAATGACAAACATGTTACCCTCGTACTCACCATGCCGAAAGTTATCCAATGCAACAAAATTATAAATTAAGTGGAATGTTTCAGTATCCATTATTTCACTTTCAATAAAACTATCAAATATATCTGGTAAAATAAAATCATCATTACTCATCAATTCAACCTCCTTGCTTATCTATAACTGCGCCCGATTTTTTAAGTAATACACTATCCTCAAAGTATAGGTATTAAAAACTTACTTTGCAGTTCTGTTACGATATACAATCAAAGTAAGCGCATTTAATAAGATGGTAACGATAACAAGAACTGCTGAAGTGAATGCCACAGCACCTCCTGTGTCCATAAGAGCAGACCAATCCTCAATTTTTACCAATTGATAGTTACTAAAAATCTGGAAACATAACGAAATAGCACAAGCACTGATACTTATAATGGAAAAAGCGACCCATTTCTCATTTCCCTGTTTTTGAGATCGCAGGAGATTAACAACAGGAAGTACCCAAGCAATTAATCCAATCACGAGACTGCCAATGTTAAGCCAACTAGAATCAATCATATATTTTTCCCCTTTACAGCTATAATTTGAAATCCCTTATTCAATTATATGGCTCAACTGATGAATAAATTTATTCCGGAAGTGCGCCCGATTGCGGCACTTTAAAATGAATTTAACTCTCCCTCAAGAATTTCTTATACGCCTTCGAAGTGATTAAGTATATAATGTTAAGGCTTGCAAATGAAACAATTCCTACAAAAAGTAAATAAACTGCCGTATTAGGCTTTGGACTATCCACCACAAAAAATGCAATCAAAGAAATTATTAGAGAAATCTCAAATGCCTTTAATACAGTATTTCTCTTTGTTCTTTTCATAAAGTCCCCTCCAGTCTTGTTATCGAAGAGCAGCCATCTTTATTTAAAGTTAGAAAAGCGATTTTATGGATTTAATAACGTCAGTGAGAAATAAAATTGTAAAAAGTCCAGTGCTCGTGAGGATATTGGATAATGTACCATCAAAAATAAACGTACCCAAAATAACCCCTAAATAAAATCTCGGATCAGAGAATTCTTCAAAGGACTCATCTTCATCAATACTAATCTTTTTTTGCAGACTTTCATCTTTCTTTATTAACTCGTCAATGGTAACGCCAAAAGTATCACTTATTTTGATTAGTTTATCAATGTCCGGATATTCTTTATTTGACTCCCACTTATAAACTGCCTGACGTGACACGTCCAACTCCTCAGATAATTTTTCTTGAGACCAGCCACTTTCTTTCATTTCTCAATTCTTTCAATTTATCACCAAACTGAAGACCCATAATATCACCCTTTTTCATCAAGATTACATCAATTAATAAATAAGGGAAACAAACCTGCAGTTTCAAGTGTAAACTCCAGGTTTACATACTATATATTTAACCAAAGATCTTCTGTATTTAGGGTTTTTCCGCAAAATGGCCTGATTGTTGAATTGTCACAATCCGTCTCGTCAATGTAATTGTATCAAACTTTTTTATAAATTATCGGACTTTATTCAAATGATCAATCTTTATTATAAATTATCAAACTTTATTTCAAAGCCACAACTGAGGGCTTGTCCTTAATCCGTAAATAGCTCTAGAGACACAGTTTGTTTAATAATAGCTTTAAGATTTATATTACAACACTTCCTCAATAATTGAATTTCCCTCAGTTTCTTCGGCATCAAGCCATTTCCATTTCTCATACAGTCTAATTCGCCCATTGGCTAAGATTTCAGGATTCGAAACACATTCCCCTCCCCTAATTTCATTTTTGATATTAACGTGGTTATACCTAAACTCTAAACAACCATCTTCATTAACAATACCAATTAGTAAACCTTTGACGATTTCTCCTCCACTATACGTTGCGGAGATAATATTCCCCTCTTGCTTATATCTAAAAGTTGTTTTTGAAGAAACTTCTCCGTTAGCTGTATTATCAACTGAAACAAATGTACGATCGTTATAATTTATCATATTTTTACTCACCCTTTTCTTGTACTAAGTACATTTTTCACAATCCCATATTTATATTTAACATGAATGTCCATTCTTCTCATGAAGGTTTATTCTACAAAATGGCCGATTGAGGAACATCTTTATTGTAAATAAACGACTTTATTGCACTGATCACTTGTTTATAAAAAGTTTGATCAGAATTTATTTAAAGCATGCCAAGCTGTTGCATGAAGTGTACATCATCAGAAGAAACCTAATAATCCTTGATTTTACCCTCTTCCAGAAAGAAGATATCCATACCATGAAAAGAGATAGCTTCTCCAGCATTTGCCTTGGCACCCGGCATTTCCCCGTTATATGTTCCAGTCAATTTCCAACGTGCGGAAACATAAGCGTTTTCTTCGATAGGACCTACTTCAATTGACATCTTTACGTCATTAAAGATCGCACGCCCATTCGTTATCTATTTCCTTTAATACTTCTACTCCTTTTCGTGATTCTGAATCCTTCTTATCAAGCCTTGCTTGATGAACTGTGCAGTTAGGTGACGTCACCTCATTAAGAATGGAAACATCTCCATTCCAAGCCTTTACCCATAGCTTATAAACTTGTTTTCCATCTAGAACAGTCAAACCAAAAACCTCCTCAATACGATTATATACTGCATTCAAGATCTCCCTTGGGATTCCTTCTTTTCTTCAACATAATAGCCCAATTGCGGAAGATTTTCCTTATTTAAAATCGGTCAAACTTGTACAATAAGTATAACATTTTCGATTCAAAAGATGACGGGTTTTTAACATTGATCATCGAGAAGGTGTGAAGTGGTAAGCAGTCTGTCACTTACTGGTACATTTTTTGTCATGCAGTGGTAAAAGTTATCCTCAGGAGGGTACATTTCAATTGGCTATAACCACTTCCGAATTACGCTTCAATTTGTCTCGATATTCCGACTATATTCCTGTTATAACAAATTTATTTCCTGCTATCGCGGGGATGAGCAAACAAATGTATAGACATTGAAGATTGTGGAAAGCCGTTAATGTTACACTTGCTACCTTAGTATTCATTATGCTCTTTCCGCGAACACAAAATAAAAAGCACCCCAAAATCCCCAACGAGCATACCTCTATCTACCTGCTATATCTAAATATCACAATAAAAAGACATTTATAATGACTCTACACTCCCCTCTCAAACAAAATCCATTTCCATATTTTAACCGTATATTCGTTCGCATTTCGTGATATAATAGAACAAACGTTTCCAACAGGAGGCTTTCATATGACAATAAAACCTGGAAGTACACTAGAACTGATTTATCTGGACAGCAATAACCAGATCACACAACGAACAATTAAAGTGCTACGGACGAACAACGATACGGTGCTTGCTTTCTGCTACACCAAAAGGCAAGTCAGAACGTTTAAACGAAATAACATTTTATCTGTCGGGCCAATTAGAAAAAGGGTAGGTGCATAAGAAGTGGCTCATGATCGTGGTTCAATTAAATGGACATCGTTAATGATCCCGGAACATGTCGAGCTTTTAAAAAGGACATGGGAGGAACTGGAGCGTAAACAAAAGCCGATGATAGACGAACAGCGGCAGGAGGAAATAAATGTAAAGCTGCAGATGGCTTTAAAGGATGCCTTAACAGTGGAAATACAGTATTTTGAAAACCACGATTATCACAAGGTTAAAGGCAAAATCGGAAATATTGATCTGCAGAATAAGCACATCAAAATAGTCGATCACTGCCTGCCTTTAGAAAATATTATCGATGTTTATGTAGATTAACCCCTTATGCTAGGGGATTTTTTATGGCCCCCAATTGGAATACATGCATGCAAACTTCCTTCGCTTGAGGAAATGGTTTTTCGTATGAAAGCAGCTGCTGGGCAAGGGTCTGACCCCCTGCCGCAGCGGCAGTCTTTGTTTTGGACTAGACTTGTTGTTCGTCATTAAAGATCCGCCCGAACTCCTTCCTCAAGCAATGCCTTTAAAGTTCCAGCTCCCTCTTCGTACACAACATCCGCTTCGAAACCGAGATCTCGCAGCATCTGATGGTCTTTTGTATCTTCTTGGCCCAACGTTGTCAAATAATCTCCAATAAAAATGGAGTTCGCTGCATATAATCCAAGCGGTTGCAGGCTTTTCAAATTTACCTCACGTCCGCCGGAAACGCGGATTTCTTTCGTCGGATTGATAAAGCGGAACAATGCCAGCACCTTCAGGCAATATATTGGATTTAATTCATGAGTGCCTTCAAGCGCAGTCCCATCAATTGCATGGAGGAAATTCACTGGAATCGAATCTGCCTCCAAATTCCTTAAAGCCTTGGCCATCTGCACCACATCCTGTTTTGTTTCCTTCATACCGACAATTACTCCGGAGCAAGGCGACAATCCAGCTTGTTTCGCTTCATTTACCGTCCTGACGCGATCCTGGTATGTATGGCTGGTTGTAATGGCATCATGATGATTTTCCGATGTATTAATATTATGGTTATAACGGCTTACTCCTGCCGCTTTCAACCTTTCTGCCTGACCAGGTTTTAAAATGCCAAGACATGCACATATTTTTAAATCGTATTTACCTTTGATTTCCTCGACGGCCTCGATGACTCGTTCCAATTCCCAATTGGCAGGTCCCCTCCCGCTCGCAACAATGCAATAGGTTCCGGCATTAAGCTGGTGCGCCTTTTCAGCACCTCTGACAATCGAATCCTTATCAAGCATCCTGTATTTTTCAATAGGCGCGGTGGAATCTCTTGATTGTGCACAGTACCCGCAGTTTTCGGAACAATTCCCTGATTTGGTATTGATAATCATATTCAGCTTCACTTTATTGCCATAGTAATGCTTTCGTATTTGATAAGCACCGCTAAGCAATTGCAGAATTTCTTCATTCGGACTTTTCAATATTGCCAGCGCTTCTTCATCAGTCAGTTCATAACCATTGATCACATCTTGTGCAAGTACATCCCAGTTCATTTCATGTCCCCTTCCTTCATATCAGGCTGCACGTTGTTTCTTTTGGACCTTTTGCACCCCTATGCCAATCTTTTCAATTCTATAAGCAAAAACTCCCGCCACAACAGATAGAATGATATCTTTAGGCAATGGCACCGCCATCCAGGCCCATGCCACGCCATATGTAAATCCGCTCGGTGCATCAAACCAAAATAAATATGCTGCATACATCCAATTGGTACCGAAGATATAATTGATTGCCATCCCGACCACTGCTGCAGTGACATACATTGGCAGACTTTTTTTCTTCTCCACCAGCTTTCCCGTAACATATGCTACCAGGATAAATGACACAATAAATCCAAATGTCGGTGACAGCAATATCGCAGCCCCGCCTTTGAACTGTGCGAAAATCGGTGCGCCGACAAGTCCGAGCAGCATATAAACAAACATCGTAAATGCCCCTAATCTGCTTCCCAGAACAATTCCAGCCAATACTGCGAAAAATGTTTGCAATGTAATTGGTACCCCGCCAACCATCATAAATGGTGCAATCGATGTGATATTAGCTCCGATTGCAGTAAGAGCAACAAACGCTCCAGCAGTGGTGATACTCTGTGCTGACCATCTTTGATTCACTATTGTCAACCCCCTTCCTCTATTGTTAACCAAATTATATATCAGTTAACAATAAAGGTAAAGAGAAAAAATTAGTATAGATAGATTGTTGGTTTCGAAAACAAATCCGGAAATTAACCGAACAGTTACGTTACAATTTTATCAACGAATTTAAAAGCGGGTGAAGAAGCGATGAAAAATGGAGAAATAGTTGGAAGGAAAATTATCGGGATTTCTAAAAATGGCGTTTAGGTTTGAAGGTTATATTGATGAAACAACGGGAAAAATAACAAATTTCTACCCAACTTTAAATGTTTAAGTGGAAAATAAAAATAAAGATTACCTTTTTCAAGTCATCCTGCCTTTACAAAATATTATCGATGTTTATGTAGACTAACCCCTCATATAAGGGGGTTTTTTATGTCATCCTATTAAGCATAATGCCCGCCGATTTTCCCGCTCCGATCTATCGTAATTCCAGCGTCCGTATAACTGGAAGCACGTAAAATAGCGGTTGATCCATATTTGTCGCGAATCGCATCCATGACATAACCAATATCATTTTTCTTCGCGCGATCCTCGAACAGATCCAATTGGGTTTCCCCTTTTTCAAACAGATTATCCAACGTCACATAGACATGCCTGATTTTACTTGCGCCATCGTAAAATTTTCGGAACAAATGCATGCAAACTTGGTACACATCCATTGTTACATTTGTCGGGATGTGGATGGACTGCGAGCGGGAAAATCCTCCTCTGGTTTCTTTAGAATAAGAAATCCCAAGATGAATTGTTTTCCCAACTTTATTGGCAGTACGGGCCCTGCGGCAAACCTCTTCGGATAGGTCCAGGATACATACTGCAACTTCTTCTCCAGTGTAATCACGTAATAATGATATACCGTGGCCAAATCCCTTCTGCTCAGGTCGCGTAAAGTCACCAAATACAGGACTTAAATCAATCCCCCAAGCGTGCCAATAAAGCTGCTCCCCCATAACACCAAAACGCTTTTTCAAAAGGGCCAGTTTAAAATTGGCGATTTGTCCAAGATTAACAATTCCCATCCGGTTTAAATTGTGTTTCATCCTGCTGCCAATTCCCCAGATTTTTTCAATAGGCGCGGGCCAAAGCTTCTCCTTCACGTCCTCATATCTGCACTCAGCGATGCCTGATTTTTTGGCGTGTAAATCCATGGCGACCTTTGCTAAAAATTTATTATCACCGATACCGATACTGCAGGTGAGTCCAAATGATTCAAAAATATCCTGTTTAATTTTTTCCGCAATTTCCCGTGGGCTTCCAAAAAGCCGTTCCAACCCATTGACGGTTACCCAGACCTCATCAACCGAATAAACATGTATCGCCTCTTTCGGTGCATAGCGATTGAGCAGCTTTGTTATTTCAGTTGATACTTTTAAATAGTCAGCCATATGTGCAGGGGCGATAACAATATCCGGATCTTTGGGCAACTCATAAAAGCGACTAACGTTACTGATTCCGTATTTACGTTTTAACGCAGGCGATGCTGCAAGTACAATACTTCCTGATCGGTTTGGATCCCCAACTACGGCAAGCATTACTTTCATCGGATCTAAGCCTAATTTCACAGCTTCCACACTTGCATAAAAGGACCGCATATCAATACATAGCACATCATGCCGCGGGTAAAGCGAATAATCCATTGATTTATTTCACCACCTAAAGGAACATTCGTTCTTATTATAGGCAAAAATAACTAGAATAATCAATGGAATTTCTAACCATCGGCAAATCACTTTGATTTCAATGGTAATTTCCTTCCGTATGATGGAATGACTGGGATCCTGAATCAAATATGTATACAAAAAAGTCGATTCGTTATTCAGCAATTCAACTCGTTTACGGAAGAGTCTAAGTATGATTCTCTTCAATAACGCACCCTTCATTTACAGAGTAGGGATTTATCATTTTTTAAAAAATTTTAAAAAGTAAGATGTATATATTTTTAAAGCATGCTACATTTGAAATGTAACAAATAAATAAGGAAAGGAAAAAAATCTATGAAATTCAAAGCCGAAACACTTCCAAACTACCGCATCGCCTATGTACGACGAGTTGGTCCGTATGGTCCTGCAAATTATCAAGTAATAGAGAGGTTAAAAAAATGGGCTTAGGAGAAAAATCTGCTTAAATCGGCAACCCTATTTGCCATTTCACAAGATAATCCCGAGACAACACTTCCAGAAAACTGTAGATTTGATGCTGGTATTGTGATTTCAAAGGATTATCAATTGGATGATTCCGTTTACGAAGGTGAACTTTCTGGTGGAAAATACCTTATTTACGAAGTCAAACATACGGCACAAGCTATTCAACAAGCATATGCTGCTATTTTTCCATCACTAAAAAGCAATGGATACCAAATTGATAACAAACCTATTCTAGAAAGATACACTGGTGATATGATTAATAACCCTTATTGCGAAATATGTGTACCTGTAAAATCGTTATGAGCCGTACTATCAGCACAGAGTAAAAAACAGAGAAGAACAAGTCACTTATCAGGGGAATGATAACTTCTTGTTCTTCTTTCCTATCATAATTATTTCATCCTTGCGCTTTAACAGAATAACAAACCTTAAAGGATATGTTTTCAAATGTTCATAGCTTTTTTTCCAAAATGATTTTAGGTTCTCCTTCATTATCTGTGTAAGTACCAATAATGTCGAATCCGTTTTTAATATTTAATAGCAGCATCTGACGCCACTTATTTTTGGTATGTGTTTGAACTGCTTTGTAGCCACTCTCTTTGATATGTCGATGCTGCTGCACCATTAACGTTGAAGCAATACCTTGATTCCGGTATTCGGCATCCACTCCGCCTAGCCAGCTATAAAACTGCTCACGATTCAAAGCATATCCTATCTTATACCCGACCACCTTTTGATCATCTAATGCAATGTCAATTCGCAACTTAGGCTTTTCTTTCATTCTCCCTGCTAAATCATCAGACTTTCCAAAAACACTCGTATGCAGCATTATAATTCTTTCTAACACTTCCATATCGAGCATTTCATTATACTCGGTATAATTGATAATCAAACCAAACCTCCCTCTCTTATTCCATTCTTGCATAAGTAAATTGATTATTTTCCTTCCGTTACAATTTGAAAAGTCACGCCGAATTTATCCGTTACATTACCAAAAGCCGGACTAAAAGGAGTTTCCTCTAGCGGTTGGTTGACCTTCCCATCCAACTGTAATGCTTCAAAAATTTGTTTTGTTTTTTCCACATCATTCGTTGAAATGCTAATCATTACTTGATTCCCCTTTTTAATCGGCGGGCCTGGAGTATCGGAAAATATAAGATCTGTTTCACCAACTTTTAACATTGCATGTCCCACATGTTCCTTAATAGCTGAAGGACAAGTAGGTAGCACCTCACCATAAGTTTGGACAGTAACAATTGTAGCATCCAATGTTTTTTCGTAAAATTGTATCGCTTCCTTTGCATTTCCCTCCATCATTAAATATGGCGTTAAGCGTAATGTCATTGTGAATCAATTCCTTTCTTTGGGATTTAGGTTTAATTCTTCAAAAACTATGAACGTTGACAAAAAATAAAATGACCATCAGGCCCCCAAACGTGCAGATCATCGGCAATGTATCCAACGCAACCACAGCATACCTTTGATACGTCTGAGATAGAAGCCTTTCGGGAAATTTTCGTCTTCTGTTAGTATCTCTGAAGCTATTGTGATGGAGCCATATGGAGCTTGATGTTGCCGGGAGGGCTGTCCAGAATAACCTTCAGGCTGATCCAGATACCTTAGTCTTAGGTTAGGGCCAAGCTCAAGCGGACACAATTCCAATCCAAGATCATTCGCTCGCTTAAAGAGCTGAGTCGTAGTTGCTCCCTCTGGCAACCCCAGGTCACGTACGGTGAGCTCAATGGTGTTCAACGTATACGTTTTGGCAGAGGTTGTAAAATTAGCTTCAGCAAATAGCCTTTCTCCAAACTCGTTCATCAAAATAGAGTGTTGTTGCATTTTCTGGATAAGCTGCGATTTAGTAAGGCCACCCACCTCGACTGTCCTAGTGATTGTTAGGCAATTGGGGTATATTTTTTCCCCATTTTCAATACGCATTCGTCTTCACCCCTTTTATGCATAAGTCTGCACAGGCCATATTCCATTCTTGCGCGCCGATTACGGAGGATCGTTCTTGAAAATCCATTGCTTTATAGATATTTAAGAAAAGCGTCAAAATAGTTTACGTACATTAATTCAAAACTTTTTCTCTATTTTAACACACAATTTTATCGAAATATTATCTGCATGCCGTTTTTACTTTTATATCCTTGAAAACGAAGCCAAACATACAGCAGAAGACATTCAAATAGCATACGGTGATATGATTAACAACCCTTATTGCGAAATATTGACTAACGAATATTCATTTTATATTTTTTTACGCCAATGAAGTCATGTTCATTATCTTACGGAATTTATCAATGAAATGACGTGTACAAAATCAATTATTGCAATTTGTCATTGACAAATGTTTATGTTGAGTTTATAGTTTTATTAAAACGGTATTTAAAAAACTAATAATTGTAAAAAGAGGTGAATTGACAATGTATGAACTTCTTGTTCTGTCATTATTAATGAAGTTTCCATTACATGCCTATCTCATTTCGAAAATAGCCAATGACACGATTGGACCTTGGGAAAAGGTTAGTAGGGGGACACTTTCAACTTTGTTAACCAAACTAAATAAAGCCGGGCTTATTCAAGAGGCGAATCCAGAAAATGTTCCCTTCCCTTCTGAACGATCATCCCGCACCTTTGAAATTACGGATAAGGGAAAAGACCGCTTTTATGAATTAATGATGGATACTGAAAAAGGCCTTGGGAACTACCAAAAGATTTTTCACACTAAAGCAATCTATTTTGACTACTTATGCTATGAAGATCAAATGTATTTAATAAATCATTATATGCGGTATTGTCAAAAAGCTATAGATCATATTAAGGAACAGCAATTAGAGTTTGATGAGAACCCTGACCAGATACAACCCATGCAAAACACGTATTTTTATCGAACAATCCGAGGATTAATGGATCATCATGTTAATCAGTGGCAGCTTGAATTACAATGGTTATCTAATTTTAAGGAACAGATTGAGACGAACCATACTAATTAAATAAATAAAGAAAAAGGAGATTAATAAATGGAATTTAAAACAGAAAAAGGCAATATAAATAATTTATTTGAAACCATGTATTCTGCATGGAGTAACGGTGATGGAGCAGCATATGCTACTTGTTTTACCGAAGACGTAGATTATGTCACTTTCTTTGGGCAGCATATAAAAGGCAAACAAGAAGTAAAAACTTCACATCAGGAATTATTTGATGGTGTGTTAAAGGGGTCCCAAATGCAAGGGCGAATAACGGACATTCGCTTTCTAAATGAACATACCGTTATTGTACATTGCGTCGGAAATACGAAAATGCGTTGGCAAAAAAATTATTCCAAAAATAGAGAATCCATTAATACCAATGTTTTAATCAAACAAAATGGAGAATGGAAGATTTCAGCATTTCACAATTGTCGTATCAAAGAGCCTAACTTTTTAGCGAAATGGTTTATGAAGAAAAATAATAAATAAGTTATTTTGATAAGGAATGGTATTGAAAAGGGTAAAATCGCTTACGGACCACCGTGTTTATATGAATGATTGACAAAAAGCGGTTGAATAACGGTTGGAAACCTACTACACAATTCTATGTATTGCGTATTTAGACCAGCACATTCGGAAGTTCGTAGAGTGAGACAGGCGCGATGTGTGATTGCTGTTGTCCATTAGAACATTCTCCTTGCATGACTCTACAATTATAAAAACGTTTAAAGCAGAACGATGGGACACTAGACCTGTCCCATCATTCTACTTACTTAATGTTCCGTGTGGGTCAATGACAAATTTTTAGCGACCCCGCCGTCAAAGTTCGCATAACCTTGCGGAGCCTAATCCAATGAAATGTGGTTGCATTTACCACATGGCAATATCCGCTTTTCCGTTCAAGATAGCGTGCATTAATTGACGATGATATTTCATCGGAGTTTGTCCGGTATGGATGGATGCGCCTTTGACCAGCCAAGCCGAAAGCGTACTTTGGGCGATCCTTGTTTAGCGTCTTGATCCTTGGCTCCAGGATCTACTGATATGTCCTGCACTTCCACTTTACCATTTCCTAAGTAAACTACACCACGATTATCTGCCAAAACGAAAAACTTCCTTGGAATGATGGTGTGCAGTACTTACTACAGCAGAGATTTTACACTGAGTGCTTGTAACTCCCTATTAATCTCTTTCCCACTAATGCTATTATAAAACTTAAAATTCAGGACTTTTTCTATTAATATGTTTATTAAAAACGTTTGCGGGAATCGGGTAAAGAAAGGTAATTTTTAGAAAGAGGAAGATGACTAGTGGAAAAAATAAACTTGGAAATGGCAAAACAAGTGATTGATGGCGCGGAAAGGGAAGCAAGTAAAATTGGTGTACAGATGGTAATCTCTGCGGTGGATGATGGTGGAAATCTCGTTGCCACCCATCGCATGGATGATGCATGGCTGGCGAGTGTAGACATTGCCCAGAACAAAGCCTGGACATCTGTTGCGCTGAAAATGTCTACAGCTGACTTAGAGGAAGCAACCGTTCCAACCGCAGAACTCTGGGGACTTAACACAACCAACCAGGGCAAAATTGTTGTCTTTGGTGGTGGAATCCCACTAAAAATAGACGGAAAAATAGTCGGCGCAGTCGGTGTCAGCGGTGGTGCTGTACCTCAGGACGTACAGGTGGCTGAAGCGGCGGTTGAGCATTTCAAAATATGAATTAGTGTATAAAACCTCCCACGACGGGAGGTTTTTGAGAAACATGTTTGATCTGCGTTCAATGGAGCCGAGCATATCCCTCACGATTAAAAAGGATTGCACTCATGTCATTGAACCGGAAAGTCCCTAACCTGGGCGATCCCCGTAGCAGGCTTGAAGAAGGAGACTTTCGGAAAACTGTTAAATACTAGTGACCTCTCCGTCTTCTATCATTTTTCTTTGCTCCTCAATTACCTTTTGAAGATCGTTATCTGATGTATTGACTTTGTATAAATAAGATAGGGCTTCTTCTTTTCTATTGTTTTTATACAATGCGGTTGACATACTGAAATTAAAGGCATTTGCTGATTGCGCAGTTTTAGATGGATTTTTAATATTTGAAAGATCATGTAAAAATATCTCTGCATTATCCGTTTCATTATATGCCTCCAAAATTTGGTTGTACTCTTTGACAAAGTGTCTGTCTTTTCTCTTATCAAGATATAGTCCAACCGCTACGTACAAGATAAAATGAATAACTGCAGCTAAAACAGGGACAAACACCATTAAAAAGGTGCTTTTGGGTGCGTATTGCAAAGGGAGAGCCAAAGCTATTATTTAAAAAATTCCGGATTCGTACCCGATTTGAATAAACCTCTTTCACTTTTCACTCTTTTACCTTGTTAATTTCGTTGCCCTACTCATCCCTAAACCCATTAGTAACATCGATAAGAGGACAAACAGTACCCAGTAACTATTGCTGCCAACTGCTAAAATTAATCCTGTGAGTACTGACAAAATTGATGTTAATTGATATGCCAACCACTTTATATCTTTTAGTACTGGCCAGTTCACCACTTCACCCCGACAACATTGTACAAAATTTTGTAAAGATTAGTGCGCGATTTTAATAATTACTTAAAAATAAAGCGATATAAATGGAATCAGTGTTTCTTCGTTTTTAATTATTATTTCCGCAAAATCTTCTCCATCACTTTTCCCTTTGCTAACTCATCGATTAGCTTATCCAAATAGCGAATTTCCTGCATCGTTGGTTCTTCGATATCTTCCACTCGGACGCCGCAGACTACACCTTTGATCAAAGCACGCGCGCGATTCAATTGGGGAGCTTCCGCAAAGAAGGTCTCAAAGTCTGTCTGTTTTTCCAGTTGTAATTCTAACTCTTCCTGGCTATATCCTGTCAACCAACGGATAATTTCATCGACTTCTGATTTGGTACGTCCTTTTTTCTCTGCTTTCGAAATATAATGGGGATAAACTTTTGCAACACTCATGGTATAAATTTTATGTTTGGTCATGATACATCCTCCCTTAATTATTCTGTTAATGGCCCGATAAATGAACATTTTATTCGGCTAAAGCGCCGTTTTAGGAAGATAGCTATCAACTCCTGTACAAATACATTGAGTGAGGGAGGCTAGTTCCTCTATTTTTTATATAAAAAATTTACAACAAATTTTATAAACTCTTCATACGAAGAAAAATATTTATTCCGCCGGTTATACCACTTTCGAACCGTTTCCATTAACCAAAATGGTACAGACTTCTCATCAATTAAATGATAGTATTGTTCATATCCTTTTTTTAAATGCTCCCATCTGAAATCATTACCTGGCAGTATGTATTCCGAGACATCAAGTATTTTTGCTCTTCCGTTTTGTAGTAAAATATTTTTCAAATGGATATCACGTGGGTTAAGCCCCTTCGTACGAACATATTCTCTTGCATCCTCCACGTCATTTATAACCTGTTCCGGAATGTGAATCCCTTGTAGGACGCAGTCGAAAAGAGTCTTTCCTTCTTCGTAGCTTAAAACGAGGCATTCGTCATAAGCAGCAAAACATGTTGAAAAGAAAGGTGAATCTCCTAATTTTTGATAAACATTTGCTTCCACTTTTACTTTAGCTATTTTGTCCTTGGCATATTTTTTAAATGCATAAGCTGGGGCGTTTAAAGATTGAAAAACGGCCGCATCTGTCCCCACACCGATACATTTCAAATCATCAGCGTGACCACTTATGGTTACAGGCTCGTTATTTGGATTTGAAAAAACAGTAGTCTTGGAAAGAGAATCCATTGCTATATCCCAATCGTTTTCCATATATCTATCTCTCCATTCATTAATTAAAGAAAACTACATAATCCAAATACTTTATTAAGAATTGACGAATGGCGCCTAATAGTTGAAAAATGAAATTACAGCCCTCCCCAGGTGATCCGTTCTCACATTCACATTTTGTTGTCTGGGCAAAACTTAGATCCTTAGCGAGCCACGGAACCCTCTGGCAGCATAGTAAGATTCCGCACCATTGTGATACACGAAGACGTGCCCGTAACGATAATCGCAAAAAAGGGCACCGCCGCGTTCTCTAATATCAGAAGGTGTTTGCACCCAACTCGACGTTTTCTTATCGAAATTTTCAAGTTCCTGCATTGCTCGATATTGTTCTTCTGTTAAAATTTCAATGCCCATGGCAGCTGCCATATCAAGCGCGTTATTTTCTGGTTTATGTTTTTTCCTTGACTCCAGCGCTTCACGGTCGTAACAAACACTTCTGCGACCTTTAGGACTTTCCGCTGAACAATCATAAAAAATGTATTCGTCCTTCTTTTTATCATGACCAACAACATCCGGTTCACCGCCAGTTCTTTCCATTTCATGGAGCGACCACAGTTTTTCCGTATTAGCTTCCAGTTTTGATTGGACTTTAGCCCATTCAAGACCTTTATGGCGGTGCATGTTTTTCTCGAAACGGGCTTTCAATCCTCCGAGTAATTCTTCGCGTTGTTCTGGTGACAACTCCTTTTTATTGCTGATTTTATTTCCCTTTGTCATGTTAATTTCCCCCTTATTGTTTTTACTCATAATGGCTTAAATATATATATAAAAATTGTTTTATAATTAATCATTTAAATAACTGTGTAAATTCAGTTTACATTAAAAGGCATGATTAAGTAAATCCATTCCTCCACAATCTGGTCAGATTCAAAAGGGGGCACTATTCGATTAGCGAACTCTTTTCCTGAATAACATTACTTTTAATATAAAAGTATTATTTTAAAGTTTGATATCTAAGGAGTGTTACATTAGAGACCTCGAGCTAACATTTTTTGCGTTAGCCTGGTCTTGCATCCATAGATCAATCGAGTCCTTTGTAAACAAAATGCGATTGCGCAGCTTCAAATACGGTATCTCGTTCAGCTTCACGAGATAATAAACCGTATTGGTATGAACCCCCCAAATAAGCCGCGACTTCTTTCACCGTGATCGTACTTCTTTCCAAAGCGGAAGCCCCCTTTCGTTCCATTTGAAATGAGGAAAGCAGAAATAATCCAACTGAATCGGAAAGCATCCCTTTCTACCATTACCATCGAAACAAATCCGGAATGGGTGGCATCGGATTGGAAAAAAGTTTTATTCTTTTCGCACATTGGGGCACTCGATTCATTTCCTCGTTTCCATGAATCAAAAAGGTATCCCGAAACACCCGTCTGCTTCGGGAGCCATTTGTTTATGTATCTGGACGAAGCCAATGACCTCTCCCATCCCCCATTCCATATATGCTTTTGCCTATTTTTATTCTTTTTCCTTTCCAATATTGACTGTGAATAAAATAACTGTTATTGTTATACACATAAGTATATAACCGTATGAGTGTATAACAACTTTAAGAATAGTGGGAGATATCAATGAGGGGACCTTTTGATCAAGATAAACCAATTTATATGCAAGTGCGTGAAAAAATTGAAGATCAAATTATTAAGTATCAGCTAAAAGAAGGGGAGCAGGCACCCTCTACAAATCAACTTGTAAATTTTTATAAGATTAACCATGCCACAGTATCTAAAGGAGTTAATCAATTGGTTGATGAAGGTATTCTTTACAAGAAGCGAGGGATTGGTATGTTTGTTGCAGCGGGGGCCAGAGAAAAACTTATTCAAAAACAAAAAGAATCCTTTATGGAAGATTATGTTGTCAAATTAGTTTATGAGGCTGATAAGTTGGGATTCACTCAAAATGACATCATTCAATTCATTAAAAATGTGAAAGGTCGTGATACAAAATGAACATTAAGGTAAAAAATTTAAGTCTAACCTATCGTAATCACGTGGCTCTTAAGGATATAACACTCGAACTAAGCGGTGAGAAAATATATGGCCTGCTGGGAAGAAATGGGGCTGGCAAAACATCGCTTCTCTCTGTATTGGCATCATTCCGTGAAGCCTCATCAGGTTCCATAACCATCAATGGCGAAGAACCATTTGAAAATGCTAAAATCATGCAGCAAGTTGCCTTTATGTATGACAAAGACTATAAAGATGAATCGGATAATGTAAAAGATATGCTACAAGACATACAGCGCTATCGCCCTAATTTCGATATGGATTATGCGGAATATCTTATTGAGAAATTTAAACTCAACAAAAAGAAACCGGTAAAACAGTTTTCGAAAGGGATGCAATCTGCCTTGAATGTCATTATTGGTTTATCGACTAGAGCACCGGTAACCATCTTTGATGAGGTATACCTTGGCATGGACGCTCCTTCAAGAGATATATTTTACAAAGAGTTATTAAAGGATCAACAAAATCATCCGAGAATCATGATCCTTTCCACTCATCTTGTATCTGAAATGGATTATTTATTTGATGAAGTCATTATAATAAACAAAGGTAAATTTCTGCTGCAGGAAGAATACAATTCCCTTATCTCAAAAGGGGCTACGATTACTGGGAACAGAGAACTAGTAGATAATTTTGTTCAAGCAAAGGAACAGATTAACGTACAACAATTGGGCGATACGAAATCGGTGATGATTTACGGGGAACTCGATGATCACGAACGAAATACTGCATTGGCTAAAGGACTTGAGGTAGCACCGGTCTCCCTTCATGATTTGTTTGTCCATTTAACGGAGGAGGAATAATATGAAACAAACCACAACTTTCCCTAAGGTTGCAAAAGATATGTTTTTGGTTCAGTTGTACTGGGCATTTGGATTCTTAGGTATCATGCTGGTCATTCACATTGTTAAAATAATAACAGCATTTATCCAAGGAAATGAAGTAGACAGTTACTATAATTCGGTTTTTGTTGCAGCCAATATATTTATGCTTGTTATTGGGCTGATATCTGTTTACTTTCTCCCCCATTATGCAGGAAACGGTGTGACAAGAAAGGATTATTTTAAAGGGGGACTTCTGGCTTCTATTGGATTATCTGTTGTTATTCCAATTATTGCAATCTGCATATCTGTAATAGGACAATTCATTTTAAAAAATATGGCTAACATAGGTTTAAAAGAACCAAATCTTAATGAAGTGGTATTAGATATTGATAGTAATATTATTGGTGATATTGTACAGTCTGTCATTTTAACTCCGTTCGTTGATCCCGGGAGCAATTGGATCTTAGCCATTGGTTTATTTAGTTTAAACATTTTTATGTATTATTTAGTAGGCTGGTTCATTAGTGCAAGTTTCTATCGATATGATACGATAACAGGTCTAGGATCTATCCTTCTTGGACTGATTAGTTTGACCTTAGTAGACGTGCTAATACGGATGTCTCTGAATTTACCTGTGGCTGACAGGTTTTCATCCCTGGATTTACCAGCAGTCATTACAATTCCAGGTATATTCGTTATAATAGTTATTATTATTTGGATAATCCGCGTATTGACAAAAAGGGTTTCTATTAAAATGTAAATCATGTCTGAAAAAAGCAATAAAAATAATCCCTCCTGTTCATTAGCCGGCCGCGAGGGATTATTTTTTAGAGGCCATATATCTATTGAAAAAAATTGGAATTTTTAACTTCCTTCTCTTGTACTACTCTTTCTACTTGTTTGCTCTCCAAATGCTCCAACGATCTTTTTCTTCAATAACTTCGTCGTTACTTAACTTCCCATCAATATGAGATATAAGTTCTTCTAACTCTGCATCACTAAGCTCAAAAAGAATAGAACGACCTTTCCTTGATTTAATCTCCTTAAGTAAGTCCGTCTTTGAAGTGTATTTTTTTCTCGTTTCCCAAAGTTTGATTTCTTGAACATCTTTAAAACCAGCAATTTCTAGTTGTTTCTTTACTTCGTGGCCCGTATAACGCCTTCTTTGTTCAAGTTTTTTAAGGTTTGGAAACGTAAGCGTCAAGTACTACCCACCTATGATTCATGAGCTTATCATGCGATAATCTCCTTAGAAATTAATTCGGGAGGTTTTGCAATGACCCAAGCAGACAAAAGAATAGAATGGAAAGCGCGGTTTGATGCCTGGAAAGCAAGTGGGTTAAGTGTGGCCGAGTGGTGTCGTAAACAAGGTGTAAAAGATCATCAAATGTATTATTGGATACAGAAATTTGAGTACGATACTCCAAAAAAGGAAACATCGGAAACGCAATGGCTGACGGTCAAAGTTGATGAACCGATCAATGTCACTACTGGACAGGAGCCTGTATTCATTCATTTCGGGGCTATTTCCGTTGAGGTACGTCCAGGAGCTAATATGGCCGTATTATCCGATGTTGTCCATGTGCTACAAAATCAATGTTAACGAATGCACCAATTGAACGGGTCTACTTAGCTCGCGGAAGTACGGATCTCCGAAAGTCTATAGATGGTTTGGCCGTTATCGTAAAGGAATGCTTTGATCTCGACCCTTTTTCTCCCAGCGTCTTCGTATTCTGTAATCGAAAACGCGATAAGCTCAAAATTCTTCAATGGGAACATAACGGGTTTTGGTTGCATTACCGTCGGTTGGAACGCGGAACATTCCGGTGGCCATCTGAAAAGGATTCCGGCGCCGTGCGTATTAACCCACGGCAGTTACGCTGGTTGTTGGACGGGTTACCACTCGAACAAAAGCAGGCACATCATGAAGTAAAAGCGCGTACCATCCTATAAATAAAGTGAAATATGGGAAAATGGGAATTCGACTAGGCAAGCCGGGTTCCTTCCCTTATACTTAAGGTATGGAAAATACGGCGCAATCACCAAAGGCAATGGAATACTATAAAGAACGTGCTGAAAAGCTACAATTGGAAAAGGAAGCTTTAGAGGCAAAATTAAAATGGTATGAGGAGCAATTTCGCCTAAGCCAGCGACAACGATTCGGTTCTTCCAGCGAGAAAACCAATCCAGACCAACTTTCCCTTTTTAATGAAGCTGAGGACACAGCTGACTCAACAATCGAAGAACCA
>BMJD01000050.1 GCA_014642895.1 Lentibacillus populi
TGGGCTGTCACCCAACCGAAATTCATCTCCCCCTTACCGTTGGGCTACGCCCTTCACACGCTTGAAGAGGGAGACTTCTTTCGAAAGTACGTTAAAAGAATTTATTACATACCGTTTATCTACTTTTCTTATCATTTAAATACCTTAATTCAGCACTTTAACGTTCTAATCTCTGTAAAATTCCTGCTAAACTTAGATTCGTATGGTGTCCAATTAAATTACCGTATCCGAATGCTCTATCTGCTCTTGCTTGAAATTCTTCTATCCAATTTCTTTTTCCAGATGCATCAGCTTGTGTGGCATACATAGTAAAATTGGGGATAATCCAGATATCTCCTCTTTTAATGATTCTGCTCCTCTGTCAAAATCAAAAGTTAAGATAGCATGTCCCTTAAAAGAAATTTCACCGTATTCATATAACGACATACTAATCTCTTTAAGTTCATCAAAGGTAGCATTGGTTACATCATATTTTTTAGAAAGTTCTTCCCATATATTTGATGTATCTTTCTCCATTAAGGACGTATTTTGCGTTTTCTCCACTTCTTTGCTCCTCAGTTTCTGTGTTTCTTATTGCTGACTTAGCAGATAACGCATGTGATGGCATTGAAGTAATGTGATTGATATTCATATTATATTCTCCTATAAACTTCTTGTTATCTAATATTCATCCAAGCGTTCATTGTATTCCAAGGATCATTGATAGAGGTAGCTTGGTAAGTAAATCTACTTTCCTCATATCCACTGGCGTCCCACCATCTAAAAGTTCCGTCAACAATTCTATCACCATTCAAAATCAATGTCTTCAGTCATAATCATAGGTATATCCTCGCCACCCATTTGTGCTATCCTTAATTTACTATAACCAATTTCTCTTGTAACAATATACATTTCTTCTCCACCATGGTCTGCAGTAGATGTTAGTTGATTCAATGCAAAATATTCATATTGTG
Source organism: Lentibacillus populi (assembly GCA_014642895.1). Classification (GTDB taxonomy): domain Bacteria; phylum Bacillota; class Bacilli; order Bacillales; family Amphibacillaceae; genus Lentibacillus_C; species Lentibacillus_C populi. Next base: position 954 of record BMJD01000050.1, read on the forward strand.
GATATTTAGTAGAAATAGCGGCATATACCCTCAAAGAAGTTAAAGGAGAAGCAGCTCCTTGAAAAGGTGTCATAGTTTCTGCCGATTCTCCTTCCGCTTCGTCTACATTAATAAATTGTGCATCAGGATATTCCTCTTGAAAAGACTGTAGAGCTTGTTCCTTAAGCAACTCCTTCTGCAAATCAATAGATTCTTCTTTTAAAGATGCTGAAGCTGTTCCTACCGCCAGAAAGACTGTTAACACTACACTTACTACTGTAATCATTTTCTTCATACTTATTTTTTTGTTCTAATAGAATCAAAATTCACTCTCTATTAGAATATATTTACTATATCGGAATATTTATAAAAATATTTAGGGGAAAAACATTGTTTTCATAAATTATTTTTACTCTGAATTATCCTTATCCGAATTGCAACTTCATTAATCTTGTAGTTTCACGGGATCATTATTGGAAGGCTACAATACCAAATATAAGAAATTGACAAATCTAAAAGGGACACTGGAGTAATGTCCCTCTAATCATAATAACAAAACACATCTCTACAAATTCACGCGTCCTCCACCACCACATAACTCGCAGCTACCGGTCCATGGACACCGACAATTAATTTCATCTCAATATCCGCACTATTACTCGGCCCCGTCACAAACGAAACGCAGGATGAAACAAGCTGTCCGTTCTGATGTTGCTGATGGATTTTTTCCGTCGCTTGGGTCATTCTTGGTACAATCGTGCTTTTCGGAATAATAGCAATATAGGATTGTGGCAATAGGCTAATGGAACGCCCATTGTATTTATCGTTAAACAGCGTCACTGTTCCTGACTCTGCCAGGGTGATATCACTGAAGGTTATTCCAATATCGGCATGTTCGGCAAATACCTTGTTTTCCTCTCCCTTTTCCTCATCCCAGAGATGAATGTCCTTTCCATCAGCAGCCATCTTTTCATAAAGCTGAGCTAATCCAAATTCATTTATCCTCGGACCACCAGCGGAAACAATGGACTTTCCATGGTATTTATCGATAAATTCCTCTAAAGCATCAGCCAACCCTTTTTTGTCTGTACTTATAAAATCGGTATGAATTTCTTTACATTGTGTTTCTAAAACTTCTACTAGTTCATCTTGTGTGGCATCTTTTAAGACACGATGTTGTGGATTGATACTCCATTTTGGGCGCTCAACACCTTTCGTATTCCGCTTGCGTCCAAGCTGCCCCGCTAGATTATCCAAGAAAGAATCACGATTTTTAATCGTCATTTTGCCTCTCCTCCTTTTTACCGTTTTTGAAACCAGGAACGAAAAGTCTGTTTAGCAGGTAGAGGAAAATCACGGTTCACTGTCCAATCCTTTAATGGTCCTGGGCCATTTTTAATCGTTTCGTGTCTTGAGAAAGGTTTTAACGCAGGACGGGCAGCCGCCGCACTCATTTTATAGGCGGCAGGACTTGCCCCCCATTTGGCGAATCCTTTCATCGCAATTCGTTCGGAAACAGGTGACATTCCTTCATCTTCCACAATAATTTGTCGATGACGTATCAGCTGTTCATGAAGCGGTATTTTCACTGGACAAACCTCCGTACAGGCGCCACATAGTGATGATGCGTATGGCAATTCTTTATGGTCTTCGTACCCATCAAGCAGTGGTGTGAGTACCGCTCCAATTGGGCCCGGATAAATCGAGCCATACGCATGACCGCCTACATGACGATATACGGGACAAACATTGATACATGCTGCACAGCGAATACAGTGAAGCGCAGATTGGAATTCCGAACCTAATATTTTTGAACGACCGTTGTCTACAATGACTAAATGGTATTCCTCAGGTCCATCCGTTTCCCCTTCGAGCCGCGTACCCGTAATGGAAGTAACATAACTGGTCAATTTTTGTCCGACAGCTGCGCGCGTCAAGAGACTGACAAGGACATCTAATTCCTCCCATGTCGGTACAACCCGTTCCAGTCCCATAACCGTAATTTGCGTATCTGGCAGGCTTGTAACCATCCGTGCATTTCCTTCATTGGTAACAAATGTGACGGCACCAGACTCGGCAACGGCAAAGTTACAGCCAGTAATGCCAATGTCAGCATCCAAGAACTCTTCGCGCAACTGCTCGCGGGCAAATAGGCCAAGCTCTTCCGGTTTATCCGTTCCAGTATATCCTTTTTTCTCAGCAAAGGTTTTCTGAATCTGTTCTTTGTTTTTATGTATTGATGGTGCAACAATATGGGACGGCGGGTCATTATCCAGCTGTAAAATCCACTCGCCTAGATCGGATTCCACAATTTCGGCTCCGGCGGCTTCAATTGCCTCATTCATCCCGATTTCTTCTGTCACCATCGACTTCGATTTGACTACTTTTTTGGCGTTCTTTTTCCGGACAACCTCTTGGATATAGGCATTTGCTTCTTCTTTCGTTTCCGCAAAGAAAACATTGCCGCCCCGTTTCACAACGTTTTCACTAAGTTCCTGCAAATAGTAATCAATATTTTGCAATGTATGGGTGCGGATTTCTTCACCTAATGTACGCCAGTCCTCCCAGTCACCAAGTTCATCTGCACGATTTTGTCTGCCGCTGCGAAATCGTCCCTGTGCCGAAGCAACGGCCTGTTGCATGAAACTATTATCCACGCCTTCTTTGACTCGTTCATTGTAGGGTTTATAACTTATTTTTATACCCATGTCATTTCCCCTCCGTTCATTTTGGCTTCTAACTTGATCCGTTAATGGGAATTTAAGATCTCTACAATATGTTTGATTTCAACATACTTGCCTTCCCGCTGCATCCTCCCACCAATGTTCAGCAAACATGCCATATCCCCGCCGACCAGGTACTCAGCCCTTGTCTCGGAAACATGTTTCGATTTTTCTTTAACCATTTCCCCTGAAATAATCGAGTTTTTCACTGCAAAGGTTCCACCAAATCCGCAGCAATCTTCTTTAATTGGCAGCTCAATCAGGTTTAAATCCTTGACATTCTTCAATAGTTTTAATGGTGCTTCCTTTACACCGAGAATTCTTGTCATATGGCAAGATGGATGGTAGGTAACCCTGCCATGGAAGCGAGCACCAACATCCTCCACATCAAGAACGTCAACAATAAATTGTGTCAGTTCATACGCTTTTGCCGCAAGTTCCTTGGCAGGCTGTTCCCATTCTGGATCATCTTTGAAAACTTTCGGATATTCTCGGAGCATACCGACACAAGATCCGGATGGACCAACAACATACTCGGAATCTTTAAAAGCCCGCATCATTTGTTTCATAGACTCCTTTGCATCCTCCAGATAGCCACTGTTAAATGCCGGCTGTCCGCAGCAGGTTTGTGCTACTGGAAAATCTACCTCGCAACCTAATCTTTCTAATAGTTCTACTGCATGTTTTCCCACTTCTGGGGTGATGATGTCGCACATGCAGGTGATGAAAAAGGATACTTTCAATACGTTCACCTCCATAAACATTAAAAAACAGGTCATCAGACGATTATCCCAAATGAATTAATCTTGTCATTCGTAAACCTATTATTTCTTCTCTATATATTTTGCTAAAACTCGGTCTACTTCTATTAAATGATCGAGCATTGCCTTTTGAGCATCGTCAGCATCTCTCGCTTCGATCGCATCAAAAATACGTTGATGCTCTTTAAATAGTTGAATACTTCTTTCCTCAGAATACAAGATTAATCTTCGTGTTTCCCGCATCGATTCAACCATAATATCTGATACACTGCTCATTAAACTGATGAGCATTTGGTTATGGGTAGCATTAGCTATTGCCAAGTGAAAATCTAAATCGGCCTTTTCCCCCAGTTCACCTTTCCCCTTGGCATCTTTCATTGCCTGTAACGCCTCTCTCATTGGAAGCAAATCTTCTTCACAATGGCTGATAGCAGCCGAGGAGGCCGACCCCACTTCAAGAATCTTTCGTACTTCCGATAAGTCTTTGATGTCATCGCGCTTCATAAGCAGTGCAGTTGCTACAGGAAGTGAGAACTGGGAGGCATCAAATTGGGTAATATATGTCCCCTCCCCTTGCCGCATTTCCACTAAACCCATAGCCCGCAAACCGCTTAATGCTTCACGGATCGCCGAACGACTAACATCATAATCCTTCGCGAGTTGTTCAACTGAATTTAATTTATCACCGGGGTGAAGCTGCCCGGTTTTTAACAGTTCGATTAACGAATCAGAAACTTCTTCATATATTTTTCTAGTTTTAATCGGATTAACTTTCAACGTATGTCTTCCACCTCACGTTTTCCTTTCCTACCAGTTTACTGCAAATGAAAGGAATAAGAAAGGAGAATACAGCATCTTAATCTTATGAATTTAAAAATAACTATCCTATTATGCTAAGTAAGATAAATCCACCTATTCCAGCAAAAACTCCGTATAATATAGCCGGAATTAAGGTCTTACGGATAATATCTCCTTCTTTCCCAGCCAAGCCAACAACGGTTGAAGCAGCGACGACATTATGGACACAAATCATATTTCCGGCAGCGCTACCAATTACTTGCAATGCCAATATAACGCTTTCACTGACCCCTGTCTGATTTGCAATATTGCTTTGGATCGGTGAAAAAGTTAATGTAGAAACTGTTGCACTCCCCGTTATAAATGCACCGAGTTCACCTAAGAATGGTGCTACAAATACCCAGGCTGTCCCAAAGGTTACTGCTAATGACTCAGCTATATATTGTGGCATACTGATTAAATCATTCATATTCATTCCTGAGTTAGTAAAAACCTGAACCAACGCGAGTGTAGAAAATAAAGCTAAACCAGCACTCTTAATAGAACCAAGAGAGTCTTTGGAGGCTTTAGCAAAGTTAGAAAATGATTTACGCTGGATAAGAATAGCAAATACTGCTGCTAGAATTAACACTGTGCCGGGAGAATATAACACTTCCCACTCCGATGTAACTCCCTTCATACCAAGAATGTTGTTCCATGTTAAATTGAGATAAGAAAGGGTAAAATCTTTGACAGGATCTACAATTCTAGTAATTAACAGCAATCCTACTACGATCACATAAGGTGACCATGCTTTCATGATACTCATATCTATTTTTCTATCATTTATCTTAAAATCAGCCTGCAATGCGTCATTCCATTGAACCTTAGGCAATAGAAATTTTTTCTTCGCTGTTAATGTTGCCACAAAAAGCCCAGTTAGAGATGCCAGAATTGAAACAAATTCTTGTCCTACCACAACCGCAAACAAAAGTGCCGATCCTGTATATGTAATCCCGATCAGGAGGGTCCATGGCAGCATCGAAAGCACACCAGATTGTCCCTTTTTCTTTCCAAAGAAAAAGGTTAAAATCGCCACTAAAACAAATGGCATAAAAGTCCCAGCAAATAAATCGATCAAGGTGATTTTTACACCGATTTCATTGAAAAATGCCAAATCCGCTCCCTGGATATTGCTTAAACCAATCTGAACAGGTGTACCAACTGCCCCAAAAGGTACAGATGAGCTATCAGCAATCAACGCTAAGGTAGCTGCGGCTATAGGATTAAAACCTAACGCAACCATTAAAGGCCCTGTGACTGCGGCGGGAGTACCAAAACCGGCGGCCCCCTCAATTAATGCACCAAATAAAAACGCCACAATAATAACCTGTACACGCATATCACCAGATATACTACGAAACCCTTGATTTATACGATCAACTGCCCCAGTGTGTCGTAATGTATTCAAAAGCACAATAGCCCCAAATAAAATTAATAAGATGGTTAATGCCTTATGTATTCCTTGTAAAATAGAAGCAATGACAATTGTTCCCCCCATTCCCCATACAAACAATGCTAGGGCAATGACAATAATAGCGCTCAGGAACATTCCCTTAACAGCAGTCATTCTGAAAATAACTAAGAAAATGAAAGGTGCAATAACTGCACTTAATGCAACAAGCAGAAACATTTCCAAAAACTCCCCCTCGTTCAAAATATAAAAGCGGTTTCATTTATAATTAAATACCTACTATAATATGGTTTTCAGGTCATCTGATGACTTATGTTATACTTTATAGTTTATTTTTAATTTTGTCAATTGAATTTCCCGTAAATTTTCAAATGAGACCTGTGATCTCTAGATTGCTCACTAAGGCTGCAAATAATCCCCGTTTGATAGATGGAGAGTTTATTTACCCATCTTCCCAAAATTTATATCCCTTCAGAATATATACTCCCATTCAACTAAATAACGAATTTCCGATTTCCTACAGCTAACAGGTAACGCATTCTATACCAAGTTTCACTTAAAATTCCCCACCAAATGAACCACTTGTTTTGTTTGTTCAAAAAGCAGTTTATCAGCCTTTTCAAAACATTGTTGTAAGGATAATGGTTTATTAATAATGGAAAAGCAGCCGGAAAATTTCTCCCGTAATGGATCCAAATTGCCATTGAGGCTTCCCGAAATCAGAACAACAGGCACGCCATATTTTTTAGCGATTGTCGCAACGTAACCTGGTGCCTTGCCATAAAGTGTTTGTTCGTCACTCTGCCCTTCTCCGGTAACAACAAGTTCAGCTGCTTCAATCGCACTTTCAATACCTATCGCATCACCTACTAATGCTGCACCGGAGACCAAACTTCCACCAATTGCCATAAGAGCAAATCCTAAACCTCCTGCAGCGCCAGCGCCAGGTATTTCTTGTATATTGATATGGAATTCAGATTCAACCAAATTTCCGAAATGCCTTAAAGCTTCATCTAATTGTTTAACTTGTTTTGTAGACGCACCCTTTTGCGGGCCAAAAACACTTGTTGCACCCAGTTCTCCACATAATGGATTTTCAACATCGCTTGCTATATTAATTTCTACTTTAGCAATCCTTGAATCCAAACTGCCACATTGAACCTTTTTCACACCGTACAAATCACGTCCATACCCAGCTACCTGCTTGCCGTCTTCACCCCAGGCACTCATCCCCAGTGCCATGAGCATCCCTAACCCGCCATCATTCGTGGAGCTGCCTCCCAATCCAATAATAAAAGAAGTACATCCCCTGTTAAGTGCATGAATAATGACCTCGCCGATACCATAGGTTGTTGTATTATCTGGATTACGTTTACTTTCAGGAACTTGCGTCAGCCCAACAATATTCGCACACTCAATAACAGCTGTTTTACCGTTTATTATTCCATACGAGGTTGTTATGTTATCTCCCAAAGGTCCGGTACAATCTACTTCAATACGTTCACCATTTGTTGCATTGAGTAACGATTCCAAAGTCCCTTCCCCACCATCAGCCATCGGTTTCATGGTGACGGAATGTCCGGAATCTACGTTCAATAATGCGGATTTCATTATTTCAGATGCTTCAACTGATGTTAAACTCCCTTTAAAAGAATCCGGTGCAACGACAATATTCATAATAATCCCCTTTGTTCACATTAATATAACTTTATTAAACTATACTCTATTAGAATTAGCAACACTGTGCATTTCATTACCCTATTGGATTCCAGACATCCGTATTGTTTAGTGCCTCTTCCTCTTTTTCATATTTCTTACCTTGTGCACTGTCATACTTAACTGACTGATAAGTGTATCCTTTAATCGAGTCTATACATAAGTTAACGAAAAGAGTTTCGTAATAACCAGAACCTAGTACAATTCTATCCAGCCATAATACGCATATTTTAAACGCTCACATATATGCGTGTCTTATTAATTTGAGAAAGTATTCCCCAAATTTGTTTAACCATTTGATGATACAAGCCTCCAGGTCTGTTTACATTTCGTGGTCCATTAATGGTACGAAGCCTCTATTAAAGCTGCAAAACTACATTAAGAAAAAATAGATTAACACTTTCTATTAATTTTTAACAATTGTAATTACTCTAAAAAGCAACTTCCCCTCCTTACTTTTCCAATAATTTATGTTCTTTAACATTAAAATTTGTATTTTTATATTATTCCATTCTCCAATGGCCAAAAGCAGCTTTTTTGTGATTCTCTAGCGTCTTTTTAATCTGTCTAAAATCATATATACTATACCTATAGGGGGGGTGAAGACATGGAACAGGAAACAATGCTAAAAGAAATATTGCACGCATTACAACTCCATTCAGAACACGTCGATAATAAATTTGACCAAATGAGTGACAAGATGGATAACATGAGAAGCGAATTAGATACAAAAATGGACAGAGGCTTTAATCGACTTGGTAAAAAAATCGACGGTATTCGAGTGGAATTAACAGAAACACAGGAAACCACTGATTATCTATTAAGTAAAACTGCCCGACATCAGAAAAAGCTCCGCCAGTTTTCCGAACAGCAATAGTTCCTCATATGACGCAATTCCGAAATAGTAGAAAACCTGGCTTATCACCAGGCTTTAATTACGTTTAATTTAGCACATACATTTCTTATCCACTAATGAATAATACCTTCGAACCCATCTATCATTGATTCTGGAACGAAGGTATTTTTTATGTCATTTCTAAAGAAAACAAGCCTGAATGACAAACGTTTATGACACTGTCATTAAGGCAAAAACCTAAACTTAGCTTATATTAAATAGTAGAATCTTATCTATTGTCCATAATTCCTAAAACGTTTAACCATCATTTCCATTTCTTCATCTGGAAGAATGACTGGGTTACCGATTGATTTTGCCTGCCAATAGAGCCTTGCACAGAATTCAAGCTGCTCCGTAATAGCGAAGGCTTCACGGATGTCATTTCCAATAACATTTATTCCGTGATTTGCAAGCAAAACGGCTTTTCTGTCTTTCATACCCTCTAATGCATTTTCTGCCAATTCCTTTGTTCCATAGGTTGCATATTCAGCACACCGAATATTCGGTCCACCTGCATGGGCAACAAGATAATCAACTGCAGGCAGGTCTTCATTAAGACAAGAGATAGTTGTTGCGTATAAAGCATGGGTATGAATCATCGCATTTGCCTCAAAACGATTCTGATAGACTAGTGCATGCATCTGATATTCACTAGAAGGCTTTAGACTGCCTTCAACCACATTCCCGTAAAGGTCCATAATAACAATATCTTTCTCCGTTAATGCATAATACTCGATTCCACTAGGAGTTATTGCCATATGTCCCGAGTCTTTATCAAATATGCTAATGTTGCCACCTGTACCAACAGTTAATCCCGTGTCAATCAGCTTTTTCCCATACTCAATTATTTCCTTGCGCTCTTCTGTCATTAACACATTATTCACCCCTCAACACAAGATATATCCAGCAAACTGTTATATCTTCAGTTCTTTCCAGCTGAATTTGTTTCAGATACTTATTGACGTCTTTTGTTTAAGACATCTTTGTAGGAATAAAACTTCCTCGGATGCAATTTTCTAAAAATACGTTGGGCTCCTAGTGCAAATAGCAAGGCTAATATGCTCAACATCCAATCCTGTTTCAAAAAGCCAATAATCAAACACAACGAGGCCAAAAAGGCTAATAGGTTTAATAATAACTTTTCTTTATTCCTCAAGATTATAATCATGTCCCTTCGAATCAATTTTTTGAATTCCAAGTTTATCAAACAAGACTGCTTTCTCAGCAATATAGGCGTTGTATTCCAAACGCCCCATAATATCATAAGCCTTGGTCAAATTTTTATCCGTAATCAAGACACCATGTTTATTCAATAAGATCGCGTTTAGGACAGCATCTTGCCCTTTTGATTCAATATAAGATCGTACTTTCTCGGCAAGTTCTTCAGACGTTGCCGGAGCAAAATCAAGGCATTTAATTTCACCAAGTTTTTGGGTTGCTTCGGTTAAATTTGGCATATCCATCCCCATTGTCGCAAACACCATTGAATTCAGTGCGTGCCCATGAAGAACACAACCTATTTCTTTATTAAGTTTGTAGCATGCCATGTGCATATTAATCTCTCTAGTAATTCTTCCATCGCCTTCTACAACATTTTCATCCATATCGACAACCAAAGTCTGATACGGCGAAAGGTCGCAATGATGTTCCTGTGACATTAATGTAGGTGTCATAATAATATGCTCATCATTCATACGCACACTCACATTACCTCCGGCTGTGTTTGTTTCATATCGATCAAACATTTTCTTAACTACATCTGCAAGGTGTTCACGTTCTTTTTGATAAAGCATTGTATTCCTCCTAAATCCGATTAATTTCTACTTGTGTTTTTAATTTCTCGACGTCCTCCAGATCAAAGGTTGAGCTATCACTATGCGTAACTTTACTGGCAGCGCATGCACTAGCAAGACGTATTGTCTCTTTAATAGAATACCCCTTACTTACTCCTGCTAGAAAAGCTCCAACAAAACAGTCGCCTGCTCCGGTATCATTCAATTCTTTTACTTTTGGTGGAATGACTTTGTAAACCTCTTGATTATAGATGCAATAACTGCCATCCTCTCCAAGTGATGCAACAACATATTTAATCTTGTTATTTAAGCTTCTTAAAAAATCAATTTGATCTTTTCCGTCCTCATTAAGATCCGTTAATTCAAATTCATTTGGCTTAATAAAATCAACATTTAATTCAACTGCCATCTTCAAAGTTTCACCAGAGAGATCACATGCAATGAAGCAACCTGCCTCTTTTAAAATTTTGATCATTTTTTCCAAATCGGGTAATTCAAATCCGGTTGGTAAGGAGCCTGCTATTAGAACCATATCATTCGAATTCACACGGGTCTTGAGCATATCCAGAAATCTTTCAACACTATGCCTTGGAATTGTTAAACCTTTTTCCGTCAACATTGTTGTCCCAGAGGTGTTTCTATCAATAACGATATAGCATTCCCGAGTCGCTTGGCCTTTTACCAAACAAAAGTCATGTGTAATTTTCTTGGACGTAAGAACCTGTTGGAATTTATCAGCGTTTAAATCCCCCATAAACCCTAAAGCAACATTGTCCACTCCCAATTTGGAAATAGTGTATGATCCATGAGTACCCTTACCACCAATATCATAAGCCACATCTATAATACGATTTGTTTTCCTGCTTTCCATCACTTCTTCCAAATAAAGTAATCGATCAATCGCAGGGTTTAGTGTAATCGTGTAAATCATGTAAACACCACCAGCCATTTACTCTGTGATCGAAAGTTCCTTATTACGTTTTGTCATCTGCTGACGATAGAAGATAAATAAGAGAACCCATATTACAGCTAAAGAAATTCCAAGAATAGTGAGGCTACCTAACTCAGTTAGAATATAGCGTATAACCGGATATTCAATCGTACTCCATGTCAAACGTTGGCCCTCTTCAATCTTGACAGCGTTTGTTGATTCAGCAAGATTCGTAATAATGTCGGTAAAATATGTTGCGGCATAAAGAAATACTGGTGTACCCAATATACTTAAGATAAGCATTCTCAACAAATTTCCCCCGGTAACGATAAGTGCGGGAACTGCAAGCCCAATATTCAAAATACCTGCAAATGGCAAGACCTCATTACCCGGTAAAATAAATGATAGTAATAAGGTAAACGGAATTGTCAATATGATGGTTACCCAAACTTCATTCGATCCCGCGAGTATTGGCCAATCCAAACCTATAAACATTTCTCTTCCCTTGAACCTTTTTTTCATAAATTCATTGATTGCTTCCGATAGTGGAGATAATGCCTCCATAAATAATTTGGCGATCATCGGGAATAAAGTAAGCGCAGCGGCTGCCTGCATGGATAAAATTAATGCATCTGCAACTGAGTATCCAGCAGCAAAACCAAGTAAGAGACCAATAATTGCCCCCATCACATTATTCTCGGCAAATACTCCAATTTTTTCTCGTAAAGCGCTTGCATCCATTTTTTTATTAAATAACTTTATTCTTCTTAGTACCCAATCAAGCGGCATCAAGCTGACTGCCAAAATGTTCATCCCATGTGTTACAGTCACACCAGGGATCCCGGTAACCTTTTCAATTTGCAACTGATTCAAGTCAGCTAACAACAGTTCAACTACAGCAACAACGGAAGCACCTACAAACGCTATATACATATTTCCAGTAATCCCCATGATTAAAACTGCTGTAAAAATTTTCCCCCACACATTCCAAAGGTCTACATTTAATGTTTTGGTCCAATTAAACAGCAGCATAATACCATTAATTGCAAGTTGAATCGGAAACATTAAAAACGCATATGGCCATGCCCATGTAATTGTAGCGGCCGTCGTCCAGCCACCGTCAACTGCTGTAAGATTGATACCCGTTAATTCCGCTAAAGCCTGCGCTGCAGGTGTGATGGCTTCAAGCATAAAACCAATTACCAAATTCATTCCGATAAAAGCAACCCCAAGAATAATACCGGCATTGAACGCATTACGCACCTTCATTCCAACGATCAAACCGATGATTATCATCAGCGCAGGAACGAATACCTCTGCACCTAGATCAAGAATATAGTTAACTACGGATTGCAGTATATCCATTGCTGTTTCCCCCTTTTCAGTCTAGTAAATTATCAAAATCACCCTTAAAAAGTGCTACTTTAAGAGATCAAGCAGCTTTTGTGTTTCTTGCTCGATTCCCATTCCAGTTAGAAATGCAATACCATTAAGGGTTGGAATATCGTATTCCTTCGTATTCTTTGTAATAGAAATATATACATCACTACTTTTAATATAATTTTCCAATGATTTGATATCCACTGCCTGTACATCTGCTCTAACCTTTTTTTCTTCAAGAACCCTTTTCACTTTCGATGCAACAGTCTGACTCGTAGCTACCCCACTACCACATGCAACAATAACTTTTTTCATTGATCTTCACTCCCAAAGTTTTTTTTAAGATACACTACCATTTCCTGTTTATTAGCAATAGTGTTAAAGTTTTTCTTGAATTGCTTGTCTTGCAGTTTTTCCATGATTAAGGACAGTAACCCCACCTGTTCTGAAGGCTCTTTTATTCCCAACACAAAGATATTTTCTACATCAACCCAGTCATCATCTGTACCCATATGCAAAAACGGTATGGGTTTTTTTAATTTTGCCACGTAAATAAAGGGTTTTCTTACATGCATCACATCTGTGTGCGGTATAGCTATTTTCATCGTTTCTGTAGCAAGCCCTGTTGGAAATTCACTTTCCCTTTTTAAAATGGCACTCTTGAATGAATTCTCAACATATCCTTTATCATTTAATACATTACTTATTAGCTCGAATATTTCCTCCTGTGATGAAAAGTCTACTTCTAAATCAACTAATCCCTCATCAAATAAATCTGCGTAGTCCAATCACTCTTCCGCCCCTTCCATATTGAGTATTTGTGTAATAGCATGTTTATTGTTTTCATTTATAATTTGAAGTCTTAATTCATTATCAAGAAACAAGTTGTTCAACCTTATCAAAGTACTAACATGCTTCTGATTAACATCTGGTGCCAAAGCCACAACAACTTTTACTTGATTTCCTGAAGGGGTTCTAACGGGACTGTTAAAAATATGAATTTGAAAGTCCATTTTAATTACCCCATATTCGGGTCTTGCATGGGGCAAATAAATATCTTGAGCAATCAGCATTGTTTCATAATCTTTGTAAAAAGCCTCTTTCGTTTCTTCAATATAATGCTGGCTAATACTGTTTCTTTTGAATAGCTCTCCCATAGTAAAGTCAACTAGGTATTCCCATTCAATACTTTTTTCAACAAAGCTAATATTCTCAATTGAAAAGTAAAAAAATTCATCCTGCTTCTCATCCTCATTAACTGGATCTGATATTATATTTTGAAAAAATGCTTCCATTTTTTTACCAACTATATGGTAGTGGTCCACATGAATATAATCTTTTATAGACTCCAATAATTTCCTTGCTACCATCCTGTTATCTCCTTGCATTTCCATATTTACCTGGCTCTTAAGACGAATTCTACTATCTTTATCAAGGATGGAAGGAACAAGAAAGGTTGGCTGCTTGCTCTCATATGGGACAGTAGTAAAGATGAAATCAACATTCTTCTGCATCTCTTTAAATTGTCTTACAGCGTAAGCCCCAATAAAATCTATTTCAGGGAACATAGAACTTAACGTCGTAAGAAGCAATTTCGAAATAGATGTGCCACTTCGGCAGAGAACTGCCCCGGTGAAAATTTTATCGGTTTCTTCTGTTTGATAAACCCAACTCAGTACGATCATTGATAAATAAACGACTTCTTCTTTCGATAAATGATGGTGAATTATTTCTTCAAATGGCCTGACAGACTTCAAAACAATATTATATATTTCTTGGTATTCTTCAATAAATTCTTCCGTTAATGGGTTATTAATTTTGAACCCTATTAAATTACGGTATATAGCCGGACCCATATGCAAAATAAGCTTTTCCTTTAATAATGACTTCTGAGCAATTTCAATTGCCAGATAAATTTCAATATTATTTATGAATCTTTCTGCGGCTAGCGAAATTTCATCCCCATTAGAAATTTGCAGAGCTGACTCCACCATATTTGATGCTAAAACCTGCAAGGAAAGGTATAACAAATCTGGTTCACTTAAACATTCATAGTCCCAGAACATATTCTTAATTTCTGGATATTCGACCGTGTTCTTGATATCATATTTTTCAATTTTAAAAGACCAATTATCTTTAAAATTGTACGAACGCTTAATCACCATCTGAAGAATGTAGGGGAGCTCTTCTAATTGTTCATCCGTTAATTTGATACCAATTCTGGTTTCAACCTTTTCAAGTCTTTTACGTAATAGAAATATTTCAGATTCCGTTACAAAACCTTTTTCATTTAACATTATTCTTCCAGCTGTTGAATGGAAAATATCTTTAATTGTTTCAACCAACAGGTTTCGTACCATAAATTCAGGTCCCAAAACAGAGTATCCATTTTTTCGCGAATAATTTATTGACATACCTTTTTCGGCCAGCATTTCTTTTATAACTTTAAAATCATTCAGTATTGTATTTTTGCTAACCAGACAGACATTCGCCAAATCTTGCAATGAAGAAAAACCTTTATTTAGCACTAGCTCAATTAAGATTAAATTGTATCTATCCTTTACATCATGTGAATAGAACAACTTTTCCTGTCCGTAAAAAACACTCTTATAACATTGCATTTTTGAGTGCTCTGTCATATAGATCCCCTGCGAGTTGGATATAATGACATCGCTTCCAAAATAACTATTTATTTCGTTAATCAGTTGGATTGCCTCGTTCTTTGTCAAGCCAAATTCCAACATGATCTCATTTAAAGCTGAACCCTCCTTTAATATCAAATACTTTAACAACTCTCTCTTAGCAGCATCCTTCATGTGCAAGACCCCCCTTGCATGTTTAATATAACATCAGAATATTTGTAGCACTCATCGATTTATCACAATTTTTAAAAACGCTTTCATTAAAATTGTGATGAGCTATCGTATAGAACTTAAAAGTAATTGTATAAAAGGGCTTAATGTACTTTCATTAATCTATCGAATGTGTTTAAATTAACAATCATTAGTTTAAGCGGTACATCTAGCACTATACGAGATCTCTATTCCTATAGAATCTAAAAAAGTATCCCTCAAGTTATGATATTACTTGAGGGATACCCCCGACGGCTTTCTATACAACGGAATCCAATTTTTTTACACATCCTTAATCTTACCCAAAAGACAATTAAACTGTATTAACCCAGTATATTAATATCCTCTCGTAATCAAAAACCTTAATAATTTGTAGTTGATGTTTGGTAAGAAATAATTACCAACGCACCGCTCGTATCAATCCGATTGACAAGTTTAGGATATCATCGAAATATAGGAGCTACGTTATACTAACCGATTTGAATTCACTGAAATCCCCCCCATTTTAATTCTCTATTTTCATCATTTTTGCCCGACGATTTTCAAATGTGTTAACATACTTAAAATCAGCCTCTTTGGCTATTTGAAGAGCGTCTTTGACATGTGAACCGACTGTCTCACCCCGATGAGAATCAGACCCAATCGTAATTATTTCCCCACCAAGTTCCTTATATAATTTTACTACTTCAATCGTAGGAAATGTTTCCTCAACCTTTGGATTCGCCAGTCCAGAAGTATTAATTTCAATCCCAATTCCTCGCTCAATTGCCTTCAATAATATACGCTTTATTATAGGTTGAAAATCAGAAAAACGATAATTCCCGATAGGTGTCTTCGCATATCGCTTCATTAAATCCAGATGAGCGATAACATCAATGTCACTTTTAGATACCAATTCATACACTTCTTCAAAATATCGAGAGTAAATTTCATAAGGGTCCTTATTAACCATAAATAACCTTAATTTTTCTTCATCAATGTTATGCACAGAGCCTAGAATAAAATCGAATTGCTTTCCACCTAAGGCTTCTTCATATTTATTCATCATCAAATGTGGCTCACACAATTCTATCCCTGTTCTTATGGTTAACCGTCCATTGTATTTTTTGCAACAAGCTTCAATCTCCCTAAAATAACGATTAAAATCCATAAAGCCATAAGTTGGTAGTTTCGGATTTACTGAAAAGTGATCGGTAAAACAAATCTCTTCGATGCCCTTATCTATTGCTCGCTCACAAATATCTTCCATTTCTGCTTTAGAATCAAATGAATTGGAAGTGTGGTGGTGGTAGTCTATTAAACACATTTGTTAAATCTCCTTTAGCAGATACATATTGAAGAAAAAATAAGGTAACCTTATTAACAGGCTACCTTATTTCATTATTTTTTTAGTTATTATACAATTCTTTAAAATTTTTCACGACATTTTCGACCGTAAATCCAAAATGTTTTATCACTTCTTCTCCAGGTCCAGAAGCTCCAAAAGTATCAATGCTCATTACAGCTCCATTACTTCCAGCATACTCCTTCCAACCGACTTTGGAACCCATTTCAATCGTCAACCGTGTTTGCAGGTTGCTCGGAAGAACACTTTCCTTATATTCCGTTGATTGTTTATCAAACAAGTCCCAAGACGGCATGCTGACAACATTCACAAAGATCCCTTCATTTGCTAATTGATTTTGCGCTTTTAATGCTAAGTTAACTTCGGAACCAGCTGCAATAAGAATACCTGCAGGAGTGCCTTTTGCTTGGGAGATAACATATGCACCTTTTTGAACACCCTCCTCCGCTAATATATCTGTTCCTTTTAAGGTTGGAACACCTTGTCTGCCAAGTACAAGTATTGTCGGACGATTGGTTTGTGAAGCAGCAATTTGCCAGGCTTCCTTTGTTTCGTTAGCATCTGCGGGACGTAAAACTGTAATACCGGGCATGGCTCTGAAGGCCGCCAATTGTTCAACTGGCTGGTGAGTAGGTCCATCTTGGCCAACCGCAATGCTATCGTGTGTAAATACGTACGTTACAGGAACCTCCATAAGTGCAGCCAGTCTGATTGCTGGGCGGATGTAATCAGAAAAAACAAAAAATGTACTTACAAATGGTTTTAAATGGTGTAGCGCCATCCCATTTGCGATAGCTCCCATTGCAAACTCACGAACACCGAACCATACATTTCTACCCGCATAATTTTCTTTATTTAAATCACAAAACGCTTTTAATCTCGTTTTTGTTGAAGAATCCAAATCTGCCGATCCACCAACTAATTCCGGTATATTAGTTGCCAATACTTGTAAAACTTCACTTGCTGAAGCTCTTGTAGCCAAGGTATCGCCTTCTTGGTAAGAAGGTAAATTGGCATCCCAGTTTTCAGGAAGTTCACCAGCAACAATTCTATTTAACTCCCGTGCTAATTCAGGATACTTTTCCTTGTATTGTTCAAACAGCTGGTTCCATTCCTTTTCTTTTACTGTTCCATTTATCTTTATACTACTGAAATCTTCATAGACCTCCTCCGGTACATAGAAGTCTTCTTCGTAATCCCATTTGTAGAACGCCTTCGCACGTTTAATCTCTTCCTGCCCTATTGGATCACTGTGGGCATCACTTTTCCCCTCGATTGTAGGGGCACCATATCCAATTTTGGTTTTGATTTCAATGATGGTTGGGCGATTTTCTTCAGCTTTTGCTTCTTTAATCGCTTTTTCAATCGCTTCTATATCATTACCATCTTCAACATATAGATACTGCCAGTTATGGGATTCAAATCGTTTCTTTATATTTTCCGAAAATGACAGTGCAAGTTCTCCATCTAAACTGGTATCATTGGAATCATATAATACAATTAGACGTCCCAATTTTAAATGTCCAGCGAATGAAGCAGCTTCATAGGATATACCTTCCATCAAATCCCCATCACCACAAATCGTATACGTATAATGATCAACAACTGGGAACCCTTCTCTGTTATACGTTTCCGCAAGATGTCTTTCAGCTAATGCCATCCCAACACTTGCGGGAATACCTTGACCTAGTGGACCTGTTGTCGCTTCAACTCCTGGTGTAATTCCGTATTCTGGATGCCCAGGTGTCTTACTTCCCCACTGTCTGAATCGTTTGAGTTCATCTAAAGGTAAATTATAACCAGCAAGATGTAGTAAAGAATACTGTAACATCGATCCATGACCTGCGGAAAGTATAAATCTGTCTCTGTTAAACCAACTAGGATTTTCCGGGTTCATGTTCATTATATTTTTCCAAAGTGCATATGCCATTGGAGCCGCGCCCATTGGCATACCTGGATGCCCATGCTGTGCTTTTTCTACACTGTCAATCGTAAGCGTACGTATTGTATTAATCGATAATTGGGATATTGATGTTGTAGTTGCGGACATTTCGATTCCTCCGTGTTTTTTAATTTCCCATGTATTATCTAACTATATTGCATATGGGAGTATTGATTATTAGATGACAGGACTGTAATTGGAATATCTCCCTGTCCTGAATGCTCTTCGTTGATTATTTCTGTACTTGCTTCTTCTTACCAAAGGGGATTGCCATTAACACGAGAATAACGATTAAGCTAATGACGATTGCAATTGGTCCAGCATAGTTTGCTAAGCTTCCAAAGAATATTCCGGAAACTCCAAAATCCGCATCCGAGAAAGTAGTATTAGCAAATCCTAAATCGCCTAATACTGGTAATAAGAATACTGGCAGGAAAGAGACGATAATACCGTTTACAAAAGAACCAGCAACAGATCCTTTTAAGCCTCCAGTTGCATTTCCCAGTACTCCCGCCGCTGCACCAGTAAAGAAATGTGGGACAACACCTGGCAGGATAATGGTAGTTCCGGATAGAAACATGATAGCCATACTGAAGACCCCGCCAATAAAACTGCTAAAGAATCCAATTAACACAGCGTTTGGCGCATAGGTATAGATGATTGGAACATCGAGAGCCGGTTTAGCGTTAGGTACTAATTTAGTAGAAATACCCTTAAATGCTGGAATTATTTCTGCTAACACCAACCTAACACCTGATAAAATAATAAAAACTCCTGCTGCGAAACTACCACCTTGAATAAGTGAGAATACCAAGTAGTTCGTACCATCACTTAATTCACCTTCTACAAAGGAAGGACCTGCAAACAGAGCTACAATCAAATACATAACTACCATTGTTAAAGCAATACTTACTGTGCTGTCACGTAAAAAACCAAGACCTTTCGGAAAATTAATATTTTCCGTTGAATTTTCTTTACTGTTTTTAAACAATTTCCCGATAAGACCACTTATTGCATAACCTACTGCACTAAAATGACCTAAAGCCACATTATCGTTTCCGGTTAACTGCCTCATAAACGGTTGCAAAATAGCCGGTGATAACGTCATAACAATCCCTAGTGCTACTGATCCAGCTGCAATTAATGGGACTGTATTAAAGCCTGCCACCGCCATTATTACCGCAAACATACATGCTAAATAAAGCGTATGGTGACCCGTTAAAAAGATATACTTATATCGGGTAAATCTTGCAATTAATATATTCACAATCATTCCAAAGAACATGATCAAAGCCGTATTTGTACCATATTCATTTAACGCTAAGGCTACAATCGCCTCATTATTAGGAACAACACCGGATACCTGAAATGCCTCTTGGAACATTTCACCAAACGGAGATAGTGCAGTTTCTAATATTCCTGCCCCTGCAGCTATTACCAGGAAGCCGACAAACGTTTTTATCGTTCCTTTCATGATGTCAGAGACCTTTTTCTTTTGTGCAAGCAATCCAATCAATGCGATTGCAGCTACTAAAATCGCAGGTTCACTTAATATGTCGACCAGAACACTTAAAAATTTATTCATGGTGCTCCCCCTTCTCAGGAATCTATTCGTTAAATCAGATTCTTACTTTTTACTAATTGTTTAACCTTTTCTCTCAATTCATCCATGTCTATAATATTATCAAGCACGACAGTTTCTCCAAGATGGGCTCCGCCCTCTGCAATATCCTTTGCCAAAAAATATACATCTGCATCACCTGGTGTTGCAGAACTTAAATCTGAATGGTAGACTTCCACACCTGAAACACCCAATTCCTGAAGTACTTGCTGAATATTCATTTCTACCATGAAACTTGTTCCTAATCCTGATCCACAAACCGCTAAAAATTTCATCTCTTCTTCACCCTTTATTTAATAATTTTTATAACATCTTCGGTTGTCTTGGCGTCTTTCAATGCCTTGAGTGCTGTTTTATCGCCTAAAATCCTTGTTAAATGGGACAATGCCTTCAGATGCGCCTCATTATCAATTGCAGCTAAACAAATGAAAATATCTATTTTGTGTTCTTCCTTATCCAATAATTTAACGGGTGTCGTTGTTCTTAAAAAGGACATCCCTATCTGGTTTACACCTTCTTCGGGTCTTGCATGAGGTATAGCTATTCCATTACCAATATGGATGTATGTGCCAACTTCTTCTACTTTTTTCACCATGGCACTAACATACCTTTTCTGAACTTTATTTGCTTCAACTAATGGTTGAGCTGCAGTAGAAATCGCTTCCTTCCATCCCAATTCTTTATCAGTAAACTGGATCATGTCCTCTGTTAGTAGATCTGATAGCATGGGTTTATTCCCCCTTGTCTCTGTATTTTTCTGATGAATTAAATCGACTAGTTCAGAGAACAGCTTTTTTTCATCTTTTATTTCCGCATGTTTTCTTATCAATTCCATTAATTGATCTACAGAAAAATGATGATGGCTTAACGATGGAAATTTTGATGTAACCGCCTGAATTAAATAGTTTTTTTCAACTTGCGATAACAATGGTTTCACGGTATATACCGGTTTAATCGAATCCACCTCGATAGTGGAAAAAACTAAATCATAACTACTGACTGGTATAGCTTTTATTTGTTCTGCTGTGTTGACCCTTGAAAAAGAAACATCTGGAAACATTTCCTGTAATTGTGCCCGAAGCATAATCGACGAACTCACACCATTAGAACAGACAATTAAAGCATTTACTTGCTTTTTTATCGCTTTTCTATCTTTTTCGAGATACCCACCAAAATGAAGCGTGAAATAACCGATTTCTTCTTCACTAATCTTTTTACCTGTCCACATGGACAACGGAGCTAATGACCTTTTGACAAACTGAAATAAGTCTGCATACTTGGTTTTGATCCTTGATGTCAATGGATTAACCAACGGTATTCCGAACGTAATTCGAAAAAAGGCCGGTACTAAGTGATTGTACAAACTTTGTTTTAAATAATCCTTGTTTTCTATCGGTAATAATGTATTTTTCTCAAACGCATCGATAATCTGAACCGTTAGTTCCTCCAAAGAGGGGTTTTCCGTTAATTCAACCTTTTCAAGAGCTGTAAGCAACTGTATCGTTACGTAATATATCTCATTCTCTGCACCATCAAATAACGCATGTGCAAGTTTCTTTCCATATTTAAATAAACTCTGTCGTTGCAGGAGCTGTTTTTCATATTCATTGAATAAAAGTTCCTCACTTTTATTACGAACTCTAATAAACGTAAGATGAAGGATCATTTCTGTCTTTCTGGTTTTCACTAGGTAAATATTGTTTTCCTCGATAAATTCGTTAATGATGTTTTGCGTTAATACTAAATCTTCTTCCTGCTCCCAGGTTTTTAACGCTAAAAAAATGATTTCTTTTCCAAGCGGTTGAGTTAACAAATAATCTATACAATAGAAAGCTAATCCTCTTTTAGCTGACTCACCTCCTACTAAGTGATAGCCATCCGATCTCGAATACACTAATTCCACATTCCATTCCATGCACAGTTTTTTTACTCGCTTCACATCTGATAAGGATGTATTTTTACTCACACTTGTCAACAGTTGATAATGGTAATTTGAAACTGGTTCTTTGCGAATAAATGTATATAAATATATTAAGAAGACCCTGTCCTCTTCAGACAAAATAAACTTATGAATATTAAAATCTAAGATCGTTCCAGATTTGACCAGCTTCTTTACCTTATTATCTACAATGAAATCTGCATTAACTATTTTAATCGGTGGCATATCCACACTCTTTAGTGCATCATTAATCTTTTCCAAATCATAGTAAAACTGTCGCTCGGACAAGTTTACTTTTCTCATAACCTCCGAAACAGTCGTTTGACCATGTCTCGTTATTTCTTCAAAGAGTTTATAGGATCTTTGATCAAACAATGGGACCCCCTCCATCTCTTAATTAAATTATAAAACGCTTACACATAAAGTTTCAATTGTGTTTGAACCCAAACTTAGTTGCTAATTCCGGACATTAATTGGGTCCATTTGATGACATATTTATGAAGGTAGATACGCAACTATAAATGAGGCGGCAAGTTACGGTCTGCTGAGTTGCTGGCACTTCATAGGAAGTTACATTGTCACTGGCTTCAACCTTAGGATTTCTCCACCAGTTGCCTGTCAGCTACCAAGCGTCTCGACACTTACTTGGGTTGGATTTTCACCAACTAGCAATTAACGGCTTGCTGGGCACGCTACTCAAAAAAACAATTTCCCCTCTTTACTTTTCCAATAATTAATGTTTTTGGAACATTAAAATTTGTATTTTTATATTATTCCATTCTCTAATGGCCAAAAATCCAGCTTTTTTGTGATTCCCAAGAGTCTTTTCAATCTGTCTGTAATCATATATACTATTCAATACGAGGGGGTGAAAAATGGAACAGGAAACGGTACTAAATGAAATATTACACGAGTTACGACGCCATTCAGGGCAGATGAATGAGAAGATGGACAACATGAGAATAGAATTAGAGTCGAAAATGGACAAAGGTTTTGATCGACTTGGTAAAAAAGTCGACGGTATTCGAGTGGAATTAACAGAAACACAGGAAACTACTGATTATGTATTAAGTAAAACTGCCCAACATGAGAAAAAGCTCCGTCGGTTATCCGAACAGCAATAGTTCCTCACATAACGCAATCCCGAAATAGTAGAAAACCTGGCTTATCACCAGGCTTTAACTACGTTTGGTCTTCTGATTTAGCACATATATTACTTATCTAAAAAACGCATAATACCTTCGCATCCATCTATCATTGATTCTGGAGCGAAGGTATTTTTTATGTCACTTTTCATGATTATGGAAATTCTCAAACTGGCCTTTTTACGTTTTCTGTCTGTCGATAACGAGGTTTTCCCTTCACATCTCCCATTAACTGAGAGGTTGCTTTTAAGCAATTACTCCTTCCGTACCTCTAATTTTTTGGTGCAAGTGCAATTGCTTGGTTTAATGCCTCTAACATACTTCTTTCGTCAACAATGCCTTTACCTGCAATATCAAATGCTGTCCCATGGTCAACACTTGTTCGGATAATTGGCAAGCCGACCGTGATATTTACGCCGGCTTCAAGTCCTAACACCTTAATTGGGCCATGACCCTGATCATGATACATGGCAACTACCATATCAAAATCTCCACGTTGCGCACGGAAGAATAATGTATCAGCCGGAAGTGGACCTTCAACATGAATCCCTTCGTTCATTGCTTTTTGAACGGCAGGAATAATTTTTTCTTCTTCCTCCCCATAACCAAATAAGCCATTTTCACCGGCATGTGGATTAATTCCACACACACCAATTTTCGGATTGGTTACCCCAGATTTGCTTAGTGTTTCATGTGCTAAACGAATGACATTATAAACACGGTCTGGATTGATCATCTTAATTGCATCCAAAAGGCCAACATGTGTCGTTACATGAATAACCTTCAGTTTTGGTGAAGCTAACATCATTGAAAAATCTTTCGTATTTGTTAGTTCTGCCAAAATCTCTGTATGCCCCGGATAGACATGTCCACCCTTATGCAACGCTTCTTTATTCAATGGTGCGGTACAAATTGCATCAATTCTCCCACTGTTCGCGAGCTCAATTGCCGTCCGAAGATACTCAAATGCAGCATGTCCGGCTTCTTTAGATACTTGTCCATAGGGAAGGTCTTCCGGCAACAGGTCAAGATCAACACAAGCTATTTCACCATATTGGGTTTCGAACATTGAATTCTTATCAATTAATTTAATCGTTACATCCAAATTTAAAACATCTGACGCACGTTTTAGCATCTTTGCATCACCTACAACAATAGGTGTTGATTCTTCATAAATACGTTTAGATTGTAAACTCTTGACAATTATTTCCGGACCAACACCTGCTGCATCGCCCATCGTAATTCCGATAATTGGCTTTTTACCCATTTTTAAAGAACTCCTTTCAACATCATCATTGCTTTATAAATGGAATCTTCTTTACCAAATGCTCCTGCTTTCGTGACAACCATATATTCCTTATTTGTGCCAATTAATCGCCCGTAAGGAATTCCAGATTCAACTTCCTTGATTAATTGAAAACCTATTCCATCCAAGTGACGTGAAGTATCTTTTGCTGTATCGCCACCAGTAAGCACGAATCCGGTTAGATCATAATTTTTCTGTGAAACCTTTTCCACAACTTCACCGATTGCACCAGAGATACGTTCGCCGATTTGATAACCGGTTAAATTCAAGTTGGTCCCAATTTCCTTCACTTTTTCCCTCACTTCTTCATTAGAAGGAACGTACAATACAACGTCATTTCCTTTGTCAAATCCTCCGAGACATCGCTGCATATAATCTTGCTGAACTATTTTCCATTCATCTGAAAAAATCTGCATTGGATCTAATTCCACGACTGTAATGTTCGGTTGATTCGCAGCAAACTGTACTTGGCTCTGCGTTACCTGTGACAAACTACCGCAAACTGTCATAACGTGCTTACAATTCAATGAAGCCTGTTCTTGAGCCCTCTTGCTAATTTGCAAAACATCTGGAATTACTTCGGCTAACCCAGCAGAACCCGCCCAAATTATCCGATTAGAGACAGCATTCATTTTTACTGCTGCTTCACGTAAATCATCCTGTGTTTCGGCATCACAAACGATATAATAGATTCCATTTTCTTTGAATGCATTTATTTTGTTTTCAAAAATGGTTGTATCACTATAAATGTCTGCTTGCTTTAACAACCCGACTTTACGGCCAGTTTCTGCTTCTAACAAAGCTGGGATAGACGAATTTGTAACTGGATGCTTTGGATCTTTGGATATTTCTGTATCAGCTAATTTCACACCATTAACATAGTGAATGCCAGCTTTTGTCGTTCTTCCAAGCGAAGGAAAAGCTGGAGCAATGAAGACAAATTCTGGTTTGAATATATCATAAAGTGTTTGCAATTCAGTTCCGATATATCCTCTAAGTGTAGAATCCATTTTTTTATAAATAGCACTGTAACCAGCTTTTTTTAAAAATAGCCCCGCCTGTTCTGTTAAGGTTATGGCATCCTGTATAGCTAACGCTCGTGAATTCGTATCAATTACCAACCCGCCATCAACGTTATTCCATTCAAGTGGAATATCAAAAAGGACAGATGTTTTAATGCCTTTTTTGGTTAACTGAACTCCAGAGTCATTTGCTCCAGTTAAATCATCCGCAATAATTCCTATTTGCTTTTTCATGATGAGAACTTCCTTTTTAAGTTATTTAATCACATAATCGTCTGGAATTTTTACACCTTTTTCCTCCAATCGTTTTACAAGGAATCCGATGTAGATAGGTAACAAAATCGCTGTCGTCACGGTTGAAGCTGCTACCTGAACAGTAGCAAGGTCAACATTAGCAGCAAAGCTCGCACTTGCAGCAGCAATTGCAGCCGGAGTTGCTACCGCATTACCTGCAGTTGATCCTTCTGAAGCACCAGCAATCGGATTCCACTTAAACGCCTTAAATATAAAGTAGCCTGCAGTACCTGTTAAGAAGACAGTTGCTAGACCAAGAAGAATTCCTGACAATCCACCGTTAATAATCGCACCGAAATCAATTCCCATACCTAGTGCAAACGCAAAGAAAGGTATTAACATGGAACTTCCCTTATCTAAAAACTTACGCATTTCTTCATCTAAATTACCTAGTACCATACCAACAATAATCGGTAATAAAACGGAAACAAATGATACCACGGAAAACATTCCATCAACAAAGCCCATTGCACCAAAGATTGCTAAAGCTACCATTGTGAAAAATGGACCATCATTTAGTGCAAGCAATGAATATGCCGCGCGATCTGTTTTGTCACCATATTGTCCAACTAGCGCTACATATAATCCACCATTGCTGTTTGTCATTGCAGCAATAATTGCAATTGGTGCAAGACCCAGCCACAAACCGTTGTCTCCGGCAAATAGATAGGCAATAAGCCCGATAACTGCACCTACTACCCATTTTGTTGCTAACAACGTCGCTCCTTTTCCAAGACTAACACCCACATTCCGTACATTAATTTGTGCTCCTGTGCATAATAGAAATAACGCAATTAGTGTTCCTGAACCATCAACAAATAGCTGTTGTGTAAAGTTTCCAATCCTCAGCAAATCAGGTGCAAATGTATTAAGTGTTGCAGCAAGTAATAATGGAACTACCATCATACCACCTGGTATCCGATCTAGTGTTGCTTTAATCCTCATCTTTCTCCCCCTAGTTTAAGTATTATTGTTTAAATATTAAACAACCAAAAATATAAAAGCGATTACATTCACTATAATAAAATAATACGATTTAAAATGCAACATAATTTAATTGTTTGTATGTGTCAAGTTTTTCTCGACGTTGCTTTCATACCAATATTCCGGGCATCATCATTTTGTACACTTTGTTCGGCTACCGCGCTGTCGCTTGCTGGCCCTGATGTTGTGGTAACGTTCTACAACCCAAGAACGTAACCCCAA
>BMJD01000051.1 GCA_014642895.1 Lentibacillus populi
TTGTTCAGATGAAGGGAAAATTTCATATTTTTGATTCAGTAACATGAATGCACCTCCTAACCCTATTATGGATCATGCGTTTGGGGTTTGCAAGCATTTTACTAAAGCAAACCGAAATTCATCTCCCCCTTAGCCTTTAGGGGTTGCCAGTAACAAGCTTGAAGAGGGAGACTTCTTTCGGAAGGCAGTTAAAACAGTCAACGAATCCACCTCTTTCGGTTTATCTTTATTTTCTTCCATCTTCTCACTACACCTAATCGTTTTTTCATGGAAACATCCTTTTTTCTATTATTCTAACCGCCTAGCAATATCGGCAACCCAGCTGCTATCCCAATTATAACGAGCAAGATAATCCATGATAGCGGATGTGCCCAATTATTGGTCCAGCCAACGCCGAATCGTTTTTCCAAAAATAGTGCCGGATCATTTTTATTAAAATAAAATTGTCCCATCTTCCAATACTTATCATCATCACGATCAATGATACTTCCATTTTCCCCTTTGCTCACTTTCACTCGGCTTCCACCTTGGCCGGTTGTGACAACTAAGACAATGGCTCCTAATACAATACCGAATGAAAAGATAAGCGGCATAATCGTCAATATTTGTTGATTGATTGGATAGATATAGGAAAGCTGTGTTAAAGAGAGCATCAAGGTTAACGCCATGCCAGTAATAATATTAAATGCTGACCATCTTCTTCTGAATATAATATTTTGCTGCATTGACTTTTCAGGGTTATTAGCACTTACCTGTTGTTTGGCCCTGCCGATAATTGTGTTTATTAGTAAGAAGAGCAATGTTAAATATACTTGCATGATTGGCGTAAGAAGTACAGAACGGTAAGACTTATTTGCATAATTCGTAACTTCCCCGGAAAAGTTATACTGCATTGGAATCTTTTCCGGAATCAGTTCATAAGCATTTAGCGTAATGACCATTGTACCAATTGCAATTGCGAATGGCAGTAAAAACCAGAGATTGGAATACGTAAGCTTTTCTTTACGGAACCTTGTATCAATTACAACGAGCTGGGATTTTTCTTCTGACCAGTTTGCTTCTTTTTTACGTGCCTTCATTTTACTATGAAAATGTAAATAAATTAAAAACCCCACGATCATATAGGCAACAATGATGATACTGAACACAATACCAAGCATATCCTCACTTTGTACAAACGCCTCCGACAGTAGCAAAAAGGTACCCATTACAACTGCACTGAGCATGCCCACCGCCCATACATATTGTTTGCGCATTGCCTTTATTTCCGGTGTGTGATAAATATCTTCCGGAATCGATACACCAAAGCTTTCCGTTTTTCTTGTCCAATAGGGAGTAAACATCAGCAATATAAAAACTGGTACCATAATGGCAACGAGCAAGAAAATCCCCATATTCATTTCCCTTCACCCTTTCCTCCGTTAAATTCCTTAAAAAGTTCCTGGCAAAATTGAATAAATTCCAATTCACCGATTCCCCGGCAGACAGATTCGGCAATTAATGGGTGTAATGTCTTTTTAAGATTGGTTCGGTGATCCTCGCCAGCCTGTGGTACACCGTCAGGATTTACTACTACACCCTTTTGCCGGTGAATCTGAATAAACCCCTCCCGTTTTAACTGCTGATATGCCTTGTTTACCGTATGAAGATTAATACCGATATCTGCTGCCATAGCCCGGACAGATGGAAGCCCCTCCCCCGGAACAAGCTCCTTTTTCGCAATTCCGACAATAATCTGATGCTTTAATTGCGTATAGATTGGTTCGTTTGCTTCAAAATCCAAATTTATAAGCATATCGAATCACACCTTTCATGTGATAACTGTTATATTTATAGTATAACAGTTATCACATGTTGTCAACTGAAAATTTGGTGCTCGAAATATTGCTCTTGTTTTTCATCCCATTAAAAATTATGATTGTAATGGTATACAACAGAGAGGAAGCTTGGAAATGGATAAACGTGTTTATTTTTTAATGATCATTTCATTTGTTGTTGGAATGGTTGAGTTAATCATAGGTGGAATATTGGATTTAATTGCAGCAGATTTACATGTCAGCCTTGGGCAGGCAGGGTTTTTAATTACGATATTTTCACTGATTTTTGCCATTGCTGCACCAATTCTATTAATTTTAACCGCCAGAATCGAAAGGAAACGTTTAACTTTAATTTCTTTAGTGATATTTTTGCTGGGCAATATGATCACTGTTTTCAGCCCTTCGTATGGCATACTGTTTACCGGGCGCGTTGTTTCAGCAATTAGTGGAGCGTTATTGATCATCTTATGTTTGACAATGGCTCCGAGTATTGTTGATCCAAAGTATCGCGGACGGGCAATCGGCATTGTTTCTATGGGTGTCAGTGCTTCACTCGTATTAGGCATTCCTATTGGGTTAATGTTAGGTAACCTCTTCAATTGGCGGGCACCCTTTATACTCATCAGCATGTTAACTGCACTATCAATAGCTGCTGTCTATTTCTTTATGGGGAGAGTGGAACCAAGACCGTCGATCCCAATTAAAAAACAACTTGCTACGTTAAAAGACCGAAAGATATTCTTTGCCCAAGCAACAACATTTTTGTTTATGGCGGGGCACACAACCCTTTATGCTTATTTAACCCCCTTCGTAAAAACGGCCATGGGGCTTGAAGGAACCTGGATCAGCATTATTTATCTTATCTTTGGTGTAGCTGCGGTAAGTGGTGGTGGCTTAGGCGGTACATTGGCAGATTTAATGGGAACAAAACGAACGATTTTAGCAGCTATTATTGTATTTGGCTTAGCTATTTTTGCGATTCCTTATACGACATTTTATTTGCCGCTGTTCCTTGTTGTTATGATCATATGGGGTGCTATGAGCTGGGCTATTTCCCCTGCGATGCAAAGCTATCTTATCGAAACCTCCCCGGATACATCTGATATTCAGCAAAGTCTGAATAACTCCGCATTACACCTTGGTATTGCAATCGGATCGTTAATCGGTGGTGTCGTCATTGAGCAAGCATCGGTTGAACGAAATGCGGGAGTCGGTGGATTACTCGTTATTGTCGCACTTGGTACGGCTCTTATTTCGATGCGTGAAGGACTTCCCATCTCTCGTAAATACAAAAAGACACGGGCATGAGCAGGGGAAAATGGTGGGACACAATTAGTAAAAATGGATTTGGGATATTGTCCATAGTTGTACATGAACTAAAGGACCGCATTCTTCGATGAAAAATGTGGTTTCTTCAGGAAATATAACTACAAAATAGTCTTTTTCAACAATCGTGTCCCATTTGTGGTATTTATGTTAAAATAATTACCAAGTAAGATGTAACTGAACTGTTGATTGGGGGTTTATAATTGGATATTGACTTTTTTTGGTTGGCATTAGGATTAGCGGCTTTGGGTTATTTTATTGGAGATGGCCTTAAGAATTTTAAAAACCCATCTTCTAATAATCCCATAGAATCTTTAGATGAATTTGACAAGCATGAACTATTAAAAGAAAATGAAGTACATTGGTTCATGGGTGTATCTAAGGAGGATGCAAAAAAGTTACTGGAAGAACATCCGGATATTCCCCATATTACATTAAATGGTAGAGTTTACTATCCCAAAGCCAAATTGCGTGAATGGTTACTGAACTTGGGAGATTGATCTCATATTCTACGTAGCTATGGTAACCTATTACATATTGGCAGTTTACAGGGGATGGCATACATATTATCAAATACCATCCCAATTCCCGATCCAAGAATTAAACATCCTACAAAGGCAAGACCATCTACTTCATAATTCAATTTTACCGCTGCCATTTCAATATGATTTGTATTATGAAATACGTTCAATTGGGATGAAAGGTTTCGTTAATAGTTAGCTTGCAGGTTTCCTGTTGATGTTGTGCGTTTTACTGTCGATGTTTCGCGCTTTACTGTTGATATTGCCCGTTTTACTGTCGATGTTGTTCACTTCACTGTCGATGTTCCAATCTTTTCCTTTGTTATTCCCACACAAAAATGCAAACCCTTTCAGCAACATTTTTCAAATAATTATGCAAAAACCCTTGCTATATACTTTTGTGATGTTTACAATGTCTATTAATATATAATTACGATTTTGGACGATGGGGTGAGAAAATGAAGAATAATGTATCGATTGGTTTATTAGGTTTAGGTGTAGTCGGATCGGGTGTTATTAGGCTGATTGAAGATCATCAGGAGGAGTTAGTACACCAGCTTGGCTGTGGCGTTGATGTGAAAGGTGTGTTGGTCCGTAATTTAGAAAAGACACGTGATGTACAAGTAGATCGATCATATCTCACCACTGACCCGAATGATGTTTTACATAACCCGGAAATTGACGTTATCGTCGAAGTTATGGGTGGTATCGACGAAGCACGAAAATATATTTTAGAAGCTTTTGCAACAAGGAAACACGTTGTTACAGCGAATAAAGATTTAATAGCTTTACATGGGCAAGAGTTACAGGAGGCTGCGAGCAGGAATCAATGCGATCTGTTTTATGAGGCAAGTGTGGCCGGTGGAATTCCTATTTTACGCGGGTTAGTTGATGGACTTGTTTCCGACCGGATCCAACAGGTAATGGGGATCGTAAACGGAACGACCAATTACATACTAACGAAAATGAATGAGGAAGGCGTTACCTATGAGGACGCACTGAAAGAAGCACAGGAGCTTGGATTCGCCGAGGCCGACCCTACTGCAGATGTAGAAGGATTAGATGCTGCAAGAAAAATGGCTATCCTTTCGAGGCTGGCTTTTTCTACTGATGTTGAGCTCGAGGATGTAGAGGTAAAGGGAATTGCCAACTTGGAATTAGCTGATTTACAATATGGAAAACAATTGGGCTACACCATGAAATTGATCGGCTACTCCAATTTTCATAACCAGCATGTGGAAGTAAGTGTTCAGCCGACGTTTCTGTCCAATCAGCATCCGCTTGCTGCAGTAAAAAATGAATACAATGCCGTTTATGTCAACGGGGAAGCGGTAGGAGAAACCATGTTTTACGGAGCAGGGGCTGGGAGTTTGCCAACCGCAACGGCCATCATGTCTGATGTTGTTGCTGTTATTACGAATATGCGCCTGGGGGTAAACGGAAGACGCTTTGTTTCACCACGCTTTAAGAAAGAACTAACACCACCAGAAGAGCGGTTTGGGCAATTTTATATTCGCATGCATGTAAAAGATGAAGTGGGAGCTTTTGCGGCAATTTCTCACGTGTTTAATCAAATGGATATCAGTTTTGAACGAATCCTGCAAATACCTCGTAGTAAAACGGAATTAGCGGAGGTTATTCTGATTACACACCGCACCGCCCTAGCAACATTTCAGGAATCAATGAACAAGCTGTACACCCTGGATGTTGTGGCAAGTGTTGAAAGCTCATTCCGTGTTGAAGGAGATGGAAAAAAATGAACTGGCCAGGACTGTTAAAACATTATGCTGAATACTTACCTGTAACGAACGATACTCCTGCACTTACATTAAAGGAAGGTGATACGCCGCTTATTCACTTTCCCCACCTTTCCAAACAATTGGGTATAGAACTGTACGGAAAGGTAGAAGGTGCCAATCCGACCGGTTCGTTTAAAGATCGAGGTATGGTAATGGCTGTCGCTAAAGCTGCCGAAGAAGGCAGTACATCCGTTATTTGCGCTTCTACTGGCAATACATCCGCTTCAGCTGCAGCATACGCGGCAAAAGCAGGCATGCGGGCAATCATTGTAATTCCTAAAGGAAAGGTTGCCCTCGGAAAACTTGCCCAGGCGATGATGTATGGTGCAGAGATTGTGGAAATAGACGGTAATTTTGACGAAGCATTAAAAATGGTTAAACGTGTCAGTGAAAATGCACCTGTTACGCTTGTCAATTCGATTAATCCGTACCGATTGGAAGGACAAAAAACGGCTGCATTTGAGGTTTGTGAACAATTGGGCGCAGCTCCTGATATCCTTGCTATTCCAGTTGGCAACGCCGGTAACATTAGTGCATACTGGAAGGGTTTTAAAGAATTTCATGAAGCGAAACAAACTGGTCTCCCGAAAATGTTTGGTTTCGAGGCAGAGGGCGCATCTGCAATAGTAAAAAACAAAATAATTGAACAACCGGAAACAGTTGCCACAGCTATTCGCATTGGCAATCCCGCCAGCTGGAAACTCGCTGTTAACGCAAGAGAGGAGTCAAATGGAAAAATTGGTTCTGTTACCGATGCGGAAATCCTTAACGCCTTTAAATTGGTAGCACGAAAAGAAGGTATATTTGCCGAACCAGGATCCTGTGCTTCCATTGCAGGGGTTATCCAGCAATGTGAAAATGGATTGATCGAACAGGGAAGCAAGGTTGTGGCTGTCCTTACCGGAAATGGGTTAAAGGATCCGCAAACAGCAATTGATCAGTTACAGGTTGATCCTGTTTCACTGCCTAATGATGAAGATGCAGTAACGGCTTATATTGAAGATGTGGTCATACGATGAATATGTTTAGTCTCTCCGTTCCAGCAAGCTCGGCAAATATTGGTCCAGGATTCGATTCCGTTGGCATGGCATTAAATCGTTATTTAACATTACAAGTCACTAGGCAGGAAAAATGGGAATTTGCACAACATTCCCATTTACTTCCTTCCTTTACTGATTATGAAGACCATTTTATCTATCAGATTGCAAAGCAAACAGCAAACTGGCACCAAAAATCACTGCCAGCATGCAAGGTAAGCATCGACAGTGAGATTCCGTTAGCTCGTGGACTTGGTAGCAGTGCCTCCGCAGTTATTGCTGGAATTGAACTCGCCAATCAGTTGTGTACGTTATCCTTATCATCATTGGACAAGTTGCAACTCGCGACCGAAATTGAGGGGCACCCTGATAATGTGGCTGCTTCATTAGTTGGTGGATTGGTGATTTCTGTTGAAACGGATAACGTGATCGACTATTGTCAAGTACCGGACTTGGATATTGATATCGTAGTATACATTCCGGCTGTAGAACTGAAAACAGAAAAGTCGAGGAAAGCACTCCCAGCCTATTTTTCACGAAAAGACGCAACAATTGCAAGCGGCATTAGTAATCTTATGATTGCTTCCCTGCTAAAAGGGGACTATGAATTAGCAGGCAAAATGATGGAGCACGATCTATTCCATGAGCCTTATCGCGCAGATCTCATCCCCCATTATCACGACCTTAAGCAGGAAGCAAAACAATTTGGGGCTTATGGAACAGTAATAAGCGGTGCTGGGCCTACAATGATTTCCTTTGTACCTAAAGGGAAAGGCGGTACCATTTCTAAACAAATGAAAACATTTCTGCCCCATTACCAGATTGAACCATTAGATATCGACCATAACGGACTAAGGGTTGAACAGGAAATAATCTAAAGAAAATGTGAACATCTGCTTCCCCTTTACACCCAAGGATTTCATTTTCAAATAGTTTATCTTATAGCCATAACGGCTGCGGTATTTTCCGCAGCCCTTTTCACATTATGGACAAAACTGCATTGAAAACAGTGTGAATGGATAAATCGCTGAAGTTTCAGCAAAAAGTGCTGGGGTTTCCCGAAATTCGCTGAAGTTTCATGGGAAATAGCTGAACCATGATGAAATTAGTAGATAACCAATTTCATAATACCTCTATCCGGTAACCTGGATAATTAAAACCTTTAAGTAATTGCCCTCTGGATAATGTGGGCTTATTTTAAAATCCTCTGGCAAGGTGTATGCTTCCAAAATGTCGTACCTTGTGTTCATTTCCTTAAATGCTTTATCAACAAATTGTCTAAACCGCTTCATCCCGAACGTTGCATTATTCGTTGAAGCTACAATAATGCCGTTTTTTTCCGTAATAGCAACGGTATCTTTTATTAATGCTGGATAATCCTTTGCCGCTCGAAAAGTATGCTTTTTTGAGCGTGCAAAACTTGGCGGATCCAGGATCACTAAATCAAACTTTAAATCTTTCCTCCTTGCATAGTTGAAGTAATCAAAGACATCCATTACAATAATATCCTGCTGTTCAAAATCAATACCATTTACACTGAATTGTTCGATGGTTTTACCCTTGCTGCGTTTTGCCAAGTCCACACTTGTCGTTTTTAACGCCCCGCCAACAGCGGCGGCTATCGAAAATGCACCAGTATAGGAAAATGTGTTCAATACATTTTTTCCTTTTGCATATTTATCCCGAATGACTCTTCTTACTTCACGCTGATCCAGAAAAATACCAACCATCGCCCCGTCATTCAAGTAAACAGCATAATTCATTCCGTTTTCTTTGATAATGATTGGGAATTCACTGCGCTCGCCCTTGACAAAATCATCATCATCGATATATTTCCCATTTGTGTCAAATCGCTTTTTTTGATATATCGCTTTGTATTCTCCTAACGCATCCAAGGCGAGAATAACGCGCTCTTTAAATGAATAAATCCCTTCACTATACCAATTGATTAAATAGTAACCGGAAAAATAATCAATCGTTAGTCCGCCAATCCCGTCCCCTTCTCCATTAAAAACACGAAAGGCGGTTGTATTTGGATCGTTATAAAGCTTTTCCCTTTTTCTACAGGCCTGCTCGATTTTCTGTTTAAAAAATCCAAAATCAATCTTTTCATTTTGCTTGTCTGACAGTACCCAACCAATTCCTTTGTTCTGAATTCCAATGTAGCCCTTTGCAAGAAATTGATGTCGCTTGTCTCTTAAATGGAAGATACTTCCCTCATTTTGGTGTACGTCTGCATTCAATACGTCTTCTCGATGTACTAATGGATAACCTTTTTTATACCTTGCTGCCTGTTTCTGTTTTACAAATAAATCAACTGTTTGCACCATAATCTCATCCCAACAATCCGTTTTTTTCAAAAGTAATGAAAGTATAAAAATATAGGCTCTATTCTGCTTACGTCAGAGTTGGCCATGTCCAGCTCCAGCGCTAAAGCCAAGCAAACTTCACACTCCTTCACTACGATAAGTCTACATCGGTTCGCTTGACAAAGGAGGGCCGACTAAAAGCGGACTTTGCGTCCAACTCACGTCTACCCCTATGAAGGGGCATGTTTCCTTTATCTCATTGCGGTTGTTTGTTCGGTTAAAACCGCTGCTCCCGGCAGCAACACCGAACCACCCGCGTTGCGCGGGCGCAGTTTGTACGTTGCTAAACGGGCGCTTGCGCTTTTCTTATTATTACATGGATTTAGCAAAAAGAAAAAGGATAGACTGTACTTTCGGATAGTATTTCCCTGCAAAACCATTTGGATTACACTATAATAATACTGAGGTGAAAGATATGGCACGTGAACGGAAATTCTCGAAAGATGAGCTATTTCAAACGACAAAGGATATCCTGCTTAGCCACGGATACGAGGGGTTCACATTCAGTATACTAGCGGATCGCCTGCAAGTATCGAGGGGCACTATTTATAAATACTACGAGAATAAAGTTGAATTAATTACGGACTATACACTATTTGAAATGAACCAATTTCTTACAGATTTAAAACAACTTGATCACAATGGTAACTTTGATGCCCAGTTTGAATATCTCTTGACGATTATGTTCACCCACAGCAAAATCCGCCACATTCTTATAACTGCTAACCGGATATTGGGAACCGAGAATGAAAAAGTCAAGGCAAAAAAGGAACAATTGGGAGAGCTTCATTGGGAAATATACCGTCATCTGGAATCCTTTATTGGGCGTGGCAGAGAAGAGAATGTATTAAAGTCACATATCCCTGATGAACTAATTTTAAGCTTTATCTTTCATTCCATTGAAATTCCAAACCAGCTTTCACTTACACAAGAAGAATGGGTGCAATCTGTAAAAGAACTGCTTAGTCACGGAATGTTAAAAGAAAATTATTGACACATCCAGAAAATATCATGATAATAATGGTGACAGATGTGTCATTTTTATTTTCAATAAAGTGACGTATGTGTCACTTTTAAGCCTGAAGGGAGTTAGAAAATGAATGAAGTCAGCCATTCATTATATTACAGACCGTGTAGCAACAAAAAAGGGAATGTGGATTACCCTTGCCATATGGCTCATGATGACCGTATTACTGGCGGGGCTCGCACCAGGAGCTAGAGACTTTCAAGTTTCCGGCATTGATTCTTTACCGGATGATACACAATCCGTTATTGCGCAAAAAAAGAAAGACAACTATTTTGCAGATAATGATGGAATTCCCGCCTTACTAGTATTTCAATCAGAAGATGGCAAGGTAGAACAAGGTAAACTCGCGAAATTTTTAAACAATGTTGAACAAGAAAACATTAGTGGTTTAAAACGTGTTATTCCCTTAGAAAAATTACCGCCTGAAGCTGCAGAAAGCTTTTTCTCAGAGGATCACGCTACAGCATTAATTCCGTTAACGTTTGATTCATCTTTAGATTCCAAGGAAATCCAACATTCCCTGGAAAAAGTTTATACACTGGCCAAGGAGGCTACTGATTTTACGCTATATATTACTGGGCCAGCCGGGATTTCGGCAGACACACTTGAACTGTTTTCACGGGCTGATATTGTCCTTATTCTGTCAACGGTTGCAATCATTCTTATATTGCTTATTGTCATTTACCGTTCACCATTACTGGCATTAATCCCCCTATTCGCTGCAGCTTTTGTTTATGAAATAACAAATCAAGTACTAGGTTTAATGGGAAAAGCCGGATTAACGCTGGATAATCAATCTTTATCGATCATGTCCATTCTTTTGTTCGCATCCATTACAGACTATTCGTTGTTTGTTCTGGCGCGTTTCAGGGAAGAACTGAAGGAACATAATAGTAAATTTGATGCGATGAAACAGGCAATGCGTGGGTCTGGTGTACCGGTATTTTTCTCTGGTGGAACGGTATTGGCTGCCATGCTTGTATTGTTTTTTGCACAGTTTGGCGATTACCGGAACTTTGCACCGATTTTTGCTACCGCAATGATCGTTGTTATCCTGGCGTCTATAACACTAGTACCTGCTTTGTTCACCTTATTCGGCAGAAAATCATTTTGGCCCAGAATTCCGCATGTTGGCGATCGCCATGTGAAAACAAACTCATTATGGAGTAAGGTAGGTCGTTTTGTATCCCGTAAACCAATTGTTTCTGTTGTGTTAGTCGGTATTATCTTGCTTGTCTCAGCAAGTAATGTGTTAACAATCGATTATGAATTTGACACGATGAAATCCTTCCCTGATGACATGCCTTCTAGAGAGGGGTATGACATTTTAGAGAAAAGTTTTGAACCTGGTGACTTGGCGCCAACCACCGTTTTATTCGAAGCAAAAGATGCAGTACCACAGGAAGAACAACGGGAACTGGCACATACACTATCTGAACAGCCATTAGTTAATAATGTTCAGGTAAACGGAGTAACAGATGATGAGAAAGTCGTCTCATACAGAATGACGTTTGCGACAAATCCATATGCAGTCGAAACAATGGACGCCTTGGAAGGAATACGAGGTAATGCAGCAAAACTTATTGATCAGAGTAAGTTGAATGGCGATCTTTACTTTGCCGGCGAAACTGCAGCATCCGTAGATGACCGTTCGGTTAATAACCGGGATCTAATCGTTATTGTCTCACTTGAAACAATATTAATTTTTTTGCTGTTAATTCTTTTAACACGATCGTTCAAAATGCCAATCTACATGATGGGAACCATTTTAGTATCTTTCGTTGCGGCATTAGGTCTGGGCACGTTTTTAATGGATTTATTCTTTGACATTGATACGATAAGCAATCGGGTGCCGCTATATTCGTTTGTCTTCCTCGTTGCACTCGGCGTAGATTACAATATTATACTCATTTCCAGGTTCATCGAGGAGCGAAAAAAACGAACTGTCAAGCAGGCTGTTGAAGTAGCAGTTGCCAATACAGGTGGCGTTATTTCCTCGGCCGGAATTATTCTTGCCTCTACATTTGCTGTCCTAATGACACAACCAGTTGAATTACTGTTCGTTTTTGGATTTATTGTAGCAGTGGGAATTTTACTGGATACGTTCCTCATTAGAGGGGTGTTGTTGCCGGGACTGTTAGTTTTATTAGAAAAAGATAAAGATAAAGAAAGAGGAGAAGAGGTATAGTTATTCCATGTAGAGTCTGCCCTTTTGGGAACAGGCTCTGCATTTTTTCTACTTTAAATTACATATTGCCCCCAAATTTTGGATTATCGGGGAAATGAAATAAAGTATGTTTACTCTAGTGGACGTTGTGGTAAATTAATTTTTTTGTTCTCAATTTATGTTCAATTTTAGTCGCATCCGAAATAAGGTGGTATTCAGGAAAGTCGGTTTTATTCGTGTTAGCGGCAATTCCTGCTAAACCAAAAACTGTATCTTCATTAACCTCATTCATCATTTTTATTTCCTCTCTTTCTCTTTTATAGTCAACGTTTTTACAGATTCGGTAATCGTATCCTGATTGATTTGAAAATCACATGATACGAGCTCATAATACTTCATCGCTTTTCCGTCATCAGATAGTTCGAGTTCACTCTTCACAATACCTGCCTTTTCCAGCTTTTGCAGGTCATTTGTAATAAAGGACCACTCATTTCTACCTCTCTAGTAAGCTGGCTAAAATCAAACCGCCCTTATTTCACTCTTTGCATTGAAAAATAATATTTATCTTGTGTAAAGGTGGGGTTCAGCATGTATTGAAATTAACAATACGTCTGGGGACCTATTATTAAATATTGCTTAGGGCGCTTATTTCATGCGCAATATCTCATTAATATAAATAGTAAAGCATAATTTGCTTGTTCAAAAAACTTTTCCGTAACTTTTTCTTATATTTTTATTGATAAATTTGTGTTCGAAAAATGTTTTATTGCTTGAGGTGATTAATATGAAAGAAAATAAGGTATACATTCTTTTAACAGATACAGGAACCTTATTTACAAGAGCTATAAAGTTATATACAAAAAAACCGTACAATCATGCATCCATTTCATTTGACCCTGATTTATTAGAAGTTTACAGCTTTGGAAGAAAAAATGTGAAAAATCCCTTTGCCGGCGGGTTTGTTCAAGAAAATATTCAAGACAGGCTATATAACAATGCTACATGCACTATATTTTCGTATAGTGTTACGGAATTGCAAATGCAAAAAATGAAGCACTATATCCACCAGATAGAGAAAGAGAAACACCTTTATCGTTACAATTTCTTAGGATTACTTGCAATTATAGTCAAGAAACCAATAAAAAGAAAAAACGCCTTCTTTTGTTCGCAATTTGTTGCAACTGTATTACAGGAATGCGGTATCTATGATTTCACAAAGCCACTTTCACTTGTGACGCCACATGATTTCCAAGAATCACCTGGATTGCAGTTAGTGTACCAAGGAAACCTTAGCGATTATAATCAAGAAGGAACAGATCAGCAAAATGCGATATAGTAAACGCTTCAACTAGGATAGCTTCCTTTAAAATATAATTCAGAGTGGTGGTTGCTATTTTTTGTTGCCAAGTCATACTTTTTCAAAAGATGAAAGAGCTTATTTAATGTACCCTGGGAATGATCATCATTTAGAAATTCCTGTAATTGTACACTTGGATCAGCTGACAAAAACGCCTTCTGACTTGAAAGCTTTTTAACAACATCCGTTTTAGAATGATCAATATCACATACTCGCATATGATCACCTTTCTTGATTGGCATGATATCTCCACTCTGCCACACAGACATTCAGGAATCCTTGATGCAATCTTTACGTTGACAGCTTTTCATAAATCCACTATAATTACTCTTAATTCAAAATACATGAATTTAAAATAAATATGTGGAAGTGATGAAATGGGTGAAAACTTGTCGCTAAAGACTTTTGTTGTATTAATGAAATCGGCAAAATCGGTTGAGGATCGAATAAAGCAAGACATCAAAAGATATGGTGTTAGCACAACGGAGTTTACCATTTTAGAAGCATTGTACCATAAAGGGAATTTGACGGTACAGCAAATTTGCGATGCTGTTTTGATAAACAGCGGCTCCATCACATATGTTATCGATAAGCTGCAAAAGAAAGGATTATTGAAACGATCCCCTAGCAAAAGTGATCGTAGGGTAGTTCACGTACAGATAACTGATCAAGGAAAGCAATTGATGAACCGGATTTTTCCCAAGCACCAAGCGGTTATTGAGGAAGTGTTTAAAGACGTAAGCCCTGAAGAAAAACAAACTGTTATTGATGTATTGAAAAAAGTTGGTTTGAAGGCCGAGCGTGACTAGAAAGGAGAATCATCCATGAAAAAAACAGCAGGGATCCATCATATATCAGCGATAGTTGGCCACCCGCAGGAAAACG
Source organism: Lentibacillus populi (assembly GCA_014642895.1). GTDB lineage: Bacteria > Bacillota > Bacilli > Bacillales > Amphibacillaceae > Lentibacillus_C > Lentibacillus_C populi. Next base: position 14,306 of record BMJD01000051.1, read on the forward strand.
TTGATTTTTACACAGCCGTTTTAGGCTTACGACTGGTTAAAAAAACCGTAAACTTTGATGACCCCGGAACCTATCATCTATATTTTGGTGATGAAACCGGAAAGCCAGGTACCATTATTACCTTTTTCCCATGGGCCAGGGGACGCCAAGGAAAAATCGGTGATGGACAAGTAGGCGTAACCTCTTACGCTGTTCCGATTGGCGCCATGCCGTTTTGGGAAAAGCGCCTTACCAAATTCAACATCGATTTCACGAAGGACGAACGCTTTGGTGAAACGTATATAAGTTTCGCTGATCCACATGGGCTGCAATTGGAGATTGTAGAACGCAAAGCAGGAGAACAAAATAGCTGGACGTTTGGCGAGGTAACACCGAACGTTGCAATTAAAGGATTTGGCGGTGCAACATTACTGTCTGCCGAGCCTGTTAAAACCGTTCAATTACTGGAAGAAGGAATGGGCTTAAGAAAAGTTGGTGAAGAAGGCGATATTATCCGCTTGGCCGCATACAGTGACATCGGAAATATTATCGATATCAAAACAACATCAATTGGTCGCGGCACAATGGGAGTAGGCACCGTTCATCATATTGCCTGGCGCGCTGAAGATGATGCCGATCAGTCAGATTGGCAACAATATCTGCAAAAACACGGGTATGGAGTTACACCAGTAAAGGATAGAAACTACTTCCATTCCGTTTACTTTAGAGAGCATGGCGAAATTTTATTTGAAATTGCCACTGACTCTCCTGGTTTTGCAATTGATGAGTCAACGGAATCACTCGGAGAAAATTTGAAACTGCCACCTCAATATGAAGTGCACCGACAAAAACTAGAAAATAGCTTAATTCCAATTGAAGTTCGGGAGTTCGACTGAAGGGACTAGGTGAAAGGGGAAAAAAATGATACATTTATTTCAAAAAGGAACCAACCCATCCAGCCCAACATTCCTTTTACTTCACGGAACTGGGGGAACGGAACAGGATCTGATCCCGCTTGCCAGTGAGATAGATAAAGAAGCAAGTATTCTTAGTGTACGTGGTAATGTCTTGGAAAATGGCATGCCCAGGTTTTTCAAGAGACTTGCTGAAGGTGTATTTGATGAAGAGGACCTAATCTTCCGTACAAAGGAATTATCTGCATTTCTAGATCAAGCTGCAGAAGAACATCATTTTGACCGTAACAATATCATTGCAATTGGCTATTCAAACGGGGCTAACATTGCAGCCAGTTTACTGTTCCATTATCAGGACGCATTACAAGGCGCCATCCTTCATCACCCAATGGTTCCGAGACGAGGAATCGATTTACCGGATCTTACTGGAAGAAATATATTTATTGCAGCTGGCATGAATGATCCGATTTGCTCGTCGGATGAATCAAAAGAACTGTATAAATTACTGGAGCAGGCAAACGCAAATGCCACTATTTATTGGGGAAATAAAGGGCATCAATTAACCAATGGAGAAGTTGAAGCTGCTGCAACATGGTATTGGAATAACAAGTAATGAAAATCGGGAAGCCTGAAACATGGTTGGCTTCCCGATTTTCATTACTCAATACCGACAACCCGGCTCCTTCTCTCTAGAATAGAAACATCCCGCCAAATCCCATTTAGCTTTCCAATCCGCTCTCTTTGTCCAACTACTTTAAATCCAAATTTCGTATGTAACCGAATGCTATTCGTATTTTCCGGAAAAATCCCTGATTGCAATGTCCAGATACCGTTCGCTTCACTTTCTTCTATTAATGCTTTTAACAATTTGCTCCCTATCCCTTTCCCACAGCTGTTTTGACTTAAATAAATGCTTACTTCTGCAACCCCAGCATAAGCGCATCTACTGGAAACTGGACTTAAAGCGGCCCAGCCAATCACATTTCTTCCTTCCCGTACAACCAATCTGCCGGCCGAGATATGACCCTTATCCCACTCTTCCCACGTGGGAGCCTCCTTTTCAAACGTTGCATTTCCAGTGTCTATGCCTTCTATATAAATGTCACGAACTTGTTGCCAATCTGTTTCTTGCATTTTATCCATTAATACAACTGTATTCTCCATTTATACCACCTATTCTCATCTATCTAGCTTTTATTATCGATCCAAAACCGGCGCTTTACCGTTCCATCGGTATCAGCAAAACTTTCATCCTCGATTCCGCCATTTCTTATAACGACCTTTGCGGAACCGATATTATCCTCATCACACGTTACCAGTACACGATCAATTCCTAATTCCTTGCATTTTTTCAACGCCTCTGCCAGAATCAATGTCGCATAACCTTTTTTTCGTTCGGATGGCCGAGTACTATATCCGATATGGCCGCCAACATTTCGCAAAAATTCATTAAGATCATGACGAATGTCAACCATTGCCACAATCCGCTCGTTGTCATCGATTAAAAAATAATTCGTGCTTGGCAGCCATCGATCAGTCCCACCTTCCCTTATTGCTAACGCTTTTAAATATTCTTCATAAGTCTCATGACCCGCCAAATCAAAGCTGCTTGGCACCAATCTTGCTGGTCCCCATTCCCTCACATAGTTTTCGTGTTCCTCTTTCCACTTTAAAGCCGGTCTAGCTAACCGCATAATGATCCCCCCACTATAAAAAAATTACGTTATTGAATCATTTTAATCAATAACGTGCATTTTTTAAACAACTATTTTAGTGAGAGCCAGTCATGTTCTTGTAATGATTAGCTCTCGCTTCTTATTTGACCGCAAGCATCCTGCCTAAAACATCTTCTCCTGCTTTCTTATGAATTTATCTAATTTTTCAAGCTCTACCATTAGCTTTACAATACTACTTGCAACAGGGAAAATTTCAATCCACTTTTCGATTTCTGATTGCTGCAACTCGTTGATCAAATCATTGATCGTCAAATTCATAGCGGTAAAACTTTCTTTTTGCAGCTCTTTTTGAACAATCACCTTATCTTCGTAAGTTAGAATGATGTTCTCATGATACTCAACAATCTTCGCAACAAGTTTTTTGACAAGGAATGACTGGTTCGGTGATATTTCTTCGATGTTGTCTATTTTCAATTTCAGATTTTCAATTAGCTCCGATTCCAGCTCGACCACGTTAAGCATCTGTTTAAAAATGACAATATCACGCATGAAATGGTATCTGTTTCGAATAAACATCCTGCTTTTTTCGTCGATGATAATGTCGAGATAATTGTTTATTTCCTTGATATCCTTTTCCAATTCATCTTTCCTTTTTTTCAACTCCCTTACTTTCATTGTCTTATTGGGAATAACCTGAAGTAAAAAGCTCGTTTTATCCAATGACTTTTTGATCATATCGTAAAGAAGTTTCGGATGATTTGGGGGAAAAATAAACGCGTTAATCAAAAAAGCAGACGAAATACCGATAAAAATCAATGACAACCGCTCGATCAGATTCGTTAAGTGAATACCTTCATCCCCGGAAAGCATGATGATCGAGATTGTTATAATCGTTATGTTAACTGTTTTCACCCAACCCAATTTGATGTTGACCGCAATCGCAAGGATAACGGTTACCCCGATAGCGGCAGGGTGTAAACCAAGGGTGTATGCTCCAGCAAGCGCAAATATGATCCCGATAAGTGTGGAAAGAGCCGTCTCTTTAATATACGTAACAGAGCGCATGATCGAGGGCTGCATTGCAACTACTGCTGTTATAACAGCGACCAAGCCAAACTCAAAATTCAATACCTCTGTTATCACTATCGCCAACGTAACAGCCAAGCCAGTTTTCATCATCCTTGGGCCAATATGAAAGTTCACTTTATATTTCCCCCTAATTAAACCCGAAGAGTCCTCTAATTGATACTGTACTATAATTATCTATCATAGTACCACTTCTTAACCATTTTAGCAGTGCAATTACTTCTGGTTCCTGGAGAACAAATTTTAATCAATAACGTAACTTTTTAAAGTTATAGCAAAGTATAAAAATTTAGGCTGCGTTAATGTCACTTTCTGCGACAGCCACGTCCGGCTCCAGCGCCCAGCAAAGGGGGGCAGCATGGCTTGATAAAGAGAATAAACCTAAGTAGTAAAATAACAAACAACTAAATAAGCGTGCAGTTTGGTACGAACAGACTGCACGCTTATTTAAAATATCGTTAATTTTTTTCTAACAATTCATTGTTGATTTAGTCAACGTAATTGGTTATGTTTATATAGAGGGTATGATAAGTGCCCTACCCCTTTATGAAGGGGGGTGAAAAATAGTGGAGATGATTTTACTTCTAACGGCCATAATAGGCCTGGCTGCGTCAGTCGTTGGGCTTGTTACTGAAATTGTAACAACGTACCGTAACCTATATAGCCGAAAAGAAAAGAATCCTTCGCCGTCCCAACCGGAAAAGGATTCTAATAACAACCATTGAGGTCAGGGGGAAACCCCTCTCCTCACCACTATTATATTCATATCATACCCTCAATATAATAAAATTGTCAAGGAGGTTATCTGATGCAAACGGCTACTTTCATCATTTCAATTGCTTCAATCCTCATCAGCTGTACAACCTTAACCATTATTTATAAAACAAAAAGAAGAAGCAACTAAAAAGATAAAAATTGTAATAGAGGTGTGATTTTATGGTAGCTAAAAAACCAGAGCAATACTATGGTCTAAAGGAAATTTCTGATTTTGCCAAAGAAGAGGGGATAGAATACAGTACACGAGAGTTATCTGTCTACAAAAGCCGGAATAAATTACCTGATCCCGTTGTTATGATTGGAAAAAAAGCCGGCTGGACAAAGAAACAAATCGATGACTGGATAGCCCAGATCAAATTAAAAGAAAAACATAAAAATAAAAGTCAAAAATAAGCCGTTATTCAAAGAATTAAGCAAAACACCAAGTACTTAATGCCTAGAGCTTCGACGCAATTTCTGCTATCATTATCAATAACAAACCATACAGGAGAGAACTTAATGAAAGTTTATATCGATGCCGATGCCTGCCCAGTAAAAGAAGCAACCATTTCCATCGCAAAAGCTGAGAATATCCCTGTCGTTCTCGTAAAAAGCTTTGCCCACTTTTCGAATACTCAAGAAGCGCAAGGGGTCGAAACGATCTATGTCGACACTGGCGCTGACGCTGCTGATTACCGGATCATGAAATTGGCACAGAAAAACGACATCATTATCACACAGGATTACGGCCTCGCCTCGCTAGGGTTAGCTAAAGGATGTATTGTTCTGCACCATAAGGGATTTGCCTATACGAACGACAACATTGATCAACTCCTGCAAACACGTTATGAAAGTGCTATGGCCAGAAAAGGCGGAAAACGAACGAAAGGACCCAAAGCATTTACAGCAGGGGACGAAAATAAATTCTGTAAATTGCTCAAGCAAATTATTGAGCGGAATAGAGAATCCTTCCGCTGATTCAGTTATTTCGAATCAGCGTATCTTTGCCCGTTTTTCTCTATTCTCCTTTCTTGATGGCGCTGTACGGTATAATCTTTTTTCTTCCTCTGTTTCAGGATAAACTTTCGGAACCGCAATTGGCTTTCCTTCCTGGTCAACAGCAACCATGGTAAGAAAAGATTCAGTTGTAAGTCTTTCCTCATTTTTAATTAAATCATGTGCTGTAACTTTTACATAAACCTCCATCGAGCTTGTCCCAGTATAGGTAACAAATGCTTCTAACATCAAGGAATCCCCAACCTTGGCCGCAGAAAGAAAATCAACGGAATCAATAGACGCCGTAACCACAGCACTTTTGGCATGTTTCATCGCTGTTAATGCAGCAATTTCATCGATATAAGCCAGTACTTTTCCACCAAACATCGTATCCAAGTGATTGGTATCTGGCGGAAGTACTAAACGGGTTTGAATAGTTTTAGAATCCTGTATAGCTACTTTTTCCACATTTATATCCTCCTTTAAAAATGAAAAACACCTTCCAATAGAAAGATGTTAAAAATGCGCACAAAAAATAAAGATACATAAAATCAGAAAGCGCAACACCCTCCTATTTCCCGTAGGATTGAATGCTCTTCCCCATGGCAGGTCTCCTGGCTTAGAATCGACAAATCTCTTCCCTTCCCGTTTCTCATCTGAAACAGTGGTAATCAAAGGATTCTCCTCATTACAGTGGCGGGACCGCGCTGGAATTTCACCAGCTTCCCTTTTCAACTTGCAACACAAGTCACCATAAGGCAAAAAGTATTCCATTTTCTTGATTATATCACCTTTTTTAGTAAGATAGTGATTTTCACGGAACAATTCCATAACTTGCATTTTTACGTGATGTTTGACAGTTCTCAATCGATGATTTGCACTTTTACGTTGATGTGTTATCCTTTTTCCATTGATGTTCTGCAGTTCATTACCGAAGTGAGCGGGGAACAAGATGTGCTGAATTTGGGTCTTTGAGCCGCGACCATTAGGATTATCCTTTAATCCGGAAGCTTTCCCGGAATCCATCACCACTTATTCTAATCACTTATTTTCAGAAATTCCACATAAACTATTGTTATATTTATCTAATTAGATTATAATCTAATTAGATAAATCAACTGGAGGTTTCCTAAATGCAGCTTGATCGAATTGTAAATTTTCATAAAACCATTGGCGACAAAACGCGCATTCAAATTATTGCCTTGTTAAAAGATGGACCACTCCATGGGCAGGCCATTGCTGGTAAACTCGGTTTAACGCCACCAACGATTTCATACCATATTACCAAGCTTCGGGAAATTGATGTCATTTATCAAAGGCGCGACAAAAATACGATCTACTTTCATTTGAATGAAAAGAAATTAGCATTTTTAGCGCAGGCAATTCTTAAGATTGGGGGAGAAAAAGAAATGGAGCCTTTTCAGGTTGATGATAAAGAAAAGTATAATGTCGTCAAAAACTTCTTTGACGATAATGGGAAGTTAAAAACGATTCCCGCCCAGCGCAAGAAAAAACTAATCATTTTGGAACACCTGGTACAAGGCCTGGAAAAAGGCAAAACATACAGTGAAAAGGAAATAAATGAGCACATTAAGCAATTTCATGATGATTATGCAACCATTCGCAGGGAATTTATCATGTGCCAGTTTATGAATAGACAAAATGGCCAGTACGAATTAAACCCTGAAGAAATATGGCTGATTTAGTCAGCTAATTTTTTTACAAATCTAATTAGATATATATGAAATTAGATGAAATTAAAATAGGGTGATAATAATGAAGAATTGGACCGTATGGAAGCAGGAAAAAAATTATCAAAAACTGTTTTGGTCAGGCTTTATGAATGGGATTGGCAACCGCTTCAGTCAGGTAGCTGTTCTGACGTTACTTTATCAGGTTACCGGTTCGGGAGGGGCAATTGGGCTTCTCTTCGCAATAAGGATGGCCCCATTTTTATTGCTAGCTCCCATCGGCGGGTTTTTGGCCGATCATTTTTCCAAAAAGAAGATACTGATCGTGATGGACATTATCCGAATTCCTTTTGCGATATCGCCAATCCTCGTTCAGGGTGCAGATGATTTATGGATCGTATACACAAGTGCATTTTTCCTTGCCGCTGGAGAAGCAATTTATTCACCAACAAGGATGTCTGCCATCCCTGCGTTAGTAAAACAAGATCGGTTGCTCTATATAAATGCACTGGAACAAATTATGGTCGGCGTTGTTCTTGTTGTTGGTTCCTGCAGTGGCGGGGTTATTTCCTATATTTTTGGTTTAAACCTGGCTTTTCTTTTAGATGGTCTATCCTATCTTTTATCAGCTTTATTTATTGTTAACATGACCATCCCGGCAGCTGTTAAGAATAAAACAGAGAGCTTAAATCCTGCACAATCCAGTTCTATATGGGGGGTTATCAAGGGATCTTCTGTACTTCTAATCTTTATCATTATCGAGATTACGATGCCTATAGCAAACGGGATTGATAATGTTCTGATAAGTGTATATGCACTGGACATTTTCCACATGGGTGACCTTGGCGTTGGGTTTATCTATGCCTCTCTTGGGCTGGGATTTATCATTAGTTCCTTTTTATCCAATCTACTGAAACGGAAGCTAGTTGCACTTATCATTGTATTCATTGCACTTGAGGGCTGTGGACACCTTCTCTTAAGTATCGCCCCTGTCTTTTCATTGGCGCTCATTATCGTTGTGTTTATTACATTTGCCGGTGGAATCAGTAATATTTGCTTAAGCACGCTGATCATGAAGATTGTACCCAAACCGCGGCAAGGATCATTTTTCGGAATTACCCAAATGATGACCAATACAATGCTTGGCATATCAATGGGAGTTGCCGGTTATCTGTTGGAAATCTTTGAACCAAGAATGCTAAGCTTTCTTGTCGGGACAACCTACATTCTATTCACAATTTTTTATGCCGTTATGTTTTCAAGGGTGAATCTGGTGAAGGAGAAAAGAAAGCTTGTTTTTCATGAAAATTAAAGTGAAGTGGTCGCTTCACTTTAATTTTTATAATGGTCATCACAAACTATTTAAATATACTATTTCCCTTCGACAAGCTTGCCGAAGTCTGTCCTATAATCAGGCAACAATGTAATGGTAGAGCATACAGCATTGGTTTCTACAACTTCGACTATGACATCCCCTCTGTTTGTATATGTCTTTTAAAAATATCCTTTGACAATTGATTAAGTCGTTTGTCAATTTGCTGATAAGCCCATGACTGTTTTAGAAGGGGAATTTAAATATTATTCTCAGAATAAATTGATAGAAACCCTGCATATCCATAAAATAGAGACTACTACTTAGACTCCAAAGGCTATTATCAACCTGTTTATGCTTTCCATAGTATAGTAGAGAAAAGGATATGACTATCTTATTCCGGGAATCCAGAAAAATTTATTGCTGATTGGGGTAGCTTTAGGAAAATGCGGATTTACAACGTTAAGTAAATTTCAATTTAAAAAGTCCAACTTCTCTATATTCAAATAAAGAAACTGGACTCTTTTCTTTTGTTACTACATAAAGGCTAAGGTGACTCCGCTATCGATTTTTTGGCTCCTTTGAGAAGCTGTTTTACTTTGAGTCCAAATAAAACACAGCAAGTTATCACGGCACAGAAATCTGCAATCGGCTCCGCGATAATCACGGCATTTGTTTTCGGAGAAATAACCATCGGAAGCAGGTATACCAATGGAATAAGCAAAATAATTTTTCGAAGTACAGCGATAAAAATGGAAACTTGTGCTTGCCCTAAAGCGATAAATACTTGCTGAAATGCTAACTGTACCCCATAAATAGAAGTACCTAAAAAGAATATTTTCATAAGCTTCGTAGTAAGCCTGATTAATTCGGGATCATTAGTGAAAACCATAATCGGAAGCTGTGGTAGAAAAGTAAATACGCTCCATATAGTCAATCCAAACATTCCACAAAAAAGGCTGCAATACTTTATAGTGGACTTCACTCGATCATGGTCACCTGATCCGTAATTATAGCCGATAATTGGTTGTGCCCCCTGTGCAAAACTATTCAACAACAATGTAAATAGTTGCATGAGGACACTCATGATTCCCATTGCAGCAACGTAAAGGTCTCCGCCATATTTACCAATAGAGGTATTGAATACAATTTGAATAAGACTTTCGGTTGATTGCATAATGAACGGTGAAAGCCCTAAAGCTAGTACACCGCCTGCTATTTTAAAATCGATGCGTATGTATTCAAATCGCAGTCGCAAATGTGCTTTTTTTGAGGTAAGAAACCATAAAACCCATACAGCAGAGATTGTTTGGGAAATTACAGTGGATAACGCCGCACCCTTTACTCCCATATTCATTCCGAAAATAAAAATCGGATCAAGAATAATGTTAACTGCTGCGCCTATACATATTGTTATCATAGCAGTTTTAGCAAATCCTTGTGCGGCGATAAATTGATTCAAGCCTAGTGATATAAGTACAGTGACCGAACCAATTAGGTATATGCCCATATAATCATCAGCAAATGGCAATGTATCAGGGCTTGCCCCAAACAGGACTAATAACTGCGATTTGAAGATTAGAAAAGTTATGGTCAATACGGATGAGACAATCAGTAACATTAAAAAACAACTTCCCAATAGCTTTTCAGCTTCTTTATGTTTTCTTTCTCCCATTTTAATAGAAGCTAGAGGTGCACCCCCAAAGCCGATTAGAGCTGAAAATGATTGAATCACCATCATAATAGGGAACACTATCCCGATACCAGTCAAGGCAAGTGTGCCCGTCTCGGGTATTCTTCCAATAAACATTCGATCGACCACGTTGTACAGTGCATTTATTAGCTGTGCTACGATTGCTGGAGTAGCAAGCGAAAAAATCAGTTTTGGAATTTTCTCATTAGCAAAACGATCATTCATATTATTGCTCACCTATCTGCCTCCTTGTTTTGAGTATTTAAGCAATTATTGAGTAAGTATTAGAGCATGAGATATTAACAGAAAGTACAAAAAAGGAAACACCAGGTTCTACAAATCATGCTTTTTTACATTTATAATTATAACATAATCCACTTCTAAAATCACTGTATTAATCCACAAAGAACACATTATATAAGGCATATATGAGCCGTTTTAAAGGGGTTATAACACATAAATAATGGTATTATACATGATATAAAATAAAAACCCTCAGAATGGATTTATGGAGGTTTTGAGGAAAGGTGTTTTCATTAAATATTTACCTTGCAATGTAAGATAAATTTAAAACCTCAAACAACCTAACCCCGTATTTGGGACGGGTTTAAAATAGTTGTTTAATTTTGGGTATAAAATGCTTTACGTTTTTGATTTACTCACGCCTAGAGGTAGGGGTATTATACGTTAATGCGTTATAAATCCTCCTATAACTTCGTGTTCAAAAAGTCGCCGAATGAGAAGGCCAGCTGAACGACTTTTCTTGGGCTGATTGTTCGTGTGATTGACCCTTTCTGCCATAGAATTTTCCAATCACGTCCGTACACTGGCATCCCATCATAATTCAAGGGTAGAAAGGAAATTCCCTAGTTTAACTCACTAAATAAGGGGTAAAGTTTATTGGAATTTATTGCAGTTTTAGTTTATTATTATTAATAAAATAGATTTTCCTTTTGGATTTTTTATAATGGATAGCTTTTCATAACAAATGCTTAATAATTAGGAGGAAACATGCTACAAAAATTCGGTTTTTCGCAATACGAAAGCAAACTTTATGAAGTACTAGTGTCCAGTGAAGAACCAATGGATGCAACTAATATTGTTAACTATTCAGGTGTTCCTAAAGCAAAAGTATACGAAGTCATATCACGCATGGTTAAAAAGGGGATGGTAATGGAGTCGATATCAGAAAAGAAAAAGCTTTATTCAGCGTTGCCTCTGCCACTTGCCATCGAAAAACTATCTGCTGAATTTAAAGATAACATAAATCAATTAAAGGAAAAAACGTATAAAAAATCATTTACTGATGATCGTGTTTGGAGTTTAAAGGTTGACTCGTCTATTCGAGCGCAAAGTATTCAACTTCTTAAAAAAGCAAAAGAATCAATTCGTATTTCTGCTTGGAAAGATGAATTTGTGGAATACATACCGTTTTTAGAAGAGAAGGAACAAAGTGGGATAATTGTTGAAGGGCTTGTTGTTGGTGACCTGACAACTGCCTTATCAAATATACTTACTCTGGTCCCTACACAGGAGCATAAAGCGTTAGAGAGATTTAAATTAATTATCATCGACGATAAAGAAGTAATGTTTGCAGGTGTTGAAGATGACTCATGGCAAGCGATCAAGACGATGTCCAAGCCATTTGTGAAGGTATTTACTGAATTCTTGTATCACGATATCGCATTAGCTAAAATTAATAAAAAATATTACGATTTATTAATGGGCGATGAAGAAATAAAAACTTTTCTTTTGAAGTTGAGATATTAAGTGTAAAAAAGGGAAACCTCCGCTCCAAAACGTAACCAATAGCTTCTTCACTCTCTGAACAATAGCATCCCTCGACAAAAGCCCCCTTATCAATCAAGGGGCTCTATTTTCTCCTTATTTCCATTTTTCAGCAGGCCATTAACTTCTTTATCTGTGGGCATACCAGATTGTGCACCAAACTTCGTTACAGATAATGCACCTACTGCGCTTGCGTAGTGACATGAATCTGCAAATGATGCACCCTTAGCCAATTGAACAGCCAATCCACCATTAAATGAATCCCCCGCTCCAGTCGTATCTACTACTTCAACTTGATGACCAGGAACATGGATCTCTGTACCTTTCTCATAATAGACTATACCTTCGCCGCCTTTTGTAATGACTAATTTCTCTTTAAGTTTATTTAGATCTCCTGAATAATCTTTTATCAGTTCTTCATATTCATGTTCATTTGGGGTTATCACATCGGCAAAATCGATTAGTTTATCAGGCAGTTTTTGGAAAGGGGCAGGGTTTAAAATAACTCTTACCCCATGTTGATAAGCGATCGCCGCTGCGTTCACAACCGTTGATAAGGGAATTTCCAGTTGCAGCAATACAGCATCACTATTAGCAATTACCTCTTCATTTTGTAAAATCATTCTTTCCGTTACTAGATTATTTGCACCAGGTACCACAACGATACTATTATCTTCTTCCGCTAAAGTGATTGCTGCAATACCGGTTTTTACGCCCGGTACAGATTCCATGTTATCGATTATAATACCTTCTGCTTCTAAATGATCTAAAAGTTCTTTACCAAACGGATCTTCTCCCACACAACCAATCATTGTCACCTTTCCGCCGATACGAGCAGCCGCCACAGCTTGATTGGCTCCCTTTCCCCCAGGAATTGTAGAGAACTGTTTACCAAGAACCGTTTCACCTGCTTCCGGTCTCCTGTTAGCTTCCGTTACTAAGTCCATATTAATACTTCCAATAACTGTAATCTTCGGTTGCATTTGTATAATCTCCTTCCAGCAATATATATAGGTGTTGATCCTCTTAAAAATAGGTGATTATAGTGGACTCAGTTCAACAATTTACCTAGACCCGGATATTAGTCGAACAAAGATTTATAACACCTGTATCATAAGATTGATTATTCAAGCTACTTATTCATTTCCTTTAACACGCAGGCAAACACGCTTCAAAAAATGATCCACAAAGTGATCAGCCTCAACTTCAAGACATACTTTAACACACTAGCATTGCATAAATATAGTCAAAATGTTCAGTAAGTACTATTCCCGTAATTTTTGCCAAAAAGTCAAAGTCCAATCAAAGGTGGCAC
>BMJD01000052.1:0-5987 GCA_014642895.1 Lentibacillus populi
ATTAACTGTATTGCCATAAATCAATGAGATAATCCTCCCATTTAGATTAGAAATTCTTTTTCATCATAGATGGTGGCTGCGCGAATGCGGAGCCATGGTGGTTTCTTATCTTACGAAAAAATAAGGATCTTTCCTTAAGTCAGATTCCATATTGTCAAAGGTTAGGTTAAACAGCCGTCCTGTGTCATGGGGGTAACGTATGGAACATCGCAATGAGAAAACAAAAAAACTGAAACGGCCGCTTATATTGGCATCAGTCATGCTTGGTATGTTTCTGGCGGCAATTGAAGCAACAATTGTCGCGACTGCCATGCCGAGTATTGTTGCCGACCTTGGTGGTTTTTCACTCTACAGCTGGGTGTTTTCGGCATATTTACTGACAAATGCTGCAACGGTATTAATCTTTGGTAAACTAGCTGATATATTTGGAAGGAAACCAATATTTATTACGGGAGTTACTCTTTTTTTAATTGGGTCAAGTCTTTCCGGTTTTAGTAGTTCGATGATCATGCTGATTATTGCCAGATTCATTCAGGGCTTTGGTGCTGGTGCGTTGATGCCGATTGCAACAACGATTGTCGGGGACATCTACAACAGACAGGAACGTGCCAAAATACAAGGTTACTTATCAAGCGTCTGGGGAATTTCTGCTGTAACTGGTCCGCTCTTAGGCGGCTTTTTTGTTGATATATTAAGCTGGCGGTATGTGTTTTGGATGAACATTCCGCTTGGGCTCCTGTCCATGCTGGGCATCATCTTCTTTTTACATGAAGATATTGAAAAACAAAAACGGTCCATTGATTATGCCGGATCGTTTTGGATTGTGCTGGCCGTCAGTTCTTTCATGTTTATATTAGTTGAAGGCGGTATTAGTATAGCGTGGAATTCCATGCTGATGTACGGGTTAATTTGTGTTTCAGCATTCGGCTTTTTCCTATTTTTCTATCAGGAGCGGCAGGCAGCCGATCCGATGATGCCGTTTACTATTTGGAAATACCGTATTATAACTACCGCTAATGTAACATCACTAACAACCGGAATGATTATGATTGGAGTATCCAGTTATTTACCAGCCTTTGTTCAAGGGGTAATGGGTCAATCAGCAACTGTAGCGGGATTTACCTTAACAACGATGTCAATTGGCTGGCCAATCGCTTCCACAATAGCAGGAAAACTTTTATTGATCATCGGGTATCGAAACACATCATTAATCGGTGGGACTTCTCTAATTATTGGAGGTGTTTTCTTCTTTCTATTAACTCCAGAGCTGGGTCCTTTTTGGGCTGGAATGGGCTCATTTTTTATTGGTATCGGCATGGGGCTAACCAATACTTCCTTCATTGTCGGGATTCAAAGTGCAGTTGGCTGGAAAATGCGCGGAATCGCAACGGCAGCCAATATGTTTATGCGATCGCTTGGCAGTGCGCTGGGCGCCGCATTATTGGGCGGTTTGCTAAATGGGCAAATAAAGGCATACATTGAGCAGAAAGGTTTATCTGGCAAAATTTCTGTTGATACAGCAAATAACTTGCTTGATCCCAATCGTAACGCCTCGTTGTCTGCCGGAATAAGAAAAGTGTTACAGGAGGGGTTAACGACAGGTCTCCATCTTGTTTATACCGGTTTACTAATTCTGGCTATCTTGAGTCTATTAATCATCTTTTTTATGCCGAAGAAGGCGGAAGAGGAATAGTTGATTGTTGCGGATTGTTGCTGTGTCTGCTAAAGTAAATGCAATATCATATTACGGATGTTCAAAAGCGACAGCTATACGGACATGATTAGGAGGAATTAAACGAATGAAAATGATGGATGCGAACGAGATTATTAATTTTATTTCGAACAGTAAAAAGTCTACACCAGTAAAAGTGTACATAAAGGGACTAGAACTTGATACATTAGATTATCCAGAATCCATTCAGGCATTTGCTGAAAAACAAAGTGGTGTTCTATTCGGTGAATGGAGCGAAATTCAACCGTTTTTAATCAGCAATGAAGATTCTATTACTGATTTTGTTGTAGAAAATGATCGCCGTAATTCCGCCATTCCGCTGCTTGATTTAAAAGGGATAAATGCAAGAATTGAGCCTGGTGCAGTTATTCGTGATCAAGTGACTATTGGGGATGGTGCCGTAATTATGATGGGTTCCATGATCAATATTGGTTCTGTTGTTGGGGAAGGCACGATGATTGATATGAATGCTGTATTGGGAGGACGTGCAACAGTTGGTAAAAACTGTCACATTGGTGCGGGTACTGTATTAGCTGGAGTTATTGAGCCACCATCAGCAAAACCTGTAGTTATTGAGGACGATGTAGTTATTGGTGCGAATGTCGTTGTGCTGGAAGGTGTAACCGTTGGAAGAGGTGCGATTATTGCGGCTGGTGCGGTCGTAACGAAGGATGTCGCACCAAATACACTTGTGGCTGGAACACCCGCGAAAGTTTTAAAAGAAATAGATGAAAATACAAAATCGAAAACAGAAATCAAACAAGAACTTCGTAAATTAGAAAATTAAAGTGGGGATTCAAGATGAATTTAGCTGCTTTAAAAGAGATTAGACGGACATTACATCAAATTCCTGAGTTAGGTTTTCAAGAGGTGAAAACCGGGGCATTTTTATTGGACAAAATAAAGGAAATGCAAACAGACAGTGTTGAAATAAAAACATGGCGGACAGGTATATTGGTACGGGTGACCGGGAAAAAACCGGAAAAAACGATTGGATTCCGCGCAGATATTGATGGCCTGCCTATTGCAGAGGAAACAGGCTTTAGTTTTGCCTCCGTACATCAGGGAAAAATGCATGCATGCGGCCATGACTTTCACATGACAATTGCCTTAGGAGCGCTGAAGCAGCTTATTGAAAATCCGATTGATGACCATGTATTATTTATTTTTCAACCTGCAGAGGAGGGGCCTGGTGGCGCACTGCCATTACTCCGATCTTCTGAGTTTTTGGAGTGGAAACCGAATTGTCTTTTTGCTTTGCACATTGCCCCCGAACTTCCGGTAGGTACAGTTTCAAGCAGGCCGGGTCTATTATTCGCGAATACGAGTGAATTATTTCTTGATTTTAAAGGGGTTGGCGGTCATGCAGCCTACCCTCATTTGACAAAGGATATGACGGTTGCCGCCAGTAACTTTGTAATTCAGCTTCAGCAAATCGTTGCTCGTGGAATTGATCCGCTGGAAAGTGCTGTTGTCACAATCGGTAAAATGGAAAGTGGGGTTGTCCAAAACGCGATTGCCGAAACAGCACGGCTGGAAGGAACGATTCGGACATTGCATGCAGCAACCATCGCTGTTATTAAACAAAAAATTGCAATGATGGCAAAAGGATTCGAGATCAGTCATGATTGTTCAATTGCAATTGATTACGGATCGAATTACTATCAGGTTTATAATCAGGAAAAATATGTAAACCTTTTCCAGGATGCACTGCGAGACAGCAGCATAACATATAAGGAAGCGAGCCCCGCCATGACTGGGGAAGACTTTGGTTATATGCTGAAAGAAATTCCTGGTTTTATGTTTTGGCTTGGTGTCGATTCCCCGCATGGTCTGCACAGTGCCCAGCTAAAACCGGACGAGGCGGCATTAGAAACAGGAGTACAAGCAGTAACCAGAACTATTCGTCACCTTTCATAACATACTGCTCTTACTTCCGACTTCTGACCTCTGACATCTGTTTTGCATAGCTTTCTTCTTTTGGGAAAAACTACGAGAGAATATTTTTTCCATGTAGAGGAGGAAAGTAGCTATGGCGCGTATTGGTGTTGAACAGTCATTGACGGATGTTAAAGAAGCACTAATGGAAAAGGGACACGAGGTAGTAGACTTAAAAACAAATGACGATGTTGCCTACTGTGACTGCTGTGTGATTACCGGGCAGGATGAAAATATGATGGGAATGTCGACTACCAGTATCGCAGGACCGGTTATCGATGCCCGTGGATATAATGCAGAGGATATATGTCAGCTGGTCGAGCAAAAATTAAATTATGAGGCATAAAGATAACACCCAGCTCAAGGTTCCCCCGAGTTGGGTGTTCATCATTTACGCCTTTTTCTCAATAACAATTTGCTGTGGAAATGGTGCTTGTAAATTTGCTTAGTCAAATGCTTCTAAAGACGATGTTCCAAAAGTACTTTTGTTTTAGCCTGCTTTAATATAGACAAGCATGGATTGCTCTTCTCGATTTAATTCTCAATTAGTGGACATTATTCATTTGCAATGTTATGGTAATAGTTGTGAAAAATAGTAAAGGATCGTCCTTCATGTGTAGAAAATGTGCGGATTGTTAGGGTTAGATTGGATAACAATTGGATAGAATGGTAACATGTTGTGTCGATTGTATGACAAATAATTGTCTATTTTAGATCAATTATTAGGTGATATTGACTTGAAATAATTGATTATCTATAATGTGAATGAGGATCAACTAACTAACATAATGGAGGGATTACATATGGCAGAAAGAATGGTAGGAAAACAAGCACCACGCTTTGAAATGGAAGCAGTAATGCCAAATAAAGAATTCGGAAAAGTGAACTTGGAAGAAATTATGAAAGAAGATAAATGGACAGTTCTTTTCTTCTATCCAATGGACTTTACATTCGTATGTCCGACAGAAATTACCGCAATGTCTGATCGTTATGATGAGTTTGAGGACCTTGATGCAGAGGTAATTGGTGTATCAACCGATACGATTCATACACATAAAGCATGGATCAATACATCCCGTGAAGATAATGGGTTAGGCGAACTGCAATATCCGTTAGCAGCAGACCATAATCATGCTGTTTCGAAAGACTATGGTGTGCTGATCGAAGAGGAAGGTGTTGCATTACGCGGATTATTCATCATTAATCCAGAAGGCGAATTGCAATATCAAACGGTTTTCCATAACAACATTGGCCGTGATGTTGATGAAACATTGCGTGTTTTACAAGCGCTGCAAACTGGCGGTTTATGCCCGGCTAACTGGAAACCAGGCCAAGAAACGCTATAAGAGGATGTTCAAAAAGTCACCAATTGATAAGCGGCTAATCTTCGTTACCTTATTCTAATTTGGTAGGCTTTTGAACGCGCATATAGGATTTTTTAACATATAAATAGTAAATGGGAGCCGCCCCTTTAAATAAGATATGTCTTTCTTTGGGTTGGCTTCTTTTTACTTAGGAAGTTGAGTAAGTGAACGGAGGAGGAAGCAAAATGAAATTAAGAGACCAAATGCCAGAACTCAAGGGTGCAACGGAATGGTTTAATAGTAAACCGATCCAAAAAAGTGATCTGATTGGCAACAGACCTACTTTAATTCATTTTTGGTCAGTAAGCTGCGGGCTTTGCAAGGAAGCAATGCCAAATGTAAATGAATTTAGAGATGAGTATAAGGATGATCTGAATGTCATTGCGGTTCATATGCCGCGCTCGGAAAAAGATTTGGATCTTGGGCAAATTAAGGAAATTGCCGACGAGCATGACATAACACAACCAATATTTGTGGACAATGAACATAAGCTAACCGATGCATTCGATAATAAATACGTACCTGCCTACTATGTGTTTGATGAGGAAGGGAAGTTAAGACACTTTCAAGCTGGCGGTGGTGGCATGAAAATGCTGCGCAAACGGGTTAACCGTGTATTGGGAATAACAGAGAAGAAGTAAGAATATGTTATTTTGATATAAGAACTGTATCATTTTTTAATGGTATGGTTTTTTTGTAATCCGGACGAGTTTGATCACTCATAAGCTTAATGAGTGCCTTTTTTCTTGAAATTCGAACGATCTTGGTCACTCATAAGCTTGATGAGTGCCTTTTTTCTTGAAATTCGAACGAGTTTGGTCACTCATAAGCTTGATGAGTGCCTTTTTTCTTGAAATTCGAACGAGTTTGGTCACTCATAAGCTTGATGAGTGCCTTTTCTCTTGAAATCCGAACGAGTTTGGTCACTCATAAGCTTGATGAGTGCCTTTTTT